>DATKVK010000056.1:0-62435 GCA_035530095.1 Rectinemataceae bacterium | reverse complement strand
GCGCGGCGGACGCGCATCACGGCGCGCGGCTCGGGGGCCAGGCCTTCGCGGAGCAGGGCCGCGAGGGCGAGGCGCGAGAGGGCGTCGTCCGGCAGGCCGGCGCGCAGGATGAGGGCTTTGAAGGCATCCGCGCGGCCGCCGAGCACCCGAAGCGCGAAGCCGTTTCCCTCCCGCTCGACCCGCGCCTGGAAGACCGAGCCCGGGTCGAGAGCCGACTGGGCCCTCGCCTTGAGGATGAGCCCCCCCGCGGCCACGCGGAACAGCCCGGGCTCCAGGCGCTCGAGCACTTCGACGGATACGACGGCGCCGGCCCGGAGACGAGTCTCCGGGCCGGCGCCGCTGACGATGAGCTTGGCCGCTATCGGACCGAGGGCTTGCACGCTGGATGCCGCATCCGGGTCCGGATCCGAGCTCCGGGCTTACTTCTGCTCGGCAGCAGCCTCTTCCTTCCGGGAAGGAAGAAGTATCTTGACCTTGGATTTCTTGCCGATCTTCGTGCGGATGTAGTAGAGCTTGGCGCGGCGCACCTTGCCGGGGCGGACGACCTCGACCTTATCGATGCGCGGTGAGTTCATGGGGAAGACGCGCTCGACCCCGACGCCGTAGGATATCTTGCGCACCATGAAGGTCCTGCCGATGCCGGCGTTCTTCATGGCGATGACGAGCCCCTCGTAGATCTGGATGCGCTCGGTCTTGCCTTCGACGATCTTGAAATGGACCTTGACCGTGTCGCCCACGTTGAAGGGCGCGACGTCGGCCCTAATCTGCTCGGCCTGGATTTTCTGTATCAGGTTCACAGCTTCCCCCTTCGATGACTATCTCGCGCAGAAGCCGCCTGACTTCTTCGGGCAGTCCGGCGGCCGCGAGGAGCTCCGGGCGGTACGCCAGGGTCTTTCGCACGCTTTCCCTGAGCCTCCACCGGGCTATGTTCGCATGGTGTCCCGAGGTTAAAACCTCGGGGACTGGCATAGTAGCATAATCGGCCGGACGTGTATACTGGGGATACTCGAGCAGCGAGGCGGCCTTCCGGCCCTCCGGGCCCTCCGAGAGCCCCAGGCCGAAGCTCTCCTCGGCGAGGGACTCCCCCTTTATGACGCCGTCGACTAGGCGGTAGACCGCGTCGACCAGGACCAGGGCCGCGACCTCCCCCGAGGAGAGGACATAGTCGCCTATGGAGACCTCGTCCGTCACGTACTTGTCGATGACGCGCTGGTCTATGCCCTCGTAGTGCCCGCAGACCAGGACCAGGTCGGGTTCCGCGGCGAAATCGCGCGCCATGGCCTGGTTGAAAAGGCGCCCCGAGGGCGTCAGAAAGATCGTGCGCCTGGCGGGGGAGCCTGCAGCCTCGAGGGCGGCGCCGAGGGGGCCGGGAAGCATGAGCATGCCCGCCCCTCCTCCGAAGACCTCGTCGTCGCACTTGCGGTGCTTGTCGGCGGCGTACTCGCGGATGTCGACGAGTTCGTAGGACACGAGGCCGCGCTTCACCGCCCTGGCCATGATGGAGCTCTCGAAAAAGCCCCTGAGAATGCCGGGGAAAAGGCTCAGGACGGTCAGGTTCATGGTTCGAGGAGCCAGGGAGCGAGCAGCTCGATCGTGCCCGCCGGGATGTCGACGGCGCCGACGAACTCCTTGCGGAAGGGCACGAGGGCACGCCGGCCCTCGGGGAGCTCGGCCTCGAGCCAGGGGTCGGGACCGCCCTCGACCACCGAAACCACCTGCGCGAGGGCTGCGCCTTCGTTGACGAGCTTCAGACCGACGAGATCGGCCACGTACCATTCGTTCGGCCCCAGCGGCGCGGCCTTGTCGCGGCTCACGACGATTTCCAAGCCGCTGAGGGCTCGGGCCGCCTCAGGGCTGTCGTAGCCGAGGAAGGCCATGACGAGGCCGCCCAGGCCTTCCTCGACGCGCCGGACCCGCAGGCGCAGGCCGCGCCGGCCGGGGCCGCCGCGCGACGGGGCGCCGCGCGGCGCGACCGCGCCCTGCGATCCGGCCGCGCCCTGCAGGCCCGCGGAGACTTCGCCCAAAGCCGGTTCGAGCTCCACCTCGGCTAGGTCGAGAAAGTGGGCGAACTCCCCGGAGTAGGACTGAACCTTGAGATCTCCGTGAACGCCGTGGGGAGAGCCGAGGCGGCCGATAGCCAGCCGCCCGTCGGACCGCCTGTCCACGCTCAGTCGAGGATTTCGAGGATGATGCGCTTCGATGCCGCGGCCGAGGAGGCGGAAAGGATGGTGCGGATGGCCTTGGCTATGCGGCCGTGCTTTCCTATCACCTTTCCGATGTCCTCTTCGGCTACGCGAAGCTCGAGGATGGTGGACTTGTCGCCCTCGACCACCGCGACGTTGACCGCCGCGGGATCGTCGACGAGGGATTTTGCGATGTATTCGACGAGATCGCGTTCCACGATCGTCTCCTTAAAAGCTATTTTACGGTGATGCCCTTCTTGTTGAGCAGGCCCTTGACCGTGTCCGAGGGCAGAGCGCCCTTGGCGAGCCATTCCTTCGCCTTCGCCTCGTCGATGACGAGCTGCTTGGCCTCGACCTCGATGGGGTGGTAGATACCGATCTCCTCGAGGGTGCGGCCGTCGCGCGGCTTGCGGGTATCCATGACGACGATGCGATAAAAGGGGCGCATCTTGGCGCCGAAGCGCTTGAGTCTGATCTTGACGCTCATTCCTGTCCTCCTGAGTTTTCACTCTGCGGTTGGGCCCGCCCTTACGACACATCTAGCCGTAGGCTCGATACATCCCCGGACGGGGGGCCCGGAGCGGGGTGTCCAAGGTTTATACACCGCGCCGCCGGCCTTGGTCAATGCGCGCGGCAGCCGCGCGCGGTAGCCGCGAAGCGGTTGCCGCGACGCCCCCCAATCGGTGTAGACTCATCCGCGATGGAAAGCCCCTTCCCGCCCCGCAGCCTCTTCCTCGCGCCCATGGTCGAGCTGAGCCACAAACCCCTGCGCATTCTCGTCCGCGAGTTCGGCGGCCTCGACATAGCCTGCACCGAGATGGCGAGCGCGAGCCTCTTCCTCTCCGGCTCGGCCAACGAATCCTGGTATCTCGACCCGGAACCCGAGAGCGAGCGCACCATGCTCCAGTTCTACACGATGCGGGGCAGGACCGCCCCCCTTCTCGAGGCGCTCGAGCGCTGCTCCGACCTGGGCGTCATGGGCGCAGACATCAACTTCGGCTGCGCCGCGCCCCGCATCAGCAGGGCCGGCGGCGGCGCCGCCTGGCTCGAGGATCCAGCCGGAGCCCGGAATCTCGTCGCCGAGGCGCGCCGCGTCTGGCCCAAGCTGCTTTCGGCCAAGTTGCGCATCGGAGCGGAGGAAGACTATCCCCGCCTGCGCGACTTCTGCCTGGGCCTCGTCGACGCGGGACTGGACTTCCTGAGCCTCCACCCTCGGCTTTCGAACGAAAAGTTCCGGCGAAAGAGCCGCTGGGATTTCGTGGCCGCCCTGGGCCGGGACCTGAGCGTGCCGGTGGTCGGGAACGGCGACGTGCGAAGCTACACCGACTATCGCGAGCGCGTCGAGCGCTACTCCCCCGCGGGCATCATGATAGGCCGCGAGGCGGCGCGGCGCCCCTGGATCTTCGCCCTCATCCGCGGGCGAGAGGCCGATGCGGGCTTCTCCCTGGAGGTCGACCTCCTGGCGACGGCAGAGCGCATGCTCGATCTCCTCGAAGAGCATATTCCGCCCGATTTCCGCCTCGAGCGGGCTCGACGCTTCTTCGCCTACTATTCCGATAATTTCACCTTTGCGCATCATATCACGTGGCGACTCCAGAACTCCCCGGACCTGGGCTCGATGCGCGCCGCCCTGGAGGCCTACATCGCCGAGGTCCCGGCGGACCGCAGGAAAGTCTACAGCGACTAGCCGTGCCGCGGCACGGCCTTCCCGCGGCACGGCCTTCCCGCCGCATGACCTTCCCGCCGCATGACCGTGCCGGCGCCCGTCCGCGGTCGATATTCAAACTTGCGAATATTTACATTTTCGTCTACTATGTAAAACTCGGAACGAGGAGGACCTATGGCCGACACCATTCCCCAGCTGTTTCTGGAGAAGGTCAAAACCTATCCCGAACTCCCGGCCCAGTACAGCAAGAACGGCTCGGAGAAATTCGAAGCCGTCAGCTATGCGGCGCTCTTCGAGGCCGTGGCGGCCTTCGCCTCGGGGCTCGGAGAGCTGGGCATGAGGCGCGGCGATCATGTCGGCCTCATCTCCGACAACAGGAAGGAGTGGCTCGTGGCCGACCTGGCCATCCTGGGATCGGGCGCCGCCGACGTGCCGCGCGGCTGCGACTCCACCGAGCAGGAGATCGGCTTCATACTCGGCTTCAGCGAGTGCACGCTCGCCATCCTGGAAAACGACAAGCAGCTGCGCAAGGTGCTGGCCCAGCGCGCGCTCATGCCGGGGCTGCGGACCATCGTCCTCTTCGACCCGCCCGCGGCCTCGACCGCGGCGGCCGCGCGCGAGGCGGGGCTGGCCCTGCACGGCTACGCCGAGGTACGCGCCGCCGGCGCGGCGCGGGTCTCCTCGGGGGCCGACGCGGGAGCCTACGAGGCCGAGGCCGCCAAGGGCCGCCGCGACGAGCTCGCCACGATCATCTTCACCTCGGGCACGACGGGCGAGCCCAAGGGGGTCATGCTCAGCCACGGCAACTTCCTCCATCAGACCGAGTACCTGACGAGCATCATCCTCATCAAGCCGGGGCACATCTTCCTCTCCGTGCTGCCCATCTGGCACAGTTTCGAGCGCATAGCGCAGTACATGATCATCGCCGCGGCCGCGGGCATCGCCTATTCCAAGCCCATCGGCTCGGTGATGCTCGCCGATCTGCAGTCGGTGAAGCCGCAGTGGCTGACCTCGGTGCCTCGGATATGGGAGTCGGTGCGCGACGGGGTCTACCGCAACCTCAAGGCCCAGGGCGAGGCGAAAATGGCGATCTTCGGCTTCTTCCTGGGCATCGGCGAGAGCTACGCGTACTTCCGGAATCACCTGCGCCGCCGCATGCCCGAGTTCACGCCCCGTTCGCGCCTCCTCGAAGTCCTCGCCTCGATCCTGCCCTTCCTGCTCCTCGCCCCGCTGCGCGGCCTCGGCGAGCTCCTGGTCTTCTCGAAGGTGAAGGATAAGCTCGGCCACCGCTTCATCGCCGGCATCTCGGGCGGCGGGGCCCTGCCGCCGGCCGTGGACCGCTTCTTCGACGCGCTCGGCATACTCATCCTCGAGGGCTACGGCCTGACCGAGACCGCGCCGGTGATCGGGGTGCGCGAGCAGCTCCACCCGGTCATGGGCACCGTCGGCAAGCCCATCCCGGGCACCGAGGTGAAGATCGTCGACGAGAAAGGGAAGGCGCTCGGCCCGGGCCGCAAGGGACTCATCCTGACGCGGGGTCCCTCGGTGATGAAGGGCTACTACCGGCGGGACGATCTCACGGCCAAGGTCATCGGCCCGGATCTCTGGTTCGACACGGGCGACCTCGGCATGCTCAGCTTCCGGGGCGAGCTCAGGATCACGGGGCGGGCCAAGGACACCATCGTCCTGCGGGGCGGCGAGAACGTCGAGCCGGTGCCCATCGAGCAGAAGCTCGTCGAGAGCGAGTTCATCGAGCGGGCGGTCGTCCTCGGGCAGGACCAGAAGTACCTGGCGGCGCTCATCGTGCCCGAGAAGGAGGCGGTGATAGCCTGGGCCGAGGAGAACAACGTGCTCATCGTCGACTACGAGACGCTTTTGCAGCAGCCGGAGGTCGCGGAGCTCATCGACTCGGAGATCAACCTGCTCGTCAGCTCGGCGAACGGCTTCAAGAGTTTCGAGCGCATTTTCCGCTTCGCCCTCCTCGCCTCCCCCTTCGAACTGGGAAAAGAGCTTTCGGCGAAGCAGGACATCAAGCGCCATGCGATCAACGAGATCTATCACAAGGAGATCCGCCGTCTCTTCGAGACGCGCCCCTTCGAAGCCTAGGCTCCGCTATTTCTCGATCTCGACATCGCCGGACACGGAACGCACATGGAGCCGCCGCCCGCCGGCGCCCAGCCTGAGCGCGCAGCGCCGCGGACCGTTGGTCAGGGGAATCTCCACGCCGGGCACGTCCAGATTGCCGGAGAGAGTCTCGGCGCGCAGCTCGAGGTCGGCGCCTCCGAGCGAGAGACTGACGTCGCCCGTCGACGTGCTCACCTCGCCGCCGGCGAAGCGGCCGGCGATCTCCAGTTCCACGTCGCCGGACTCGGTGACGAGCCGGAGCCGGCCGCCCGGGCGCTGGATGCTGATGTCGCCCGACTCGCTCAGGACCACGACGTTGCCGGCGGCCGATTCCACGACGACATCGCCCGACTCGGATTCGGCGCTGACCGGCCCCGCTATGTCGCGGCAGCGGATGAGCCCCGAGCCTACCCTGACGGCGACGGAAGTGACCTTCTCGACCTCGATCTCGCCCGAAACCGAGGACAGCTCCATCTGGGCCCCGCCCGCTATGCGGATGCTTCCGGCGTCGGTGGCGGCTAGGATGTCGGCCGAAAGATCCCTCAGCTCGAGGGAGCCCGTCGAGCTGTGGGCTTCGATGTCGCGGATGCAGGCCGGCACGCGTATCCTGGCGCCGGAGACGATCACGCCGTCCAGGCCCTCGTCGGCGATGATGATGATGCCTTCCCTGCGGCGGATCGACGGCTTCCAGGCCGCCAGCTTTTCGACGGGGCCGCGGATTTCGATATCGACCGTTATCCGGCCCTCCTCGCTCGGGAAGGTCATGAGATCGCCGTGCGGGAACCGCAGGACGAGGCGCTCGGCCTGCCCGGGATCGAGGCTTTCGTTGAAGTATCCGGGTTCGATCTCGGTCTCAGCCCTGCTCATTCCCGCCTCCTCATCAGTGTTACGAAGTAACACTATCCAGGCCGTATTCCAAGAAAGCCTGTACGCAACCTGTGCGTAGTACCTAGCTTGGACGGCCGGCTATTATACCATGAATCGAGCCAAAGCGCGAGCCCCGGAGTCAAAGTCTCTCGGGGAGGCCCCGAGTCCCTGAGTTCAAGGTAGCTTCTTCGAAAGTCGTCCGACTTCTGCAAAAAGCCTCCCCTGGCCTGGCTTTCAGAGCTTGACAAATTGTTCGATAAGGACTATCTCTAAAACTAGTTTATCGAATAAACTTATTTAGGAGGACATCATGAATCAATCGGAGCTGGAAAACCTCCTACACGATGTCGAAGAGCTGAAGCGAGCGGTACAGCGCAACAATCCCTTCCTGCGCGAAGTGGTGTCGGCCCGATTCTACCCGGCGATCGGTCTCGCGTACGGCCTCGTCTTCATCCTGCTCTGCGCCGCGGCCCAGATCCTGATCGCGAGGTACGGATCGGCGGCGAGCGTTCCCCATGCCTGGAAGATGGCCGCATGGGGCGTCTTCGGCTTCCTCCTGCTCGGGGGCGGCATCGTCAAATGGGCCTTCTTCTCGCGGCGGGCCAGGAGCCTCGACAAGGGCGCCAATTACCTGACGGTGCTGCGGGCGGTCTACGGCAGCTCCTGGGCCCACCTCATACTTCCGGCCCTGATCTGCATGGTCTTCGCCCCGGTCGCCGCGATCCTGTCGGGGCATCCCTGGCTCATGGTGGCGGGCATAGCCATCGCCTGGGCCTTCGCCTGCAACACCCTCGGGCTCATGGTGCAGCGCCCCGAGTTCCTCCTGACCGGTTGGTACGCCCTCCTCTCGGGTCTGGCATCGCTTTTCTTCTTCGAGGCGGCGCCCTTTCTCTGGTCGGGCCTCATCTGGGGCGGAGCCCTCGTCATCTACGGCATCGTCGGACTGGCGGGCGCCAAGCGGGGAAGCCCGGCATGAGCTCGGGCGCCGATGCGGGGGGATCACGTAGCGGCTCGTCCGGTTCCGGCCGGGCCCTGGCGCGGCTGGATCTCGACAAGATCATCCACGAGCGGGCCAGGCTCATGATCCTCACCTTCCTCGCCTCCTCCGACAAGGCGGAGACCGGATTCACGGAGATCCGGGACACGCTCGGCCTGAGCGCGGGCAATCTCTCCGTTCAGCTGCGGACCCTCGAGGAGGCGGGCTACGTGAAGATCGAGAAGCGCTTCGTGGAGAACAAGCCCTACACGGGGGTCGGCCTGACCGTGAGCGGGCAGAAGGCCCTCTCGGAATACCTGGGCGAGCTCGAGGTGATCGTGGCCTCGCTCAAGGGAGGCTCGGCCGCCGCGCTCGGAGCCGCGCCGGGCGCGATCGTCCCCGCCGCCGGGCGGGAAGGGGAGGAATGACATGGTGGCTCTGCATCTGGAAAAGGTGACGAAGATATACCGCAAGGGCGACAACGAGGTACGGGCGCTCGACGGCATCGACCTCGACATCGAGGCGGGCGAGTTTCTGGCCATCGTCGGCCCCTCGGGCTCGGGCAAGACGACGCTCCTCAACATCCTCGGCTGCCTCGACTCTCCGACCGAGGGCCGCATGATCTACGACGGGCGGGAGCTGCGCTCGCTCGGCGAGAAGAGTCTTTCGGCCTATCGCAGGGAGAGGATCAGCTTCGTCTTCCAATCGTACAATCTCATCCCCGTCCTCACCGTGCGCGAGAACGTGGAGCTGCCCCTCCTGATCGAACGGAAGCTCTCGAACGGCGATGTCCGCTCCAGGTCGGAGGAGATGATCGCCGCGGTGGGGCTCGCGGGAAAGGAAAACCGCTACCCGCGCGAGCTCTCGGGCGGACAGGAGCAGCGCGTGGCCATCGCGCGGGCCCTCGTGAAGCGCCCCCTCGTCGTGCTGGCGGACGAGCCCACGGCCAACCTCGACTCCCGCACCGCCGAGGAGATCGTGGAGATCATGCGCGGCATCAACGCGGAGCGCGGCACGACCTTCGTCTTCTCCACCCACGACCGCCTCGTCATGGAGCATGCGAAGCGGATCGTCACCATCCGCGACGGCCGGCTCACCGGCGACGAGAGGAAGTGACATGGGCACCCTCTGGAAAATCGCCCTGAGGAACACCCTCAGGCACAAGCGGCGGACGATCATCACCGCGATCGTCATGACCGTCGGCATCTCGGTCTTCATCGTCTTCGATTCCGCGCTCGCGGGGATGGACCGGATGGCCGTCGACAACATGACGGATTACACGCTCTCATCGCTCAAGGTGAGGACTCCCGGATACGTCGCGGACATCACGGCCACACCCCTCGACAAGAGCCTGCCCGACGCCGCGAAGGTCCTCGCCGTCCTGGACGAGCGAGGCATCGCCGCCGCCCCGCGGATCCGCTTCGTCGCCCGCGTCTCGAACTACAACGACGAGATCCCGGTCATCGCCGACGGAGTGGACCCGGCCGCGGACGCAAGGGTCTTCAAGCTGGCCTCGGCCGTCGTGTCGGGGACCTGGCTCTCGCCCGCGGGGCGGAAGTCGGTGGTGATGGGGGCCCGCCTCGCCGCGGAGCTCGGCCTCAAGGTGGGCGACTCCCTCCTCGTGATCGCGCAGACCGTGGACGACGTGACCAACGCCGACGAATACAGCGTGGCCGGGCTCCTCGACACGCCGGCCCCGGAGGTGAACGAGTCGGGGCTGTACATGTCGCTCGCCGACGCCCGGGCCCTCCTCGCGGCGCCGTCCGCGCCGGGAGGTTACGCGACCGAGATAGACGCCGCCCTGCCCCGCGCCGCCACCCTGAATGCGGCTCTGGCCGAGGGCGAGAGCACGGCGGCCTCGCTGCGCCCCGCGCTGCCCGGCCTGCGGGTCGATCCCATCGGCCACCTGGCCAGGGACTACCTCGCCGTCCGCGACGCCAAGGCCAAGTACTCCTTCGTGCTCATCTTCGTCGTGCTCGTCATCGCGGCTGTGGGGATAGTCAACACGATCCTCATGTCGGTGTACTCGCGGATCCGCGAAATCGGGGTGCTGCGCGCCTACGGGATGACGCGGCGCGAGATCTCGACGCTCTTCACGCTCGAGGGCCTGGCTCTCGGCATGATCGGCTCCATCCTGGGAGTCGCGCTCGGGGCGCTGTTCGATGCCGCGCTCATCGTCAAGGGCATCAGCCTCGCGAGCTTTCAGAGCGCGATGGGCGCTCTGCCGCTCTCCGGGGTCCTGCGCGGGGAGTGGAATCCGCGCACGATGCTGACGGGCTTCATCTTCGGCCTGGTCGTGGCTCTCGTCGCGGCGCGCATCCCGGCTCGGCGGGCCGCCAAGCTCGAACCGACCTCGGCCCTCAGGTTCCAGTAGGGAGGAGAGAAGCGATGAACAGTCTGGACATGGCCTTCAGGAACCTGGGCCGCAACAGGAGGCGCAGTCTCCTCGCCATCCTCTCGGTCGCCATTTCGCTGCTGGTGGTCATCTTCGCCGACGGCTTCATCTCCGGGGTGATGGACTCCATGACGCGCAACGTCATCAAGAACTCGACCGGAAACGTGAGCATCGTCACCCGAGCCTACCGGGAGCGCGAGCGCTTCATGCCGGCCTCCGCAGCCCTGAGCGATTCCGGCGCCCTGATCTCCGCGATCGAACGCATGCCGGCGCTGCGGGGGAGGATCGACCGGGTGGTCGCCCGCGTGCAGTTCGGCGTCGTCCTCTCTTCGGCTTCGGCGACGAAGGCCGCCCACGGCATAGGCGGCGATCCCGAGGCCGAGCGCGGCCTGCTCATGCTCGACAAGCGGATACTCCCGGGGGGCAGGTACTGCGATCGGAAGGGCACGGCCATCGTCGGCTCCGCTCTCGCGAAGGACCTCGGCCTCAAGGTCGGAGATGAGCTCAAGGTCGTGGCAGAGAAGGCGGACTTCGGCCTGGGCTTCAGGAAATTCCGCATCTCCGGCCTCTTCAGGACGGGAGTCGACAGCTTCGACGACTCCACCTTCCAGGTGGGCCTAGGCGACGCCAGGGAGCTTCTCGGCCTGGGGAAAGGGGCCTCCCAGGTGCTCGTGATGCTCAAGGATTACCGCGACTCGGACCGATCGGCGCGCCTGATCGCGGCCGGCCTCGCGGCCGAGGGCTTCGAGGGCCTCTCGGTGCGCAGCTGGACGAGCATAGGCGACACGGCCCGGATCATCCAGATGGTCGGCCAGATCTACTTCGTCATCGAACTCATCATAGCCTTCCTCGGAGCCTTCATCATCGCCAATGTCATGATGATGGTGGTCCTGGAGCGGAAACGGGAGATCGGCATCCTGAAGTCCATGGGCATGGAAAATCGGAGAGTGCTCGGCCTCTTCCTCACCGAGGGTACAATGCTCGGCCTCATAGGCGGCGTCGCCGGCACCCTCCTGGGTGTCGGCCTCAACACGCTTCTGGCCGCCCACGGGATGGACTTCTCGGCCATCACCTCGAACTCGGGCCTGCCCATGGACAACATCATCCGGCCGGGCATCCATCCCCTGCAGATACTGGCGCTCTTCTGCATGGGCGTCGCGATTTCGGCCGTCGTCGCCTTCCTCCCCTCGAGGACCGCGGCGCTCATGGATCCGATCGAGGCCATACGATCCGTCTGAGCCTGAGGAGGAACAGCATGAAGCGATATGCGATTTCACTGGCAGCCGCCGCGGCCCTCGCGGCGATATTCGCCGCGGCCGCGGCCGCGCAGGCCCCGGCGACGAGCGCGGCGCCGGCTCCCAGCGCCGCCCCGGCTCCCAGCGCCGAGGCGATTCTCGCACGGCTCGACGCGAACATGTCCTACGGCGACATCCGCTATACGGGCCGCATGGAGATCACGATCGGCGGAGAGACCAGGTACAAGACCATGACCGCCGTGGCCCGGGGCTCGGACAAGGCCTTCGCCGAGTTCACCAATCCCGAAGATCGGGGCACCCGCTACCTGAAACTCGGACAGAATCTCTGGATCTACTTCCCGGCCGAGCAGGACACGGTGAAGATATCCGGCTATCTCCTCAAGGAGGGCATGATGGGCTCGGACGTCTCCTACGAGGACGCCCTCGAATCGCAGGACTTCAAGGCCAAGTACCGCGCCTCCCTGGCGGGCAGGGATACGGTGGACGGCAGGGACTGCTTCGTCCTGAGGCTCGACGCCAGGCTGCCCTCGGCCGCCTACGACAGGCGGGTCATGTGGGTCGACGCCGAGCGCTACGTCGTGCTCAAGGAAGACATGTACGCGAAGTCGGGCAAGCTCATCAAGACGAGCTCCGCCCTCGAGGTGCGGCGCATCGGCGATCGCTGGTTCCCGACGCGCACCGAGTTCGTCTCCAAGCTGCGGAACGACACGAAGACCGTCTTCTCGATGAGCAGGATCGAGATAGACGTCCCGCTCGACGATCGGCAGTTCACCATGGCCGCGCTCACGCGCTGAAAGGAGTCGGACATGCAGCGCGACGCCCATCCGGCCGGAAGCTTTCCGGACGCGCCGTTTCTCCCGGCGGCGCCGAGAAGAACCGCGGCGGCCGCGCCGCCGGCCCTGGCGAAGCTGCTTTCGGTCGCCGCGCTGGCGCTCGCCCTCTCGCCCGCCGCCGCGCAGTCGGCGGGCGGCGGCGACAGCTCCGGCGGCTCCGAAGCGGCGCTCTCGGGCCGGGGCGCGCCGGGGGAAAGCCCGAGTCTGGCGACGGGCGGCTCGGTGCTCGGCCAGGCCTACGCGAACTACGCGGGCTCGCTCGCGCCCCAGGCCGGCGACTTCGGCTACGGCTCCTCGACGAGGCTCGGCCTGACGCTGGACGCCAAGGGCAGCCGCGCCCGCGCGAGCGCCTCGCTCGAGGCCGCGGTGCTCGACGGCGCCGCGGCCCAGGCCGCCTGGCTTCTCATAGAGGCCGGCGCGGTTCCCACGGACGAGCTCTTCGTCCCGGCGCAGCGGCCCGCCGGAGGGCCCGACCTCATCGCAGCCGCCCGCGTGCGGACCCTCTACGTCAAGTACGACGCCGACTGGGCGTCTTTCACCGCGGGTCGCCAGGTCATCAACTACGAGCGCGGCGCCCTCTGGAGCCCGACGGACATCTTCACCGAGCTCGACCTCACCGGGCTTTCGCCTGAGCGCCTCGGCTCCGACGCGCTCCGTCTCGAGCTGCCCCTGGGCGCCACCGGCGGCCTCGACCTGGCCGCGGCGCCCGCCACGGTGCTGGCTCAGGGGCTCTACGCCGCGAGGCTCTCCGGCCTCGTCCTCGGCGTCGACTCGGCGCTCGCCGCGGCGCGGGACGGGGCCGCGGAGACGAGTTCGGTCGGCGCCGACTGCAAGTTCGACCTCGGCGCGAGTTTCTACGGCGATGCCCTGTACAGCCTGCCCGACTCGGGCGCGGCCGGGATCTGGAGGGCGGCCGCGGGCGGCGACTGGGGGACGGGCGACTTCATCCTCGCGGCGGAATACTACTATAACGGAGGCGGAGCGGCGGCCGATCCCCTCTTCCCCGACGCGCAGAACCTCTACGGAAGCCTGACCTGGCGAGCCTCCGAGTTCGTGAGCGTCTCCGCGGTCGGTATCTGGGATCCGATCGGCGAGTCGGGCTCGGCGACGCTGCTGGGCTCGATCAGCGCGGCGCAGAATGCCTCGCTCTCGCTCTTCGGCAAGGCGGCATGGGGAGCATCGTCGACTGCCGCCCTCGGGCAGAGCGGGGCCGCCCTCATAGCCCAGGCCGGAGCGGCGCTCGAAATATTCTTCTAGGCTTCCCACATCGATCCGGCGGGGCCCTCCGCCGCAAAAAACGGAGCCGTCGCGAAGCTTCGCAGCGCCGCGCCATGCATCCCCGGTTTGGAAGAGCCGCACTGGAATTTCGCTCCCCTTTCGTGGCATACTGCCCCGGCTTACAACCCGAGGAGGAGCACCGTGTACAAGAGCGTAGATCCCAAAGTCAACTTCCCGCACATGGAGGAGGACATCGTCCGATTCTGGGAAGAGCGGAGGATCTTCGAACGGTCCGTCTCCGAGCGGGAGGGAGGCGAGGAGTTCGTGTTCTTCGACGGCCCGCCCTTCGCCACGGGGCTGCCCCACTTCGGCCACTTCGTGCCCGGCACGATCAAGGACATCGTCCCCCGCTACAAGACGATGCGCGGCTTCAAGGTCGAGCGGCGCTTCGGCTGGGACTGCCACGGCCTGCCGGTGGAGAACCTCATCGAAAAGGAGCTCGGCCTCGACTCCAAGACCGACATCGAGCGCTACGGCGTTGCCGAGTTCAACGAGGCCTGCCGCTCCTCGGTCCTGCGCTACGTCAAGGAGTGGCGAACCATCATGACCCGCGCCGGCAGGTGGGTCGACTTCGACCACGACTACAAGACGATGGACCCGGACTACATGGAATCCATCTGGTGGGTCATGAAGAGCCTCTGGGACAAGGGCCTCATCTACGAGGGCCACTACATCCTCCCCTACTGCCCCCGCTGCTCCACCGTCCTCTCGAACCACGAGCTCGCCTTGGGCGGCTACAAGGACGTCCACGACCCGGCCATCACCGTACGCTTCAAGGTGAGGTCCGCGCCCGCCGCCCTGGCCTCGGGGCTCCCGGGCGGTTCCCTCGCCGACGGTTCCGCCTACCTCCTCGCCTGGACTACGACCCCCTGGACCCTCCCCTCCAACCTCGCCCTCTGCCTGGGGCCGGAGATCGACTATGTCTGCGTGGTCGACGCCGCGGCCGACGGCCGGCCCGAGCGCTATATCCTGGCCGAGTCCCGCCTCTCGGCCTACTACAAGGACCCCTCCAAGGTCGAGATCCTCTGGCGCAAGAAGGGCTCCGAGCTCAAGGGCATAGCGTACGAGCCCCTCTTCCCCTACTTCGCGGATGCCTCGGAACAGGGCGCCTTCCGCACCTACACGGGCGACCACGTGACCACCGAGGACGGGACAGGCATTGTCCACACCGCCCCCGGCTTCGGCGAGGAGGACCACGAGGTCCTCAAGGGCACCGGCGTGCCCACCATCTGCCCCATCGACGCCGAGTGCAAGTTCACGCCGGAAGTCCCCGACTACCAGGGCCGCTTCGTCAAGGACTGCGACAAGGACATCCTCGAGCGTCTCAAGGCCGAGGGCAAGCTCGTAAAGCGCGACCAGATCCTCCACGCCTATCCGCATTGCTGGAGGTGCGAGCACCCCCTCATCTACCGGGCCGTCGGCTCCTGGTTCGTCAAGATCGACCCGATCAAGCCCAAAATGCTCGCGGCCAACGCGAAGATCGGCTGGGTGCCCGAGCACATCAAGGGCGGACGCTTCGGGAAATGGCTCGAGGGGGCCCGGGACTGGGCCATCAGCCGGAGCCGCTACTGGGGCAATCCCCTGCCCATCTGGAAATGCGAGGACTGCGGCGCGACGGTCTGCGTGGGCAGCCGCGACGAGCTCGAGAGACTCTCCGGCCAGCGGCCGGCCGACCTCCACAAGCACTTCGTGGACAAGATCACCTGGAAGTGCTCCTGCGGCGGCACGATGACCCGCATTCCCGAGGTCCTCGACTGCTGGTTCGAGTCGGGTTCCATGCCCTACGCCCAGGTCCACTACCCCTTCGAGAACAAGGCGCACTTCGAAGAGCACTTCCCCGCGGACTTCATCTGCGAGGGCCTCGACCAGACCCGGGGCTGGTTCTATTCCCTGACCGTCCTCGCGGCCGCCCTCTTCGAGAGCGAAGCCTTCAAGGCCTGCGTGGTCAACGGCCTGGTGCTCGCCGAGGACGGGAAGAAGATGTCCAAGTCGCTGCGCAACTTCACCGACCCCACCGCGGTCATGGACAAGTTCGGCGCCGACGCGCTGCGCTTCTTCCTCATGAACTCGGCCGTCACCCGGGCCGACGACCTGAGCTACTCGGACGAGGGCGTGCGCGAGGTCCTGAAGAGCGTCATCCTGCCCGTGTGGAACGCCTACGGCTTCTTCGTCACCTACGCGAACATCGACGGCTTCACGACCGGCACCGAGGCTCCGGTCGACGCGCGCAATCCCCTGGACCGCTGGATCCTCTCGGTCTGCGAAGGCATGGTCGCCGGCGTGACCGCGGGCCTCGAAGCCTACGACATGCAGCGCTCCATTTCGCCGATCGTGGAATTCATCGACAGCCTCAACAACTGGTACATCCGCCGCTCGCGGCGCCGCTTCTGGCGCTCGGCCCCGCGCTCCGGCGCCCAGGTCCTCGACGAGGACAAGAGCGAGGCCTACGCGACCCTCCACCGGGTCATGACCAGGCTCGCCCTCGTAACCGCCCCGATCATGCCCTTCCTCGCCGAGGAGATCTGGCGGAACCTGAGGAGCGAGGGCGCGAGCGAGTCGGTGCACCTCTGCGACTGGCCCGAGTACGATGCGCGATACCGCGACGAGGAGCTCGAGCGCAAGATGGCCTCGGTCCGCCACGCGGTGTCGATGGGTCGCGCCCTGCGCGTGCAGCACGACATCAAGATCCGCCAGCCGCTGGCCAAGCTCCACCTCGTGACCCGCGAAGCCTCCGAGCGCACGGTCCTGCGCGAGATGGAGGAGATCATCCGCGAGGAGCTCAACGTGAAGGAAGTGGTCCTGCGCGACAACGAGGAGGACCTCGTCGTCTACCAGGCCAAGGCCAACTTCCGCGTCCTCGGCAAGGAGCTGGGAAACCAGATGAAGGCCGCGGCCGAGAAGATAGCCGCGCTCGCCTCGCACGAGATCGCGGGCCTCCTCGAGGGGGCGCAGCTCGAGCTGCCCCTGCCCGGCGGGCGCACCCTCGTCCTCGACAAGGACAAGCTCGAGATTTCCCGCGTCGAGCGCGAGGGCCTCAAGGTCCTGAACGAGGGCACCCTCACCGTGGCCCTCGACACCGAGATCAGCGACGAGCTGCTCGCCGAGGGCTACGTCCGCGACCTCGTGCGCGGCATCCAGAACCTGCGCAAGGACACCGGGCTCGAAGTGACCGATCGCATCAGGCTGCGCGTGGGCGGCGACGGGGAGCTCAAGGCGGCGCTCGAGCGCTTCACGGAGTTCGTCCGCAGCGAGACGCTCGCCGTGGCCGTCGCATGGGAGCGGGCCGAGGGCGAGGATGCGCTTTCGCCGATCGAGGCGGGCGACAAGGTCTGGCGCGCCGCCGTGGAAAAGGCCTGATGGCCGAAGGGCCTTCGGGCGAAGACGCCGAAGGGAGCGGGGCATGATTCCCGAAAAGGTGCGGGCGGTCCTCGAAGCCAACGGGCTCGCGGCGCTCGAGTTCGAGCCGGGCAGCACGCCCACCGCCGAGCTGGCCGCCGCGCGGATCGGCGTCGAGACGGCGCGCATCGCGAAGTCGCTCCTCTTCAAGGACAAGTCGGGGGGCTATCACCTCGTGGTCTGCCCGGGCGACAAGCGCCTCTCCTCCTCGGCGCTCAAGCGGGTCATCGGCTCGAAGGTCTCCATGACCGGAGCCGACGAGACCGAGCGGGTCACGGGTTACCGTCCGGGCGGCGTCTGTCCCTTCGCGCTCGAGGGGGTGGACATCCTCATCGACCGCGAACTCGCGCGCTACCCGACCATCTACCCCGCGGCGGGCGACGACGCGACGGGCGTCCCCATGAGCTTCGCTTCGCTTGAGCGGGTCACCGGCGGGAGGATCGTCGACCTGGACTCAGGCTGCTAGCCGGCGAGGGCTCATCGCCCGTCGGGCAAGCCCTCCGCCATGGCGGCGATGCGTTCCATGGTTTCGGCGGAGAGATAGTGCTCGATGCGGCAGGCGTCGCGCTCCGCGGTCTCGGAGGACACGCCGACGATGCTGCGCAGGAAGGTCGTCAGGAGGCCGTGGCGATGCCTGATCTCCGCCGAGGCGCCCTCGCCCTCGGGACTCAGGATCACCTGGCCATAGTGTTCGTGGCTGATGAGCCCGCGCCGCTCCAGCTCGTGGAGAGCCGAGTGGACCGAAGGTTTGGATACGCCGAGCTCGCGCGCGATGTCGGTGACGCGGACCTCCGCCGATTTCTCCCGCAGAAAGCTGATGGTCTCGAGGTACATCTCCAGGCTCTCGGTCATCGCCGTCCTCCCTCGCCCGAGCCCCCCGACAGTCCATAGCGCTCCAGAACGCCCGGTCTGAGGAAAGGCCCCAGGCTCTCCCAGTCCAGGAAGAGCCAGTACTCGCCCGCATCCCTTGCCGCAATGCTCCCCGGAGCATAATAGAACGCGATGCCGGAAGCCGCTACGGCCATGGCGGGCCCCGGCCGCACGCTTTCGCCGTCGAAGCCCGAGGCGACGAGCGAAGCGCCGGAGGCCAGACCGAGCTCAGCGCGGAGCTTGGCCGTCAGAAGCGGCTGGAGGCCGGCCTGCCAGTCGCCCTCCAGGAAATCGTCCGGGCCCAGGACTCGCAGTTCGGCCGTGTCTATCGCGGTGAAGCGCGTCTCCACCGTGCCGTGTATGCCTCCGACGTAGGACGAGACGCGCGTGCCGATCGACAGGAGAGAGGCCGACCTGAACACGACGAACTGGCGGCTCTCGTAGGACCAGCGAGCGGGGCTCCGGCCCTCGCTCTGCCCATGGACCTGGGCGACCGCGCTCCGATAGCTGGCGACGAAGGCGTCGCGCTTGAGCTCGAGCTCGCGTTCGAGGGGCTCGCCGGCCAGGAAGGTCGCGCGATACCAATCGCGCAGGCGCTCAGGCCGCTCCGGCTCGAGGCCCAGGGCGCGGAAGAGGGGCGGGTGCCCGAGATCGTGGCTCGTTCCGGCCGAGCCCGATTCGGCTCGCGCCAGGCGGAGGCCCGAGGAAAGACCGGCCCCGCTCCGCCGGGCGAGGACGAGGCGCCGAGGCGAGCCGCCCCTGGTCGCGGCATACATGCCCGTGATGCGCCGGCCCGAATCGCTCAACGCGCCCTCGATCGTGGCGGGCGGGGCGGCGGCTCCCCCGGAGTACAGCCTGAGGGAGAGATCGCCGGCGCCGTCCACCCTCCCCTCGGCCAGGCCGAAATCGCCGGAGCCGAGGTCTTCCCAGGAGCCCCAGGCGGCCGAACGGTCGCGCATGAGGTCGAGTCTGAGGCCGAACGAATCGACCTCGGCGTAGCTGCGCGCGGACAGCCCCGAGAAGCTCGGGGCGGCGGCGCAGGAGGCTGCGAGGAGGGCGGCTCCGAGGAAGGCCGCGCCGACACGGACGGCCCCGAGGAAGGCCGCGCCGACACGGGCGGCTCCGACACGGGCGGCTCCGAGGAAGGCCGCGCCGACACGGGCGGCCCCGAGAAGGGCGGCCCCGACACGGGCGGCTCCGACACGGGCGGCTCCGAGGGAAGCGGCCCAAGGCTTAGGGCGGGTTCCGGAGCGACCGGCGGCGCGAGTGGCGGCGTCTAAGCCGGGGGGCTCACGGAAAAGGCCCGGAGGAATCGCCGCGGGAGATAGTTCGAAGGAGGGTTCCGGCATCGTTCGGAATACTATAGCAAAGGAAGGTCTCCGCCTCAAGCCATCCGGATTTCCGCTTGACGGCGGAGGCGCCATCGCCGAGTATGGCGAGAATGGACCTGTTGCGGACGAAGCGCGCGCAGCTCGCGAGGCCGAGCTCGACGCGAGCGGCCGCACAGTCGGAAGGTGGTTTGTCCTTCATGCGCAGAGATCCGCTGAAATACCTCCTACCCGCGTCGGGATTGTTCGTCGCCGTGACCGCGGGCGCCTCGATATTCGCCTCGGGAACCGCCTCGCATACGATGGTCGGCATCTTCGCCCTCGCGGCGGTCCTGTGCGCCGCCGCGGCCTGGCTCTTCCATGCCTTCGGCGGTTCCACCTCCGCGCGGAGCCTGGTCGAGGAGGGAGCGCGCATCAATGCGACCCTGGACGAGCTCTCCGCGGGCCTGGTCAAGCTCTCCACCGGCGACCTCGCCGCCTTCGTCGAGCCTCCGGCGAAAGGGGAATCCCTGACCGCCGTCGGGCTCATGTCGCGCTTCGCTCCGGTGTTCGCCGACATGTCGAGGCGCCTCTCGGAGAGCGTGGTCAGCTTCGACGCCATCACCGACGAGCCCTCCCTGCGGCTCTTCTACGTCGGTTCGGACAGCTTCGAGGAAGGCCGCGCCATAGGGGCCGCCATCGGCCGGACGCTCAACGGCAAGGGCCGGGTGGCCGTCATCGTAGGCGACCTCAGCTCGGTGAATTACAGCCTGCGCCGCCGGGGCGCGATGAGCATCCTCGCCGAGAAATATCCCTCGATCTCCGTCGTGGAGACCTTGGAGGCTGCCGAGTCTCCCGAAAGAACCTACGACGCGGCCTCCGCCCTCTTGTCCCGGCATCGTGGGCTGGAAGCGATCTATGTCGCGCAGGGAGCGACGCCTCCCTCGGCGGCAAAGGCGGTGATCGATGCGGGATTGAAGGGCAAGGCCCTGGTTTTCGGCCACGATCTGACCGAGGAAACGGCGGCCATGATCGCCGAAGGGGCCATAGCCGGAACGCTCTCCCAGGATCCCTACGCCCAGGGCTACAACCCCGTCGTCCTCCTCTTCAACCACTTGGCCGCCGGCTGGAAGCCCGTGGTTCCCCGTCTTCTGACCACTCTGGAGACCATCAGCCGCGACAATATGGAAAGCTTCCGCGCTGCCGGCTCAGACGGAAGACGCGGTCGGACCGCTGGACTCGCCCAGATTTCCCCTTCGGCCGACCGCACGAAGCGTCCGCGCATCGCGGTCGTCCTCCCGGACACCGCGGGGTTCTGGGCCCCGATGCGCCAGGGCATCATGGATGCGAAGAAGGACCTGGAGAGTTTCGGCGTCGAGGTGCAGCTCTTCACCCCGCCCGGCGAAACGGGATCCGACAGGAGCGCCGCGGTCTACGCTCCCATGGTCGAAAGGCTCGGTTCCGAAGGCTGGAACGGGCTGGCCGTTCCCATCTTCGACCGCGCCCTCGTGCCCGTGGTGAATCGCGTGATCCGCAAGGGGACCACCGTCGCGACCCTCAATTCCGAGCCCGTGAGCCTGCGCGAGACGGTCGGCTCGACGGCGCGGCACGCCGAGACCCTCATCGCGGTGGCGGCGGAGCTGGCCGCCTCGGCCGAAGAGTCGGGGCAATCGACCGTGCGGATCAGCTCGACCATGGGCAAGATCGGAGAAAGCCTCAGGGGACAGACCAAGGAGGTCGAGCGTACGGGCAAGGAGCTCGGAGCCCTCGTCGAGAGCATCGCCAAGGCGAAAGACTCCGCGGGCGAGAGTCGGGCGATAGCCGGACGGGTCGCGGCCTCTTCGAAGGAAGGCTTCGCCGCGGTCTCGGGCATGCGCGCCACCGTGAAGTCGCTCGAGGAAGCCTCGTCGGTGGCCGCGGAGACGATCCGCGCCCTCACCGCCGACACGGCCAGGATAGGATCGATCGTGTCCGCGATCTCCGACCTGGCCAATCAGACCAATATCCTCGCCATCAACGCCTCGATCCAGGCCGCGCGGGCGGGCGAGCAGGGCAAGGGCTTCGCCGTCATCGCGGCGGAGATCCGCAAGCTCGCCGAGCAGTCGAACCGTTCGGCCGGGGAGATCGCCGACCTTATCTCCCGCGTGGGCACGAGCGTCAGGAACGCGGCCGAGGCCACCTCGCGCGGACTGGCCAAGTCCAAGGAGAACGCCGAGCACGCGGCCCTCTCCGAGAAGAGCCTCATGGACATCGCGTCGGCCGCCTCGGAGAGCGAAAAGCGCATGGGCGTGATCTTCGCGGCGGTGGAGGAGATGGCCTCGTTCTCGCGGACGATCGAGGGCACGATGCGCGAACTCATGCGGGCCAACGGAGGCTCGGGCGAGGCGGCGGCGGAGATCGAGTCGGCCACCAGGGAGATGTCGGCCCAGGCGACCGACGTGGCCAGGATGGCGCAGACCCTCTCCGAAATGGCCAAGGCCCAGCAGGTCCTGCTCTCGCAGTTCAGGCTCGTGCGGGAGTGAGAGCGCTTCCGGTCCCGAGGGGCCGGAAGCGGAAAGCGCCGCGGGGCCTCCCGCCATTTCGCCGATCGGCTCCGCTTGCAAAATCTGACATTCTCGGTAATAGTGTCCGAGTCGCGGGCACGCAGCAGGTCTCCGACAGGCTTCGAGTCCGGCGGCAAGCTGCCAACCGCCGTACGAAAGGACATTCCGGCCATGGTCGACTCAACGTACCGTTCGTCTCCGTACCGCTGGGCCGTGCTCGCGGTCTTCATGCTGGTCAATCTCGTCATCCAGGTTCTGTGGATCTCCTACGCCCCGATCACCGCCGACGCGGCCAAGTTCTACGGGGCCTCGGAGCTGGGCATCGGTTTCATGGCGATGGTCTTCATGATCGCCTACGTCCCCCTCGCCATCCCGGTCGCCTGGGCCATAGACCGCTGGGGCTTCCACAAGAGCGTCGGCTTCGGCTCGGTCGTCTTCACCCTCTTCGCCGTCCTCCGCGGTCTCGCCGGGCGGAACTTCATCGTCGCCATGATCGCCTCCACGGGCATGGCCATGGCCCAGCCCTTTTTCCTCAACGCCTGGACCAAGATGCCCGCGCACTGGCATCCCGTCGACGAGCGCGCCACGGCGGTGGGCCTCATCACCTTGGCGAATCTCCTGGGCATCGCGGGCGGCATGGTCTTCACTCCCCTGCTGACGGCGGCCATGCCCATAGACAAGGTCCAGTTCGTCTACGCCCTGGCCATGGCGGTCGCGACGGCGGTCTTCATCGTCGTGGCGCGCGAATATCCGCCCACGCCCGTCGGCCCCTCGAGCGGCGAGGTCAAGTCGCTCATGCTCGACGGACTCAAGAACGCCATGTCGGTGCCCTCTTTCAAGCTTTTCCTCATCATCGTGTTCATCGGCATGGGCCTCTTCAACGGAGCCACGACCTGGATCGAGGAGATCGTGCGGCCGAGGGGCTTCGGGGCCTCGGACGCCGGCACCTTCGGCGCCCTCCTCCTGGTCGGCGGCATCATCGGCGCGGTCGTCATCCCGGCGCTCTCGGACAAGACGGGCCGCCGCAAGCCGTGGATGTTCGGCGCGCTGCTGGCCGCGGTGCCCGGCATCGTGGGCATGGCCTACGAGCGGAGCTTCTGGCCCCTCGCCGCGAGCTCCTTCTTCCTCGGCTTCTTCCTCACGAGCGTCATGCCGGTGGGAATGCAGTACGCGGTGGAGGTGACGCGCCCCACCCCCGAGGGCACCTCGAACGGGCTCATCCAGCTCTTCGGACAGGCTTCGGTCGTGTTCGTCTATTTCATGCAGATCCTGCGCGACCCGGCGGGGAGCTTCACGCTGAGCCTCCTCGTCTTCGCCGGCCTCGTCGCCGCCGCGGCCTTCCTCATCCCCTTCATGAAGGAGCCCGAGCGGATACCGGCGACGAAGGCGGAGCTCGGTCCGCGGGAAAGCGACCTGGAACCCGCACCCTGATCCATCTGCTAGCGGCGCTGCTCAGCGCCGGAACCCGATCAGCGCAGGGGCCCGGAGCGGAAGTGGGCGGCCAGAGCGGCCGTCATGAGCTCGTGGTCGCGGAGCGAGGCGGTCTCTCGCGCCGAGTGCATCGATAATAGCGGGGCGCCGATGTCGACGGTGGCTATGCCGGTGTGGGCCGAGGTCATGGGGCCTATCGTGGAGCCCGGAGCGATGTCGGCCCGGCTCATGTACTTCTGGCAGCTCACGCCCGCGTCGGCGCAGAGGAGGCGGAAGGCCGCCTCCGCCTCGGCGTCCGTGGCGTAGCGGAAGTTGGCGTTGGCCTTGAGCGCCGGCCCGCCGCCGAGCACGGGCGCGTAGCTTTCGTCGAACTTCTCGGCGTAGGAAGGATGCCAGGCCTGGGCCACGTCCACCGATACGGAGAAGGAGCGGGCGAGAGCGCGGTAGAAGTCCTCGGTGCCGCAGCCCTGGAGCGCGCAGATCCGCCCCAGGATGTCGCGGAGGAAGGACGAGTCCGCCCCGCGGGCCGTGCGCGAGCCGATCTCCTCGTTGTCCAGGAACACGGCCACCTGCCCATGACGCGCCGGGACGGCATCGACGAAGGCCTCGAGAATGGCGTGGCAGCCCAGGAGGTCGTCGAGACGGTAGGCGTTGATGAGCTCGCCCTCCTCGCCGAAGACGCTCGAGCGCTGGGCGTCGACGAAAAAAAGGTCGGCGCCGAGCAGGGCCTCGGGCTCGACTCCCAGCTCGCGCGCCACGAGGCCGAGGATCCAGGAGGGCGCTGAGCTCCCGTTCTTGCCCTCGCCGCCCTCCGGAGCCTCGAGCCCGGCGGCGACGAGGACGGGCAGATGGGTCTGGGCGTTCAGCTCGAAGCCCTTGTTCACGTCGCGGTTGAGGTGGATGGCCAGGTTGGGCACGACGCCCACCGGCTTCGAGAGATTCAGGAGCCGGTACTCGATCAGCCTGTCTTCGGCGCGCGGGTTTTCAGCGGCGCCGCGCAGCGCCACCCGCCCCGCCAGGGCGAGGGGCCGGTCCATCCAGGTGGAGAGTATCGGCGAGCCGTAGACCTCGACGGCCGCGCGCTCCAGGCCCTTGCCGGAGAGGGGCTTTTCTATGCGCGCCTTCAGGGCCGGGCTGTCGGTGTGGGCGCCCGCGAGGGCGAAGCCGGTCTCCTGCGGCGGCAGGAGGCCGGGCCGAAAGGCTATGATGGCGGAGCCGCCTCGCACGACGAAATGCAGGGCGCCCGGTTCCAGTTCCCAGGCCGAGCCCTCCTCCAGCCGCTTGCCGCCCCGGGCTTCGAGGAGGGCGGCCATGGAGTCCACTGCGTGGAAGGCGGTGGGCGAGGCGTCGAGGAAATCGCAGAGACGTTTGGTTGAAGCGCTGGTCATGGCCTAATCTACCACGAAACGCTCCCCGTGAGGATGGGGCCGTAGTGGAAAAGGTAGACCGAGGGCGAGGCGTCGACGTGGGAGCTGTCCACCGGCCCCTTGGGCGTGATGCACATCACCGTCTGGCCGCCCAGGTTGAAGCCCAGGCCGAAGCCGAGGCGCACGGGCCCCGCGTCGCCCACCCACTGCAGGCCCAAGGTCAGGTTGTAGTCGACCATCATGGCGATCTGCGTAGCGCTCCAGAGCGGTTTCCCGTTGGCTGTCTCGACCCACTGTTGAGCCTGGGAGCTTATGTACGACAGGCCCCCGCCGAAGCGGTCCTGGGTGGCCATCCAGATCCCGAAGCCGTCGCGCTGGCCGAGGCTCCCCGTCCGCATGAAGGCGTCGTGGAGGGTGTCGATGCCGAAGAGGAAGGAGTAGATGTGGAAGGCCATGTCTGGCTGGTAGACCGATTGCGTGGCCCACCAGACCTCTTGGCGCGTAGTATCGTAGGTGAGACAGTCGAGCTGCACGGGCAGCTGGTAGGAGGTGTAGCCTATGCCGTAGTAGCCGATGCCTCCCGATTTCGGGTAGTAAAGGAGGTCGACGCTGATGTAGGAATTGTCGAAGCTGCTCTGGGAGGGCATGGTCGCGACCGAAGGCCCGGACCAGATGGCCGAGCCGCGCAGCTCCGAGGTCTGGACCCTGAGGGTGAAGCCCGAATAATTGATGTAGCCCATGAGGCTGCTGAGCTTGCCTATGAAGTTGTTGTCCACATTGACGTTGAGCCCCACCTTGAGGCGAAGCTTGCGGAAGAAGAGGTCGCCCTCGTAGAAGGTGGTGGCGGTCTGGTCCATCGATACCGAAAGCTGGTTCACCCGTTGCGTATCGTAGCCGAAGAGCTGGTCGGTGAAGGCCTCGAAGTCGCCGGCGCCCCAGGTGTCGACGGGAATGATGGAGAAGCTGCCGCTCGTGGTGATGAGCGGCTCGACCACGGCCGCGACGCTCCGAAGCGTCTGCGCGCGCTCCTCCATGATCTGGAAGAACATGAAGACCAACACCGACGAGGCCAAACCGACGAAGCGGACCAGGTGGCTACCCATATCCGCAGTATACCACGCCTCGGAAGCGGGCGAGGACAATTCCTGGACGGTTTTGCGCACGGGGGGAGATTTTCACGCAAGGCCCGCGGAGAGCGCAGGGTCGAGAAGGGGAAACAGGATCGATCAGGGGATCCTCGACCTCTGCGGTATTTTCGCCCCGGAGCGGGAATGCGTCTCTATTTGCCTGAGCTCCCGAGGAGTCTACCCGCCTCGAGGGCTGCGAAGTACAGGCCGATGAGCTCGCCGCGCAGCTCGGCGAGGCAGGCCCGGCTCTCCGACCGGGGAGAGCCGAGTTCCGAAAGAAGCCGCTCGGCCGCCGCGCTGAGGCCGAGGCCGCGGCCCAGCGCCAGGTGCTTGATGCGCAGGAAGAGGCGGATGTCCGACTCGGAATAGCGCCGCCTCCCGAACTGGTCCTTGCGGGGAGCCAGGAGGCTGAACTCCCGCTCCCAGTAGCGCAGGGTCGAGGCGGGAAGTGAGAGGAGGCGCTCGACCTCCCCCATGCCGTAGGAGGCCACGATCCTACTGGGCGCCGCGGGCTTTCCTGGGCGGCCGCGGCTTTCGGGGCCGCCGCGTGCCCGAGGCGGCCGCCCGCTCCTTGAGCCCGCGCACCGCGTCGGGCCGCGATCGGCGCGCGGGTGATGCGCGCGCGGTTCCTCCGCGCTCATGAGACTCGTGCGCGGTGGAACCGCGACGGCCCTTCGCCGCGGCCTCGCTCGCGGCCTTGCGGTTCCTGGATATCCGGCTGGCCGGCTGCGACTCGCCGCCGCCCTTCCTGCCCTTGGCGGCGCCCGAGGAGGAGGCTGGACCCTTCGCGGGTTCCCGCGTCGCTGAAGCCCGCGGCGCGGGAACCCGCTCGGCGGACTTCGGCGCCTCCGACTTCCGCTCCGCAGCCTCCCAGGCGGCAAGGTGTCTCGGAGCCGGTTTGGGATTCTCCCTCGTCTGGTTGATCCTCTCTCGCGCGCTGACCCGCGTGTGCGACTCCTTGAGCTCGAGCAGCACCGGTATCTTGTCGAGGCCGAGCTCTTCGCGGATCTTGTTGCGCAGGAAGGAGACGTAGGCTTCGGCGACCGCCTCGGGCCGCGTGACGAAGACGGCGAAGGCCTGGGGATTGACGCCGGTCTGCACGGCGTAGCGCAGCTTGAACCTGGTGCTCCGTCCCACGGGCGGGGGCGTGGCCTCGATCCATTCCTCCATCGCCCGGTTGAGCCTGCCGGTCTCCACGCGCTTGGTGAGCTGGGCGTGGAGGTTCACGACGGTGTTCATGAGCTTGTCGACGCCCGTGCCCTCCAGGGCCGAGAGCGGGAGCACCGGGGCCCAGGCCATCTGCCCGAAGAAGTAGCGGAGCTTGTCGCGGGCGGCCTCGAAGGAGTTCTTGAGATCGGGCATCGTGTCCCACTTGCTCAGGGCGAAGACGAGGCCCCTGCCCTTCTCCGAGGCGAAGGCGGAGATCTTCTTGTCCTGGTCGGTGAGGCCCTCGCGGGCGTCGATCATGAGGACGACGACGTCGCACTCGCCCACGGTCCTGATGGCGCGGTTGACGGAATAGTACTCGATCGCCTCGGTGACTTTCTTCTTGCGCCTGATGCCGGCCGTGTCGAGGACGACGATCTGCCTCCCCTTGAAGACGAAGCGGCCCTCCACGACATCCCGCGTGGTGCCGGCCACTTCGCTGACGATCGACTTCTCCTCGCCCAGCAGGCGGTTGAGGAGGGTGGACTTCCCCGTGTTGGGCTTGCCCATGATCGCCAGGCGGATGGGCGGCCGCTCCTCCTCGACATCCACCACGCGCTCGAAGTCGAGGCGCGCGGCCACGGCCTCCTCCAGCTCCCCGATATTGCGTCCGTGCTCGGCCGAGACGAAAAGCACCGGGTCGAAGCCCCATTTGGCGTGAGTCCAGACCAGGGCGTCCCGCTCGGGGCTGTCGGCCTTGTTGACCACGAGAAGGAGCTTCGAGCTCCACTTCCGCAGGAGGAGGGCGAACTCCTCGTCCTCGGCGTTCACCTCGACGGCGTCGACCACGAAGAGGATGAGGTCGGCGCGGGCGAGCGCTTCGAGGCTCTTCTCGACGACGAGGCCGTCCAGGCCCTCGCGCTCGAGCTTGAAGCCGCCCGTGTCGACGAGCCTGGCCCGGCCGCCCGCGGCGCGCAGCTCCCAGACCGCGTCCACAGGGTCGCGCGTGACGCCGGGCGTGGGATCGGTGATGGTGCGCCGCTGGTGCAGGAGGCGGTTGAACAGGGTCGATTTGCCCACGTTGGGCCGCCCGGCTATGACGACGAGGGGCAGGTTTTCGTAGCGATGGCTCGGCTCGCGCTCCGCGCCGCGCGGCTCTGATTCGCTCGCGCGCGGGGATGGGTCGTCGTGTTTCATGGTATTTCAGCTCCGGAGCTTCGCGTGGAGATACTCCGCCACCTCGGCGGAGCTGGATAGGGTGAGGGCCTCGGCGGCGAGCGCGCGGGCCTCTTCGACGCCGACCGACCTCAGCGCGCGCTTGACGGCGGGCACCGAGGCGCTCGACATCGAGAACTCGTCGAGGCCGAGCCCCAAAAGGAGTACGGCGGCGCGGGGGTCGCCGGCCATCTCGCCGCACATGCCCACGGAAATGCCCGCGGCCTGACCGTTTTCTATGGTCATCTTGACGAGGCGGATCACCGCCGGCTGGAAGGGCTCATGGAGGTAGGCGACGCGCTCGTTGCCGCGGTCGACGGCCATCGTGTACTGGACCAGATCGTTCGTTCCGATGGAGAAGAAATCGGCCTTGCGCGCGAGGATGTCGCTCGCCACGGCGGCCGAGGGTATCTCGATCATGATGCCCGCAGGCAGGCTTTCGGGCACGGCCTGGCCTTTGGCGACGCACTCGGCGCGGGCCTCGGCCAGGATGGCCAGCGCGCGGTCCAGCTCGTCGGCCGTGGCGATCATGGGAAACATGATGCGCGCGTCGCCCAGGACGGCCGCCCGGAGTATGGCCCTGAGCTGCGTCTTGAACAGGGCGACGTTGGAGAGGCAGAAACGGATGGCCCTCCAGCCCAGGAGCGGATTCTTCTCGTCCTGGGCGCCGAGCTCCGGCATGACCTTGTCCCCTCCGATATCGAGGGTCCTGATGGTCACCGGCCGGCCCTGCATGGACGAGATGACCTTCGAGTAGGCCTGGTACTGCTCCTCTTCGTCGGGGATGTGGCCCCTCGCCGCCCCGAGGAAGAGGAACTCCGAGCGGAACAGGCCTATGCCGTCGGCCCCGTGGGTCAGGACGCCGGCGACCTCCTCGGGAACCTCGATGTTGGCCTTGACCAGGACCAGCTTGCCGTCGGTGGTCACCGCCGGCAGGTCGCGCAGGGAGGTGAGTTCGAGTTCGCGCGCTGCCGCCGCCTTGCGGGCGGCCGCGCCCCGTTCGAGAGTGGCCTCGTCGGGCTCCACCGTCACCGTGCCTAGGTCGCCGTCTACGGCGAGGATCATGCCGGAACGCAGGGAACCGAGGGCTCCGCCCACGCCGAGCACGGCGGGGATCTCGAAGGCGCGGGCCAGGATGGCGGCGTGGCTGGTGCGGCCGCCTATCTCCGTCACGATCGCCTTCACGCGGTCCCGGTTCATGGAAATCATGTCGGAGGGCAGGAGGTCCCGGGCGACGAGGATGACGTCCGAGGAGAGGTCGGCCAAGTTGAGCCGCTCGCGCAGGAGGAGGTGGCCCAGGATCCGCCGCGACACGTCGCGGATGTCGGCGACCCGGTCGCGCAGGGCCGGGTCCGAGGCCGCCGAAAGTCTCTCGACGAGCTCGCGCTCGATCTCGACCAGGACGCGCTCGCTGTTGCGCAAGGTGGCGTTGAGATCGGTCTGGATGCGCTCCAGGAGGTCCGGGTCGCTGAGCATGAGGAGGTGGGAATCGAAAATGGCCGCCTGGTCCGCTCCGGCCTCCTCGAGGGCGCGGTCGCGGAGCGAGGTCACCTCGGAGCTCGCCTTTTTCACCGCGGCGAGAAAGCGCGCCCATTCTCCGGGGACGTCGCTCGGCTCCAGCGAATAGGCGGGGACGGAGAGCTCCGCCTCCTCGAAGAAGAGGAAGGCCGGCGCGACTGCGTTGCCGGGAGAGGCCGGGATGCCGCGGAGCTCTTTCATCTGGGCTCGACTCTATCAGAAAAGACGCTTCGATTCAAAGCGGTCAGTGCAGGACGTTGAGCGGATTCACGCTCCTGCCGTTCTTGAACACCGAGAAATGCACGTGGGGTCCCGTCGTGTAGCCCGTGTTGCCCGACAGGCCGATGACCTGCCCCAAGGCGACGCCCTCTCCGTCGTGCACCAGGATCTTGCTCAGGTGGCAATAGAAGCTCGCCCAGCCCGAGTGGTGGGCCAAGAGGACATAGTTGCCCGAGATGGACGTGTATCCGGTGTCGGCCACCACGCCTTCCATGGCCGCGTGGATGCGCGTCCCCACGTCCACGCCGAGATCCAGGCCGTTGTGGAATTCCCGCGCGTTGGTGAAGGGATCGTTCCTCCAGCCGTAGTAGCTCGTGATCCAGCCGTTCACCGGCCAGCGGAAGAGATCGCCGGAGATTTCGCGGAGCTTGAAGGAGGCCATGCGGGCGTCGGGAAGGAAGTATTCCTTGCCGGGCACGAGAGCTTCCTTCATGAGGTGATTGGCCTCGATCAGCCTGTCGGCCGAGATCTTGTTGGCGTCGGCCACGGTCTGGGCCGTATCGCCGTTCTTGGCCTTGTAGAGGACGCCGGCCATGCTCGGAATCCTGAGCACCTGTCCGGGCCTGATGTCGCGTGCCGCCTTGATGTTGTTGCAGCTGATGATGGTGTCGAGGGTGACATTGTACTGCTCGGCGATCTGGCTCGTCGTGTCGCCCTTCTGGACCACGTAGGCGGTGTAGTAGAGGCCGCGATCGTCCTTGGGCGGGACGAGACTCGTCACCCGCGGATCGAGGCTGCCGTCCATGCTGCCGACATCGGCCATCAGGGGGAAGGACCTCTGCAGCGACGAGCCGGCGATGGCGAAGGAGCAGGCGAGAGCGAAGAAGAATATGAGCAGGTTTCGAGGAGTCGCCAGACTGCGGGCGAAGGTTCCGAATCTTTCCTTCATTCGCGACATCATTGAACCGTCCCCTTTTTTTATGGAATGGAGCCGGTTTCAGAACCGGCCGCCGACATGCCTCGCACCTAAAAGCATCGTACTTATAGCGAATGACTTTACACGAAACCGAGCCTCTGCGCAATCGATATTTCGGCTCTTCACCGGTTCCAGGCGAGGAGTTTTTCCCGGTCCGAGGCTACGAGGGAGGGGAAAGCCGCCAGACGGCGCTCGCGCAGGGCGGCATCGAGGGCCTGGTCCATCCCGAAGGCCAGCTTGAGCCCGATCACGCGCTCACAGGCCTCATCGAGGCGAGAGCGCCTAAGTTCGCCGGAGCGGACCGCCCGGACGATGGCGTCGCGGATCCTGAGCGACGCGCCCTGCATGGAAATCATGAGCAAGTCGTCCCCGGCGGCGAGCGCCTCGACGGCGCTGCGCTCGGGCGGCACGCGGTCGGTCAGGGCCTTCATGTACAGGTCGTCGGTCAGGGCGACGCCCCGGAAATCCAGGCCCTTCTTCAGCTCGCCCTCGACGAATCGAGGAGAGAGGGAAGCCGGGTCGGAGGGATCGATCGACGGCACGATGACGTGCGAGAGCATGACCACGGCCGCGCCGCGCCCGGTCCGGCCCGAGTCGTTCCCGAGAGCCGAGGCGAAGCGGGGCAGCAGCAGCCTCTCGTAGGTCTTCCTGTCCACGTCTAGATACGCGAGACCCTTGTGCGGATCGGCGCCGGTGTTGCCGGGGAAATGCTTGGCCACGGCGGCCACGCCCTGGGATTGGAGACCTTCGATGAAGGCGAGCGCATCGGCGTCGACGACCGCGGGGTCAGAGCCGTAGGACCGGGTTCCGAGGAAACCGCTGTTGCCGGCGGTCAGGGCCTCGACCACCGGGGCGAGCGCCAGGTTGACGCCCAGGGCCCGGAGTTCCCGCCCGGAGGCCTCGCCGAGAAAGCGCACGAACTCGGGGCCGCGGCGCGCCGCCGCCAAGGGCGAAGGCAGCCGGGTCACGTCGTCGCCGTGAAAGCGGAACACGGTGCCGCCCTCGTCGTCCATGGCTACGATGAACGGCAAACCCGAGCCGTTCTTCGCGGCCGCCTCCTGGACGGCCGCCGTGAAGAGACCCAGGTCCCGAGCCTTTTGGGGCACGTTGAAACCGAAAAGGAGGACGCCGCCGAGCGGCACCCGGGATAGAAGGGCGAGCGCCTGGGGCGAAGGAAAGCCTTTCCCGTCGATGCCGACGAGAAGGACCTGGGCCGCCTCCTCCTCCAGCGAAAGCCTGGAACGAAGGGCCTGGGCGGCCGCGCGGATCGCGCCGTCCACGGTATAGGGCTCGGCGGCGGCGGCGCCGAGAGCGAAGCAGAGGAGAGCGAGGCCGAGAGGTACGGAAGACTTGCGCACGGCGAGGACTCTATACGGCAAGCCCTTCCTAGGGCAACAGCCCCTCCGCGCCCCGATTCTGCGCCTCGGCGATCAGCCGTTCCAGGATGGCATCCTGGGCCCGAAGCGCCGCCTCGCCGCCGGCCGCCTCGACGGAAGCCAGCTCACCGGGGGCCGCCGGCCGGCTCTCGTCCGTCTCCGGAAGACTGCGGCGCGGCTCTCCGTCGATCCGCGCGGCCACGGCGCTTATCCCGCGCGAGAAGGGCGAGGCCGGATCGAGGGCGACGAGGGGGGTGCGCAGCGCGACGCTTTGGGGCAGGGCCGGATCGTCGAGGAGATAGCCCGTGAAGGCGACATCGAGCCCGAGATTCAGCTTGGCGATATCCCGCAGCCGGTAGCCCAGTTCGGCGTCGCCCTTTCCGAGACCCTGGTTCATGATCGCGCGGGGCCTCAGGGCTTGGAGGCGCTCGAGGGCGACCAAGCCTTCGGCGGGGAAGCGCAGCGCCAGCTCGCGCGCCGCATCGAGAAAAGAGCGCCCCTTGCCTTCTGTCTTGCTGCGCCCTAGTTCGAGCACTTCCACCCTCCCGGGGCTCTTGTCCGGAAAGCATCTGGTGAGAAGCCTGAAGGCCGCGGTCTTGAGGAAGGAGTAGGCATTGAGGATCGAGGTGATCTCGGGGCGTACCACGACGAGGCCGTCGGCCGAGGCCAGGAAGAAGTCGACGACATTGTAGGAAGAACCGGCGCCGAGATCGAGGATGACGAAATCGGCAGGCAGCCGGGCCAGGTCCCTGAGGATGCGACGCTTGGCGGCCCACTCGAGGTTGGCGGTTCCCGGCAGAAGCCCGTCGCCCGGGATGAGCCAGAGCCGCTCGTAGGAGGTTTCCGTGAGCAGATCGCTCAAGTTCCGCTCGGCCTTCCATACCAAGGCGCCGAGCCCCGGCTGCCGGTTCCTGACGCCGAGGCAGGTGTGGAGGTTCGAGGCGCCCAGGTCGAGATCGACCGCCACGACAGTGCGCCCCGAGCGGGCCAGGGCCAGGGCGAGATTCGCGGCGATGACACTCTTGCCGACCCCGCCCTTGCCCGAGGCGATAGGCAGAAGAAAGGCCATAGACGCTCCTAGGGCTAGACTCCGCGCCGCGGCCCGATCAAAGCTTCGCCGCGCGATTGAAGCACTCTAACCCAGGCGGCTCGGGCAGGCAAGCCGAGTACAGTGTTCCGAACCTTGTGGACGGCCAGACGGACGGGATTCTGCCCATATTTCCTCCGCCCCGGACGGGACCGAAGCCCGCGTCAGCACCGATCTTCGCAACACTGCGGGCTGAACCGCGATTGCTCTCGGCAGGCCGGCGCGCTATTGTAAAGCGATGGACAGACGCATCGGCTTGGCGCTCCTCGCGGCGGCGCTCCTAGGCTCTGGAGCGACGCGCCTCTGGGCCTTGGGGCTCGCGACCGACGAGGGCACCGTGTCCATCGTCACCGAGAGCACCGGCGCGGCCGGCTGGGCCTCGATCGAGGTGCACAGCTCCGCCCCCGGCTCCATCGTCAGCATCAACCGCGTGGCGGCCGGGTACAACTCCTTCTCGAACGGCTACATACCCCCGGGCGGCGGCTACACGACAGGCATCGATGCGGGCGGCGTCAGCTACTCGATCTATCAGAACGCGGCCCTCTCGCCGGGAGGCTACATCATCGGCGTCTCGGCGCCCGGCTACTACAAGCGCGAAATCGCCCTCGTTCTCAGCGAAAAGACCAAGTACACCTTCTACTTCACGCTCGCCATGATCAGCGGCACCCTCGACCTCGAGGTCTCGCCCGCGGACGCCTCCGTGTCCGTGGACGGGCGCGCCGTCGCGAGCGGCGCCCTCACCTTGCCCGTGGGAGAGCACCTAGTCGCCCTGAAGCGCTTCGGCTATGTCGAGCGCAGCGTTCCGGTGGTCGTCCGCGAGAGGGAGAGGACGAGGCTCTCGGTCGCTCTCGACCGCGCCGCCTTCGCGGTCTCTCAGCTCCAAGCCTCGCGCACGGCCTTCAACCCGGCCAACGCGGGGCTCTTCGGCATCGTCGATCTGCGCTTCAGGGTCGAATCCTTCGGCTCGGCCACGCTGGCGATCGAAGACGCACAGGGAGGGGTCGTGGCCCGCGCAGATTTCCCCTCCTTCGACACCTGGCGCCAGACCTACCGCTGGGACGGCCTCGGGGCCGACGGCCGGCCCCTCCCCGACGGCCTCTACCGGGCGGTCCTGGAGGCCAAGGCTGCCCCGCCCGACGCCGCGGCTTCGGCCAACGCGCCCGAGACTCCGATCGTCCGGCAGGCCGAGCTGCGCATTGACAGCGCCCTGGTCATCAGGCCCCGCGGCAGCCTGTCCGCGGTACCGGGTCTCGCGTTCTTCCCCGATCCCCGCGGCCAGCCCGGCGGCCTCAGTTCGACCGACCTCACCTGGATCGGATCTCTCGCGGACCTGCAGAGCCCCAGCTTCTCCTTGAGCGGCGTCGCGGCTCTTTCCGATAGACTGGACCTCGGCTACGCCGCGGCCCTGGAAAACCTGGCCTCGCCTTCGGGCGGAGGCGATCTCGCCCTCTCCTTCCGCCTGGGGCTGTGGGAAGGATCGGGCACAGTGCCGCATGCCGGCGCCCTCTTCCTGCGCGGCTCCTGGAGCAGCGCCTCGGCGCCCGTCCTGCCCGACGCGGCCAGCGCCGTCGAGGCAAGCCTGCCCGTTTCCGTGGGGCTCGGGCCCATCAGCCTCGGCGCCTCCCCCGGCCTGCGCATCGGGTTCTCGAACTCTTCCATCGACCCCTTCCTCGTCCTGAGGGACGGCCTGTGGTGGAGCGCCAGCGCCTTCCGAGCGGGCTTCTCCTCCGAAATGAGCCTGCTCTGGACAAACGGCACGCTTTCCCCCGCCTGGCCCTTCGACCTGGGCTTCGAGATCAGGGCCCTGCTTCCTCCTTCTCCGCTCGAGATTTCCGCGCTGGCCATGAGCCAGCTCTCTCCCTCGGCCTCGCCGACCTTCGCCCTCGGCCTCGCCCTCGGACTCCTCTTCTAGGCTTCCGGAGGCAAGCCATGGCCCCGGCGGACTGAGCTTGAGCGCCGAGTCCGAGGCGCCGAGCCCTTCCTGAGCTGCGGCGCTCCGCGCTATTATCAAAGCATGAGCCACTACTCTTTCGCCGATCTCGTCGACTTCGGTTCTGTCGAAAGCTATGAGCGCCTGGACTTTCCGCCGCCCAAGCCGCTACCGGCGACGGAGCCGGAGGGCCCGATCTTCCGTCTCGAATCCGGCCTTCTCGCCGATCTCGCCCGGCGGGCCTTCTCGGAGATCGCCTTCTTTCTTCCAGCGGAGCAGCTCGCCGCTTTCGCGGCCGTCGTCTCGGATCCGCGCGCGAGCCAGGCCGAGCGTTTCGTGGCTGCCCAGCTCATCCGCAACGCCGCGGCCGCGGCCGAGGGTCTCTACCCCTTATGCCAGGACACAGGCACGGCGGTGGTCTACGGCTGGAAAGGGTCGCGGATGCTCAGCGATGGCCGGGACGAGGTCGCCCTGGCGGAGGGAGCGGCCAGGGCCTACCAGGAGCGCAGGCTGCGGAACTCCCAGCTCGGCCCCCTAGGATTTCTAGCCGAGCGGAATACGGGCGACAATCTTCCCGCCATGATCGATCTGCGCTCATCCGGAGCGGCGCACTCGGGCGAGTACCGTCTCGTTTTCGCTGCCAAGGGAGGGGGCTCGGCCAACCGGACGACGTTCAGCATGGAATCGCCCGCCCTCTTGCAGGCCGAAGCGCTCGCCGATCGTCTCGAGCGAGGCATCTCGGCCCTGGGAGCGGGGGCCTGCCCGCCCTATCGCCTCGGCCTCGTGCTCGGCGGCGCGAGTCCCGATCAGGCTCTCTACGCTCTCTCCCTCGCGACCCTCGGGCTCCTCGATCGCCTGCCGACCGAGGGCTCGGAGGGCGGGGCGCTGCGCGACAGGGAATGGGAAGACCGCCTCATGGCTCTCGCCGAAAAGACCGGTGTAGGCGCTCAATTCGGCGGCCGGCATCTCGCGATAGACGCCCGCGCCATACGGCTTTCCCGCCACGCAGCGAGCCTGAGCCTCGCGCTCGGCGTTTCCTGCTCGGCCCACCGCCACGCGCGCTCGGTGCTGAACGCCGAAGGCGTGTTCCTGGAGCGCCTGGAGCGCGACCCCGCGCGCTTCCTGCCCGCCGAGGAACCGGTCCTGCCCGGAGCCCGAAGCATCGACCTCGACCTGCCTCCCGAAGCCCTCCGCTCCGAACTCTCCTCGCTCGAAGCCGGCAGCTTTCTCCTCCTGTCGGGCACGGTGGTGACTGCCCGCGACGCGGCCCATGCCCGCTTCAAGGCCCTGCTCGAGTCGGGCCGGCGCCTGCCCGCCTACCTTTCGAATCATCCCGTGTTCTACGCCGGCCCCACCGAGGCGGCGCCCGGCCGGCCGAGCGGTTCCTTCGGGCCCACCACGGCCGGCAGGATGGACGGCTACCTCGATATGCTCATGGAGCGCGGCGCCAGCCTCGTCAGCATCGCCAAGGGCGGCCGCTCGTCCCAGGCCGCGGCCGCGATCGGCCGCCGCGGCGGCGCCTACCTCGCCTGCATCGGCGGGGCGGCCGCCCTGGCCGCGCGCGACCACATCGTCTCCAGCGAGGTGATCGACTACGCCGACCTGGGCATGGAGGCGGTGCGCGCCGTCCGGCTCCGCGACCTGCCGGCGGTGCTCGCCATCGACGCGCGCGGCCGCGACTTCTACGCCCGCCCCTGATCGCCGGCGAAAACAGACCTTGCCGTACGACTATGACGAAAAGCGAATCCGACATGAACAAGGCTCTGCCCAACTTCCGCTTCAGTCTGGTCTACTTCGTGCTGTTCACGCTGTACGGAGTGGCGACGCCCTACCTTCAGATCCTGGTGCAGGGTCTGGGCTACGGTCCGGCCGCCGTCGGCTTTCTGCTCGGCCTCTTCGAGGTGGCGGGGCTCGCGGGGCCGCTTCTGCTCGGGGGCCTGAGCGACCGTGCCCGAAGTCCCCGGCCCGTGCTCCTCGGCCTCGCGCTGTCTTCGATGCTGGCCCTCCTGCCCCTCATCCTCGTCCCTCGCTTCCTGGTCACGATGCTCTCGCTCGCCCTCTTGGCCGTGGGCATACGCACGCTGATTCCCTTCACCGACGCCGCCGCGGTGGCCTTCGGCGAGGCCTCGGGGCGACGGCGCGGATCGGCCGGGTACGGTAAGATACGGGTCTTCGGCTCCGCGGGCTTCATCGTCACGGCCGTGGTCCTGCAGTCCATACCCGGCTTCGACAAAAGCCCGCCGTGGCGCATAGCCGTCTACATGGCCGTGGGCGCGGCGGCCTTCTGCGCCAGCCTCCTCCTCCTGCCTAAGGCGGGCACGGTTGCGGCCGCGGTTGCAGGCGAGGGTGCGGCCGCAGGCCCGCGGCCCAGGACCCTGGGCGGCATCCGCGGCATCGATCCGGTGTTCCTGCTCGGCGTGGCCGTCATCGCCCTCGGGCGCATCGCGATGGCGCCGATCACGTCCTTCCTCTCGCTCTATGTCGTGGACGACCTCAAGTGGAACGCCGTGGGCGCCCTCTGGGCCCTTTCGGCCTGCGCGGAGATGCCGCTCATGGTCCTGGCCGGAGGGATCATCCGTAGGACGGGCGCGATGGGCGCCATAGCCATAGCCTCCGTCGCGGTGGCTCTGAGGCTCGCGATCTACGCCATCTTCCCCAGTCCCGGAGGCGTGATCGCGGGGCAGCTTTTGCATTCGCTGTGCTACGGGCTGTTCCAGCCGGCGGCCGTGGCCTTCGTCGCCTTGCGCATTCCCCCCGAGCAGCGTTCGCGCGGCATGGCCGTTTTCACGAGCCTGGGCGTGGGCCTGCCCACCTTCCTGGGTAGCTCTCTCGGCGGCCTCGTGGTCCAGGCCGCCGGCTACCGAGTCCTTTTCGCCGTCTACACGGTCTTCGCCGCCGCCTCGGTCGGGCTCTACCTCGCCGCCCGCCGGCGCTTCGCGGAGCGAGGGTAGTGTTACGGAACTTTCAAAAGCCGGACGGCATTGAAGAAGTTGCCGTAGATTGCGGCATCCGCGCACGCTTTTGCAGAAACCGGAGCCGATGCGAGGCCAATCTCACGAGCTTCGAAACACTGCCCCGGACCCGGCACTCGGCTCAGGCTAACGGTCAGTAGTTGTACTCTTGAGGTTGTCTTCGATGAGCGAGACGAGTTCGTTGGAGAAATCCAGCTCGAGGAGGACCTCGCCCGCGGCGAGATCGGTTTTGCCTGAGGCCGAACAGGAAAGGGTGAAGGGCTGCCCATCCTTCACCACACGCAAGGCGAGGCCCTCGTCCTCGACCGCCTCGAGGTCCGAGGCGAGCGTCAGGCGTGCCTGGGAGGTGCTGATGGCGGACAGCTCGACCGGTATGCGCGTTTGGCCCGCGAGGAGTTCGGCCGAAAGGCTCGGAGTCTTGAGCTTCTTGGGCTCGAGCCAGCGGCCGGAGAGGAGTTCGCGCTTCTGGCGCCGCGCCTCGACCTCGCCGAAAAACGAGACGAGTATCTCCGAGTAGATGGGGGGCACCGTCTTGAGCCTGAGCGCGGCCATGCAGGCGTTGGCTCGGCCATGCATGGGCTCGAGCGCGGCGAGCGCGGCGCGGACGAAGAAGCGGACCGCCTCCTTGGATCCGGGCAGGTCGAAGGCCAGGACGAGGCTGCAATTCCCGTTGACGTACCTCGAAAACAGCGTTAGCTCGGAGGTGCTCAGGACGAGGAGGAGGCTGATCTCGTCCAGGGAAAAGTACGCGGGGGCCGCGGCGAGGCTGTAGTCCCCGATGCGGAGAAGCATCTGCTGGGGCAACAGCGAGGTTGACTTGATGAAGAATGCGTCGGCTTTGGCCCTGATGCCCTTGTACTTCTCCTCGGGCCGCACATCGTCACTCGGCTGCATGGCTCATCATCCGATCAAAGCGGCCGCCGGTCAAGTGACGCGGCCGCCGGTCAGGAGCGGTTGCCGGCTGCCGGGCCGCCGAAAGCCTGGCCGCCGGCTGCCGGGCAGCCCAGCAGCCGCTCGGCCATGAAGAGCGCGGCGACCATGAGAGCGTGCGAATAGCCGCCCTTGCCCATCGAGGCGCGGACTTCCCGGACGGGCACGGGGAAGAAGTCCAGGATCTCGTGCTCATCGAGGTTGCGCGCCCCCGTCCGGACCAGGTTTTCGGCGACGAACACGTGGAAGCTGTTGGCCATGAAAGCCGGGTTAGGCGAAACCGAACCGGCGCTCCTCAGCTTCCCGGCGCGATAGCCGGTCTCCTCCTCCAGCTCGCGCGCGGCCGCGGACGCGGGGGCCTCGCCCGGCTCGACCACCCCGCCGGGGAACTCGATGCAGACCTCGTCGGAGCCGTGGCGATACTGGCGCACCATGAGAAAGCAGCTCTCGCCCCCGCATTCCAGGATGGGGACCACGGTGGCCCAATCCGGCGCGTCAAGCACCGTGAAACGGCCGCTGCGGCCGTCGGGGCCGCGGTTCTCGCGCTCGGCTACGCGGAAAATGCGGCAGTCCAGAAGTTCCCTGCGGCCGACCTGCGTCCAGCGCTCGCCGCCCGCTCCATCGATCGCCATTGTCGGCCTCCGTCGGGCAGATCCTAGCGCCCCTTCGCGGTCTCGGGCAAGCCGGCCTCCGCTCGGGCCGCCCGCCCCGCAGCCTTGCGCCTGAAGCGCGCCCGAGCTACCATGTCGCCGCAATGGGAAAGGAGCGAGAGATGAGCGAGAGCATGCCGGACTGGGTGACCGGGTTTTCCTGCGCGGTGATGGTGACGGCCAAGGACGGGACGATCCTCTACATGAACGACAAATCGGCGAAAACCTACGCGAAGGACGGAGGGCGCGATCTCGTCGGCAAGAACATCGATGGCTGCCACAACGACGGCTCGAAGGCGATCATACACCGCCTCCTGGACGAGGAAAGCTCGCATGCCTACACGATAGAGAAGAAGGGAGTCAAGAAGCTGATCTACCAGGCGCCCTGGCACGAAGCCGGCGAACTGGCCGGACTCGTGGAGCTGTCGATCGAGATTCCCTTCGAGATGCCGCACTTCGTCCGGAGCTGAACCGCCGCCGCGCGACGGCTCGCCCCGGACGGTCCGGCCGGCGCCGCGCGGACAGGCCGCGGCCCGCGACTGCCGGCGCCGTCACCTCCCCCGCGTATACGGAAAGGACCGCCCCAGCGGGACGGTCCTCCGATACGCCGCTCGGTCCCGAAGGACCGAGCGGCATTCCTGCCGGGACGGCGGTTTTAGACAGCCGCGCGCCCGGCTTCGATCGCCTGCATGTTCATGGGGATGAAGCGGTGCTTGGACTCGGGGAAGAAGGTCTTGAGCACGGCCTCGAGCTTGTCCAGCTTGACCGCGCCGGTGACCTTCGACAGGGCGCCCATCATGACCATGTTCGCGATCTTGACGTCGCCTATCTTCTCGGCTATGTCGTTGCACGCGATCTTCACGAGCCTGAGGTCTTTCCGCGAGCTCTCCGACTTGACGAGGCTCGAGTTGACGAGCATGACGCCGCCCTCTTTGGCTATTTCCTCGCAGAGTGGGAGAGAGTCCGGGTTCATGACCACCGAGGAGTCGGGCCGCGTCACGAGAGGACTGGCGATCTCGCCGCTCGAGACGATCACCGATGCCCGGGCCACGCCGCCGCGCTTCTCGGCCCCGTAGAAGGGGAAGAACGTGACCTCGAGGCCCTCCTTCATCGCGCAATAGACCCAGAGCTGTCCGAGCGAGATGACGCCCTGCCCGCCGAAGCCGGCCATGAATGTCTTCTCGGTCATCGTTTCGCCTCCTCCAGCGTATTCTTGATTTCGCCCAACGGATAGTACTCGATCATGCTCTTGCCCACCCACTCGGCCGCTTCGGGGGGGCTCATCTGCCAGTTGGTCGGGCAGGGCGAGAGTATCTCGACCATGGTGAAGCCCTCGCCCCGCATCTGGGCCTCGAAGGCCTTCTTGATGTACTGCTTCGTCTTGCGGACGTTGACCGCGGTGTCGACCGATCCGCGGGCGAGGTACTTCGTGCCGCCAAGGGTGGCGAGCATCTCGCAGACACGGATGGGATATCCCATGCCGGCCTCGCCGGGGTCGCGGCCGTAGGGTGCGGTCGTGGCCTTCTGCCCCACAAGGGTGGTGGGGGCCATCTGGCCGCCGGTCATGCCGTAGATCGCGTTGTTCACGAAGATCGTCGTGAACTTCTCGCCGCGGTTCGCCGCGTGCACGGCCTCGGCCGTGCCGATGGCCGCCAGGTCGCCGTCGCCCTGGTAGCAGATGACGAGGTGGTCGGGCAGCATGCGCTTGATCCCCGTCGCCGCCGCGGGCGTGCGGCCGTGGGCCGGCTGCACGGAGTCGAAGTCGAAGTAGAGGTCCGCCCAGATCGCGCAGCCGACGGGGTTCAAGATGATCGAGCGCTCCTGGACGCCGAGCTCGTCCACCACCTCGGCGACAAGACGGTGGATCACGCCGTGGCCGCAGCCGGGGCAATACTTGGTCTGTATCGGTTTTAGGCTCTTGGGATGCCCGTATGCGAGTTCCATATCGCTTTCCCTCACTTTCCGGATTTCTTGCCTACGAGGCGCATGGCCTCGGCGAAGACTTCTTCCTCGCTGGGTATGTTTCCGCCGCAGCGCCCGTAGAAGGAGACGTCGGTCTTGCCGTTCGAGGCGAGGCGCACGTCCTCGACCATCTGTCCCATGCTCATCTCGACGGTGAGGAATTTCTTGCCCTTCGCGGCCAGCTCGGCCACCCGCTTTTCGGGGAAGGGCCAGAGACTGATCGGACGGAAGAGGCCGAGCTCGACGCCCGCCTTCTTGGCCATCTCGATGGCGCCCAGGCAGACGCGGCTGGAGGTACCGTAGGCGACGAACACGAGTTCGGCCTTCTCGGTGTTGACTTCCTCGAAACGGACCTCGGCCTGCTTGATCTCGTCGTAGCGCTCGAAGCGCTTTCGATTCGTGGCTTCGAGCTCGTCGGGCACCAGGTTGATCGAGGTCACGTGGTTGATCGGGCGATGGCTGTCGGCCTGGTGCCCTGCGGCCCAAGGCTTCCGGGGCAAGGCGGCGAGATCGCGCATGGGCGGGAGCACGACGCCTTCCATCATCTGGCCGATGAGGCCGTCGGCGAGGATCATGACGGGCATGCGCCACTTGTCCGCGAGGTCGAAGGCCTCGTAGGTGAGATCGGCAGCCTCCTGCACGCTCTTGGGCGCGAGCACGAGGTGGTAGTAGTCGCCGTGGCCGCCGCCCCGGGTGGACTGGAAGTAGTCGCCCTGGCCGGGCGAGATTCCGCCGAGGCCGGGGCCCGAGCGCTGGACATTGACGATGACGAGGGGCAGATCGGCGCCGCAGGCGTAGGAGATGCCCTCCTGCTTCAGCGAGAGGCCCGGGCTCGAGGAGCTCGTCATCGTGCGGGCTCCCGTGGCGGCCGCGCCGTAGACCATGTTGATCGCGGAAACTTCCGACTCGGCCTGGATGAAAGTCCGCTTCTTGTCCAGCATATTCTTGGCCATGTAGGCGGTCAGTTCATTCTGCGGGGTGATGGGGTATCCGAAATAGGCCCGGCAGCCCGCACGCACAGCGGCCTCGCCTATGGCCTCGTTGCCCTTCATGAGGCGCTTGTCTTCAGCCATGTTGCGCATCCTCCTTTACAGCTTGTAGACCATGATCGCCACGTCCGGGCAGACCGTGTAGCAGTTGCCGCAGGCGATGCACTTGTCTTCGTGGACCGCGGCGACGGGGTAGTAGCCCCAGGAGTTCGGCTCGGCGCCGATCTCGAGGACCTTCGTCGGGCAGGAGCGGACGCAGAGAGCGCAGCCCTTGCAGCGTTCCCGGTCGATCTCAAGCTTACCTTTGACAGCCATGACGAATCTCCTTTACTTCAACTCGCCAGCGCGGCGAGAGCTATGGACGCGAGCTTGGTTTCGGCGCTGTCCGAACGGCTCGTGAGAATGATGGGTTTGGCGGCCCCCATGACGATGGCGGCGCCCTTGCCCTGACCGAGGTCGATCAGGGCCTTGTACAGGATGTTGCCCGCCTCGATGTCGGGAGCCACGAGAATGTCGGCGTCGCCGGCGACCTCGGAGACGATGTGCTTGATCTTGGCGCTCTCGGCGCTGATCGCGTTGTCGAAAGCCAGGGGGCCGTCGACCAGGCAGTCCTTGATCTGGCCCCGCCGGTTCATCTGCGTGAGGATGGCGGCATCGACGGTGCAGGGCATCTTCTCCCAGTTCACCTTCTCGACCGCGGCGAGCAGCGCCACCTTGGGCGTTTGGACGCCGAGCGCCCGGGCCGCGCGCACGGCATTGGCGATCATGTCGACCTTGGCGTTCACGTCGGGGGCGATCGTGATGGCGGCGTCCGTGACGAAGAGCAGCTTATGGTAGGTCGGCATCTCGATGGCGACGACGTGGGTCACGAGGCGGCCCGCATTGAGCCCCGCTTCCTTGTTGAGGACGGCCTTGAGCAGCACCGAGGTGTCCAGGATGCCTTTCATGACCATGTCGGCCGCGCCGGTTTTCACGAGCTCCACGGCCTTCGCGGCCGCGGCCGCGTTATCCTTCGCCTCATGCCGCTCGAAATTCTTCAGGTCGAGGCCGAGCTCGGCGGCGATCGCGTCGGCTGCGGCGAGATCGCCCACGAGTACGGGCTCGGCTATGCCGTTTTTCCACGCATCGACGACCGCTTCGAGGACGGAGGCTTCCTGCGCCGCGGCCACCGCCACTCTCTTGCGGCCGGCGGCCTTCGCCGCCAGGATGACATCGGCCATGGTCTTCAGCATCTTCACTCCTCCTCGTAGTTTTTCGCGACACTGTCGTCCGACATGGCGCGGAGCCCGGCCATCGCGAGAGCTTCCAGCTCGCCCTCGCCCGGATAGACCACGATGGGGGCGATGAAACCGCACATCGCGGTGACGCCTTCCTCGACGTCCTTGCCATAGGCGACGCCTCCGGTCAGGATGATGGCATCGACCCGGCCCCTGGCCGCCGCGCCGAGAGCGCCGATGGCCTTGCCTACCTGATAGATGAAGGCCCGGTAATAGAGGCTCGCCACGCTATCGCCCTCGTGGAAGCCCTTCTCGGCGACGCGCATGTCGTTCGAGCCCATGAAACTCACGAGCCCGCCCTGGCCCGTGATCATCTTCAGGATTTCCCGCTCCTGGTACTTCCCCGAGAAGCAGAGCTTGACCAGGTCGCCGGCGGGCAAGGTGCCCGAGCGCTCGGGGCTGTAAGGCCCCTCGCCGTTGAGGGCATTGTTGACGTCGACCACCCTGCCCTTATCGTGCAGCCCCACCGAAACGCCCCCGCCCATGTGCGCCACGATGAGCGCCGCCTCCCCGTAATCCTTCCCGTGCTCGCGGCACCAGCGGCGAGCGACCGCCTTCTGGTTGAGGGCATGGAAGATGGATCGACGCTGGAACAGCCGGTGGCCCGAAATCCTGGCCACTTCGTCGAGTTCGTCGACGACCACCGGATCGGCGATGAACGCGGGAATGCCGAGTTCCTTGGCGAGCCCGTCGGCTATCAGCGCACCCAAGTTCGAAGCGTGCTCGCCGTAACGCGCCGTCTCGAGAGTCCGCTTCATCGCCTCGGTGATGCGATACACGCCGCCGGGGATGGGGCGCAGAACCCCGCCCCGGCCGACGATCACGGAAAGCCGATGCAGATCGAACTTGCGCTCGGCGAGGGCTTTCCGAACCTCGGCCTCTCTGAACTCATACTGAGACGCCATCGTCGGAAAGGTTGCGATCACCTCGCTCGAATGCGTCACATTTTGACTGAATAATTCCTTCTCGTCCTCGAAAACACCGAATTTTGTCGAAGTCGAACCCGGATTAATCGTAAGAATCGTATAAGGCATTACGGCTCCTTCCCGGGAAGGTGAGGGGAGTGCTTGGGGCAGTATAGCATGATTTCGGGTCTTGGCAAGGATTTTCGACAAAAAACGAAAGGTCGTTTCTCCTGTTGAAACGTTTTTTAAACCGATCGCGCGTCGGCTCCGATGACTTTCGCCATATAGAGCTGAATATAGAGTTCGAGCGCCTGGTGATTCTTGATTTTCAGGAGATTAGGAGAGTCGGCCAGGGTGGCGGCCAGATTCTTGACCCGCTCGGGGCTGAAGGTCTCGCCCCGCATGCTGCGCAGTACGCCGCGAAGATAGTCCCGCGCCAGGCTTTCGACATCCTCGCGGAGATTGGCCTTGGCCTCCGCCCCCAAGAGCGTGTTCCAGTGGCTCTCGAGCTCGCGCAGGTACTCGTCGAGGCTATAGCCCGAGGGAAGGAGGGATTGGGCGATCTTTCGCCCGGCCGCGGCGAATTCGGCCCTTCTCTGGGCGGCGGTCTGCCCTCTGGCCGAAGGCTGGCGCGGCGGGGCGTCTTCAGGCCGCGCCGCCACGATTTTGGCGGCGGCCTTGCGCTCCGCAGGCTTGTCGCTCGGACCTCGCCCGAGCCGCCGCAGGATGCGCGCCAAGCCGGAGAGGATCGGTACCGAGTACCAGAAGGGCAACAGCATGCGGACATCGGCGGCGAGGGCCTTCCTCGTCAGGCCGATGAGTTCCTCGAGCGGCACCAGGTCTCCCTTGTAGAAGAGCCTGTCCAGGTCGGGCGGCAACTCGGCCTTGGCCGCCTGCTCGCCGTAGATGACCGGCAGGAGGCGGGAGGAGACAAGTGCTTCGACAAGAGGAAAACGCGCCGCGACCTGGGTTTCCAGCTCCTTGCGGAAGGCATCGTCCGCCACCATGGACGGAGTCGAGCGAAAATCCTCCATAAGCCGTCGCCATTGCTCGATGAGCCTGGCGCGGATATCGGCCCGGGCCTCTCCGAGAAGCCGCACGAGAAGATGGAGGGTCCGATCGGTCGCCATGTAGACGCGCCGGCCCCCGGCCGAAAGCACGAGCAGTTCGGGCAGGGCTCCCTGTTCCGCGCGCGTCGTCTTGGCGTGGAGGCGGCCTTCGAGCTGCTCGCGCCCTATCTTGGCGACGATGGGCACGCCCTTGGCGTCATGGAAAGCTTCGATCTCCTCTATCGTGTAACTATAGGGCGCCTTGCGAATCGAGGCGTCGAGGGCCTTCTGGGCCAATTCCACTTCCACGATGCGCTGCGCCTTGCCGCGGTAATGGCTCGCGTAGAACTCGCAGAGGAACGCGGCCTGCTGCACCGCCTGATCTTCCGCCGTCCTGTCGCCTTTCTTCTCGAGATCCTTCTTGATGGCGCTGACGAGATAGGCCCATAGCGGGTAGGTGAGCTCGGTGTTGGAGCGCCTGAGTCCCGCGGCCGCGTCGAAGGGCCGGGTCAGGATGGCCGTGAGCGCGTCCTTGAGCTGCATCTCCTTTCCGGGAAAGGCCGAAAGGAGCTTGTTCAGCATATAGTCCTTGTTGGCGCCCCGCCTGAGGTACTGCCTGATCTTGAGCAGGGCGTATTCGAGCAGCTTGTCGGGGATGAAGGCCGAAGGGATGACCAGGGGCCTGAGGCCCTCGGGAAAGGTTATGCGAGCGAGCGAAACGGCCTTCTCCCCCCCGGCGTCGGAGGCCGCCCCGAGGTCGGACTCGAGGGAGACGCTCTTGATCCACTCCTGCGGGACGAGAGTCTTGAGCGAGTCTTCGTCGGGGAAGGGTATGTCGGGATTCTCGTCTATCCTGCGGTATTCCTGGAAAAAAACCTCGGTGTAGTGCTCGGGAAGCTGAATGCTGCCGATCTCGTTGCCTAAGGTCTGCAGGGAGATCTTCTTGTCCTTGGCGAGGAGAAAAAGCTTGGGGACCAGCACCAAATCGGGATTGAGGGCCAAGTCTCGGAAGACCGGCTCGGCCGGATCGGAGAGCCTGGCCTGGCGCTGGACCGCATCGGCGAAAGCCCGATACCCGATCTCGCTCAGACGGTTGCGATGCGCGAATGCGCGAAGCAGCTGGTAGACATCAATTTCCCGCGCCATAGACTATAATGGTAGCGGAAGGAAGTCACGCTAGGCAAGTATGATGAAGCGAGCGAAGGAAAAAACCGTTTTTGAACTCCACAAAGCCGAACACGGAGACACGAAGCCGAAAGTAGAGGACGTCTGGCGTCCGAACATCCGAACCTGGTGTCTCCGTGCCTCGGTAACCGATTGTGCGGACGGCCATGGGCCGTTCCGCAGATCGCGACGCACGCTATCGGGTCTTGTGCCGATTCTTTCTCTTCTTCTTCTTGCGCTTGTGCGTCGCTATCTTCTTGAGCTTTCTTTTCCTGCCGCAGGGCATCTCCGCTCTCCTTCGCGTGGCGCTCGGACCGGTCGTCGATCGGTGTTGGGCCGAATCGGACGCCGGGATAGCTTTTCGATTATGCATGACAGGTATCCGCGCGTCAAGACCGCCGGCGCCTCGATCTGCCTGTCGCGCCGTACACAAGGTTCGGAACGCTGCCCAGGGGGCGCTGCGGTCTGTATCGCGATCCGGCTGGCGCAATCGAGGGGGCTTCCGCCTCCGCTCGGGAGGATCGGCCTTGCAAAGCCTCGCGGCTTCTATTATAACCGTAACCGGAGACCGATGGTCCGGTGACGCTGCGCAATCCGGCCCGGGAAAAAGGAGCGTCGAAACGTATGATCGCTAAGTCCGACATGCCGAACATCAACGAAAAGCGCCCCGAAGGCGTTAAATCCGACGGTGCCCCCTATCGTGTGCTCATCGTTGACGACTCCATGTTCATCGCCAAGCAACTTGGCCAGATACTCACATCCGAGGGATTCGACGTCGTAGGGACGGCCGGCGACGGCTTGGCAGGCATAGAGAAGTACAAGGAACTCTGCCCGAACGTCGATCTCGTCACGATGGATATCACCATGCCCAAGATGGATGGAGTGACGGCTCTCGAGAAAATCCTCGAATTCGACAAGAACGCCTGCATTGTCATGGTGAGTGCGCTCGGCAAGGAAGACGTCGTCAAGAAGTCTCTGCTCCTCGGCGCCAAGAGCTACATCGTCAAACCCCTCGACCGCAAGAAGGTACTCGAGCGCATTCTCGCCGTCCTGCGGCATTAAGAGCCCGTTTCACCCCTGTTGCGCCTGTCTCCATTGCGTGCAAGCTGGAGAAAGGCGTAACGGGAGGACAAGAACGGCACGGGAATAGGCCTCGTACCTGGTCCCGGCTCCCGCCAGCTTCCCTATCCTCCCAGAATGAAAACAAGAACGGAAACAGGACAAACGGCGGCGGCTTTCCGAGGAAAGCCGCCGCCGCGGGCGCCCTTCCCCGTCTCCCGATCATCTGGGGAGCGATTTTCGAGGAAAGGCGCCTGAGAGCGACCGATCAATTCTGGGGGAACTTGGCCAGGAGCGCGTCCACCTTGGCAGCATAGCGGTCCGGAGCGCTCTGCTTGGCCAACGCAAGGTAAGCCCGCGCGTCGCTCAGGCGATTCTGGGCATAGGCGTTCACGCCGAGCGCGTAGTTCGTGATCCCGGGGTCGCAGCCGAGCTGGAGCGCCGACTTGTAGCGCAGCTCGGCGGTCGAATAGTCGTTCTTCGCGTAGGCGATGAGACCGAGATAGTACTGCGGGACAAAGCTGTCCTTGTTGATGGCGGCCGCGGCGCCGAAGTCGGCGGCGGCCTCGTCCAGAGATTTGCCTGAATAGGCCGTCACGCCCGCGGCCACGAGCTCGGCGAAGGTCTTCCTGCCCGCGAGGTAAGCCGCGAGAGCCTTGCCGGTCTTGTCGACGCCGTACCAGGTCGAGACTATCGAGGCGACCGCAGTCTGGTTTTCCTCGAGGCTGGCGTCTTTCCTGAGCGCCGCTATCGAGTCCCACAGGAGCCTGTTGTAGTTCTTATCCGGGCTGTTGAGGAGGAAGGAGACGAGCGCCCAGGCCTGCGGATAGAAGACGTCCAGATTGGAACGGGCCTCGTCTTCGCCGATCGTCAGGAGCTTGTCCAGCGGCATGAGAAGGCTTTTGTCGTTGAGCGACTTCGCGGTGGCGAGCCACGCGAGGTTTTCGGGGAACGAGAGCTTGCCGGCGGCATCGTCCCAGCGGGCCGACTCGAACCAGACGGCGAAACCTTCGCGCAGCCAGAGCGGCGGATTGGGAATATAGGCCTTGATGTACTGGACGAAGGCCTGATGCGCCAGGCTTTCGGAGAAACCGGGCTCGCTTTTGGGGAACACCAGCAACTCGGATTTCTCGGGAGTCGGATAGTGGAGGTAGACGAAATCGTCCCTCGTGTCACCGACGATCTGGCGCAGATAGTCGTCGAAGCCGGCCTTGTCCTTGAACTCCCGCACGTTGAGCTTGGCCGTGAGCTGCTCGGCCGGAAAGTGGAAAACCGAATCGAAGAGACCGAAGTAGGCTTCCATCTGCCGGGAGAGAGCGTCGGCCTGGGCCTGCCCCTGGTCGGAGATGACCGAATAGTGGGCGCTCTCGGTCTGCGTTGCGGTATCGGCGGGAGAGGCCGCGGCGGCCGCGGGCGTCGCCGCGACTGCGGGCGTCGTCGGCGCGGCGGCGGGAGAGGTCGCAGCCGCGGGCGTCGCCGGTGACGTCGTGCCGCCGGCCGCAGCCGCAGGAGTCGTCACCGTGGCGGCCGAACCGGTGTCCGCCGTGGCGGTCGTCGGGCTCGACTGGTCCGAGGCCAGGGGCGCGGCCGACGAGCCGGGCGCCGGAGACGGCGCGCTTTGCGCCCACAACGAAAGAGCGGACAGCGCGAAAATTGCCGCGATGAGCGGTATTGATGCCTTTTTCATTCATTCCCCCCGGATTGCTTGGCCACAATCCTAGCCCCAGCTCGAAGCCTTGTCAAATAAGGGAGGCCCCTGCAGAAAGCGGACGCAGTTTGCAGGAGCAGCCCGAAGCTGCGGGCCGCGGACGAAAGAGCGCGGCCGCGGCCTTCAGCGCCGGAGCGAGAAGCGATCTATGACGATGTTCACCTCTTCAATGAGAATGCCGGTGAAACGCTCGATGTTCTCGACGATGTACTCCTGCAAGGCGTGGGCGTTGGAAGCGAGGCGCGTGCCGAAGGGCACCTCGAGCACCAGCGTGAGCCTATAGCCCTGGGTGTCCGAGCGCACGTTGAGGCGCCTGATCCGGACCGAGTCGTCGAACTCGTCTACGCAGTGAATGACCATCTGGGAAAGCGCCGCCTCCGAGATGGATACGCGGCCGCGCTTCGTGTACTCGGGCCGCACGACCGACTTCTCGTATACGCGCGGCCGGGCCGGCGCCGTGCCGAAGTTGCGCTTCAGGAAGACGCGGATCGAATCGTAGAAGATCGAGGGATAGTTCCGCCTGATCTCGAGCGCGGGCACGGGAATGACGTGCTTTCCTTCGATCTTCCTGGAACGGATGGCCTTCTCGATATCTTCGCGGCTCGCGACATCCTCGATCCTGATGATCTTTCCCGGATGAGGAATCTGCAGGCGCTCGCAGATCTTGCGGACCATCTTGTCGGAGGTGCCGATCACGAGGATCTTGCGGAATTTCTCCCGCTGGAGGGCCCGCGCGACCTCGTCGCGGTGGGCCTTGTCGTGGAAAAGGGCGGTTTTCACCGCGGACATGTACAGCTGTTCCTTCTTGGCCGAGCGGCCCGCCAGGAGAGTTTCGCCGCGGATGAGGAGCCCGTCGTCGATGATCATGTCGATGCCGTACTTCTGGGCCACGAGTTTGGCGCGAAAGCTCTTGCCGGTGCCGCTCTCGCCGACGAGCGCATAGACGCGAATGCCGCGGACGAGCCAGAGAAGTCCGCTGATTATGGAAAACATCTGCTTCTACTATACCCGGCCCGGGGTCCGGCGGCAACGGACGGAAGCATCGTTTTTACCGCGCGCCCATCATCCGTATCGCAGGCCGCCGAAGGCGGCCACGTCCAACCCATTCCCCGCGATCCGGATGATTGGATCGCCTAAACCGGTGATTGAACACTTTCGGCTAACATTGCGATCCAATCGGCCGTATCGCAGGCTGCCGAAGGCGGCCACGTCCAACCCATTCCCTGCGATCCGGATGATTGGATCGCCTAAACCGGTGATTGAACACTTTCGGCTAACATTGCGATCCAATCATCCGATAGGGAATTCGAAGGAGTGTCCACATGCAACAGGATACCATCGGAACCTTGATAGGCGCCATGACCGCCGAGATAGCCTGTTTCGAGGCGTACATCGCCTCGCAGCGCTCCTTCAGCGCTGCCTTGAGAGACCGCGATTGGATATCCCTCCAGACCGCCATGGGCCTTCTCGACGAAATTTCGCGCGCTCTCGCCGATCGCGAGAGCGTCCGAGCCGAGAGCTACGAACGCCTGCGGGCGGAGTACGGTTGCGAGGAGCAGGGGATCTACCGCCTCGCGCTGTACGTGCCCGAGCCCCAACGCACCGAGCTGACCGACCTCTACCGAAGGCTCAAGATCTCGGCGATGCGCGCGAAGTTCGAAAACGCCTCGGCGAGCGATCTGGCCTCGGGCAACCGGAACCTCCTTCGCGCGATTCTGGAAGAGCTTTTCCCCGAAAAGCGGGGCAACATCTACGGCCGCTCGGGCAAGACCCTCCGGCCGGGCATGGATTCTCTCGTACTGAACACGGCCCTCTAGAAGGGCTGAAGGTCATAGGAGCACGCGATGCAGTCGACCTTCTTGGGCATAGAGCTGGCGAAACGGAGTCTCGTAGCCCAGAACCAGGGGATGATCACCATCGGCCACAACCTGGCCAATGCCTCCACCGAGGGCTACTCGCGCGAACGGGTGGAGCTCGGGACGATGGAGCCTCTGTACGCTCCGGACCTCACCCGCGAGGATACGCCCGGCCAGATAGGACAGGGCGTCGTGGTGACCCGGATCGAGCGGGTGAAGGACAATCTGCTCGAGGGTCAGATCGTCAACGAATCGGGGCGCGAAGGCTACTGGAACACCCGCGACAAGTACGTCCTCATGCTCGAGCAGATCCACAATGAGCCGTCGAACGCCTCGGTGCGGACGCTCATGGACAAATTCTGGGGTTCCTGGCAGGAGCTCTCGCTCAGGCCTTCGGACAACGCCGCGCGGGAATCGGTGCTCTCGACAGGGAAGGCCCTCGCGCAGGGCATCCGCGACGAGTATCACCGACTGTCCGATTTCCGCTCCATGGTCGACGGCGACGTCCAAGGCACCGTCACGCAGGTCAACGACCTCGCGAAGCAGATAGCCGGGCTCAACAACGAGATCGAGCAATCGAAGGCCATGGGAGACCAGCCGAACGATCTCATGGACCGGCGCGACCTGCTCGTGGAGAGGCTCGGGCACCTCGTACCCGTGAAGGTCGACCACCGCGACAAGGACGAGTTCATGGTCCACGTCGAGGGGATCGTCCTCATCCAGGGCAAGGTCGCCCGGCCTCTGGAGATGCGCGGCTCGGACCAGGACGGCTACGCCTCGCCGGTCTGGAAGGACACGGGGCTGCCCTTCACGGCCAAGGGAGGGCAGCTCGGGGCGCTCCTCGAGCTGCGCGACAAGGACGCCCGCAACGAGATGCAGAGCCTCGACACGATGACCCTGTCGTTCTCGGACCTGGTCAACGAGACCCATCGCGCGGGCTACGGCGCGAACGGGAAAACCGGGCTCGACTTCTTCAAGGAATGGCCCTTCATCAACAACGTCGCGGGCAACTACGACCGCAACGGCGACGGCGTCTACGACAGCACGTATCTCTATCGCATAACGGGCTCCAACCGGCTCTCGCCCCAGGAGCAGATCGGCCTTTCGGGGACGATCAAGATTTCCTCCGCCAAGGGCACGGTGGAGGTGCCCTACAATCCCACGGACACCGTCTCGGATCTCGTGGCCAGGATCGACCACGCGGACGGGGAGGTCACGGCGAGGCTGACGCGCGACGGCAAGCTCGAGCTGCGCGCCACGCCGGCCGGCGACAGGCAGGAGCCGGACTTCGTGATCCGTCACGTCGAGGACTCGGGGCAGTTCCTCGTGGGCTACGCCGGCATCCTCCGCGCCTCAGGCCCGGCGGGAGCCTTCGACTGGGGCAAGCCGGACGCCGCCCAGACCGCCCTCCGGGCGAAGGGCCTGGACTATTCGGTGGCGCCCCTCGCCCACCCCGCCGGCTGGATCGAAGTCAACCCGCAGATCGCTTCGGACATCGGCTCCATAGCGGCCGGCTTCGGGGAGAACGGCAAGCCGGCGGCGGCCGGGGACGGCTCGGCCGCCCTCGCCATCGCGGCGCTCCGCACCCAGCCGGTCATGGTCGGCTCCCTGCGCACCTTCGACGACCACTTCGCCGAGGCGGTGGCGCACATCGGGCTCGAAGGCGAGCAGGCGCATCAGGCCATGGAGACCAACGCGCGCATCGGCAAGCAGCTGCGCGACCTCAGACAATCCATCTCGGGCGTCAACATGGACGAGGAGCTGGCCAACATGATCAAGTTCCAGCACGGCTACGAGGCCGCGGCCAAGTTCGTGACGCATATCGACCAGATGCTCGATACCATCATCAACCGCATGGGAGCGTAAGCAAGATGCAGCGTGTCAGCACGGACATGATGAACGACGATATGCAGTTCTGGCTCCGCCGCCGGGAACTCGACATGTCCTCGCTCGAGACCAAGATGGCGCGGCAAACGCGCATCGACAACCTTCGCGACCATCCCCTCGCCGCCGCGAGGGCGGTCCGCTACGATTCCGTCGTGCAGCGGCTCGACCGCTACGAGAAGAACGCCGTCTACGCCGACGACCAGTACAAGGTCTCGGAGGACTACGTGCGCCAGGCGACGGATGTCATGCAGCGGATCCGCGAGATCGCGGTGCAGGGAGCCAACGGCGTATACAGCCAGACCGACCAGAAGTACATGGCGAAGGAGGTCGACCAGCTGCTCGGCGAGCTCGTCAGCATCGGCAACTCGCGCGGCCCCGACGGGACCTACCTCTTCTCGGGCGACAAGTCGAAGACCGCCCCGTTCCGCGTCGTCATGGGCAACGCCCCGGGCGCGGCGGGCGCGGTGGTGACCGGCGTGCAGTACCTGGGCGCGACCGGCGGCCCCGAAGCCGAGGTGTCCGAAGGCTCCTACATGCCGCTCTCGCAGCCGGGCTCGGACATCTTCTGGGCCGAGAAGCAGCAGGCCCTATCGAGCTACGACGCCCGGAACTGGCGCGCGCTCTCGGACACCGGCATCGTCATCGACGGCAAGCGCATCGACATCAAGGCGGGCGACACCGTCTACGCCGTCGCCGCCAAGATCAACTCTTCGGGCGTCGCGGTGAAGGCCAGCATCGATCCGCGGTCCTTCGGGCTCGACCTCGAGGCGACGATCGCCCACCAGATCAGGGCCGAGGACCTGCCCGCCGGCGCCGACGGCGCCGGATCGCCCGCCGGCACGGTGCTCAAGGACCTTGGGCTGGTCGCCGCGACGGGAAAGGCGCCGGACAACTGGGCGCCCAGCGCCCACGTCACGGGCGGCTCCCTCTTCGACGTGGTGATGCGGCTTCGCGACTCCCTCAATCGCGGCGACAATCTCGAGACCGGCGGCCTCGCGCTCGCCGGTGTGGACGCCGGCCTCGACAACCTCAACCGGAGCGTCGCCCAGCTCGGGGACCGCAGCGAGCGCCTCCAGTCGATCGAGGCGAGGCTCAATCGCGAAATCCCCGACACGACGAAACTGCTGGCCGACGAGACCGATCTCGATGTCACGAAAGCGATCACGGATTTCCGGATGCTCGATTTCGCGCATCGCGCGGCGCTCGGTTTCGCGGGAAAGCTCTTCCCGCAGACGCTCCTTGACTTCCTGCGCTGATGGAAGGCATGATCGAAAACCCATGAGAATGCAAACCAAGGCATACGGCGAGGTGGACGTCGACGAGCGCCAGAGGGTGAGTTTCCCCGCCGGGCTCCTCGGATTCGAGAAGTTCAAGGACTATGTCCTCCTCGATGCGCCTCAGAAACCCTTTTTCTATCTTCAGTCGATGAACGTGCCCGACCTCGCCTTCATACTCATCGATCCCTTCCTGTTCCGGCCCGACTACTCGATCGACGTGAGCGACGAGGCCCTCGGCGAGATCGGCGTCGGCACCCCGAACGATTGCCTCGTGTTCGCCATCGTGACGGTGCCGGCCGACGGCCAGCACGTCACGGCCAACCTGCTCGGGCCCGTCATCATCAACAAGACCAATCGCCGCGGCATGCAAGCGGTCCTTCCGGATCCGCGCTGGCGCGTCAAGCACGACATCATGGCCGAACTGGCCGCGTCGAAGGCCTAAGCAAGATGCTTATACTCTCCCGCCGCGTCAACGAACGCATCGTCATAGGCGACAACATCGTGGTCTCCGTCGTGGAAGTGCGCGGCGATCAGGTGAAGCTCGGCATAGAAGCGCCGCGCGAGGTCAAGGTTTTCCGCCAGGAAGTCTACGACGCGATTCAGGAAGAGAACCGCAGGGCCGCCGCCGCCTCGGGCATGCAGCTGCCCCTCATCGACATCCCGCCGCGCGTCGCGGAATGACCGGCAGAGCCGCCAGCGAGAGCCGCCACAGGGCAGATCGCCGCCGGCTCCAGGCAGGGCTCCGTCCGCATCTTCGGCGCCTCGGCGCTTCGCTTCATTCCTCTCTGATTTCTTCTCCCTCTTCCCTCCGCGGCTCCGTGGCTCGGTTTCATTTCCGAACGCCGGTTTTCGTCGTGGCCTCGGCCTTCGCGACTTCGTCGCGCGCAGCTTCGTCGCGCGCGGCTTCGGCATGCGCACGGTCGATGATGCCGAACTCGTGCTCGAAGTTGGGCGTGAATACCCCCGTGCCCAGCCTGGCCCTGATCTCCGGGATGCTCCAGAAGCGGCCCTCCTGGACCTCGGCCGGATCCGGGGCGAAGGGACCGCGGTAGCGCACGACGAAACTGAAGACGAGCTCCGACTCGATGTCGGTGTCCCAGCGATAGCGGAAGAGGGGCTCGATCTTCGCGTCCTGGGCTTCGAGGGCCGGCTGCAGCACGCCGAGCTCCTCGCGCAGTTCGCGCATGAGGGCCGTGTTCAAGTCCTCGCCCATGCCGACATGGCCGCCGACCGCGCTGTCCCAGGCGCCGGGCTGTACGAGTTTCGAGGCCGAGCGCTTCTGCAGATAGATCGAGCCCGAGCCGTCCGCGATCTGCAGGTGGACCACGGGATGGAGCTTGCCGGGACCGCGGTGGCACTCGCTGCGCGGCGCCGAGCCGAGCACGGTGCCGTTCTCGTCCACGAGGGGCAGCATTTCCTCGCCGGGCCGGAGGCCGGGCCTCCGGCCCGAAGCCCGGCCGGAGGCGGACGCCCGGCCGGAGCGGCGGCGCGCGAGGAGCTGGAGCGTGAAGGGGATGCCCGCGAAAAGCGCGAAGAGGATGTACAGGAGCCCGCCGGATATGAAGCCCCAGAGCGCCGTGGAGAGGGCCAAGGCCGCCCAGACGGTGAGTCCGATATGGATGCCGAGCGCGACGAGCATGAGGCCGAGGCTCTTGCGCATGGCGGGGATGGCCTCGTCCTGGATCTGGATACCCCGAAGCTGCCGGCCGATGTAAAGCTTGAGGTAGTCGGGCGGCAGCACGAGGAGGAGACCCATCGCGGCGCCGAGCACGAACTCGATGACCGCCGGCTTGAGCTTGAAGAAGATCTCGTCGTGAAGGACGAGGGAGAGGCCGCCGGCGAGGGCGAGCAGGAGCGTGTCGGCGGCGACGAAGGGATCCGCCTTGCGGTCCCGGATCAGGGTGAAGAGGAACTCTCCCACGCCGACCGCCACGCCGACCGCGAGTCCGACCGTCTCGCCGAAGACTGCCTGGGCACCGACGAAGATGACCAGCGGCAAAAGGCCGGGGATGAGGGACTTGAGAAGTATTGAGGGATTCATCGCCCTAGAAGATACCAAGGAAGGCGCGCGGCGGCTAGAACCGGCGCCGGACGTCGGCTAGGACCGGCGCCCGGAATCGGCGGCCGGGCCGTGGGCACAAGTGTTCTCCCCTGCTATACTGCGCCCCCATTCTAGGGCTATCCTAGGATTACCCAGGAGAATCGCATGGCTCTGATAACCCATCCGGCGACCGGCTTCCCGGTCGGCGACCCCGACAGGCTGCCGCTCGTGCGGAACGAGCTTCCCGACTCGAAGCACCTCCGGGCTGCGGCCTCTTCGCTCATCCTCTCGGCCTCCGGGTGGCGCAAGGTCTTCGCCGCCGACGGGGACGAAGAGTCCTTGACCGAGAAAGTCGCGCCGGCCGACCTGGTCCTCGCCGGGGCGGCCGCGATCGCCTTCGCGGGCCTGCTGCGCGGGAGCGGCAGCATCGGAAAGGGCCCTTCCGAGGCGCCGGCCCTCCTCGTGGGCCTCGATACCCGCCCCACGGGCCCGGCCTTAGCGGACGCCATGATTCGCGTATTCCTGGCCTTGGGCTTCGAGCCCCGCTACCTCTTCATGGTCGCGGCCCCGGAGATCATGGCTTACGCCAGGCGGGCCGCCGCCCTCCCCCCGGGGCACGACGAACACGCCCTGGGCTTCTGCTACGTCTCGGCGAGCCACAATCCCGCGGGGCACAACGGCCTCAAGTTCGGGGCCGCGGAGGCGACCGGCGGCGCCGAACGCTCGGGCGGAGTCCTTTCGGCCGCCCGGATCGCGCCCATGACGGAGGCTTTCCGCGCCCTCGTCGCCGACCCGGATATCTCCGAGCGCGTCATGGCCCTCATGGAAGCGGCCGACCGCCGCCGCCTTTCGCGCATCTACGCCGAATGCTCGGCTTGGAAGCGGCGCTCCATCTCGGCTTACACCCTGTTCTCCCACGAAGTGATCACGGGCCTGCCGCGGCCGGAAGACCGCGACCTCTTCTTCGAGGAGATGGCGCGCTCGGCCGAGACCCGTCCGCTCGGGATCGTGGCGGACTTCAACGGCTCGGCGCGCTGCCTGTCCATCGACCGCGATCTCTTCGCGGCCCTGGGCGTGACGGCCGCCTCCATCAATGAAAACCCGCGCCGATTCGCGCATCGCATCGTCCCGGAGGGCGAGAGCCTCGACCAGTGCCGCGCCGAGCTCGAGCGCGCGCACGCGGCGGACCCCTCCTTCCGAGCGGGCTACGTGCCCGACTGCGACGGCGACCGCGGCAACCTCGTCTGGTTCGACGAAACCGCGGGAGAGGCCCGCCAGCTCGAGGCCCAGGAGGTGTTCGCCCTCTGCTGCGTGGCCGAACTCGCGCAGCTGGTGCGCAACGGCGAGCTCAGCTACGACGAGGCGGGGAACGCCAGGGAAAAGGCGGCCGTCGTCGTCAACGACGCCACGAGCATGCGGATCAACGCCATAGCCAGGGCCTTCGACGTCGACGTCTATCGCGCCGAGACCGGAGAGGCCAACGTCGTGGGACTCGCCGCGAGCCTGCGCCGGCGCGGCTACCTGGTCCGCATCCTCGGCGAGGGCTCGAACGGCGGCAATATCACCCATCCCTCGTCGGTGCGCGACCCGCTCGCGACCATGGGCGCCCTCCTCAAGCTCCTCCTCCTGCGCGACGGGTCGGAGGGGCTCTACCGCATCTGGATGCGGCTCTCCAGACGCCTCGGCGAATATCGCCCCGACTTCGAGCTCGGCGACATCGTCCGCTCCCTGCCCCGCTTCGCGACCACGAGCGTCTTCGAAAAGCGCGCGGCCCTGGCCTTGCGCGAGACCGACCACGCGGCGCTCAAGTCGCGCTACCGGCGCATCTTCCTGCGCGAATGGGAGCTGAGGCAGCCCGAGCTGAAGAGACGCTTCGGTTTCATCTCCTGGGAGGCCTTCGCGAGCCGGGGCGAGGGGGAGTCCGTCGCGAGCGAGGACTTCGGCTCGGCGGGGAAAGGCGGCCTCAGGATCGTGCTGCAGGACGAAGCGGGGCGGCCGCGGGCCTTCCTGTGGATGCGGGGCTCGGGCACCGAGAGCGTCTTCCGGATCATGGCCGACATCGAAGGCGGCGGGCCCGAAGACGAGGAGTACCTCCTCTCGTGGCAGAGCTCGATGCTGCGGGCCGCCGATCTTGCCGAAGCCGAGGCGCGTCGGTAGTATGTAGTCTGCGCCGCAGCTCCTTCAAAGAGCGGGCTATGGCGGGCAAGGAGCCTGAATGGGAATCCGCGGCGAGCTTTTCTCCACCAGAGTCAGCACCGAGGGCCGGACCTACTTCTTCAACGTGAAGGAGAATCGCATGGGCGATGTCTTCCTCACGATCGTCGAGTCGAAGCCCACGGAAGCCGAGAACTTCGAACGGCGATCGATCGTCATTTTCCGGGACAACGTGAAGGATTTCCTCGCGGCCTTCCAGAACGCTCTCTCCTTCATGGAGAAGCCCGGCGCCGAGGGCGCTCCCTCCGGCGATGCGCGAGGGACGGGCCGCGGCTCCCGCGACGAGGCGGGCCCCCGCGGAGGCGCCGCTCCCCTGCGCTTCGATCCGGCTCCGCACAGGGGCGGCGCGGGCGAGCGGGGCCGGCGGGCGCCCGCGGGGTTCTCCGGCTCGGAGAAGACCGAAGCCGACCAGGCCCAGATGCGCCCCAAGCGGCGCATCGTCGTCCGCAAGAAAGACTCGGGCGCGGGCGGCGCCGATTCCCCCTCCTCCGAGCCGAAGTAAACGGCCCCGGCCGAAGCTCAGGCTAGCGGCCCCGGCCGAAGCCCGCCCTAGCGGTCGTAGCGGAAGCTCAGGCGCTGGATGGGCGAAGGACCGAGCCGCCGGCAGAGAGCCCGATGCTCGGCGGTCGGATAGCCCTTGTGCCGCGCGTAGCCGTACTCGGGATAGAGCCAGTCGAAGCGCTCCATGGCCCGATCCCGCGCCACCTTGGCGAGAATCGAGGCGGCCATGACGGCGGGCAGGATGGCGTCTCCCTTGATCACGGGCCAGCAGGGGCGGCCCAGGTCGGGAAAGCGGTTTCCGTCGACATAGACTCGATCCGCCTCGTAGCCCAGGGCCAGATAGGCCCGCCTCATGGCCAGGAGACTGGCGCCCAGGATATTGAGTTCGTCGATCTCAGCGCTCGAGGCCCATTCTATGGCCCAGGCGAGAGCGCGCCCGAGGATTATCGGGAAGGCCGACGCCCTGCGGGCCGGGGACAGGGCCTTGGAGTCGCCGAGAATATCGAGGGGAAAGTCCTCCGGCAGCACGACGGCCGCGGCGAAGACCGGTCCCGCGAGGGGACCGCGGCCCGCCTCGTCGATGCCGCAGACCCCGCTTCCGCGGGGCGGAAGCGAGGGAAAATCCTCGGCCCTGAGCACGCGCGGCGTCTCGAAAAGCTCTCGGTTCATCGCGCCACAATAATGCGCGGACGAGGTTCCGATCCAGGGCCGAAACGGCTACACTCCGGGATATGGAACTGAAATTCTACAAGCTCCGTCTCTGCGACTCGGATCTCATCCTGATAGACGACCTCGACTCGGGCGGCCGCGACCGAGAATGGGAAAAAGTGGCCCGCGAGCTGCTCGATCGCCGCCGCGGCGTCGGCGCCGACCGGCTCGTCGTCCTGGCGCAGGCCGAGCGCGACATCTGGCTGCGCGTCTTCCGGCCCGAGGGAGAGGGCGCGGCCGCGGCCGATGCGGCCCTCTGCGCGGCGCGCTACCTCCTCGACTCCGGCCGCTCGGGCTCGGACCGCGTGCGCATGCGGCTTTCCGCCTCGGAGGGCCGGGCCCTCGACGTCGACGTCCTCGACGCGGCCTCGCTGGGCGTCTCGCTGGGGCCCCCGCGGCGCGTGGCCCACCCCGAGGGCGGCGAGGCCCTGGGCCTCGCGGAGGCCGCGGCCCAGGCCAGGTCCATCGAGGCCTCCGGCCAGCGCTTCCTCGTCCTGCCGCTCGCCGCGGGCATCCCCGCCGCCGACGGCGTGGCCGTCTTCACCGAGGGAGGAGCCTCCCGAGTCCGCGCGCGCATCGCGGCCCCGAAGCGCTCCGAAGCGCCGAAGGCCCTGAGCGTGCACGTCGTCTCTCGCGGCGAGCTGCGGGTGGCGCCGGGCGCGGCGAGGGGCGCTCTCGACGCCTGCGCGGCCGCGGCCCTCGCCCTCGCCGCCTCGGCGGCCGTGGGCTACGCGGACCGCGAGGCCGTGGTGCGGATGCGCGGGGGCGCGCTGTGGATCGAGTGGGGCCAGAGCGGCTCGCTGTACGCGGCCGGGCGCCCCGAGTACGTGTACCGCGGCGAGTATCACCTGGTCGAGGACGAAGGCTGAGAGGCGCGGCCCGAGGCCGGGGGTCGCCGCGCCGGCGAGCCTGAGGCGGCGACGAGGAAGGTCCCGGCGAGGATGAGCAGCGTTCCCCCGATCATCGAGAGGCCGATCCTCTCGCCGAGGAAGAGCCAGCCCCAGAACATGCCGAATACCGGCATGAGGAAGGTGACGGTCAGCGCCTTGGTCGGGCCCACGTCCGCGATCAGGCGGTAGTAGATCAGGTAGGCGAGGGCGCTGCAGAGGAGGGCGAAGACGACGAGGACGATCAGCGTGCCGGGCGCGCTCGCCGAGGCCGGGCGGGCCGCGACGGCGAGCGGCAGGAGCGCCGCTCCCGCGACGAGCTGGCTCCCCGCCGCCGTCGCGCGCGGTTTCAGGTCCGAGGCCCGCTTCTTGATGTAGACCCCGGCCAGGGCGTAGCAGATCGTCGCGGCGAGGCAGGCCAGGACGGAGGGAATCGCCCAGGGCGAAGGGGGAACCGCGCCGAGGCTGCTGACGGTCAGCACTCCCGCCAGACCGAGGACGAGGGCCGCCACGCGCCGGAGGCTCAGCGGCTCGCCCAGCCAGATGGCCGAAAAGACGGCGCCGAAGAGCGGCGACATCGAATTGAAGATCACCTCCACCGAAGCCGGCAGGTAGAGGGCGGCGAAGGAGTAGAGCAGGAAGGGGACGCCGGAATTGACGAGGCCGATGACCAGGAAATGCTTCCAGTTCCTCTTCCACCCGAGGCTGAACTTCGTGGCGGCGAAGAAGGCTGTCAGCGCGAGTCCGGCGATGAGGATGCGCATGTCGGCCGTCACCGCGGCGCCGAGGAGCGGCGCGAGGTGGCGCATGAACATGAAACTCGAGCCCCAGATGCCCGAGAGCGTCACGAGGAGGAGGACATCGACGAATGGCATTGCGTTCCTTTCGGCCGGGCGGATGCGGCGTTTCGCGGAGTGCGGCCGGCGCGGGCTCTCCCCCGGGCTGCCGCACTCCGTTTCGGACAGTGCACGTGTATCCGCGGGCGTGCCGGCCAGAGGATAGCGATGCGCCGCGGCCTTCGCCACCGGAAAAGCGACACCGAATCAGGCGTCGAAATAGTCGGCGCGGTAGGGGCCTATGTCCTCGAAGCCGAGGCCGCGGTAGAGCGAGAGGGCGGCCGCGTTGCCCGGCTTGACGAAGAGCGAGACGCCTCGGCCCGCCGCGGCGATGGCCTCGACGAGAGCGCCCACGAGGGAAGCGCCGATGCCGCGTCCGCGGCGCTCGGGCAGGGTGTAGATGCCGCCGATCTGGTCGTAGCCCAGGCCTCGGGCGTTCGTGCCCGCCTTGGCGACTATCGTGCCCGATTCCTCGGC
>DATKVK010000055.1:0-31982 GCA_035530095.1 Rectinemataceae bacterium | reverse complement strand
GCTGATCTCCGCATAGGCGCCGGGCGCGAAGGCGTTGAGCGGCACCGAGCGACGGGTCATGGTGGCGGTGTGGTAGTGATAGAGCATGCGCCCGGTCGAGAGCACGAAGGGGTACGCCTCGTCGGGGAGCTCGGCCGGCGGGATCCAGTCCACCGGGTGGAAGGCGCCCTTGCCGCGAGAGAACTTCGCGCCGTGCAGGAATAGGGTGCCGGGGTGGTCGGGGGCGGGGCAGGGCCAGTGCAGCGTCTCGCGCTCGAGCCTCGCGTGGGAGATGCCGCCGTAGATCGGGGTGAGGGCGGCGGCCTCGACCATGATCTCCGACGCGCTGCCGTATTTCATGGGGTAGCCCATCCGGGTCGAGAGCTCGGCGATGATCGCCCAGTCGGCCCTGGCCTGGCCCGGAGCGGGGACGGCGGCCCGGACGCGCAGGACGGAGCGGCCGCTGTTGGTGAAAGTGCCTTCCTTCTCGGCGAAGCTGGCCGCGGGCAGGACCACGTCGGCGAGACGGGCCGTCTCGCTCAGGAAGATGTCCTGCACCACCAGGAAGTCGAGAGCCTTCAGGGCCTCTTCCACGTGTTGCAGGTTGGGATCGCTCAGCATGGGATTCTCGCCCATCACATAGAGCCCTTTGATGCCGCCCTCCGACGCGCCTTTGAGGATCTCGTTGACGGTGAGTCCCGGATCGGGCGAGAGCCGCTCGACTCCCCAGGCCGCCCGGAATTTCTCGGCCGACTCGGGGCGGTCGACCCGCTGGTAGCCGGGGTAGACGTCGGGCAAGGCGCCCATGTCGCAGGCGCCCTGGACGTTGTTCTGGCCGCGCAGCGGGTTGACGCCGGTGGAGGGGCGCCCGATCTGGCCGGCGGCCATGGCGAGGTTGGCCAGCGCAAGGACGTTGTCGGTGCCCGTGACATGCTGGGTGATGCCCATAGCGTAGACGATCGCCGAGCGCTCGCTCGTCGCGTAGATCCGCGCCGCTTCGCGCAGCTTTTCGGCGGGAATGCCGCTCAACTCCTCGACTCGCTCGGGCGTGTACGAGGCGACGAGGCGCTCGAGCTCCTCGAAGCCCTCGGTGCGCGCCGCGATGAAGGCGCGGTCGACGAGGTCCTCCTCGATCATCACGCGGATCAGGCCGTTGATCCAGGCCACGTCGCTGCCCGGCTTCTGGCGCAGCCAGAGGCTGGCCTTGGGCACGAGGTCGATCCGTCTGGGGTCTATGACGATGAGCTTGGCGCCCTTGCGCACCGCGTTCTTGATGTAGGTGGAGGTCACGGGGTGCGTCTCGGTGACGTTGCAGCCGGTGACCAGGATGCAGTCGGCGTCGGCCAGCTCGGGGATGGAGTTGGTCATGGCGCCCGAGCCGAAGGCCCTGCCGAGGCCGGCCACGGTGGGCGCGTGGCAGAGCCGGGCGCAGTGGTCCACGCTGTTCGTGCCCAGGACCGCCCGCACGAACTTCTGGAAGAGATAGTTCTCCTCGTTCGTGCACTTGGCCGAGGCGAGGCCCGCCAGGGCCGAGGGGCCGAAGCCGGCCTTGATGTCGCCCAACCTGCGGGCCACGAGGTCGAGGGCCTCGTCCCACTCGGCCTCGACGAGTTCGCCGTCTTTCCTGATGAGCGGCTTCACGAGGCGTTCGGAATGGTCCACGAACTGGTAGCCGAAGCGCCCCTTCACGCAGAGCCGGCCCCGGTTGGGCTCGGCCTCGGCTCCGCGCACCCGCACGATGCGGTCTCCCTTCACCCAGAGGTCGAGCTGGCAGCCGACCCCGCAGTAGACGCAGGTCGTGCGCACGCGGCGCTCGACCTCGAAGGAGCGGAAGCGCTCCACCAGCGGCTTCTCCGTGAGCCCGGCCGTGGGGCAGGCCTGGACGCATTCGCCGCAGCCGTCGCAGCTCGAGCGGCTCCACATCCCCATCTCGGGGCTGACGAAGGATCGGGAGCCGCGATGCACGAAATCGATCACCTGCTTGCCCTGGATCTCGTCGCAGGAGGCTATGCAGCGGCCGCAGCGGATGCAGCGCGTGGCGTCGTAAGTGAGGACGGGGCTCGAGCGGTCCACCGGCATGGGGGTCTTCTTCCAGATCGAGGCGACGGTGGAGCGCTTGGGCTGGTCGGCGCCGAGATCGTAGCGGAAGGCCAGGTCCTGCAGCTCGCACTCGCCGTTCTTCTGGCAGACGCCGCAGTCGTAGTTGTGCTCGGAGAGGATGAGCTCGAGCGTGGTCCTGCGATAGTCCTCGAGTTCCTCGTCGAAGGCGGTCACGGCCATGCCTTCCTGCACGGCGGTGGCGCAGGCCGCGGCGACCGCGCGCTGTCCCTCTATCTTGACGAGGCACATACGGCAGGAGCTGGAGGGCGTGAGCTTTTCCATCCAGCAGAGGCTGGGGATGCCGATTCCGTTTTCGTGCGCGACCTTGAGGAGGTTCTCGCCCGCCTCGGCTTCCACGCTCCGGCCATCTATAGTGAACGATACTCGAGCCACTGTTCCTCCCTTCGATCCGTCGATGCGGGTCTGTCGTGGGCGCCGCCGCCGCGCCGCTCGCCGCATCGCCGCCGCGCCACTCGCCGAACCGCCGCCGGGCCGCCGCTACTGCACATCGAGCTGTCGGCAAAAGGCTCCGGCGTAGCCCATGTCGGGCGTGCTGAAGGCCGCGCCCGCGCGGCCGTCGGGGGCGATGACGATGATGCCGCCGCGGCCGCCCGTGCGCCGGTGGATGTTCGCCAGCACGCGCTCCGCGGCCTCCTGCGGCGGGGCGCCGGAGCCGACCAGGTCAGACACGGACTTGGCGGCCGCTGTGCGGATGAAGGCCTCGCCCCAGCCCGTGCAGCAGACCGCCGCGCCCTCGTCGTCCGCGTAGAGGCCGCAGCCCACGAGGGGCGCGTCGCCCACGCGGCCGGCCTTCTTGCCGCGGGTGCCGCCGGTGCTGATGCCCGCGTAGAGTTCGCAGGCGCCGCCCGCGCGATTCCGGACGCCGAGGACGATGCCCACGGTGCCGCGCTTGTCGTGCCCGACCGCCAGGCCCTTCGGTCCCGCCCTTCCCTCTTCGTCGAAGAAGCTGCGGGCGTCCGGCTTGCCGGCCGCCACCCAGGCCAGGTAGCCCTCGCGCTCGCGGGGGTGCACCAGGCTCTCCGGATCCACCGGCTCGAATCCCTCGGCGAGGGCGAAGCGCTCGGCTCCCTCGGCGATGAGGAGCACGTGCTCCGTTCGTTCCATGACCGCGAGGGCCAGCTCGCCGGGATTCCTGAAGCGCCCGACCGAGGCCACCGCCCCGGCCTTCAGATTCCTGCCTTCCATCACCGCGGCGTCGAGCTCGACCATGCCGTCCTCGTTGAGGAAGCTGCCGGTGCCTGCGTCGAAGGTGGGATCGTCTTCCATCACTCTGAGGGCCGCGATGACTGCCCGCAAAGGAGGCCGCCCCGCGGCGAGCGCCTCGGCGGCCGCGCCGTAGGCCCGCTCGACCCCGGCTCTATGCGCTTCCTTGAGGCTTTCGGGAATGGCCCAGGCTCCGCCGTGGACCTGTATGACGAAGCGGGGATCGGACGCCCGCGTAATGACGTGCGAAAACATGTCGGCCGCCTTTCTCTGCCGCAAGGGTATGCGAAGAGGTATATATAGGCTATTTCCCTGGAACCGGGCTGTCAACCGGATTCGGCGGGCGAATTCGGATCGGGCGAAGGTGAACGAAGCCCCGCATTCGGCCGTCCCTCTCGCCGTGTTTTTCCCGGTACTTGAAAATATATGCGATGTCGCTTCCGCGGCCGAGCTTGAACGGCTATACTTTCCGCAAGGGACAGGCTCGAGAACGCCGCGGCGTTTTGTGCATGTCGCCTCCATACCGCGGCATTTGCGGAGGATAGCATGCATTTTGCCCATTCGGGCCGCCGGCTGAGCGGCTTGGTATTCCCTCTCTCCGCCCTGCGCTCCGCCGATTCTCCGGGCTGCGGCGAGTTTCCCGACCTGAGGAGCGTGGGGGAGCTCGCGCGTTCCTGGAAGCTCGACCTCATCCAGCTCCTTCCCGTCAACGATTCGGGCACCCAGACCTCGCCGTATAGCGCGCTCTCGGCCTTCGCCCTCCATCCTCTATACCTGCGCATCGCCGAGCTTCCGGAGCTGCGCGCCGCGATCGGCGCCGAAGCCGGTTCCCGCTCCGATTCGAAGGCGGGCGGCGCCGCCCTGCCCCCGGCGATCCTCGAAGCGTTCCGCGACGAGGCCGCCGCGATGGTCGAACGCTTCCGCGGCGCCGGGCGCGTGCCCCACGAGGAGCTGCTCGCGGCCAAGCTCGAGCTTCTCGAACGGATATGGAAGGCGAGGGAGGAGTCCCGGAGCGGATCGGCGAAGGCCGCATCCCGAGGGGCGAAATCGAAGGAGCCGGCCGCCGATCCCGAGCTCGACGAGTGGACAGCCTCTAGGCCCTGGGTCGCGTACTACGCGGCCTTCGTCGAATCCAAGCGGCGCAACGAGGGGAAACCCTGGTGGGAGTGGTCCTATCTCCGCGATGCGAGCCCGGAAGACGTTAGGCGTCTCTGGTCCGATCCGGCCTGGTCCTCCTCGCTGAGGTTCTGGGCCTGGGTCCAGATGCGCGCGGCCTCTCAGTTCCGCGAGGCCGCCGACGGCCTCGCGCAAAGCGGCATAGCGCTCATGGGCGACATCCCCATACTCATGAACAAGGACTCGGCCGACGTCTGGGCCCGGCGCTCGGCCTTCCGGCTGGAGCTGGTCGCCGGGGCTCCGCCGGACATGTATTCGTACCTGGGGCAGAACTGGGGCTTCCCGATCTACGACTGGGCCGCCTTGGCCGAGACCGGCTACGATTTCTGGCTCGAGCGCCTGGCCGAGGCCGACGCCTACTATTCCTGCTATCGCATCGACCATGTGCTCGGCTTTTTCCGGATCTGGTCCCTGTCGGATCGGGAGAGCACGGGCTATCTCGGGCGCTTCGTCCCCGACCGCTCGATCTCGCGCGGGGAGCTTGAAGCCCTGGGCTTCTCGGCCGAACGCCTGCGCTGGCTGAGCCAGCCGCATATCCGCGAGGACCGGCTGGTGGCGGCGGCCGGGGAGGCCGCCGCGCACGCGGCCGCGCACGCGGCCCTCGACCGCATAGGCGGCGAGCCGCTTTTCCTGTTCAAGCCCTCGATCCGCGGCGAAAAGGATCTCGAAGCCATCCCGACGCTCTCGCCGGCGGCCCGCGACTTCCTCGTCTCGTCCTGGCGCGATCGCTCGCTCTTCGAGTTCGAGCCCGAGGTCTTCACCCAGGCCTGGCGCTATCGCGAGGCCGCTTGCTGGCCCACGCTTTCCGACGGCGAGCGCGGCGCCCTGGAGGGTCTCATCGAGCGGAAGTCGCGCTCTTCGGAAGAGCTTTGGGCCGAGACGGGCCGGCGGCTCCTCGGCGCCCTCAAGGAGGCCGTGCCCATGCTGCCCTGCGCCGAGGATCTCGGCGCCGTGCCCGACTGCGTGCCGCGGGTCCTCGGCGAGCTCGGCATCCTGGGCCTGCGCGTGCTGCGCTGGACTCGGAGGTGGGACAGAGCGGGGCAGCCCTATGTTCCTCCCTCCGAGTACCCCGAGCTTTCGGTCGCCTGCCCCTCGGTCCACGATTCCTCCTCGCTGCGCGAGTGGTGGGAGGCCGAGGCCGAGCGCGAGAGGGTCTGGGACCTCGTAGCCGAAGGCCTGGGCCGGGGCATCGGTCCCTGCCCGGCCTCGCTCGGTCCGGACCAGCTTTTCCTCGTTCTCGAGCTCTTGGCCCGTTCGCGTTCGCGCTTCGCGGTCTACCCGCTGCAGGATCTGGCGGCGATGAGCGAATGGCGGCCCGAGGATCCTCGGGACGAGCGCATCAACGTGCCGGGCACGACGCGCGAGGAGAACTGGCGCTATCGGATGCCGTGCGGAATCGACGAGCTCGCCGGCGACGAGGCCTTGGCCGGACGCGTGCGGGCCCTCGTCGAGGCGCGGCTGCGGGAGTCTTTGCGGTGAAGGCCGGCGCTCGGACCATGGGCCGCTCGCACGGCGGCTTCGCGGCCTCTCTGCTGCTCGCCGGCCTGCCCGTCGCCGAGCTCTCGGACGCCGCGGCCAGGGAACGCGGCCGGAGCTTGCTCGCCGAGTATCTTCGCGCAGGCATACGCGCCTTTCTCTTTCCGGGCGAGCTCCTGGGTCGGCCGGAACTCCTGGCGGAGCTCTGCGCCTCGGCGCGCACGCTCGCCGAAGAGGCGGGGCTCGGAGCTCCCCTCGTGGCCCTGGGCGGCGGCTCCGCGCCCGCTTTCGGCCAGCCTGAGGCTTCCGGAATAGCGAGTCCGCTCGCCCTGGCGGCCCTGGGATCCCGCGCCGCGCTGCGCCGTGCCGGCCGCCTCCTGGGCGCCCGCCTGGCCCGCTGCGGCGTGGACCTCCTGCTCGCCCCCCGGCTCGACCTCGCCACGGATCCCAAGGGCCGAGCCGGCATTCTCGACGGCTTCGGCGAGGACGCCGTCGTCGCGGGGAGCTTCGGCGCCGCCTTTTCGCGGGCGCTCGCCTCCCGCGGGATCAACGCCTGCGCCGGCCGCTTTCCGGGGCTCGGCACCCTCGGCACGAGCTGCGAAAGCCCGCCTCCCCTGGTATCCTTCCCGATCGACCGGCTCGAAGCGACCGAGCTGCGCTCCTTCGCGAGGGCCCTAGCCGGAGGCCTTCGGGCGGTTCTCGTCGGCAGGGCCCTCGTGCCGGCGCTCGAGCCGGACAGGATCCCCGCGGCGCGGAGCGCGAGGATAATCGAGGGCCGGCTGCGCGAAGAACTGGGCTTCAAGGGCCTGGTCATAGGCGACGATCTCTGTCTCGAGGCGGAGGCCGGCCGGGCCGCCGTGCTCGGGGCCTTGGCGGGCTGCGACCTCGCCCTGGCTTCCGAACCCGGGACGGCCCTCGCGGCGGCGGCGGCGCTCGAGGCGGCCGCCGCGGCGGGCGAGCTGCCCGCGCCCCGCATCGCCGTGGCGCGCGCTCGGGCGGAGACCCTCATCGCCTCGCTCTCGCGGCGGCGGGCAGCCTGGGCCGGGCGGCCCTTGCCGGAGGGAGCCGACGCGGCCTGCAAGCTCGACCTGGAGCGCTCGCTCACGGTCCTGAGAGCCCGCGGCGGCCTCGGCCTCGGAGCCGGGCCCACGCTCGCGGCGGTTTTCCTCCCTCCCGGTCTGCCCGACGGGGAGGCCGAGGCTTGCGCGGCGGCCCTGCGGCTCCGCTTGCCCGAGGGCCATCTCGAGCTGCTCCATGCCGATCCGACGCCCGCCGAGGCCGAGGCCATAGCCAGGCGGCTCTCCGCAGGCCCCTCGTACGCCTCGGCGCTCGTGCTGACCTGCGACGCCCACCTGCGGCCCGCCCAGGAAGGCCTGGCCCACTCGATCGAGGAGTCGGTCGCCCGCTGCGCCGTGGTCGCGATGCGCGATCCCTACGACGCCGCCTTCTTCCCGCGGGCCGATGTCCTCATCGCCGTCTACGGCTTTTCGGCGGCGGGCTGCGCGGCCGCGGCCAGGCTTCTTTTTGGCGAGGGCGAGGACGAGGCGCGGGGAACCTGCCCGGTCCAGGTCATCGGCCTCGAGCTGTAGCACGGCGCGTAGCCGCCCCCGCTCGTTCCGCGCAGCTCCCCGCCGCCGTGTTGCCCATCCCGACCGGGCCGCGCTAGGATGGGCGGCATGAAAGGCGTCATCGTCGCGGCCGGCTACGGCACGCGCTTCCTGCCGGTCACGAAGACCGTGCCCAAGGAACTCCTGCCCGTGGGCACGAAGCCCGCGATCGCGTACATCGTCGAGGAATTCGTCGCCTCGGGCATCCGCGACATCATCGTCATCAGCTCGCGGCGGAAGAAGGCGCTCGAGGACTACTTCGACCGCGAGGTGGAGCTCGAGGAGCTGTTCCGCCGCGAGGGCAAGCTCGACCGGCTCGCCTCGATCGCGCCGCCGGAGGCCCGCGTGTCCTTCGTGCGGCAGTCCGAGATGCGGGGCACGGGGCACGCCCTCCTGCAGGTGAAGAATCTCGTCGGAAGCGAGGCCTGCGTCGTCGCCTATCCCGACGACCTCGTGGTCGGTCCGCGCCCCCTGGCGCTCCAGCTCGTCGAGGCCCACGAGCGCACGGGCAAGTGCGTGATGGCCACGATCCACGAGCCGGGCGACGTCTCGCGCTACGGAGTCGTGGAGCCCGGCGCGGACGGCGTCTCGGTGCGGCGCTTCGTCGAGAAGCCGCCCGCGGGGCGGGAGCCGAGCCACGAGGTCTCGATAGGGCGCTATCTCTACACACCGGACTTTTTCGAACTTCTGGAGGAGGGCTGGCGCGCGCATTCGGGCGGCGAGTACTTCCACACCTACGCCCTCGACCGCCTGATCGCGGCCGGCCGCGTGGCCTTCGCCCGCATCGAAGGCGAGCGCCTGGACACCGGCGACCCGGCGGGCTATCTGGAGGCCATATTGCGCGACGCGGCCGCCGATCCCGCGCTGCGCCCCGTGCTCGAGCGCTTCGCGCGGGAAGCCCTTGGCCTCGGGGCCGGAGCTCATGGCCGGGCCTGAAGGCCGGGCGATAGGCGAAAGAATAGGCTGGAGGGCCGCGCGGCGCGCGGCCGTGGAGGCTGGATGATAGTCGGCATCGATATCGGCGGCAGTACGACGAAGATAGTGGGCGTCGAGGACTCGGGGGCGCCGCTCTGCGTCACGGTGCGGGCGAGCGATCCCGTCGCCTCGGCGGCGGGGGCTGTGGGCAAGTTCCTGGCGATCTCGGGCAAGCGCATCTCGGACATCGAGCGCCTGGCCGTCACGGGCGTCGGCGCGTCCTTCCTCGGCCGCGACGTGCTGGGCATCGAGGCCACCGCCGTGGACGAGTTCAGGGCCATCGGGCTGGGGGGGCTCAGGCTCTCGGGCCTGCCGCGCGCCCTGGTGGTCTCGGTCGGCACGGGCACCGCCTTCGTCCTAGCCGAGGGCCGGACGGTGCGCCACGTCGGCGGCTCGGGCGTCGGCGGCGGCACCCTCCTCGGGCTCGGCTCGCGGCTGGCCGGCGTGTCGGATTTCGACGGCCTCGTCGAGGCCTCGCGCGAGGGCCGGCTCGAGATGGTCGATCTCACGATAGGCGACATCACCGCGGCCACCGTCGGCTCCCTGCCGCCCTCCGCGACCGCCTCGAATTTCGGGAAGATCCTGGACGGAGCCGAGCGTGCCGACATAGCCGCGGGCGTGGTCAACCTCGTCTTCCAGACCGTCGGCATGATCGCGATCATGGCGGCCCGGGCGGAGCGCTGCGACGACATCGTCATGGTGGGCAAGTCCATGCAGCTGCCCATGGCCAAGGCGATCCTCGAAGGCCTCTCCGAGCTCTACGGCACCCGCTTCGCGATCCCCGAGCTGGCCGACTACGGGACCGCAATCGGGGCGGCCTTCACGCTCGTCTAGCCGGAGGAAGGGATGAAAGTCGGAATCGCGTTGGGTTCGGGCGGCGCCAGGGGCATAGCCCATATCGCCTATCTCGAAGTGCTCGATCAGCTCCGCATCGGGGTCGCGCGCATCTCAGGCTCGAGCATGGGCGCGCTCGTCGGGGCGTTCTACGCGGCCGGGATGAGCGCGGCGAGGATCCGCGACCTGACTACGGGGATAGGCCTGCGGGACATTCCCAAGCTGCTCGACCTCTCGGGGCCGCGCGATTCCGGCATCGTCAAGGGCCACAAGATCGAGAACTGGATCGCCGACAATCTGCCCGTAAAGCGCTTCGAAGAGCTGCGCATGCCGCTCCGCATCGTCGCGACCGACTTCTGGCGCAGGGAGCAGGTCGTGTTCGAGTCGGGAGAGCTCGTCCCGGCCATTCGGGCGAGCATCTCGATCCCCGGGCTCTTCGAGCCCTACATCATCGACGGCCGCCTGCTCGTGGACGGCGGCGTCGTGAACCCGGTGCCCTTCGACCAGCTCGGCGAGGCGGATTTCGCCGTCGGCGTCGACGTGGGCGGAGACTCCGATCCCGAAGAGTCGCGCGATCCGGGGCGCATCGAAATTCTCCTCGGCGCCTACGCGATCATGGGCAAGATCATCATGGAGCAGCGGGCGGCCGATCGGCGCCTGGCCATGTACCTGCGGCCTCCGGTCGGGAGATTCCGCACGCTGGACTTCCTCAAGGCCAAGGAGATCCTGGACGCGGTCCGGGATGACGCGGAGGCCTTCCGCCTGGAGCTCATGCGGCGGAAGGTGGACCAGAAGGCCCGCCTGCCCGTCTAGAGCGCTCATCCCGCCGCGCCGCCTTAGTCCACCGTGATGGACTTGCTGACGTTTTTCGGCGCGCGCGAGGCCAGTGAGTGTCCTCGCGGCGGCGAAGTCCTGCGGCCTTCGCCGGTGCGCCGCGACATCCCGCCGCGCCGCCTTAGTCCACCGTGATGGACTTGCTGACGTTTTTCGGCGCGTCGGGATGCACGCCGTGGTCGGCGACGCGGAGGGCGTCGAGCCATTCCATCTTTTTCACCGACATGCGATAGGCCAGGAGCTGCAGCGCGACGGTGGCCGCGAAGACGAAGAGCCGCGGATCGCCCGTGGAGGGGATCTCGATATAGTGCGACCAGTACGCCTCGTCGCCCATCGGCCTGCCGCTCACGGCGAGCGCCAGGTCGCTTCGGTTCTCCGCGATGAGGACGATGTCGGCGCCGCGGATCTTGTGCGTATGGATCTGGCTGATCGTGATGCGGACATCGCGGTCCTCCGGCGGGCAGACGAATACGAGGGGATAGTTGCGGAACAGGCGCTCGAGGAGCTCGGGGCGCCGGGCGAGGAGCTCTAGCGGCTCGAGCCCGGCGAGCCCGGGCTGCGCGGCCACGAGGTCGCGGTAGGCGCCGAGGGCGGTCGCGATGTCGGCGGCGGAGAAGATCGTGTTCTTGCCGAGGATGGTGTTGGGGCCGTGCTTGAACTCCGCGGCGTCGTAGCCCTCGGCGTGGTTGAGGACGACCTCGCGGATCTTGAGCGCTCCCTCCTTGGCGAGCCCGATGAGCCCGGTGCCGAGGATGTGGATCGAGGGGCGCAGGAAGAGCCGCTCGGAGACTTCGTCGAGGGAGGCTCGCGAGACGCGGATCGTCTCCTCGACGAGGCTCTGAGCCGCGCGCAGCTTCTTCGCGATCTCCGGGGAGGGGATGTCGGCGCAGCTCGCCGCCACCGTATAGAGTATCGCGATCTGGTTGAGGAAGGACTTGGTGGCGGCGACGGCGATCTCGGGGCCGCAGAGGATGGGCAGGTAGAAGTCGCTCAGCTCCTGGGGAATGCGGCTGTTCTCGTTGTTGACGATGCAGGCGCGCCTGAGTCCCCTCACCCGTTCGCCCGCATCCTGGAAGATGTCGACGAGGTCTTTCGTCTCTCCCGACTGCGTGATGCCGAGCAGGAGGTCCGCGGGCCGGAGCGAGGAGAAGTGCATCGAGCGGAACATGCCGGGATTGCAGGGATGGACGGCCATGCCGGCGAGGGAGTCGAAGAAGTAGGCGGCCGTGAGCGCCGCGTGGTACGAGGTGCCCGAGGCGACGATGTAGACGCGGCCGCCGGATTTATCGGTTTCGCGCATCGCGTCTACGAGCCGGCCGAGGTAGCGGGTCACCGCCCGGCGCTTGCTCCACACGAGCGCGGAATCCATGAGCTCGAGATCGGGAAGGCGCGCAGGGACGGCGCCGGCCAGTTCGGCGAGGAGTTCCCGCTCCTCGGAGACGAAGGCCGGCGAGCCGGCCCGCTCGGGCGAGCCGGCCCCTCCGGGCGAACGGAAGCGAGCCGCGGCGGCGCTGGAGCTCAGCCCGGCCCAGGCCGGGCCGGAGAAGAGCTCCTCGGCGCCGTCGGCGAGCCGCTCCTCGCCGAAGCGGTCGGCGAGGGCGGAGAAGCGGTCGGCCGCCTCCTTGCACGTCTCGCGCCTTTCCTCGAAGACCGCGGCGAGGGCCTCGTCGGCGGGGTCGGGGAAGTAGTAGCGCAGGACGCTCTCGATGTTCCTCGCGCCTCCCAGGATCTCCTGCTCCATGTAGTGCCGGAACTTCGGGTCGAGGGCCGTGTCGCGCACGTTGAGCTTGGAGCGCTTGAGCCGGGGACGGCTGAAGGACGCCTCGCCCCTGAGGGAGAAGACGAGGTAGTCGCGCTCGGTGAACCAGATGCCCTCGCCCTCGGCGAGCGGGATGAGCGCCCGGGTCTTGGAGAGGACCGAGCTGAGGTCGGACGAGACGACGACGAAGTCGCCGCGCCCGTCGGAGCCGAGTCCGGCGTAGAGCGAGGAGCCCGACTTGACGGCGAATACGCCGGGCAGGAGCGGGTCGGCCACCGCGGCCGCGTACGAGCCCTCGGCGAGAGCCTCGGCCCTGCGGATGGCGTCCACCATGATGAGGACGCCGTCGGGCGGCGGCGACGCGAGTCCCGAGGCGCCGAAGGCGCGGCGCATGGCGGCCAGCGGTTCGTCGGGAAGGTCCCTGTTCGCGGCATAGCCCTCCTCGACGAGGTGGACGATTATTTCGCCGTCGTTGTCGGAGACGACCGTGTGGCCGCGCGAAGCGAGCCAAGCCTTGAGGCTGTCGGTGTTCGAGATGTTGCCGTTGTGCGCGCCGACCATTTCGACCTTGCAGCGGACATGGTGGGGCTGGCTGTTGACGTCGGTGACGGCGCCGTAGGTCGCCCAGCGGACCTGGCCGATGAAGCGCTGCCCCGAGCCCGCCTCGATGCCGAGGCTCGCGCAGACTTTGGACGGCGCCCCGACGCTCTTCATGAGGGTGACGCTCCGCTTCTCGTCGATGAACGAGGCTCCCGTGGAATCGTAGCCGCGGTATTCCAGGCGCCTGAGCAAAGCCGAGGCCTCGCGGCCCAGCTCGGGATTGTCGCTTTTATAGGTGAGGGACACTATGCCGCACATCTTCGCCTTCCTTGCAGGTTGTCGGGTGTCGGCACTATAGCACGCGAGGAAGAAAACGACGACGGTATCGTCCCCTCGCGGAGCCCGCGCTATCTTTGCTCCCATGCGGTACAGAGGCGAATACGGCGTCACTTCCTGGGGACGGCTGTTTGTCGGAGCCATCGGCGGTTTCGTGCCCTACGAAGTCCTGTCCCGGGGGAGAAGCTACGCCAACACGGGCAAGGTGGTCGAACTCGCGGTGGACTCGGCCGTCGTCACCGCCAAGGTGCTGGGCCGTTCGCGCCCCTGGTACAGGGTCAAAATCGCCTTCCCTCCCCTGAAAGAGCGCGATCGGGCCGCGCTCGACGATATCATCGAGGCCGACCCGCTCCTGCTCGCGCGGATCGAGTCGGGCGAGCTGCCGACCGAAGTCCTGGACCGGCTCAAGGCGCGGGATGTCGCGCTCGTGCCGACGACCTGGAAGTCCATGAAGCGCAGCTGCAGCTGTCCCGACTCGGACGATCCCTGCAGGCACATGGCTGCGGTCTATTACATGCTCGCCCGCGAAATCGACCGCGATCCGCGTTTTTTCTTCAAGCTTCGCGGCCTCGACCTCGCCGAGGTCTACGGCCGAGCTCCCGAGCCCGAGATACCGGAGCCCTTTTCCCTGCGGCTGAGGGCCATGCCCGCCGACTTGGCGGGCATGGGCAAGAAAGCCGCGGCCGACGCCTTCGCGGCGGCGATCCGGGCCGCGGCCGCGGCCGAGCCGAGCCCCGAGCCGCCGCGCTTCGAAAACTACGTGAAACTCGCCCTTTCCCTCCTCCCTCCAGCTCCTCCCTTCGCGTCCGGGGATTTCACCATCGTTCTGGCCGAGTTCTACCATCGCGCCATGCGCGAACTGGCCGGCGAGGGCCGGGTGGGGGCGGAGCGGGAAGCCCGCGACGAGCCCGGTCCGGAGCGCGGCCCGAAGCCCGACGTGGAGCCGAAAAAGGAAACTTCAGAGCTGGAATACGCCTCGGCCCGTTATTCCGTGGTCGATAGCCGGGTTTCGCTTGCGGGGAGAGAGCTCTCCTTCATGACGAGCGGCTACGGGTCTTCCCTCATCGCGCGCTTTCCCAACGGGAATATGGAAAAGCTCGATCTCCTCGACGCGTCGCGACTCTTTCTCGGTTTTTCCGGCGAGTCGGGCGGTCCCGGCTATCGCTTTTTCTTCCATTTTTTCCGGCACATGCGCGCCTTGCTCAGGGCGGGAGCCTTCTGCCCCGCCATCGTCGTCGTCGACTCCCGCGACCTGTCTCTGGTCTGGCGTCCCCTGCCTCTGGCCAAGGATGTCGATCGCGCGCTCGACGATCTCGCGCGGATCGAGCCGGGGCTCTGCGAGCCCACTATCCCGTGGGGCCGAAAGCCGGCCCGCGGCCTTGTCGCGGCCCTGCTCGAAGGAAGGACCGCGGTGGACCTGCTCGCCGCCGGCTACCTGAACGCCTGGGTTCATGCGCTCGGCTTCCGGCCGGAGGGCTTGAGCCTCGATCAACGGGATATCGCCGATCTCTTTTTCGCCGGCCGTCCCCTGAGAATCGACCGGCCGGCCACGGCCGGCCTGCCCGCGGCCATCCAGCTCTGGCTCTCGGTCCTGTCGATAGATTTCGGCGCCTATCGCTACCGGTTCACGATCGAGGGGAAGAGCGGTCCGGAGACGGATGGCGAGGACGAAGGAAGACGAGACGAGGGTGAGCGAGGCGGGGGAGCGGAGGACGGCGGGGCCTTCGCGATGCGGCTCGAGGTGCTCCTGGCCGCGAAGCCCGGCGAGATCGCCGGCGGGCTTTCGGCGAGAGCCCTGCCCCTCGGCCTCGCCGCGAGGAAGTCGGGCGATCGCGGCGTGCTGCGGGTGCCCGCGGCCCTCTCGGCCTATCTGCCCGAACTCCGGTCGCTCACCGAGCGGCGCTCCATCGTGCTGGAGGAAAAGCGCCTCGCGGCCTTCCTCTCCGAGGCCGCGCCCCTGCTTTCGCGGCTCGGCGCGGAAGTCGTCCTGCCCAAGGACCTGCGCCGGGCGCTCAGCCCCCGGCTCGTGCTCCGCGCGCGCGCCAAGGCCGGAGGCTCCCTGCGCTCCTACCTCGATCTGGACAGCATGCTCCAGTACGACTGGCGGATCGCCATCGGCGACGAGTTGGTCGATATCGAGACCTTCAGGCGGCTCGTGGAAAGCGGCAAGTCCCTGGTGCGCTTCCGGGACGGCTTCGTCAAGATCGACCCCGAGGAGGCGGCCCGCATCTTCGATGCCGCGCGTTCGCGCAGGCGCATGGGGAGCCTCGACCTGGTGTCCGCGCGGCTCGCCGGCGAGACCCTGTTTTCGGCCGAGGCGGAGGAACTCGTCGCGTCGCTGTTCCGCGAGCGGGAGACGCCCCCGCCGGCGAGCTTGGCGGCCGTGCTCCGGCCCTACCAGGAGCGCGGCTACCGCTGGATCTGTTCGAACTTCCACAACGGTTTCGGCTGCGTGCTCGCCGACGACATGGGGCTCGGCAAGACCGTGCAGGCCATAGCCGTCATGCTCCGGCTCCAGGAGGAAGGGCTCGCCGGCGACGGAATTCTGGTCGTGGCCCCGGCGGCCCTCCTCACGAACTGGGAGCGGGAGCTCGCTCGCTTCGCGCCCGGTCTGGCGGCCGCGAGATACCACGGCCAGGGCAGGTCCCTGGACGGCGCCGCGCAGGTCCTCCTCACGACCTACCAGACCGCGGTGCGCGATCTCGACAAGCTGGAGAAGCGGCCCTTTTCCCTCCTCGTCGCCGACGAGGCCCACCTGCTCAAGAACGCCCAGACGCGCCAGTCCCGCGCGATCAAGTCGCTCGCGGCGGCCCGTCGGCTGGCCCTCTCGGGCACGCCCGTCGAGAACCGCCTCGAGGACCTGCGTTCGCTCTTCGACTTCGCCCTGCCGGGCTACCTCGGCGGAGCGGCCGAGTTCAGGAAGGCCTGGCGCGTGCCCATCGAGGTCGAGCGCGACAGGAACAAGGCGGAGCTGCTCAAGAGAATCACCGCTCCCTTCCTCATGCGGCGCCTCAAGACCGACCCGGCGATCGTCGACGATCTGCCCGCCAAGGTGAGCATCGACGAGTACGCCAATCTCACGACGGAGCAGGCCGCCCTGTACCAGAGCATCGTCGAGAAGAACCTCGACGAGGTCTCCTCGCTGGGGCCGGGCGCGGAGCGGAGCGCCATAGTGCTCAGGCTCATCACCGCGCTCAAGCAGGTCTGCGATCACCCGCGGGTGTACGACAAGGAGAGCCCGCCCGTGGCGGCCCTCTCCGGGAAGTGCGCCCTTCTCCTGTCGATTCTCGAGGAGGTGCTCGAGGGCGAGGAGAAGGTCCTCGTCTTCAGCCAGTACGTCGAGACGCTCGAGCTGCTCCGCGCGGTCATTCTGGCCGAGCTGGGCGTGGAGGCTCTCCTGTATCACGGCGGCATGGGCGAGGAAGAGCGCGACGCGGCGGTGGACGAGTTCCAGGGTTCACCGGCGCGGCGCGTGATGCTCGTGAGCCTCAAGGCCGGAGGACTCGGCCTCAACCTGACCGCCGCCAGCCGGGTGATCCACTACGACCTGTGGTTCAACCCGGCCGTCGAGAATCAGGCCACCGACCGCGCCTTCCGCATCGGGCAGACGCGAAAGGTCTTCGTCCATCGCTTTGTCACGACGGGCACTTTCGAGGAGAAGATCGACGCGATGCTCCGCGCCAAGCGCGAGCTGGCCGAGATGAGCGTCGCGGCCGGCGAGAGCTGGCTCGCGCGGATGGGCGACGAGGAGCTGCGCTCGATCTTCCTGCGCTGAGGTCCGACTTTGTCCATGCCCCGGCGGCGCTTCCCGCCCGGATGCGTCGGGGCTATAATCGCTCCATGCTGTATAGACGATTTCCCAAGATAGACGGCCGGGACGTCTCCGCCCTGGGCCTCGGCTGCATGCGCCTGCCCACCATCGGCGGCGATCCCGGCGCGATAGACCAGGCCGCCTTCGAGGCCATGCTCCTCGCCGCGGCCGAGGCGGGCATCACGTACCTCGACTCGGCCTATGTCTACCACAAGGGCCTGAGCGAAGGCGCGATCGGCGCCGCGCTCGACCGCACCGGACTTCGCGGCCGCTTCACCCTCGCGACGAAGAGCCCCGTGTGGCTCGCCAAGGATCCGGGCGACTGGGACCGCTTCCTCGACGAACAGCTCAAGAGGCTGCGCGCCGACCACATCGACTTCTACCTCCTCCACGCCCTGAGCGCCGAGCGCTGGGACCTGGTGCGCCGCCTGGGCGGCCTCGAGGCCCTCCGGAAGGCCAAGGCCGACGGGCGCATAGGGCATATCGGCTTCTCCTTCCACGACTCGCTCGATACCTTCAAGTCGATCATCGACGGCTACGCCGACTGGGAGTTCTGCCAGGTCCAGTTCAACTACGTGGACACCGCCTATCAGGCCGGGGAGGAGGGCATCGCCTACGCCGCCGAGCGCGGCATCGGCGTCGTGGTCATGGAGCCGCTCCGCGGCGGCGCCCTCGCCGATCCGCCGAAGGCGGTGCGCGAGCTCTTCGCGGGCTATCCCACGCCGCGCATGGGCGCCGAGTGGGCGCTGCGCTTCGCCCTCGACCGACAGGAAGTGGTGACGACGCTCTCGGGCATGGGCTCGGTGGAGCAGGTGCTGCACAACGCGGCCGTGGCCGCCTCGGCGCGGCCCAATGCCCTGACGAGCCGGGAGCGCGAGCTCCTCGGCGAGGCGAGGCGCATCTACCTCTCTCGCCTTCGCGTGCCCTGCACCACCTGCGGCTACTGCATGCCCTGCCCGAGCGGCGTGGACATCCCCGGCGTCTTCGCCCAGGCCAACGGCGCCTCGATGTTCGACACGCTGGAGGGGACCTCGGCCTGGTACAAGACCTCCTTCGTCAAGGGCGGGTCCGGCGCCGACCGCTGCGTGCGCTGCGGCCTCTGCCTCCCCACGTGTCCCCAGCACATCGAGATTCCCGATCGGCTGGAGGAGTCGCACCGCTATCTCGCGGGAGCCTGAGCCGGAATGTCCGAACAGGCAGCTCCCTACGGCGGCCGAGCGGATGCGACCGCGGCCGAAACCGGCCCCAACCCTCCCTCGCTTTCCCTCGAGTACGTCATCCGCGGCTTCGAGTGCGGCTACGGCGGCCCCCTGAAGGCGCTGCCCCTCATGAACCTCCTCCAGGAGGCCGCGGGCGCCCACGCCGACCTCCTGGGCTGGGGCGTCGACGATCTCATGGCGGCCGGCCGCACCTGGATGCTTTCGCGCCTCGACCTGCGCGTCGCCCGGCTGCCCCGGACCGGCGAGCGGGTCTCCGTGTCCACCTGGCCCGCCGGGGCCGAGCGGCTCTTCGCGTTGCGCGACTTCGTCATGCGCGGCCCCGGCGGAGAGCCCCTCGTCAGCGCGGTGTACGCCTACCTCATCGTCGATCTGGCCGCCAGGCGGCCGCTCAGGCCCGAGCGCGTCTTCGGTCCCGGCTTCCTGCGGGGAGCGGAAGCCCATCCGGTCGCCGACTTCACCTTCGCCGTACCCGAGGCCGGGGCGGTGGAGGAGTCCTACGCGCTCCGGGCCTGCCCGAGGCACCTGGACAACAACGGCCACGTGAACAACGCCTACATCGTCGACTGGCTCACGGACGCCGTGCCTATGCCGGCGCGCGCCTCGGGCGCTCTGCGCGCGCTGCGCGTCGAGTTCGACGCCGAAGCCCTCGCGGGCGACGATCTGCGCGCCCTGTGGGGCCGGGCCGCTCCGGGCCCCGGCGCGCCGGGCGCTCAGCTGGTGACCGAGCTCCGGCGCGGCGAGGACCTGGTCGCGCGCGCCCGGACGGAGTGGAGCTGATGCAAGCCGGCCTCGGGCGAGTCTCGGCCGGAGTCGATTGTCGGAAGGGGAGGACCTAGTGGGAGCTCGAGCATTTCTGGTTTCGCTGATGGCCTGCGCCGCCTTGTCGGCCTTCGCCTGGGAGGATCACGCGCCGATCACCTACGCGGCGCTCGCGGGAGAGCCCTACGCCGCGCAGATGGTCCAGGCCGAGACTCTCGACGCCTTCCTCGCCGCGGAGAAGCCGGCCCTGAGCGCGGTGCTCGCGGGCATCGAGGCCAAGGCAAAGAAGGCGCTCGACTACCATCCTCCGCTCCCGCCCGAGCTGGCCTTCACGGGCGAGGCTCCGGAGACCGCGCTCCGCGCGGCCTTCCTGGCGGCGATCAGGGTGAACCCCTCCATGCCCTTCCCGCTCTTCGTCCAGCTGCCTCCCGGGGCGCCTCGCGAGGGAAGGCCTCCCCTGGCCATAGACCAGGCCGATCCCATGGGCTTTCGGATACCCGATCCTCCCTTCGAGGCCCTGTCTCCGGGCGAGAAGGTGAGCGTCCTCGAGGTGGCGGCCACGGCCTCCGACGAGCCCGACTACGGTATGGACGTGGGGCTCTACGCCGACAACGGCGGCGCGGTCGGCGCGCTCTACGGCTTCGGCAAGCAGCCCTTCGGCAATCCCAGCCTGAGCTACGGCAGCCAGGCGCCCATCCACATGGCCTTCCCGCACGAGGACCCCCTCATCAAGCTGGCCGCGCCCTTCACCCAGCGCTCGCTGTCGGCCTACCGGACCCTGCAGTACTCGACCCTGGCCCGCTTCGCCTTCGCCTCGGGGCATCCCTACTGGGGCTGGCGCTTCGCCGGCTGGGCCCTGCACTACGTCCAGGACCTGGCCCAGCCCTACCACGCGAGCATGCTGCCCGGCCTGTCGGCCTTCCAGATCATCTGGCTCAACCTCACCGGAAGCGCGGCCGCCAAGAACGCCGCCCTCGTCCTCGTGAGCAACCGCCACACCGTGATCGAGGACTACCTCTATCGGGCGATGGCCGCCCCTTCCGGCGACGCCGGACGCACCCTCCTCTACGAAGCGCTTCGCCTGGGGCCCACGTCCCCCCGCGTGGAGTCCTGGCGGGACGACTACGCCTACGACGTCGTCGCCTGGAAGTCCTACCGCCGGGCCCCGGCCTTCGACCGCCTCGTCGCGGCTACCTTCCCGGCCGCCTATGTCTCCGACCCGAGCTACGACTATGCGGCCGCGGGCGATGTCCACGATCCCTACGACGAGCTGCAGAGCCAGGCGCCCGTGAAGGCTGCCGTCTTCGACGAGGCCTGCGCCTCGATCTTCGCCGATCTCGGCTCCTGGACGCGCAGTTTCGTCGCCTATGCATCCGATCCCCGGGCGATCGAGCTGCCGCGCAAGGCTCCTTACGATCCGCGCGCCCTCGGCTATCTCGCGGCGGTGGCCGCTCTCGTGGTCGTGATCCTCGCTCTGGCCCGGAAAAAGGGCGCTCGGGCTAAATAAGTGAGAGTTCGGAGAGGCCTTTGACGCCGGCCCGAGGATTGAGTAAACTCATATATTAGAGATTTCCTATTTTAGGAGGATGGCATGTCTGTAGAAAAGCGCAAGCCGGTTCCCAGCGATATCGATATCGCTCAGGAAGCCAAGGTCAGGCCGATCGCCGAGGTGGCGAAGGGTTACGGCGTAAGCGAAGACGATATCGACAACTACGGAAAGTACAAGGCCAAGGTCAGGCTCGAGTTCACCGAGCGGATCCGCAAGGAGAAGCCGCGCGCCAAGTACATCGATGTCACCGCGATCACGCCCACGCCCCTGGGCGAGGGCAAGACCACCACGACCGTCGGACTCACCCAGGGACTCGGCTTCATCGGGAAGAAGGCGATAGCGACGATCAGGCAGCCCTCCATGGGGCCGACCTTCGGCATCAAGGGCGGGGCGGCCGGCGGCGGCTACTCCCAGATCGTGCCCATGGCCGACTTCAACCTCCACCTCACCGGCGACATCCACGCGGTCTCGGCGGCGCACAACCTCTGCTCGGCGGCGATCGACGCCCGGCTCTACCACGAGTCGCGCTGGTCGGACTCCTACTTCGAGAAGATCGGCCTCCATAAGCTCAACATCGACCCCTACGAGGTCTGGTGGAACCGCGTCCTCGACATGAACGACCGGACCCTGCGCCGCATGATCGTCGGCGTGGGCGGCCTGGACAACGGCCCCCTGCGCGAGACCGGCTTCGACATCGCCGTGGCCAGCGAGGTCATGGCCATCCTCGCCCTCTCGGTCGACCTGGCCGACCTGCGCCGCCGCATCGGCCGCATCGTGCTCGGCCTGGACAAATCGGGCAAGTCCTTCACGACCGAGGACATCGGCGTGGCCGGCGCCATGACCATCCTCCTCAAGGACGCTATCCAGCCGAACATCCTCCAGACCCTCGAGGAGCAGCTGGCCTTCGTGCACACCGGGCCCTTCGCGAACATCGCGCACGGCAACTCCTCGGTGCTGGCCGACCTCGTGGCCACCCGCATCTCCGACTACGTCGTGACGGAATCGGGCTTCGGCTCGGACATGGGCTTCGAGAAGTTCGTGGACATCAAGTGCCGCAGCTCGGGCCAGATGCCCGACGCCGCCGTGGTGGTGGCCACGGTCCGCGCCCTCAAGATGCACGGCGGCGGTCCCAAGGTCACGCCCGGCAAGAGCCTGGCCACGGCCTATACGCAGGAGAACAAGGAACTCGTCACGAAGGGCCTGGACAATCTCAGGGCCCACCTCGGCATTCTCAGGAAGTTCGGCGTCCCTGCGGTCGTGGCGATCAACGGCTTTCCCACCGACACCAAGGCAGAGCAGGAGATCATCCGCGAGGCGGCCATCGCCGCGGGCGCGGTGGACGCGGTCGTCACCCGCAACTGGGCCGAGGGCGGCGAAGGCGCAGCCGAGCTGGCCCGCGCCGTGGAGAAGGCGGCCGAGGTCGGATCGACCTGCAAGCCCTTCTACCCCCTCGAGCTGTCGATCAAGGACAAGATCGAGACGATAGCCCGCGAGGTCTACGGCGCCGAGCGCGTGACCTACACTCCCGATGTCGAGGACAAGATCGCCACCTTCTCGGGCCTGGGCTACGACAAGCTGCCCATCTGCATGGCCAAGACCCAGTACTCGCTCTCGCACGATCCCGCGGTGAAAGGGGCGCCCAAGGGCTTCGTCTTCCCCATCACCGACATTCGCGTGGCCGCCGGAGCCGGTTTCGTCTATCCTCTCTCGGGAGCGATCAACACCATGCCCGGACTCTCGTCCAAGCCCGCCTACATCGGCATGGACATAGACCCGGCCACCGGAAAGATCAGCGGGCTGTCCTGAGCCGGATACGGAGAATCGGCGCATGAGCGGCGGGAAGCTGCGGATCGCGGTCGTGTTCGGCGGGAGATCGGCCGAGCACGAGGTCTCGCTCCAGTCGGCCAAGAACGTGATCGCGGCCCTCGACCCCGGCAAGTACGAGTGTGCCTCCTCATCGGCATCGACCGCGAGGGACGCTGGCATCTCGACGGGGCCTCGCTCAAGCTGCTCAGCGCCGAGGATCCGCGACTCATCAGCCTGAATACGGAAGGTACGCGGGTCGCCCTCACCCCCGACGGGGCGGACGGGGCCCTGATCGCGCGCGACTCCAACGCGAGCGGCCTTTCCTATGCCGAGCTGCTGGACAGGCTGATCGAGCTGGGCATCGAGGATTTCGAGGCGAGGCGGCGACTCCGATGCAGGCCCTGAGCGCGCCCGGGTCTTGTGGCCGCCCGAACGCGGCGGACCGATAGCCCGAGGGGCGGGCGCAGCGTTGCGCCGCCGTTTCCATCCGTAGTATCCTGGGGCATGAAGTTCGAACTATCTCCCGAGATTCTCGAAAAGGTGCCCGCCTTCGTGGTGGGCATCGTGGTCGCGAGAGGCCTGGACAACGCCAGGCCGGCCGAGCGCATCTCCGCGCTCCTCGCCGGCCATTTCGCCGAGGCCGCGAGCTCGATGGCGGGCAAGGCCAAGGAGGACGCGCGCATCGCGCCCTACCGCGAGGCCTTCGCGGCCCTCGGGATCAACCCGAATCGGTATCCCTGCTCGATCGAAGCCCTCATGTCGCGCGTGCAGAAGGGCGGGGAACCGCCCTCCATCAACGCCGCGGTCGACGCGGGCAACGCCGTGTCGGCGCGGCATTTCGTCCCGATCGGCGCCCACGACCTGGGGGCCGTATCAGGCGAAATCTCGCTTCGCCCGGCCCGGTCGGGCGATGTCTTTCTGCCCTTCGGCGGCGGCGAGCGCGAGGACCCCGAGCCCGGCGAGCCGGTCTACGCGAGCGGGAGCGTCGTGCGCACGCGGCGCTGGATGTGGCGTCAGAGCGAGACCGGCAAGATCGCGGCGGAGACCCGCGACATCTTCTTCCCGATCGACGGCTTTTCCGGGGTGAACGAGGCCGCGGTCCTCGCGGCCCGCGACGAGCTGGCCCGGCTCATGAAGGACGAGTTGGGCGGCACCGTCGTCCTGGGCTTCGTGGACGCGAAGGCCCCGGTCTTCGAAGGCTGATCCGGCGCGAGGCGCCTCGGCGCCCCCCGTGCGGCGCTCCCGCGCCGGCGCCGGACCCGAACGCGCGCCGCCGGCTTCGGCACCGCGCCGGAACCGGAGCGCGCCGCCGGGAAGCGCTACTTCGCGCCCGCCTTCCTGGCCGCCGCCAGGGCGGCCTCGTAGTCGGGCTCCTGGCCGATCTCCGGCACCTGCTGGGTGTAGGCCACGCGGTTCGAGGCGTCGAGCACCACCACCGCCCGCGACAGGAGGCCTGCCAGCGGGCCGTCGGTCATCTCGGCGCCGTAGGCCTTGCCGAACTCGCGCCCGCGCAGCTCCGAGAGCGGCAGCACCGTGTCCACTCCCTCGGCCTTGCAGAAACGGCTCTGCGCGAAGGGCAGGTCGCGGCTCACGTTGAGCACCACGGCTCCGCCGAGTTTCTTGATCTCCTTGTCGAACCTCTTGGCCGAGAGCGCGCACACCGAAGTGTCGAGACTCGGCACGATGTTGAGTATCTTCACCTTGCCCGCGAAGTCGGCGAGCGAGGCGTCGCCTAGGTCGCCCTTCGTCAGGCGGAAATCCGGAGCCGCGCTTCCCACCGCGGGGAGCGTGCCGGATGTATGGACTGGATTGCCCTTGAACGTGATAGTCGCCATGCCGTTCCTCCTTTAAATCTTTCGTGATCCAAAGGTACTGAGACGACACGGAGGAATCAACGTGAGCGCGCCTTCGCGCCGATTCCGTAAGCGCGGGCGGCGCGGACTGTGACCTCGCGGGCTCGCACGGTGGCGAGTGCCGGCGCGGCGTACGGACGGAATTGCGGCATCGGCCGGCGCGGCGCCCGGGCGTCGCCGTTCCAGGCCGTGCCGCGTTAGGCGCGCGCCGCCCGCCCCAGGAGCACGCAGTCTGCGAGCACGAGGGCGACCATCGCCTCGAGCACCGGCACGAGCCGCGGGCAGAGACAGGCGTCGTGCCGCCCGCTGCCCGTGACTTTCACCGCCCTGCCGGTCTCGTCGAGCGAGTCGATCGGGATGGCGACGGTGGGCGTCGGCTTGACTGCCACGCGCAGCACGAGCTCGGCCCCGGTCGAAAGCCCGCCGGCGACTCCGCCGGCACGGTTCGAGCGCCAGCTGATGCCGCCCGCGGCCGCGTCGGGACCGCCCGCGTCGCCTCCCGAGGCGGCCGGTTCGGCCGCGTCGAGATAGTCGCTGCCGCGCAGGTCGGCCGCGCCGAAGCCCGCGCCGAACTCCACCCCCTTCACGCCGGGGATCGACATCGCCGCCCCGCCCAGGAGCGCGTCCAGGCCCTCGAAGACCGGCTCGCCGAGCCCGCGCGGCAGGCCCGTCGCGCGGCACTCCACGATGCCGCCCGCCGAGTCGCCCGCCTCGCGCGCCCTGCGCACGGCCTCGAGCATGCGGCGCGCGGCCTCCGCGTCCGGGGCGCGCATCGCGTTGGACTCGATCTCGCGCCGGGCGGCCTCGTCCAAAGGCGAGCCGGCCCTCACGTCGCCGCACGAGACCCCTGCGGCGCGGAGCGTGAAGGCGTAGACGTGGATGCCCGAGGCCGCGAGGAACTTCTTGGCTATGGCTCCGGCCGCGACGCGCGCAGCGGTCTCGCGGCCCGAGAGCCGGCCGCCGCCCCGGTGGTCGCGGTGGCCGTACTTGGCGGCCCAGCCCGGATCGCCGCGGCCCGGACGGAGAACGCCGCGGTAGCTCTCGTAGTCGCCCGAGTGCTGGTCGACGCTGCGCACGACGAGGGCGATGGGAGCTCCGGTGGTCCGGCCTTCGAACACGCCGGAGAGCAGCTCGGGGCGGTCGGGCTCCGCGCGCGGGCTCACCGCGGCGGCCGCGTCGCGGTCGCCCCAGGCGCCGGGGCGCCGGCGCTCGAGCTCGGCCGCGACGTCGGCCTCGGCGATCTCGATGCCCGCGGGGCAGCCCTCGACCACGCAGCCGACCGCGGCCCCGTGCGACTCGCCGAAACTGGATACGCGAAAGACTCTTCCGAATACGTCGCCGGCCATGATGCCTCCTACATGCCGATGGGGAACAGTACGCCCTGCTTGTCGCGCAGGCGGTGCTCGATGCCGGCCGCGATGGCCTCGAAGTCGCGCGACTCGGCGACGAAGTCGAGGCGGTCGCTCGGCACCACGAGCACCGGGGCGAGGGTGAAGGACTCGATCCAGGACTCGTAGAGCGCGTTGAGCGAATCGAGATACTCGTCGGAAATGCCGGCCTCGAAGTCGCGGCCGCGCTTGGCTATGCGGCCGCGGAGCGTGGGCAGGGCCGCGCGCAGGTAGACGACGAGGTCCGGGGGCGGCAGGAGCTCGCAGAAGGTCCGGTACAGCTCGCTGTAGACCTCCCAGTCGCGGGCGCTCATGAGGCCGCGCTCGAAGAGGTTGCGCGCGAAGACCTCGGCGTCCTCGTAGAGCGAGCGGTCCTGCACGACCGAGCGCGGGTCGTCCATCAGGGCCCGGTGCGAGCGGACGCGGTGCGAGAGGAAGAATACCTGGGAGTTGAAGGCCCACCTCTCCATATCCCGATAGAAATCCTGGAGAAAGGGATTCTCCGCCACCGGCTCGTAGTAGGGATCGAAGCCCAGGCGCCGGGCGAGGAGCTCCACCAGGGTCGACTTGCCGGCGCCTATGTTGCCCGCGACGACGAGATATTTCCTCATCGCTCGCCGCCTCGGCGTGCCGCCGATCCGGCTTTGGAGCCGAGAAGGCGCTCTGGTCCGGGCTTCGCGCGCCTCCCGAGGGCGCGCCGCAGGCTCCCTTCGACGACGCCGGCCAGCTTCCGCGTGATCTCCCCGGGAGGCTCGCCCATGCCCGACTTGATCCAGCGGACCGCGATGCCGACGAAGGCGAAGGCGTAGAAGTCGCAGATGAAGACCTTGTCCTCCTCGGGCGCCTCAGGTCCCGAGGCCAGCTCGTCGGCGACGCCGCGGATGTAGAAGGTCTGCCGATTGACGCCGCAGCCTTCGACGATTTCCCGGACGGAAATCCTGGCCAAGGGCACGCTCTTCCTGAGGCGCTTGAGGGAGGCCGAGATCGCCCGCTTCGTGGTCAGGGCGTGGGCCATCGATCATCGCCTCGCCGGGCCCGAGCGGCCGCCGCTTCCTTCGAACTCGCCGGCCGTGGACAGTCCGGTCTCGGTGTCGGGTTTTGGGACAGAGCCATCGTCTCGATCATAGCATATCCTCCTTGTTTTCCCTAGCTTGCGCTTCGGGAGCGGTGCGTTGTCCGCTCTTTCCGGGAGGGCGAGGCGATGACTGCAGGCCACGCGCCGCGATCGCCGGCCTGGCGGGGTGCCTTGTAGGAGAAGGTGGATCGCGCTAGGATCGCTGCGGCCGGCCGCGAGGGACCGGGAAGCGAGAGGGGGGCCGCGATGCGGAGAGCGAAGGTTATACTCCTGGGTTTGGTGATACTCGTCGCCGCGAGGGTCTTCGCGCTGCCTCCGGCCTACCTCGACCCGACCCGCTCGGGCGCGATGGAGGGCGGGCTCCTCTTCTCGGTCAACCCCCTGAACGGCCGTACCGCGATCGGCGTGGACTTCTACTGGATCAGCCGCGCGCGCGTCGGCATAGGCGTCAGCTCGACCTTCTCGCTCGCGCACTTTCCCGCCACCCAGAGCCTCAGCTTCGACGCGCTCTACTACCTCGACCTCGACGCTTCCGGCCAGGGCCTCGCCGTCCTGCCCCTGAAGGCGCGCATCGGCATGTTCGGCCCCTCGCAGTCCTTCGGCTACGGCTTCGCGACCGGCGTGGAGTGGTACGCCCTGCCGTTCTACTACGACAGCGACTACACCCTGCGCGTCTCTTCCCAGCCCCTGAGCTGCGACACCTTCCTGACCCTGAAGGGCCTCGGCGAAGCGGACTACTACGACGGCCGCTGGAGGCCCGAGCTCTTCCTCGGCTCCGACTTCGCCGCCACCATCGGCGGCAAGTCCGGCCAGGGCTACCCCGCGCCCTAGTGTCCTATCCGATTCGCTTGGCTCGACCGCAAGATGCGGGTAGTGTCACGAATCTTGTGGACGGTACGACGGATTGTGTCTCGCCCGAGGTTCCGCGACCTCGGGTGGGGGTCATTCTGAGCCATCAACAGTCTTCGTAACACTACCCAAGATGCGCGGGGCCGATCCGCCGGGCCCGGCTTGGCCGCACTCAGAGCGCCGAGCCCGGCCGGTAGCGCAGGCTCTCCGACACGTAGTGCAGCCGCTCTTTCCAGGCCTCGCTCCGGGCCCGGGCTGCCAGCACCTCGCCCATGACCACCGCCACCGAGCCTTCCTCCACCGCGCGCAGGAGGCGGCACTCGAGCCAGCCGGCGACGCCTTCGGGCACGAGGGCGTCGACCGCCGCCGCCGGCCGAGCGGCGATGCCGAAGTCGCGGTACTTGTCGCGCTCCCGGCCCGAGACCGAGCCGGTCTTCTCCACCAGGTCCATCTGCTCCGGCGTGGGCAGGGCGATCGCGAAGCTCCCGCCGGCGCGGAGGTTTTCGAGGGTCGCGTGTTTCTTGTCGCAGACGAAGAGGACGCGCGAGCTCGGCTCGTAGTCGAGGGGGCAGTTCCACGCGATGGGCGCGAGGTCGTAGCGGCCGGCCGCCGATTTCGTGCAGACCCAGATGAGGCAGCCGCCCGCCAGGAGCTCGTAGGCCCGGGACAAGGGAACGTCGTCGTAGTCCATGCACAACCTCCGGTCGTATCAGTGCGATTCTGTTTCGCCCGCCGCGCCGAGCCGCTTCCCGATCGCCGCCTCCAGCGCCGCGTCGTCGGCTTCGACGAGGCCGGGCTCGCTGGCCTCGCAGCCGTTGAAGGCCGCGTAGCGCCGAACCTCCGCGGCGAGGGCGGCGGCGAAGGAGACCCGCCGCTGCGGCGAAATGCCCGAGACCGAGAGCCGCCGCAGGATGAGAGTCTTGCGGCCTCGGTCCGCCTTCGCGTCGAGGCGGCCGGCGAAGGAGATTGCGCCGTCGGCGCCGCGGAAAAGCAGGGGCAGGGCGAAGTAGCCGAAGCTCCGCTTGCGCGCGGGCAGGTAGCACTCGATCTGGAACTCGACGCCGAAGAGGCGCTTCGTCCTGCGGCGGTCGATCACCAGCGGATCGAAGGGCGAGAGCAGAAAGACCCGAGCCCGCCCGCCGCCGGCCCCCGTCGGGCTTCCCGCGTCGCCGCCGGTCGCCTCGCCGTCTTCCGTCGCCGGGCCGGCCTCGGCCAGGAGCCCGGGCGGCGCGTACCAGCTCTTCCCGGCCTCGCTCCCTTCGAGCCGCAGCCCGACGAGGCTCCCCGCCTCGACGCGTTGCGCGATCTCGTTCGGGATGCCGTCGACGAGGTCGCGGCGCCCGTAGGCCACGTCGGCCTCGGTGAAGACACCGAGCGCCCTCGCCGCGACGTCGACGTAGTAGGCCGCCATCTCCCCGGCGCTCGGGCGCCTGAGGTCCAGGTCCGCGGGCAGCGCCCGCTCGGCCAGGTCGTAGCGCTTCTGGAATCCCTCCCGCCCCAGCGACACCAGCTCGCCCGCGTGGAAGAGGTACTCGAGCGCCACCTTGGCGGGCTTCCAGTCCCACCAGCCGGCCGAGCCCGCCTTGGCCCCGCCGAAATCCCGGACCTGGAGAGGCCCCTCGGCGGCGATCCGCTCCCTCACCATGGCCACGGTCCGCTCGTCGGCCTCGAACCAGTCGTGCCCGCGCGTGCGCACCCGCTCCATGCGCGGCAGGCAATAGCGGTACTCCTCGATCGGCAGATAGGCCGCCGCGTGCGACCAATACTCGATGATGCGCCGCGGCTCGGCCTCGAGCCGCCCCAGCTGCGCCCGGGCGTAGCGCGGCACCCTCGACCAGAGGATGTGGTGATGGGCCCGCTCGACTACCGAGATCGTGTCGATCTGCACCGCGGAGAGGTGGCGTATCGCCTCGCCCGCGTCGCCGGCCGCGAAAGGCCGGCCGAGCCCGGCCGCCCGCACCGCGATGCGCCGCGCGCCGCCGATGTCGATGCTTTCTGCCATGGCACGACTCTATGCGCGGCGGCCCCGCCCTGGCAAGGCCACAGGGTGGCCGCGGCGCGGCTTACTGACCCGGCACTTTTCCTTGCCGCAGTCGAATCGCGAGAACCCTCGCTATTTTATGGGAAATCGGAAGGTTTTCGCGATGCGGCATTCTAGTGTTAGATTGCCGGGTCAGTGATGGTCCTCGTGCAGCGTAGATTCCCGCAGGTTCTTCGCTTGACGGGGCGGGATGAGAGAGCTATCCTTGAATCAAGGAAGCGATTCATGAGTCAGGTGACGATTCGCGATCTCTCGCCCGAGGTCGAAGCCCACCTTCGGGAACGAGCCAGGATCGAGGGGCGCTCGCTCAGCAAGGTCGCCGCCGAACTTCTGGCGGAGGCCGCCGGCCTCGACCAGGGAGGCGGCAAAAGGCGCGACCTTTCGCGCTTCGCCGGTTCCTGGAGCGCCGAGGAGGCAGCCGCCTTTGAGGCCGCGCAAGGAGCCTTCGGCGAGCTCGACCCGGAGCTCTGGGCGTGAGGCTCGTCCTCGACACGAACGCCTACGTCGCGCTCAAGCGAGGCGAGGGGAGTCTGCTCGCGCTCCTCGAAGCGGCCGAGTATCTCGCGATGCCCGCGGTGGTCGTGGGCGAGCTCAGCGCCGGTTTCCTCATGGGCGACCGGGCGGAACGCAACCTGCGCGAGCTCGACGCCTTTCTTTCCGAGGCGGGGGTCGAGGTGCTCCCCGTCGGGCGGCGCGAGGCCGAGCGCTACGGCGCCCTGGTCAAGGCGCTCCGCGAGCGCGGCCGCCCCATCCCCACGAACGATATCTGGATCGCGGCCGCGGCGCTCTGCGCGGACGCCAGGCTTCTCTCAGCGGACGCGCACTTCAGCGAGGTGCCGGGCCTCGTGGCGCTGGGCTGGGAGTAGAAGACCCGGGGCGGTTGCTTTCGGGACGCCACAGGGATCGGCGCTGCTCCGCCTTGCCGAGTGGCATGGGGCCGCCGCTTCTACCTCTGAGCTTTATCCCTGCCTGCTCCAACCCTTGACCGCCAGCGTCGCGATGAAGGTCTTGATGTAGGGGTCCAGGAGGTCGCCGCCCCGATCGTCCTCGAAGAAGCCCGCGATCGCGAAGCCGGCCGCGATCTGTCCGCCGATCTGCGCGTCGAGCGAGTGGCCGAACTCGAGCGCTTCCTTCGCCCGCATACGCTCCTCGAGTTCGTCCTTGGGAAGTTGTTCGAGGTCCGAGTAGGGGATGCGGTACTTCACCTTGAGCGCGCCTTCCTCGTCCCAGGCCTTGAGGTCGAAGATGTAGGTCAGGGGATTGCAGAAGCCCGCGAGGAGCCGCCCGCCGGGGCGCAGCACTCTATGGCATTCCCGCCACACGATCTCGACGTCGTCGACGAAGCAGTTGGAGACCGGGTGGAAGACGAGGTCGAAGGAGGAGTCGGCGAAGCGCGAGAGGTCCCGCATGTCGCCCTGGACGAGTTCGAGGCCCAGGCCCTCGCGTTGCGCGACAAAGGCATCGCGCTCGAGCTGGGCGGGGCTGTTGTCGAGCACCGCGACGCGCGCCCCCGCCGCGGCGAGCACCGGTCCCTGCTGGCCGCCGGCCGAGGCGAGGCAGAGAACCCTGGCGTCCTCGATCGTTCCGTACCACTCGCGCGGCACCGGGATGGTGGGCGTGAGCAGCAGCGACCAGTCTCCCCGCCGCGCCCGCTCGATCGTCGCCGCGTCGACGGGGATGGTCCACTTGTTGCCCTCGGCCACTTCCTTGGCCCAGGCCTCGCGATTGTATGCGGCGATGTCCATGGAGCTCGCCTCCTTTAAGAATTTTCCGCAGGCGCAGGCGCAGGCCGGGGATCGGGCAAGGCGCGCGGCCGCTCCCTGCCCGCAGCGAGCGCGAGGCCCGCTCCGAGCGCGTAGAGCGCCAGGTTGAGCGCGAAGGGCAGGCTGCGGTCGAGCTGGGATAGCTCGCCCGCGACCCAGCCGAAGGGCGAGGAGACGAGGATGACGCCGACGTAGAGGAGGGACTGGATCCTCGCGCGCTCGGCGGGGTTCACGCTGAGCGCGACCAGGCGGTCGACGAGGGGATTGGCGATCGCCAGACCGGCGGCCTCCAGCACGGCTCCCGCCACGAGCGCGGCGACGCCCTGCGCGGGCGCCAGTGCGTAGAGGAGCTGGCTGGCCGCGAAGAGGACGAAGCCGAAGGCCATCGGCAGACGGAAGGGACGCCGGCCCAGACGCTGCGTGAGGGTGAAGAAGAGGAGGACGGTGACCGCGGACTTGACGAAGGGGAAGAACGCGACATCCTGGACGGGCAGGCCGAGCTTCTCGACCGCCAGGATGCCCCAGAAGTTGCCCGAAATCATCGAGGTGACGGAGACGACGATGAGGATGGCCGCCGCCCTGAGCGTCTCCGGGTTCCTCGTCATCTCCCGCAGCACGGAGCCGTAGCCGCCGAGGATCGAGAGGAGGCTCGCGCCCCTCGTCTCGGCCCTCCGCACGCGGCCGCGGCCCGTCTCCCGCGTCGCGAGGAAGGTCACGGTGGCCTTGATGGAGAACATGGCCGCGGCGAAGAGATAGAGGCCGCGCACCGTGGGCACGAGGCTATGCCTGCCGATCAGCGCCCCCGCCAGCGGCGCGGCGAAGCCGACCATGATGTTCGCGATGTAGATCCAGCTGTAGATGCCGACGAGCTCCGAGGGATTCGCGTCCTCGACGAGGAGGCAGGACCAGGAATTCTGCGTCACGCGCCAGGCGGAGTTGACCAGGCCAGCCGCGAGGAACCACCAGAAGTCCCGGGCCAGGGCGGAGATCAGCGCGAAGAGGCTCCAGGAGAGGATGTCGAAGAGGAA
>DATKVK010000054.1:0-35297 GCA_035530095.1 Rectinemataceae bacterium | reverse complement strand
CCCCTCCTGCCCGAAGAGACGGCGTCCTACCTCGAGGAACGCCTGAAGCACGTCGGCGCAAGGGCGGATCTCTTCAGCCCCCCGGCGGTCAGGGCGATCCACAACGCCTCGCACGGCATCATGCGCTCGCTCAACGCCCTCTCTTCGGCGGCGATCCAGAAGGCGTGGAGGGCAAAGGCCGAGATCGTGGAAAGCGAGCTTGTGTTGCCGCTGACTGGGTGAACCGCATCCGCTGTTCAGCCGTACGCGGCGGCGGCACTCTGGCCGGGGCTCCCTCAGGGATTCCCGGCCTTCTTTATCGGCGGTGCGTCGCCCGGCATCTCGGGAATCGATGATGGCTCCAATTGTTTTCCGGATCACTCATCTCGGGAATCCCGCGATGTTTTCTCACAATTTAGATGAAAATACGGCGGGAAGGGATTGGAAAAAAGAGCGGGAGGCTACACCAAGCGCCTGCTGTCGGGATTCCGTCCCTATCCTCCGCACACGCCGGTCTCGTCCCCGTAATCGGGCGACTCCCCCGTGTCTGTGTTCGTTGGTACTCATGAAGGTCCAGCTGACTTGCCGTTCTTCTGGATTCAGCCCTTCGCGTCCGGTCGTTGACGCTACTATGGCCTCTGCTGACTTCTGGCCGTCCATCTCCCCGCCTCTCGACGCGGATAGCCGCATTGGCAGACGGTCAGACCTCCCCGGGTAATGCAACGCGACTACTGTCGCGACCTACCTTCACGCTTATGCCCGCCGCATATACAGGAGGAGATTCCGGGTAAGTACTGGACTTTGAAGCTATTTGCCTTCTCATCCTCTCCACCTGCCTCATGCGATTCCTGTTCGTCAGGCCAGCGAGTTGCCTTCGGCTTCCTTCGGATTCCACCTCGCGATGGACACCCTTGCCGTTTGGCTAACGGTTCCCCTTACCGGGTCCAGACGGGACTTGGCGACTTAACGCCGCACCCGCAAGTAAGTGCGCCCTGACGGGCGCACAAAAAGAAAAGGCCCCGGAGTTAACCGGAGCCTTATCTCTAGGCCTCATCAAGTTTAACCTTGATTCTAGTTGATCTCGGAAGCTGCACAGAAGCCTATAGCAGGGGCAGGACTCGAACCTGCGACCTCCGGGTTATGAGCCCGACGAGCTGCCAACTGCTCTACCCTGCGTCGTGTTGGGAGAAATCTACAGAAAACGCGAAAAAATGTCAATAGATGTTAAAGGCTCCAGAGCGGCGATACCCCTTGGGGGCTCGGTCTTCAGAGCCGAAAGAGCCGCCGCAGGTTGGCTTTCTTCGTAACACGATGGTGGAGGTAGAAAAGGAACCCGGCGACCGGCACGAGCGCCGTGGCCACCATAGCCGACCAATAGAGCGCTATACGGCCGTATAGGTATTGGCCGAGCGTAGCTTCTATGCCGACGCAGAGCAGGGTCACGGCCAAGAGCCCGAAGGCGATGACGTTGACCCCTTTGCGCTTGGCGCGGCAGGCCGCGAACACCGCCGCCGCCGCGGAGACTTCGGCGTCGACGGCGATGGGAATGGCCACCGCGAGCGCCCAATCGAGCCGTCCTTGGATCAGGTTGAGGGCCAGGAGAAAGGCCAGAGCCGAGACGCCGGAAAGGACGGCCGCGAGCACCGGATGGCTCCTCAATTTCAGCGGGGCGGTCAGGAGGAGCCACACGAAGATCAGGGAGGCGATGGGGTAGAGCGACCAGGTGAGCCGTCTCTCGAGAAAGAGATCGACCAGGGAGACGACCGCGATGCCGATGCCGATCGACACCGACAGCACCTCCCAGGCTATGGTGCGGCGCTCTTCATCCGTGAAACTCTCGCGGTCCTCCGGGTCGAAGATGCTCTCATGCGGCCTGGCGAGACCGTCCGCGAGCGGAGTCCCGCAGAGCGGACAGTGGTCGAGGTCGGCGGCGAGCTCCACTCCGCACTTGGGGCACAGGGGCATCCGAGTACCTCCTACAGGTTGCATTCGATCCTGACCGGCAGGCCCAGGCTCCGCAGTCGGGTGAAATAGAGGCGCTCCATCTCGCGGGAGCGGGCGAGGCTGCCGAAATTAATGTACAGCGAACCGCCCCAGCTGACTACCGAGGCCGAGGTCTTGTTGAAGACGCTCGGCGCGGGCAGGAAGTCGAAGCGCTCGACATGCTCGGCGGGCCCTTCGGGCAGGGCTACCGGGCCGAGGTTCGATACGAAGCCCGACAGGAGATCCTCGCCGAGGGCCGAGAAGAGGAGCTTGGCGAAGAAGTCCTTCACGACGAGCGGGACGAGCCTCACCGCGAGCTTGCGGGCGCCGGCCACGTTGCGCGAGATCTGCTGGGCGATCGTCCGGGCGTCGGTCTCGAAGCGGAGCTGATGGTGGGCGCGAGAGACGATTTCGGCGAAGTCGCGCTTGCCCAGGCGCATATCCTGGGTCACGAGGACGAAGAGACTGAAATTGCGGTTCGTCGCCGTCGGATAGAACTTGCGCATGTTCACCGGCACCTCCACCGCCAGCCGTGGCCGCCGGCGCCGAAGTCCCGCCGGAGCCGCGAGCCAGAGATCCTGCAGCGCGTCGAGGAAGACGGCGGCGAGCAGCTCGGTGAGCGAAGCTCCGTATCCCCTGGCCGCGGCCAGGGCCGCGGCGAGCGGCACGACGCCGCAGGTTACGCGATACGATCCCCGGGGCAGCTGCGGCGACACGAGATGGAAGGCGCGCGGCAGCGGAGGCGGGCTCGGATACCCGGCCGTGAAGTGACGGTTGTAGGCGTCTTCGTATTCCCGGGCGTCGGGACCCGCGTCCAGATCGTACAGATCGGGATCCTCGGCGGCGCCCCGGACGGGGACGCCGCGGATCCTGAAATACTCCACCAGGAGATTCTTGAGGAAGCGCAGGCCGCCGGTGCCGTCGCTCAGGGCGTGCGAGAACTCGCAGGCTATGCGACTGCCCCTGGCCCGCACCCGGAAGAGACAGGTGCCGCGGCGATTGATGTTGAAGTCCTGGCTCGGGCTGACGGCGTCCGCCTGGACGCGCAGCCGCGCCTCGTGGGGCTCGAGATAGTACCAGAAGAAGCCCCGCCTGAGTTCCACGACGAAGTAGGGAAAGCGGCGAACGCAGCGGTCGAGGGCCTCTTGCAGGGCCGCGAGATTGACCGGCTCGTCCAGGCCGGCGGAGATGCGGAAGAGCGAGGTGGAAACGGAATTGGAGACCGCCGGCATGATTATGCCGGCGTTGTCCAGGGCGTACCACGGACCGTCCTCGTCGCGGAAGCCTGTGCGCGATCGATGGATGTTCGTGTTGCGCTCGGCCATCTCTCTCCGATCCTATTTGGCGAGGAAGGGCACGTAGGGCATGGCCAGCACGAAGACGACCGTGGCGAGAAGCGCGGGGAGAAAGTCCCCCGTCTTCATCTTGCGCAGGTCGAGAAGCTCGATGCCGATCATGATGATGAGGGCGCCGCCCACGCCGGTCAGCTCGTTGAGCATGACCGGGGTCACGTAGGGCTTGGCCCATACGGACAGCAGCGTCAGGCTGCCTTGGTACACCAGCACCGAGAGCGCGGCGAAGGCCACGCCTATTCCCATCGCGCTCGCGAAGAGCAGGCTCAGGAATCCGTCCAGGACGCTCTTCGTGAACAAAAGCGAATAGTCGCCCTCGGTTCCGGCCCGGAACGAGCCGAGAATGGCCATGGCGCCCGAGCAGAAGAGGACCGAGGCCGAGAGGAAGCCGTAGGCGAAATTGCCGTCCTTGTCGTTCTTGGCGAAGCGGTTTTTCAGAATTTCGCCCAACCTGAGCACGGCGCCTTCGATATCCATGAGCGTGCCCGCCAATCCGCCCAGGATGAGGGCGAGCGCGAAGGCCAGAATATGCGTGGCGGCGAAGGCCATCTTCATGCCGAGCACGAGGGTGATCACGCCCGCCGCGGCGAAGATCGCGTGTTCGTAGCGCTTCGATAGGCCCTTTTTTATGAGAAGTCCCAGAAAGGAGCCCACGACTATGGCGAGGGCGTTTACCAAGGTGGCAAGCATAGGCACTCCACGATCAGATTGGCCGGTCAAGGCACTCCGGTTGCGCCTTGACCGCGCCGGAACGAGTATAGCATAATCGTACGGGAAGGGGGCAATCGAGCATGGAAACGGCCAGCGCGCGCGTTCAAGGTCCCGCGACGGCTCCAGGCGAGCTCGACATCCGCTGCAGCGCCTCCGCCGCCGGGCCCATCTATTGCGCCAATTGCATCCACTGCAAACTGGTTCCGACTCCCGCCGACGTCGAGGGGCATTACAGGCTTCGCGTCCGCTGCGACGCGGGCAAGTGGCGCAAGAAGTGCGGTGAAGAAAAGATCTACAAGTACTTCACCGTGGCCCGCCGCAGCATCCCCTCCTGCGAATCCTACGAGGACATGGGGGACAGCGCCGAGTTCATGAAGGATCTCCGCGAAGTCCTGCCCACGGCCGACGAAATCTACTGACAGAAGGAACGCATGAAACTCACGAAAGCACTCATCTTGGGAGCCTTGGCCGGAACCCTGGCCCTGTCGCTCGGCGCCTGCTATACGGTGCCCAAGACCATCCCGCAGAATCTGACCGCGCAGCAGCTCGTGCAGAAAGCCCAGGACGAGAGCGACGCCAGCAACTACAAGGCGTCTCTCGTCTACTACCAGGCCTTGATAGACCGCTACGGCTCCGATCCGGCATTCCTCTGCGAAGGCGAGTACGAACTCGCCTTCATCGCCTACAAGGAAGGCCGGCTGGCGGACTCCAAGGCGGGATTCGAGAAGCTGCTCGCCATCTACGCGGGGCCGAACGGAGACAGCCTCCCGCAGGGATACAAGATCCTCGGGCAGAAAATCCTGGCCCACGTCACGGATCTTCTCGCGCGCAAGAAGTAAACCCGCCATAAAGCGGAAAGGAGCGAGGGCCCGCCCCGCTCCTTTCCGTTTTCCTGTCTTTCGTGCCGGACGCCGCCGAGAGCCACCCGGGGCGGCCGATTCGTAGCCGCTGCTCCGCAGCCTCCCCAAGGCTCAGCCCGCGGGCTCAGCCTTGCGGGCTCACCACCACTTGAACGCGGTGCCCACGCGGGTGAGGTACCACACGAAAACGATCGACACCACGACGGCGTAGGAAGAGAACCACACCCCGAGAGCCTCGCCGTTCTGGCGGGCGACGATGCCGTTGAAGAGCGATGCAGCGATACAGATGACGAAGCCGATCAGGGCCAGGACACCGTATAAATTGTTCGGTATGGCCAGCGCATCCAGACAGAAAACGAAGGAAAAGGCGAAAAGAAGAACGAATAGACCGAAGGTGATAAGGCCGTTCCTGGTTTCCATACGGTTACTCCTTTAATTTGCTTTACAGAGAGCGTATTCCCAATGGAGTATAGTCTCCCGCCACGAAAATGTAAACCTTGGGAACGCAAACCGAAGCGCCGGAGTCCGCTCCCTGGCCTCCGCGTCGCGCAACCCGTTTTTCCTGCGGCCTAGTCTCCGGCCAGGTCCGCGGCGACCAGCTCCCACTCCGAGTTGAGCGACAGGGCTTCGCGGTCGAGCTCCTCCACGGCCTCGGCCAGACGCTTCATCTTGGCGCCGTCGGCGTAGTTGGCCGGATGCCCCATCTCCCGTTCCGCCGCCGCCTTCTGCGCGCCGATGGCCTCGAGCCGGGAGAGGATCTCCTCCTCCCGTTTCTGGAGCTTGCGCAGCCGGGCCTTGCGCGCCTTCTCCTCCTCGTAGGAGGAAGAAAGAGAGCTCGGGGCCGAATAGGCCGCTGGAGCCTGTCCCGCCTTGCCGCGCGAAGGCGCCCGCCTTTCGGGAGCCTCGGCGGGATCGGCCCGCGCCGAATCGGCCTCGGCGGCGATGGCCGCCTTCTTTTCGAGGAAATAGCGATAGTCGCCCACATACCATCGCGGCGCCGATCCTGCCTCGAGCTCCAGCACCCGGTCGGCCAGCTCCTCGATGAAGGAGCGGTCGTGCGAGACGAAGAGCACGGTGCCCTCGAAGCTGCGCAGGGCCTCCAAGAGGACATCCTTGGAGGTCAAGTCGAGGTGATTCGTGGGCTCGTCGAGGATGAGCAGGTTGGCCGGCCTCAAGAGCATCTTGAGGAGGGCCAGCCGGGAGCGCTCGCCGCCCGAGAGCATGCGCACGCTCTTGTGGATATCGTCGCCGCGGAAGAGAAAGGCCCCGAGCAGGTTGCGGATCTTGGGCAGGAGCTCGGTGGGACAGAGCGACTCGGCCTCCTCCTCGACGCTCGCCTCGCCGTCCATGAGGTCGGCGGTGTCCTGCGCGAAATAGGCCGCCTCGACGCCCGAACCGAAGCGGATCTCGCCTCCGTACTCGCGGTCGGCTCCGGCGATGAGGCGCATGAGGGTGGACTTGCCGGCCCCGTTGGGCCCGACGAAGGCGACCTTCATGCCGCGCTCGATTTCGAGGTCGAGCCCCTGGATGACGCGGTTCGCCCCGTAGGACTTCTCGATGCCCGCGAGCTTGACCGTCACCTTGCCCGAACGGGGCGCGGGAGGAAAGGCGAAGTGGATTTTCTTCATCCCCTCGGGTATCTCGATGGGCACGACCTTCTCGAGCTGCTTCACCCGGCTCTGGACGAGCGAAGCCTTCGTGGCCTGGTAGCGGAAGCGTCGGATGAACTCCTCGAGCCGGGCTATCTCCTCCTGCTGGCGCTCCCAGGCCTCGAAGGTGGCCGCGAGTTCCTGGGCCCGGCGCGCCTCGTAGGCCGAGTAGCTGCCCGGATAGCGGCTCAAGCGGCCGTTCCACAGCTCGTAGACTTCGCGCACCGTCACGTCGAGGAAGTAGCGGTCGTGCGAGACGACGAGGACGGCGCCCGCGTAGTCGGCCAGGAAGCCTTCGAGCCAGGAGCGGGCCTCCAGGTCGAGATAGTTCGTGGGTTCGTCGAGGAGCATGACGTCGGGGTTCTCCAGGAGGACCTTGGCGAGGGCGACGCGCATCTGCCAGCCGCCGGAGAACTCGCCGGCGGGCCGTTCCATGTCGGCGTCGCGGAAGCCGAGCCCGTGCAGGACTTCGCGGATCCGCTCGCCGCGGTTCCAGTAGCCCGAGCCTTCGATGCGCTCCTGGATGGCCGCGTGCTCCTCCAGCAGCCTGCGTGTGGCCCCGTCATCCTCGGTGGAGTTCCCGAGGAGCCTGCCGAGCTCTTCCTGCCGTTCGATGAGCCCGGCCCCGAAAGAGAAAGCCTTCTCGGCCTCCTCGTACACCGAGAGCCCGCCCGACGATTCCGAGCCCAGCACGGCCATCTGGGGCAGGTAGGAAATTCGGGCGCCCTTGGTGATGGCGCACTCGCCGGAATCGGGCTTGAGGATGCCGGCGGCGATCTTCATGAGCGTGGACTTGCCGGCTCCGTTCGGCCCCGCCAGCGCCGAGCGCGAGCCCTGAGCCAGGAAGAGGCTCGCGCCCTTGAGGAGGTCCCGCGCCCCGAAAGCGAGGCTGACATCGGTGAACTGGACGAAGGCCATGAGCCGCTACTGCCGCGCGGAAACGAAGGCCGCCGGCGCGAAGCGCGGATCGGCCGCCGTCACGGTCAGGCCGGGAGCCAGGGGCGCGGCGGGCGCCAGGTCCAAGCCTTCGGGGGTGAAGCGGTACAGCAGGTTCACCTCTGTCGAGTTCCCGGCGTCGAAGCGCATCGAGAAGGCGCCGTCCCAATCGGCAAGTCCGGGATCGAGATAGAGCCGGAAGGCGATCTGCCCCGTATCGCCCGCCCCGTCGGGCAGGAAGCCGGCCGGAAGCTTGTCGTGCCCGGCCCACGTGAATCCTCCGCTGCGGAAAAGCAGAAGCCTGCCGGCGTCCGGCGACTTCCATTGGGAGCCGTGCGCGACGAAGGCATCGAGGAGGTGCTGTTCCCGTATCTGCTCCTCGCGGATAGTGTCGCGGGGATCGACGGGAAGCTCGACGAAGACGGCGCTTCCGTCCATGCCGGGATTGGTGATGGAGGCGAAGGGCGACGGAGCCCCCTGTGCGCCGCTCGCTCCGCCCGGGGAGCCCCCGCTTCCCGGCTGTTGCGTGAGCGCGGCGGTCGCCGGGGCGGCGGTCGCCGGGGCGTTGCCCTGCGGCGAAGCCTGCACGCCCGCAGCAGTCCGGGCCACAGCGGCCTGGGTCGGCGCAGCCTGCGCCGGCGCCGCGCCGGCTCGATTCGGCGCGGCCGCAGGCTGGGAAGCTCCGCCCTGCGGCGAAGCGACCTGGGCCGAAGCCTGCGGCGAAGCGACCTGCCCGGCCGTCTGCGCCGCCGCGGCGCCGGGGGTCCAGGTGGCCACGATCCTATTGGGAGTGTCTATGCGTATCTTGAGCGGGGTACCCTCGAAGCTGAACGTCGTCCCATCCTGGGAAATCGAACTGTAGTTGAAGACCTTGGACACCGTAGGCAGCTCGATCCGGATCTGGTGCCCGACCGAGTCGGCGAAAAGGCCGTAGCGCAGCGTGAAAAGGTCGAGATTGACCCGCTGATCGTCGATCATCTTCTGGAAATACTCCGGCCGCCAGGCGCGCGAGAAAATCATGTCCACCTGGGCCGAGGCCGCATCGGTGGCCTCGGCGATGGAGGGCGGCCCTTCCTTCGTCTCGTCGAAGATGCGCATGGCGTAGCTGAATACGTAGCCGCTCGTCCCGTCGTCGGTTATGACCTGATACCAGTCTCCGGGCAGGTCCTGCCCGCCGGTCGTCACCGCCGCGCCGTCCACCTTGGCGAGGATCTTCACGGATTGCCCCTCCCTGAGTCGGTAAACGCGGGAGGAGTCGTTGTTCGGAGACTCGCGGATGGGCAGTCCGTCGCGCGCCGCGACCATGTACAGGCTCATGTACTGCCCGATCTGCTTGCGCCTGTCAGCCGCCTTCCAGCGGGAGGAGAAAAGCTCGATCTGCCACAGGGGAAGCTCGATCTTCATCGAGGTCTTGGGCACGCCGACGACGTACAGCTTTTCGATGTTCGATTTGATGTAGACGGGCACGATACTGCCGGCGGGCAAGGGACCCTTGGGCGAACTCCAGAGCACCAGCCCCCAGCCCAGGTGCGGCGAGCAGGAAGCGAGCGTCGCGCTCGAGAGCGCGGCCGCGAGCACCGCGGCGAAAACGGGAATGATACGGTTATGCCGGCCTTTCATGCGGCGAGTCTACACTCCGGGAGCTCTGTTTCGCAATATCGGGCCCGACCAGGCCCGAAGTCTCGCTTTCATTGCCGAACAGGGCGCTCGCATTATACAATGGAGGCCGAACGATCCGCTGCGGGACGGCTTGACGACAGGAGACACAGCATGGCCAAAGATGATCGAGTCTTCGTGGGTGTGGATCTCGGCGCTACGAAGATCATGGCTGCGGCCTACGACGCCAAGATGCGCCCGATCTCCACCCGGAAGATGAAGACCCCCCGCGAGGCGAACGCAAAGAAGGTCGTCGGCGCCCTGTCGGAGGTGGTGCGGCTCTGTCTCGAGGCTGCGGAGCCCGGCCTCGCCCTCGCCGGCGTCGGCGTCGCCGTGCCGGGCCCCCTCGACCGCGCCAAGGGCATCGTGCGCTACACGCCGAACATGGGGTTCAAGGACTACAACCTCGGGCAGGAGCTGGAGAACCTCTTCGGCGCCCCCGCCTTCCTCGACAACGACGTGCAGGCCGGCGTGTACGGCGAGCTTCGCGCCGGGGCGCTCCGCGGCAAGTCCAACGCGGTGGCGGTCTTCATCGGCACGGGCATAGGGGGCGGCATCGTCATCGACGGCAAGCTCTTCCGGGGCTCCTCCGGCTCGGCCGGCGAGGTCGGCCACATGATCATCCACGAGGGCGGAGCCCTCTGCGGCTGCGGCAACTACGGCTGCCTGGAGGCCCTCGCCTCGCGCACCGCCATGGCCAAGGACGCCGTGGCCCTGGCCGCCTCGGGCAAGGCGCCCGGCATGCTGGACGCGGCCGGCACCGATATCCGCAAGTACCGCAGCTCGGCCTTCGAGTCGGCCCTCGGCGCCGGGGACAAGTACGTCAAGAAAGCCGTCGACCGGGCGGCCTTCTGGCTCGGCGTCGGCCTCGCCAACATCGTCCATCTGCTCAATCCCGAGGCCATCGTCCTCGGCGGCGGGGTGGTTTCGCGCTTCGGCGAGAAATTCCGCGACAAGGCCGTCGAGTCCATGAACGCCCACCTCATGCCGGGACTGGCCGGCACCGCCGAGATCCTGCTTTCCGAGCTCGGCGATCTCGCGGTGCCCACCGGAGCGGCCTTCTTCGCCGCCGAAGGAGCGGGGGCGTGAAAACGCCCGACGCGCCGCTTTCGGGCAAGCAGGAACAGAGCCGCAGCGTCGCCGTCATCGAAATCGGCTCGACGGGCATCAGGCTCGTCGTGGCGGAGATCGACAGCGGGAAGGGCTTCCGCGTGATCGACCGGGCCGGCAAGCCCAGCCGCGTCGGCCGCGATGTCTTCACCTCGGGCTACATAAGCCGCGAGGGCATGCGGGAAAGCATCGCCGTGCTCGCGGGCTTCCGCGAACTCCTGCGCGCCTACGGCCTCGCGCCCAAGGACGCCCGCGTCATAGCGACGAGCGCGCTCCGCGAGGCGGCGAACCGCGACACCTTCGTCGACCGCGTCTCGCTGCAGACCGGCTTCCGCGTCATCGTGATCGAGGACATCGAGGAAAACCACCTCATGTATCTCGGCGTGCAGCACGCGCTCCAGACCGACCGCAGCCTGCTCTCGCGCTTCAACGCCATGATCCTCGAGGTCGGCGGCGGCTCCACCGAAATCATGCTCCTGCGGCGCGGGCGCATGGCCGGCGCCCATTCCCTGCACATCGGCACGGTCCGCGTGGACGAGCAGGTGCGCGGCGCCGGCGCCTCTCCCGAATACCTGAAGCAGTTCCTCGAAGACAATGTCCGCACCGCCTGCGACAATCTCGACGCGGAACTCCCGCTCGAGTCGGTGAAGACATTCATCGTCGTCGGCAGCGACGCCCGGCTCGCGGCCGCGCGCGTGGGCAAGGAGCTCGCCGAGGGCTATTCCGTGATCCAGCGCGAGGCCTTCGTCGCATTCGCCGAGGAAGTGTCGGCCCTGTCCCCCGAGGAATGCGTGGCGCGCCTGCGGGTGCCCTGGTCGGAGGCCGAAGGGATCGGCGCCGGGCTGCAGCTCGAGAGTCTCTTCCTCGAGCGGACGGGGGCCGAGTCGGTCGTCGTGCCCAATGTCTCCATCAGGGAGGGCGTGCTCCTATCGACCGCCCGCGGCTTCGACACGGAGCTCGCCTCCGAGATGCATCGCCAGGTCGTCGCCAGCGCGGCCGCCCTGGGCCGGAAGTTCCGCTACGACGAAGGCCATGCGCGCCAGGTCACCGACCTGGCCCTGCGGCTCTTCGACGCCCTCTCGCACGAGCACGGACTGGGTCCGCACGAGCGCCTGCTGCTCGAGACGGCGTCCCTCCTGCACGACATCGGCACCTTCATCCGGACCTCGGGGCACCACAAGCACGGCGAATACATCGTGGCGAACTCGGAGATCTTCGGACTCAACCGCTCGGACCTCACGATCGTCTCCAACGTCGTGCGCTACCACCGCAAGGCTCCGCCGGCCAGCACGCACGTCAACTTCATCGCCCTGCCCCGCGAGGACCGGATCGTCGTCATGAAGCTGGGCGCCATCCTGCGCATCGCCGACGCCCTCGACCGCGGGCACGACCAGCGCGTCCGCAATCTCACCGTCGAACGCCACGACGACCGCCTCGTGATGCGGTCGGAGGGCGGCGGCGACTTCTCGCTCGAACGCCTGTCTCTCGCCGAGAAGGGCGACATGTTCGAGGAAGTCTTCGGGCTCGAGCCCATTCTCGCGTAGGAGGAATGATGCCGAACGGACGATATCTCAACCGCGAGCTCTCCTGGCTGGAGTTCAACGCGCGCGTGCTCGAGGAGGCCCTCGACCGGAAGACGCCCCTGCTCGAGCGGCTGAAGTTCCTTTCCATCGTCACCTCCAACTTCGACGAGTTCTTCATGGTGCGCGTCGCCGCCGTGAAGGCTCGGGCACGGGCGGGCGAGACCGCTCCCGATTCGTCGGGGCTCCGTCCCGCCGAACTCCTGAAAGCCATCTCGGCGCGCTGCCGGCAGATCCTCGGACGGCAGTACGAGTGCCTGGCCGAAATTCTTCCCGCCCTCGAGCGCGAAGGCCTGGCGATAGTGCCGCCGGCCGCGTGGACCCCGGCCGAACGGCGATGGCTCGAATCGTACTTCACCGAGCATCTCTTTCCCCTGCTCACGCCGCTGCGCGTCCAGGACGACGACAGCGATGAGGAGTTCCCCTTCACCGGCAACCTCCGGCTGCACGCCGCCTTCCTCATCGACGAGGAAGCCCGAGGAGACAAGACCGAGCGCAGGGACAAGATAGCGGTCGTGCAGGTGCCGCCGAACATCGACCGCTTCGTCCGCATGCCCTCGCAAGGCGCGGCGCATCGCTTCGCCCTGGCCGACGAGATCGTGGCCGCCTTCGGGCCCCGCCTCTTTCCCGGCTGGACGATCCGCGAGACCCTCCTTTTCAAGGTCACGCGCGACGCCGACTTCGGAGTCGACGAGGAGCGCGACGAGGACTTCATCGCCGCCATGGAGGAAGTCCTCGCCGGGAGGCAGAACTCCTACGCCGTGCGCCTGAGCTACACGGGACGGTCCGATACCCTCGTCGAGCGGCTGCGCTCCTCGTTGCGGCTCGAAAACGACGACCTCTACCCGCTGCAGGGTCCCGTGGACCTGCGCGGCTTCCTCGAGCTCTCCGCATCGAACTCGCTGCCGACGGATGCCTCGTCGCGCCTGTACGACGAACCCTGGCCCTCCGTGCACAGCCTCGAGCCGCCGGAGGGCTCCTCCATCTGGGGCGAGATCGCCAAACGCGACCTCCTCCTGCACCCTCCCTACGAATCCTTCGACCCGGTCCTGCGCTTTCTCGACGAGGCGGCCGACGACCCTTCGGTGCTCGCGATCAAGATGACGCTCTACCGCACCTCGGGCAACTCGCCCATAGTCCGCGCCCTCACCCGGGCGGCGCGCAACGGCAAGCAAGTCGCGGTGCTCGTGGAGCTGAAGGCCCGCTTCGACGAGGAAAAGAACATCGCCTGGTCGAGCAGGCTCGAACAGGCGGGAGCGATCGTCGTCTACGGAGTGGCGAGGCTCAAGGTGCACGCCAAGGCCGCCCTCGTCGTGCGCCGCGAGGAGAACGGAGCGATCCGCCGCTACCTCCATCTGTCCACCGGGAACTACAACGAGCGTACGGCGCGCCTCTACGCCGATCTGTCGATCTTCACCGTCGACGAGGAGCTCTGCCGCGAGGCTTCGGTCTTCTTCAACATGATCACCGGCTACTCGGCGGTGCAGGAGCTGCGCCGCCTGGCGGTGGCGCCCTTCGACCTCAAGTCGCGCCTCATCTCGATGATCGACCGCGAAGCGCAGCGCTCCACCCCCGAGTCGCCGGGGCTCATCGCGGCCAAGCTGAACGCGCTGGCCGACCCCGAGGTGATCGACGCCCTGTACCGCGCCAGCGCGGCGGGCGTGACCGTGCTGCTCAATGTCCGCGGCATCTGCGCCCTCCTGCCCGGCGTGCCGGGGCTTTCCGAGAACATCACCGTCGTGAGCGTGGTGGGCCGCTACCTCGAGCATTCCCGGATAGTCTATTTCCGCAACGGAGGGACCGAGGAGATCTACCTGTCGAGCGCCGACTGGCTGCCGCGCAACCTCGAACGGCGCATCGAACTCATGTTCCCCGTGCTCGACGACAAACTCGCGGCCAGAGTCCACGAGATCCTGGTCGCCTACTTCAAGGACAACTCCAAGGCGCACCGTCTCAACCCGGACGGAACCTGGAAGCGCGTCGCCCCCTCGGCAGACGAAAAGCCTTTCTCCGCCCAGGCCTTTTTCTACGAAACCGTGAAGCGCCGGCATGCCCTCGAAGAGGCGCCCCAGGAGGAGCTCCAGGTGAGGCGCCGCCCGACCGCCTGAAGGAGCCGGGCCCTCGCGCCGCGGGGTCGCCGCCGGTCCGCCGCCGAGAAGACCGACCGGCGCAGCGAGGGCCGGGCGCCGCCGCGAGGACCAGGCGCCGCAGCGAGGGCCGGGCGCCGCCGTGAGGCTCGGGCGCCGCCGTGAGGCTCGGGCGCAACCCCGGCGGCGTCGGCCGTGTCGAACAGGGGCCATGGAAAGCCCCATCATCCACCGGCGGGATTTCCGCCTGCGCTACTACGAGATGGACGCCTACGCCGAGGCGACGCCCGTCACCATTCTCAACCTCCTCGAGGAAACCGCCTTCTCCCACTGCGAGGAATCCGGCTGGGACATCTACCGCCTCGTCTCGGAAGGCTACGGCTGGATCCTCCTGCGCGGAGGCATCGAGATGCGGCGCTATCCGTCATACCGCGAGGCCTTCTCGATCGAGAGCTGGTGCTCGGGAACGAAGAACTTCTACGGCACGCGCGAGTACCGCATCCTGAGCCCCTCGGGCGAGGCGCTCGGCTTCGCCCGCTCGCTCTGGCTCTTCTTCAGCCTCGAGCGGCGCCGCCCGGTGCCGGTGCTCCCCGACATCGTCGAAGCCTGGCGGCCGGGCGGCCCGCCGGCCGGCGACCTGGAACTCGGGGCGGTCGAGGGTCCGGGCCCCGAATCGGTCGAGGCGGGCCGGAGCTTCGAAGTCAGGCTCTCCGACATCGACACGAACGGCCACGTCAACAACGTGAACTACCTCGCCTGGGCCATCGAGTCCATGCCTCCCGAGGCGCGCCGCGGCGCGCTCCTCACCCGGCTCCGCGGCCAGTTCAAGCACGAGGTCGAGTACGGCTCCACCGTGCGGCCGGCCTTCCGGGCCGCCGCCGACCGCTGCCTCCACGGCGCCTACGCCACGCGGCCCGGCGAGACCGAGCCCTACCTGGCGGCCGCCGCGGAGTCGGTCTGGACGCCGCGCCCCGGCGCTTGAGTCCGGAGCCGCGACGAAGACGGCCGCGACATCGGCGTAGGCCGCGCATTCGGGCGGGACCGAGTCGGCGGCCCGAGGCGCAGCCTCCCGCCACGAGACGACCGGCGCCTTGCCCTTCTTCCGCGCGAGGCGTACATTCGGTCTGGAGGCAAACGATGAAGAAGGCCTTGGTCTTGCTGGCCGACGGCTTCGAGGAAGTCGAAGCCCTCACCCCGGTCGACTACCTGCGCCGAGCCGGCATCGAAGTGAAGACGGTCGGCGTCTCGGGCGCTATCGTCGAGGGCGGTCACGGCATCCTCGTGCGCGCCGACATGGAGCTGTCCGAGCTTTCGACTCCGGTCGATTGCCTGGTCGTGCCGGGCGGCGGCAAGGGAGCCGACAACCTGGCGGCGAACGCGGCGGTCGTGGACCTCATCCGCCGGCACTTCTTCTCGGGCGGACTCGTCGCGGCCATCTGCGCCGCCCCCGCGGTAGTCTTGCACGAAGCCTGCGGCATCCTCTCGGGCCGAAGCTTCACCGGCTTTCCAGGCACGGAGACGCGAGTGACCGGGGCGGAGTTCTGGAAGGATCGCGTGGTGGTGGACGGTAACCTGATCACGAGCCGGGCAGCCGGCTGCTCCGGAGAGTTCGCATACGCGATCGTCGAAGCCCTCGTCGGAAAGGCCGCGGCGGACGAGCTGGCGGACAGGGTGCTCCTCGCGGATCGGTGACGACCTAGCGGCCGCGCGGAGGCGACCGCACGAGCCGCACGAGCCGCGCGAGCCGCACGTGGCGAGGCCGAGTTTCGCCTCAGGCCGGAGGGGCCTTTTCCTCGTCGCTTTTTTGCGCGGCCGCACCGGCCTCGACCGCACCGGCCTCGACCGCACCGGCCTCGACCGCACCGGCCTCGACCGCACCGGCCTCGCCGGCCTCGCCGGCCTCGGCCGGCCCGAGATCCATGGACTCGCCGCAGGGGATCCGCAGCGCCTCGATCGACGCGGCCTTCCCGTCGTCGCGGATTTCGATGAGACAGCCCTGAAGTTCGAGATCCCGCGCTCCGTCGCGGGCCCAGGCGGGGATGCCGGTCAGGAATTCCCTGATGCGCGTCTCGGGATCGAGCCCGCCGACGGACTGGGAACCGCCCGTCCTGCCGGCGTCGGTGATGTACGCCGTGCCCCGCGGCAGGACCTGCGCGTCGGCCGTGATCGCCTTCGTGTGCGAGCCGACGATGGCCGACACGAGACCGTCCAGGTGATAGGCCATGGTGCGCTTTTCGGCCGTCGTGGCGGCGTGGAAGTCGAGGATGACCGCGGGGCACTCGGTGCGCAGCTTGCGCGCGAGATCGACGGCGGCCTGATAGGGATTGGCCAGGTGCACGCGCGGGAAGCCGGCCTGACCCAGGAGCTGCACGACCGCGACCTTGCCGGCCGGCGTGCCGAATACCCTGTAGCCGTGGCCCGGATTGCCGTAGGGATAGTTGGCCGGCCGGATGATGTAGGAGGCCTGGCCGAGATGCTCCACGATGTCGCGCTTGTAGTAGATGCATTCGCCCGTGGTGATGACGTCGAGCCCGAGCTTGTGCAGGTAGACGGCGTGCTGCCTGCCGAGGCCGGCCCCGCCGGTGGCCGAGTCGGCATTGCCGATCACGAAATCCACCCGATACTCGCGTTTTACCCGGGGCAGCACCTTCTTGACGGTGAAGACCCCGGCCTTGCCCACTATCTCGGCGACGTACAGTACTCGTATACCCACCTGCTGACTGTACCCGAATACCTAGGGAGACACAAGGCAAGCGAGCGGCGCGCGAGAGGCCGGCCGCTTAGGCGCGAGGCCCTCACTGGTTCTCGTAGGCCTGGACCTCGTCGTGCACGTACTCCAGAGCGACCCCCGCCTGGGCGAACATGTCCTCGCTCTCGCCTCCGGCGTGATACTTCCGCTCGGCGACGACCCGCACGATGCCGCAATTGATGATCAGCATGGCGCAGACCCTGCACGGCGTCATCCGGCAGTAGAGCGTGGCTCCGTCTATGGCCACGCCCCGCTTGGCCGCCTGGCAGATGGCGTTCTGCTCGGCGTGGACGGTGCGGACGCAATGCTGGGTCACCGAGCCGTCCTCGTGCACGGTCTTCTTCATCTGGTGCCCGACATCGTCGCAGTGCGGCAAGCCCGCCGGCGCGCCGACGTAGCCCGTCGCGAGAATCTGATTGTCGCGCGCGATCACGCAGCCCGAGCGCCCCCTGTCGCAGGTGGCGCGCTTGGCTATCGCGTTGCACACTTCCATGAAGTACTCGTCCCAGCTGGGCCGGCGGTATGCGGATTCCGGCATCCTGGCCTCCCTTTAAGAGTTTATAGCACGCCCGAGCCCCGAGCGCCACGCCATTGCCCTTCGCGGCCCTTTCGGTCTAGGCTTTCCGCGACATCAGCACGTACGGAGGATCCATGCGCATAGCTTCTTTCAAGCCCCTCCCCGCGGCGGTCTTCGTCCTCTTGGCCTCGACCTTCCTCTCCTGCCAACAGGTTCCGAACCTCCCCGACGGGCTCTACGCCAGGCTCGACACCGCCAAGGGCCAGGTGATGATACAGCTGGAATACGAGAAGGCCCCCCTCACGGTCGGCAACTTCGTCGGCCTGGCCGAGGGCAGCCTCACGGCCACCAAGGGCAAGCACTTCTACGACGGTCTCATCTTCCATAGAGTCGAGCCCGGCTTCGTGGTCCAGGGCGGAGACCCCCAGGGCGACGGCACCGGCGGTCCCGGCTATTCCTTCCCCGACGAGATCTCGCCCGACCTCGTCTACGACGCCCCCGGCATCGTGGGCATGGCCAACGCGGGGCCCGGCACGAACGGCTCGCAATTCTTCATCACCCTGAAGGCTGCACCATTCCTCAACGGCCACTACACCGTCTTCGGCAAGGTCGTCAGCGGCATGGACGTCGTCCAGAAGATCGTCAAGGGCGACAAGCTCGACAAGGTCGAGATCTTCCGGATCGGCGCGGGCGCCAAGGCCTTCAAGTCCGATCAGGCCGCCTTCGACCAGCGCCTGGCCGCGGCCCTCGACGCCGCCAAGAAGCTCGCCGAAGTCCAGCGCAGCGCCGCCCTCGCGACCATCGCCAAGCAGTGGCCCGACCTCAAGCCGGACCAGGACGGCATCTTCCAGAAGGTCCTCAAGCGCGGCGCCGGAGAGCCGCCCGCGAAGGGCGACAAGGTCTCGGTCGACTACAAGGGAACCTTCCTCGACGGCACCGTGTTCGACCAGTCCTCGCTCCACGGCGGCCCCTTCCAGTTCACCGTGGGCACCGGCCAGATCATCCCGGGCTGGGACAAGGTCGTGTCCACCATGAAGAAGGGCGAGAAGCGCCTCGTCATCCTGCCGCCGGAGCTCGCCTACGGCGCCCAGGGAGCGGGCGGCGTCATACCGCCCAACGCCTTCCTCGTCTTCGAGATCCAGGTGGTCGACATCCAGCGCTGAGTCGCCAGGGCGGTGACTTCGGCCGAGGCTAGTCCCTGTTCCCGATCAGGGAGCGGGGAGATCGGGGCTCTCGGGCCTGATCTGCCACCGCCCCTCGGCGTAGGCGAAACGGGTGGAGCTCATGTCGAGCAGCCGCCCGTCCTCGCCGGCCATCTTGACCGTGCCCGCCAGGGCGTTCACTTCGATGACGCGGAACTGAGTCCCGTCATAGGGGAAGCGGGCGCCCTCGTTGGGCAGCTCCCTCCGCGCATCGCGGTAGAACCCGTATTCGTAGGCCAGGCAGCAGAGAAGTCGGCCGCAGGGTCCGGAAATCTTCATCGAGTTGAGCGAGAGATTCTGGTCCTTCGCCATCTTGATGGACACCGGCGTGAGCTTGTCCGTGACGCCGTGGCAGCACAGCACGCGGCCGCAGACGCCGCAGCCGCCGGTGACGCGGGCCTCGTCGCGCACGCCGATCTGCCGCAGCTCGATGCGCATCTTGAAGACCGAGACCAGATCCTTCACGAGTTCGCGGAAGTCGACGCGCGACTCGGCGCTGAAATAGAACAGCACCTTCGGCTCCTCGAGCAGGTAGTGGGCCGAAACCAGCTTCATGGGCAGGTTGCGCGCGGCGATCCGCTGCTTGCAGGCCTCGAAGGCCTTGTGCTCGCGCTCGCGGTTGGCCTCGACCTTCTTCAGATCCTCGCTCGTCGCCACGCGCTCGATCTTGACGAGGTCCTCCATGCCGATGGGCCCCGGTTCCTTCACGGTGCCTTGAACCTCGCAGATATCCCGGCCGTAGCGCGTGGGCGCCACCACCATGCTGCGCGGAGGTATTTCGCCCGCAGGCGGCTCCGAGCGCGCGGCAGGCGGCTCCGAGGAAGCCTCGCCCGCCTCGGCGGAAAGCGGCGGCTCCTCGACCGGAGCGGCTCCGCCGAAAAGCGCCGCCTCGGCGGGCGCGGCGCCTTCCGCGGTGGAGGTCGCCGCGTACGCTACGGCTTCGGCGGGCGCCGCGGCCGTGCCGCCCTCGCCCGCCCCGGAGCGATCCGGCGCAGCGGTCTCCGGCGCCGGCGCGGCTTCCGCTTCGGGCGAGTAGAAGCCCGGGAAGTAGGCGAAGAAGGTCTCGTTCGAGTGCATCGCCTTGAGCCGGTACAGCGGCTTGGGCAGATCGGCGACGCTCTGCGGCCGGCGCGAGTGCCCCCGGTCGACCTCGCGCTCGTCCTCGAGGTGGCGAAGATCCTCCTCGGACTGACTCATATGATCATCGTGGAAATCCGACATTGTGTCTCCTTAGCGAAAAAGATCGACGAGCATGCCATTGATCTCATCGACCCTCCGCAGTATCTCGAGCTTGTCTCGCTGGTTCCTCAAAATCTCGGCCCCGAGCTTCTCGAGCGAATCGTCGACTACGGCGATGCGGAAGTAGATGCGCTGATCCAGCTTCCGCCTCGACTCCTTGCGCTCCAGAGCGTAGGAATGCTCGACGACGTAGTGCACGAAATCCCGGACTGCCCGCTTGTAGCCCTGCACGAGGTCGACCGTCGGATTCTCCTTGAGCCGATCGCCCGCCTCGTGCACCAGGTCCATGAGCTTCTCGAGCGCATCGGCCGAATAGGGCTCGCCCGCGATCGATCCGGAGCGCGCCTCCCGGCCCGTCTCCCCCACCGCCCTGCCGAGCAGGGAGCCGAAGATGCCCTTCGACTTTTTCGTCTTCGTCTTCGAGTCTTCGTCCGGACGGCGGGGCAGGAGCGAGGGGAGAAAAGGGTTGAGGCCGTCGGGAAACTCGATCGATGCCATCGCTATGAGCCGGACCGCCTGCCGCGCCCCGCCTGGTTTTCGGCAAGGGAGCGGCGAGGGACGGCGAAGCTGTGGGCGCGGAAGGGGCCGTGGAAACGGTGTACGTCGCCGTGGCTCTTGATGAAGACGTGGAGGTCCTCCTCCGCGCTCCCGGGCCTGCCGGTGACGGTGAGGTCGCCGTGGATGACGGTGCCGTCCTCGGCCTCGAAGCGCGGAGCGAACACGTTGCCGACGACGACCCCGCCCGAGAGTATGCGGAGCCTGTCGGAAACGTAGACGTCGCCCTTCACGACCCCTCCTATGATGGCGGAGTGCGCCCTGAGGCTGGCCTGGATGCGGCCGGTCGAGCCCACGACCACCTTGCCGGTGGCCCGGATCGAACCGCGCACGTCGCCGTCGATGCGCAGGAGTCCGTCGATGTCGATGTCGCCGTCGACGGCCGAACCCGCGCCTATGATCGAATTGACGATAGAGTCTCGAGAGTCGGGCATAATGCCTTTCCGGTCACTGACCCGTTCCCGGAGCCAGGGCCGTCGCGCTGGCCCTGATGTTCAGGAACTTGAGGGGATCGATGACGCTGGTGCCAAGATGGACTTCGTAATGCAGGTGCGGCCCCGTCGTGAGGCCGGTGTTGCCGATGCTGCCGATGATCTGCCCCTGCTGGACCTTCTCGCCCTTGTAGACGCGGAAGGACTGCAGGTGGGCGTAGCGCGTGAAGAACCCGTGATTGTGCTGGATGATGATGTTGTTGCCGAAGCCGCCGTCGTAGCCCACGAATACGACCTTTCCGTCGGCCGTGGCGACGATCGGGTCGCCGGTATGGAAGGTCGAGATGTCGATGCCCGTGTGGATGTACCACTGTCCGGTGAAAGGATTCTCGTTCTGGCCGAAGTACATGGAAATGTGGCCGATGCCGCCCTTGATGGGCCAGATGTTCGGGATCTCGGTCAGCACCGTGCTCTGGTTCTGCAAAAGGGAACCGAGCTGGTTGACCGGGTCGACCGTCTTGTTGAGGTAGTCGGTTATCTTGCGCAGATCGCCGATCTCCCGCACCCCGCCCGAGCCGGTTTCGCTCGTCTCGAAGAATGAGGCCAGATCGCCCTGCTGGACGGGAGAATCGGGGGCCGAGGGGGCGGTCCCTATTTTCGAGAGCGTGCCCGACAGCGCGGTCTGGAATCTCTTCGCTGCGACCACGAGCCGGCTGGTCTGGTCGCGAAGCTGATCGAGATTGGATTGCGTAGTCTTTAGATCCGCGGAGCGGCTCTGCAGGCGGTGCGCCGTATCGGAGAAGCGCGCCGCCGAAAATACGAATACGAAAAGCCCCAGGCCCGCCGCGAAGACGATCCCCGCGAGGGTGAAGACGGTGAATTGCAGGTTGAGTATTTTTTTTTCGGAATGCGGAATGAGCATGATGGTGATCTTCTGCCGACCGGCCAGGCTCACCCGGCCCAGAAAAGCCTTGAACCTGCCTGTGGCGGCGGAGAATCGGGCGGAGAAGCGAAAAAACACGTCGTTCTCCATCTTTTTATATTTTTTGAGCGTGGACACAAGGGTCTCCTTGCTCTAACAGGAATTAGGAAGACTCCGCCTTCAATCATACTGTAGCACCACTAGTATCGGACTGTCAAAGGGAGAAGCTAACGCATTCACGTTTTGAAATCCGGGCCGCACCTACGTTATACTGGGCGGCATGAAGGTAGTGCGCGACCACTATGGGCCGGGGAAGCCCCTGCCCTTGGCCAACGACGGCGACCTCAGCCTGACATTCATAGGCGCCGGCGGCGCCTTCTCGAAAAAATTCTATCAAAACAACATCCTCCTCGTCAAAGGCGAGTCCCACGTCCTCGTCGACTGCGGCTCGCGGACGCCCGAGGCCCTCGGCCGACTCGGACTTTCGGTCACGGATGTCGAGAACTACCTCATAACCCACAGCCACGCCGATCACATCGGCGGCCTCGAAGAGGTCATGCTCGGCAACCGCTACGGCCCCGGCAAGAAGCCCAAGCTGGTCGCCACCGAGCGGCTCGGGCGCATCCTCTGGACCATGTCGCTCAGGGGAGGCTCGGCCTACAACGAAGTCCACGACGGCAAGAGCCTGGAACTCGCCGATTTCTGGGACTTCATCGTTCCCTCGCACGTCCCCGGGGGCGGAAGGGAACTCTGCGAAGTCGAGGTCGGGGACTTGAACCTGCGCCTGTTCCGGACCATGCACATTCCCGACTCCGCCCCCGACTGGCGCTCATCCTTCCTGAGCTACGGACTCATCATCGACAAGCGGATACTCTTCACCAGCGATACGCGCTACGATCCGCGAATGGTGGCCGAGCTCGAGGCGGAGTACGGCTTCGAGGCCGTTTTCCACGACTGCCAGCTCTTCACCGGAGGCGTTCACGCCTCGCTCGACGAGCTTTCCGGGTTGAGCGAAGCCGTCCGCGCCAAAACCCGGCTCATGCACTACGGCGACGCCGTCGAGTCGTACGCCGATCGCATACGGAAGCTCGGTTTCGCGGGCATCGCCGAGCAGGGAGCGAGCTACGTCTTTCCGCGACGCGGCTAGGCCCTACCAGGCGGCGGCTAGGCCCCAGGGCCGAAGCGGCCAGGGAAGGCGAGCCTCGTCTTGCCGCCCCGGCGCGAAATAGCTATCTTTCACAGGAAATTCAACAGAATCGCCGCACGCGGGACTCGATTCAGGGAGCTAGTACATGTCACAGCACCATTTCAAGACGGAAGTCTCGAAACTTCTCGAACTCATCACCCATTCTCTGTACTCCCACAAGGAAATATTCCTGAGGGAACTCGTCTCGAACGCGTCCGACGCCCTGGACAAGCTGCGCTACCTCACGGTTTCCGACGAAGCCTACAAGGGCATCGTCTTCGAGCCGGCCATCCGCATCGTCCTGGACCGCAACGCCAAGACCATCACGATCGAGGACAACGGCATCGGCATGGACGCCAAGGAACTGGAAGAGAACCTCGGCACGATCGCGCGCTCCGGCACGCGCCGCTTCCTCGAAAACCTGCCCGAGGGCGAGCGCAAGGCCTCCAACCTCATCGGACAGTTCGGCGTCGGCTTCTACTCGGCCTTCATGGTCGCCGACAAGATCGAAGTCACGAGCCGGCGCGCGCTCTCCGACGCCGCCTTCGTCTGGACGAGCGACGGCAAGGGCGAGTACGCCATCGACGGCGCCGAACGCTCCTCGCAGGGCACCGAGGTGCGGCTCCACCTCAACGCCGAGGGCGAGGAGTACCTCTCCCGCTGGGCCACCGAGTCGGTGCTCAAGAAGTACTCCAACCACGTCGCCTATCCCATCACCCTCGTCTCGGAGGAGACCGAGTACGACGACAAGGGCGAGAAGAAGGGCAGCGCGCGCAAGGAAGAGGTCGTCAACACCGCCAACGCCCTCTGGCGCCGCCCCAAGTCCGAGCTCAAGAACGAGGACTACATCGACTTCTTCAAGTCCTTCTCCACGGGCTTCGGCGGTCTCGACGAGGAGCCGCTGCACTGGATCCACACCCACGCCGAGGGCACCATCGAGTACACGACCCTCTTCTTCATTCCTTCCAAGGCGCCCATCGACCTCTACCGCGCCGACTACAAGAGCGGCGTCAAGCTCTACGTCAAGCGCGTCTTCATCACCGACGACGAGAAGGAGCTGCTGCCCGTCTACCTGCGCTTCGTGCGCGGCGTCATCGACTCCGAAGACCTGCCCCTGAACGTCAGCCGCGAGATCCTCCAGCAGAACCGCGTCATGACCAACATCCGCCAGGCGAGCGTCAAGAAGATCCTCGGCGAGCTGGCGGACCTGGCCACCGCCAATCCCGACAAGTACGCGAAGTTCATCGCGGAGTTCAACCGCCCTCTCAAGGAAGGCCTCTATTCCGACTACGCCAACCGCGAGGCGCTCCTGGGCCTCGTGCGCTGGAAGAGCACCCGCGAAGAGGCCGGTTCGGGGGGCTGGACCAGCTTCGCCGAGTACAAGAGCCGCATGAAGGAAGGGCAGAAGGCGATCTACTACATCGCCGGCGGCGACGAGGAGCGGCTGCGCAAGTCCCCGCTCCTGGAGATGTACCGCAAGCAGGGCATCGAAGTCCTCGTCTGCGGCGAGGAGATCGACGAACTCGTGCTCTCCGGACTCGGCCCCTACGAAGGGCTCGAACTCAAGAGCGTCAACCGCGCCGGCTCGGAGACCGAGCTCGGAGGGGAGAGCCCCGCCGAGAAGGCGGCCGAAAGCGGCTCGTCCGAAGCCGTGGACAAGGCCAGGAAAGCCCTGGGCGAGGCGGTCAAGGACGTCCGCCTGTCGCGGCGGCTCTCCGAGAGCCCGGCCTGCGTGGTCGTGGACTCGGACGACCCGAGCCTCCAGCTGCGCGAACTCATGAAGCAGCTCGGCGGCGGCGAGCTGCCCGACGTGAAGCCCATACTCGAACTCAACGGCGCCCACCCGATCGTGAAGCGTCTCGCCGCAGCCGGCGAGACCGAGGCCGAGGACCTGGCCAAGGTGCTGCTCGGCCAGGCACTCCTCATGGAAGGCGCGCCCCTGGCCGATCCCGCGGACTTCGCGGCCCGGCTCAATCGGCTCCTGGGCTGAACCAGCGGCGCTTCGGACCACGGCGGCGGCGCTTCCACGGCGCCGCCGCGTTCTTTCATGAGTGTCGCGAATCCTGTGCGCGACGCGAACGCGAGCCCTCACCGATCTTCGCGACACCCTGCGCGGGGCTACTTTCTTCGCAGGAGCACGACGGTCATGTCGTCGACCGGCTGGATCGTACCGATGTGGTAGCGCCACTCGTCCAGGATATAGTCGAGCATGTCCGAAGCCTTCCCCTCGGGAGCGCGGCCATAGGCCGTTATGAGCCCCTCCACGCCGAAGTGCTCGCCGTTCTCGTTCCGGGCCTCGGCGAGGCAATCCGTGTACAGGAGAAGACTGTCGCCCTTCCCGAGCGGAAACTTCACCGCCCGATAGGGGGCTTCGATCCCCTCGCGCCCCAGGGGCGGCCCCTTGTAGTCGTCCACGCTGCGGGGCACGAGGAGGCTGGCCTTGACCGTCCCGGCGCGCCGGTAGGCCAGCTCGGGGTGGGCGGCGTTGACGTACTCGACGACGTTTTCCTCGAATCGCAGGAGCGCGCAGGTGAGGTAATTCTCCACCGAACTGAGCTCGGCGCTGAGCTCTTCGTTGATCTGCTCGAGCACCCGGCCCAGCGAATGACTGGAGAGGGTGTTGAAGTTGCGCCAGAATACGGAGCGCGCGAGGATGGTCACGAGCCCCGAGGCTATGCCGTGGCCCGACACGTCCCCCACCACCAGGCCCCTGAGAGCGCGGTCTTCCACGTAAAAATCGTAGAAATCGCCCGATACGCCCGAGACAGGTCTGGCGATGAAAGCGATATCCCAGTCGTCGAGCGCCGGGGCCTTCGCGGGGAAGAAACCCTGCTGCACGTGCACGGCCATGCGCATGTCCTTCTCGGCTATGTCCATGGCGTTCTGCAGGCGCAGGTTCGCCGCCGATAGCCTGGCGTTGAGGTTCGACTGGACGCCTATGGCCGCCTCGAGATCGGAGGTGCGCTCCTTCACCTTGTCCTCGAGGCCGGCGGCCAGACTCTCGATCTCGTCATAGAGCCGATGATACTGGCTGGCGAGGGTCGCGGCGCTTCCGAAGACGAGGATGAGGAAGCCGTATTTCGAGAAGACCGGGCCCCGCAGGAAGGAAAGCCGCGCCAGATCGATCCCGACCGCCGCGACTATGAAGACCAGGCCGATCGATATGCGACCGATGTCGGTTCCGACCAGGACCCGGCCCGCGGCCCGCAGCTTGGCGCCGGCGTTGAAGGCCGATCGCCGCGCGCACTCCGCGGAGCAGGCCCCGGCCAGCGGCTTGGCCACATCGAAGACGAGGAGATAGAGCGTCGGCAGGAAGAGACTCAGGCGCCAGACCTGGAAAAGCAGGTCCTGGAACACGAAAGGAACGAGCAGCGCCGCGGCGAGGCTGAGGGCTCCGTAGCGGAAGGCGAAACGGGAGATCTTCTTCCGCGCCAGCAGGTCGAAAAAGGCGAGGAAGAGCGGGAAGAGGAGGAAGAGAAAGGCATACTCCAGAGAGCGCAGCACGGCGGTATCGGGAATCAGCTCGGAGATCAGGTAGGTCCTCGACAGGAGATAGAACGAGAGCGCCAGCGTCCCCAGGCCGAAATACAGGTAGGAGCGGTTGCTCGGCCTCAGCGCGTACAGCCAGATGTGGTAGAGGGCGAAGAAGAAGTAGATGCCGATGAGCATGAGGTCGAGGTTCTCGCTCCGGAGCCCGAGGAGCCGCTTGTAGGGCGCGATGAGGTAGCGGCCGTCCGAGCTCAGCCCGGTGCGCTCGCTCGCCGGGTCGCCGATGATCATGAAGGCGAGAATGTTCTTGCCGGGACGGATGAAACGCTTGTCGATGTTCACGAGGGTCCCGCGAAGCGCGCGCTCCTGGGCGATGCTCCCGTCCTTTCGAAGGTAGACTTCGCTGCGGACGACCGAACCGTTGAGGTAGACTTCCCAGTCCTCGCCGATCGCCGAAAGGTAGAGGCCTATGCCGCTCGGCGAGTCGAGCAGCGCATCGTCGGCCTCGAAGGCGGTGACGAAACAGAAGGTGCGCGGCTCGGCCGGCAGCGCCCGGATCGCCGGCAGATCCTCGAGCCCCGGCAAATCCAGATCGCGCACCACCAGGGGCCGACCGCCCGCGCGGCCCGGCACGAAGGCCCACTCCGGATCGGAAGGCGAAGGCTCGGAGCGGGTCCAGGACATGTCGAAGCCGCCGCGGACATAGAACGGCAGGGCGTTGAGGTCGATCGACTCGGCCCACGCGGAGGCGGAGGCGAACACGAGCAAACCCAGAAGAAAGGCCAGGCGATTTTTATTCATGTTTTCCTCGACTGTCTCCGTCTCATGCGTTCGGGCATCGGCCGAGGCCGTATCCGCGCCTCATGCCCCGTCCTCCAGTTCCTTGAGCCGGTCGCGGATCATCGCGGCCCGCTCGTAGTCCTCCTCGGCTATCGCCTTTTCCAGTTCGGCGCCGAGCCGGGCGCGCTCGCCTCCCGCCGGCCCGGCGGGCGCCTGAGCCTTCGCGCTCGAGTCCTCCGGCGATTCTCCGCCCGCCGAGCCCTCCCCCGTGACCAGGTTGACCGAGATCCCCGCCTCCTCCACCACCGACTCGGCTATGAACACCGGGCAGCCTATGCGAACCGCTATGCCGATCGTGTCCGAGGGCCGGGCGTCGACCAGGATCTCGCCCTCCTTGGTGCGCAGCGCGAGACGGGCGAAGAATGTGCCCTCGCGCAGCTCGTTTATCTCGACCCGGTCGATCTCGGCTCCGAGCGCGCGGATCAGCGAGATGAGGAGATCGTGGGTGAGCGGGCGGGGCACCTCGACGTGTCCCATGCCGATGAGAATGGACTGCGTCTCCAGCTGGCCGATGAAGATGGGCACGGCGAGATCGGAGCCCCGGGGCCTGACGAGCACGACATTGCCCTGATCCGTCTGAGCGACGGTCCAGATGTCGGCCTCGACGAACGTCTGTCCTCCCAATGCGCCCTCCCCTCTCTTAGTATAGACGCGCCCCGGGCGATTGCAACGATGGAAAGCCTTCTCTACCGGCCCTCGAGGAAAGGCACGAGATCGGCCAGGAGGCGCCCCTCCGGGGTGGCGGGAAGCACCGAAGCGAGCTCGGCGGAGGCTTGGTCGAGGAGTGCGCGGGCGCTGCGCTCCGCGGCGGCCAGGGCGCCCGTTTCTCCGATGCGGGCGATCGCCTCTTCGACGGCGCTCGAGCTGGGGCCCTCGGCGGCAGCCCGGGCGAAGAGGGCCGCAAGCTCCCCCACGAAAGCCGGGCGAGTCTCGCAGGCCAGGATGACCGGGAGGCTCTTCTTGCCCTCGACGATGTCGTCGCCGCGATTCTTGCCGGGATTCCCGGTCGTGAGGTTGCGCAGGTCGTCGAAGATCTGGAAGGCGACCCCCGCCCGCTCGAAGGCCGAGCCGAGGGTCTCGACCGCGGCGGCGGGGGCGAGCGCGGCGATGGCGCCGAACTCGGCGGCCGCCCGCGCGAGGACGCCGGTCTTGAGGGCGCACATCGCGAGGTAGCTCCCGCGGTCGGGCACGAAGGCATGCTCGCGGTGCCAGAGGATGTCCATGGCCTGGCCCAGGTGGAGCCGCCGCATGTGCAGGCCGTAGCGCGCGTGCAGCTCGAGCCGGGTCTCCGCCGCCGCGTCGAGCTCGTCGATCAGGGCGAGGGGGAGGAAGTACAGGAGATTGCCCGCGTTGACGGCCACGTCGAGGCCGTGCGCGAGGTGGATGGCGGGGCCGCCCCGGCGCGTGTCGGCGCCGTCCTCGATGTCGTCGACGATGAGGGTGCCGTTGTGCGCTATTTCGACCAGGGGAGAAAGCGGCAGCGCCCCGTCTTCGCGGCCGAAGGCCTTGGCGGCGAGCGCGAGCAGGAGGGGCCGCCATCTCTTGCCGCCGCGGCGGATGAGGTCCAGGGCCGGCGCGTTCAGCGCCCGGCGCAGATTTTCGCGCGGAGAAGCGTCCAAGCGGCCGAAGAAGCGCGCGAACCAGGCCTCGTCGGGCTCTTCCGGCAAGAGGGAGCGCAGCTCCCCTTCAATCTCGTCCAGCAGTTCCGTATACTCGGGGTGCATGGCTCACCATAGCGCGGGCCGGGGGTACTCGTCCATGTCGAACTCAAGCTACGAAAAGCCCGATTTTTGGGCGCAAAAAGCCAAAAAAGAGGGCTATCCGGCGCGCTCGGTCTACAAGCTCCAGGAGATCGACGGGAAATTCGGCCTCGTGAAAAAGGGAGCGCGCGTCCTGGACATAGGCGCGGCCCCCGGCTCCTGGAGCCTCTGGGTGCTCAAGCGTCTGGCCGGTTCGGGCTTCCTGGCGGCGGTGGATCTCCAGGCCCTCGCCATCGCCCCGACCGAGCCCGCCTTTCGCTTCGTCCGGGGCGACCTGTACGACGAGACGATCCGCGCCGAACTCGCCTCGATGGGCCCCTACGATCTCGTCATGTCGGACGCGGCCCCCGCCACCACCGGCAACAGGTTCGTCGACCAAAGCCAGTCCGAGGCCATCGTCGAGGCGGTGATAGGCTACGCCGAGACTCTGTTGGCTCCCGGGGGAGCCCTCGTCGCCAAGATATTCCAGGGCGGCGCCGAGGCTGCTCTCTTGAAGCGGCTCCGCTCGCGCTTTTCCGCGGCCCGCGGCTTCAAACCCCAGGCCTGCCGCACCGAGTCCTTCGAGACCTACCTCGTAGCCACCGGCTTCAAGGGCTAGCCCTTAGCTCCGCTCCGCCAGGACTCCTCGGCCGCCTTGATGAAGGCGGTCAGCTCCTCGGTCGAGGGCCTGTCGGCGAGCAGCTCGAGAAAATCCCGCCTTTGGCAGAGGTGCGAGAGCGAGGCCAGCACCGAGAGATGGCTCTTGGCCTCGGCCGAGAGTATGAGGAAGAGGACCGAAACGGGCTTGCGGTCGAGGGCTTCGTAGGCGATGGGCGTCTTGAGAAAAAGCACGGCTACGCGCTGCTCGGCCGGATCGGAGATGATGGGATTGCGCGGGTGCGGAATGGCGACGCCGTTCCCTATGGCCGTCGGCATCAGCGCCTCGCGCTCCAGCACGGCCTTGGCGAGCGCCTCCCGGTCCACGCCCTTGGGCAGGACGAGCCCCTTGATGCCCTCGCGCAGCGCCTCGGCCGCAGTCGATCCGCCCACATTGTAGTAGACTCCCCCGCGTTCGATGAGAGTAGACAGGGTAACAGCGCCCGCCATGACATGCCCTCCGCGCTTCTCGAGGTTTCGCGCATGCTATGCCCGTTGCGCGAGCTTCGCTCATGCGACCCTTCGAGTATGGCTCGAAGACCGCCCCGAACGCAATCGGTGGTGTCATGACGAGCGGGGATGGCTCGGAGCCCGCTCGCCTTTACCCTGCCAGGCGGCCGCGAGTATACTCATCCGGCCATCATGAGAGCACGCGCGGGCAGGCAGGCGAGGACCCGCCGCCTTTTCCTCGCTGGAGCCCTGTCCCTCTCGCTCCACGCCTGTTTCTTCGGCCTTGGGCTCGGCCTGTTCCGCACCGAGTCGGGAGCCGGAAGGGACCTCGCGCTGGTGGTCGATCTTGCTCCGGCACAGGATGATTCCGCGGCTCCAGCTGCCGCGCGGGTGGCTGCTGCTGCGGGCCGCCGCAGACCTGCGAGCCCCACCTCTGCCGAGCTCCCGCCAGGACGACCCGCCGCGCGGCCAGACACGCCAGCACAGCCGGCCGCGGAGGAGCGCACTTCGCCTAAGTCGCTACAGGCCATCTCGCCCGGCACGACGAGGCCGGCAAGCCCTCCGCCGGCAAGCCCTCCGCCGGCAAGCCTTCCGCCACCGCCTTCCGGCGCCGCGAATCAGGCCACGGCACCCGGGGCCGAGACGCAGGGTGGCGGCGCTGCCTCGGTGGGCAGCAATGCGACCGCGACGGCAGCTGGCGTAAATGGCGCAAGCGCCGGCGGCACGGGCGCCAACGACGAGGCCGGAATCGTCGGCGGCTCCGGCGGAGTAGGCAGCCTAGGTTCGGAGAGCAGCGAGAGCGCCTATTTCGCCCAAATCCGCGCGGCCATCGAGCGCGGCAAGATCTACCCGCCGGCGGCGAGGATGCGCGGCACCGAGGGCCTGGTGCGCATACGCCTGAGCATCTCGGCCGACGGCAGGCTCCTGCATGCCGCGCTTTCCTCGAGCTCGGGCTCGAGCCTCCTCGACCAAGCGGCCCTCGACCTCGTCGCGAAGGTCTTCCCCCTGGCTAATCCCACCGGCCGCAGACTCGATCCCACGATCGCGGTGAACTATTCGCTTCGGCATTGACCGTCGCCCCCATAGTGTCCCGAAGGTTGTGGATGCCGCGTTCCCGTCATTTGAGCCCGACATCACGTGTCATAAAAAAGAAAGAAACAGGTAATCCCCGCTTTACCTGGTCGTGCTACAGTTGGACCATGAGATGGAAGAACCCGGCCGCGACGGACTCGCCCGTGGAGCCTCGCAGGTGAGCGCGCGCAAACAGCCCCGCTCGATCAGGCGCGTCGTGCTCACCCTCTTCGCCGTGTCGCTGGGCATTTCCTTCCTGCTCCTGGTCGGCTTCGAGGACGTCGTGTCGAGCTACTACCGCGGCGAGTCCACACCGTTCACGCGGCTCTTCCACCCCGCCCCGCCGGTGGTGCGCATCGCGCGCATCATGGTGCGCACGCTCCGCGCCTTCAACGGCGCCCTCCTCAAAGGCCACGATGCGGTCCTGAACGACGGCTTCCTGGCCCGCCTCGCCGAGAACGCGCACCCGCTGGGGATCGTGGTCCGGGTGGGCGGCAAGCTCGAGTTCGCTTCCCCGCCGCTCTCCGATTCCGCCATGGCCGGCTTGCCGGTCTTCGACGCCCCCGCGCCCGCCGAACCCTTCGAAGACAACGACCGAGGGCCTCACGTCATGTATCAGTTCGATTTCCGCAGCTCGAGCGGCGCGCCCGCCTCGTTTTTCATCCTCCACGAACCCCTGCCGGGCGGCGAGCGAACGCCTTTCTCGCGGCAGCTGCTGCTCATCGGCGCCCTCCTCCTGCTCGCGGCGGACGGCGCCGCCGGAGTCCTGTTCATACTGCGGCTGACCACGCCCCTGCGCCGCGTCGAGGCGGCGGCCCTGGCCATGAGCCACGGCGATCTGGACACGCCCGTGGAAAGCCGGCACCAGATCCTCGAGCTGGCCCGCGTCTTCGAGGCCATGGAGACCATGCGCTCGGAGATCCGGGACCTCCTGAACCGGGCCAGCGAGCGCGAGGCCGAGCGCCGCGAGCTCATCGCGAATCTCTCGCACGACCTTCGCACGCCCCTGGCGGCGATCCGCGGCTATGTCGACGGGCTGCGCGAGGGCATAGCCGACACGCCCGAAAAGACCGCGCGCTACCTCGGCGTGATCGGCGCGAAGATCCTCGACCTCGACCGCATGATCGACCAGATATTCCTCCTCTCGACGCTCGAGGCCCGGGAGGCCCCGCCCACGATGCGGGTCTTCGACCTCAGGGCCTTCCTCAGGGATTCGGTGGAGGACCTCCTCCTGGCTATCCCGGGAGACGAGCTCGTCATCGAGGCCTCGGGCCTGGAAGGCGCGCCCCGACCGGTCAGGGCCGACCCTCTCCAGCTGCGCCGCGTGGTCGAGAACATCGTCGACAACGCGCGCCGCCACGGCGGCAAGCGGCCGGTCACCCTGAGCCTCGCCCTCGAGGAAGCCGACGAGCGCTTGCGCATCCTGCTCGAGGACGACGGCCGCGGCATCCCGAGCGAGGAGTCCGAGCGCGTCTTCGAGCGCTTCTTCCGCGGCGACGCTTCGCGGCCCGGCGGAGGTTTCGGCCTCGGCCTGGCCATAGCGAGGCGCCTCGTCGAAGCCCAGGGCGGCAGCATAAGCCTCGAAAGCCGCCGGGGGAGCGGGGCTCGCTTCGTCATAACGCTGCCCGCCACGGAGCGGAAGGCATGAGCGCATCGACCGGGAACCCGGCCCCGCCCTCGCCCGGAGCGCGGCCGCGCGCCCTCATCATCGAGGACGACCTCGCGATAGCCGAGCTCGAAAGGGACTACCTGGAAGCCGCCGGCTTTTCGGCGGATGTGGAGACGAACGGCGCCTCGGCGCTCGAGCGGGCCATCCTGGCCATGAGTCCGGAGTCGGGCCGGCCGTACGATCTCTTCGTCGTCGACCTCATGCTGCCGGGCGCCGACGGTTTCACCATCTGCCGCGAGCTGCGCGAACGCAGCGAAAAACCGGTCCTCGTCGTCTCGGCCCGATCGGGCGACATCGACAAGGTGCGCGCCCTGGGCATCGGGGCCGACGACTACATCACCAAGCCCTTCAGCCCGGCCGAGCTCGTGGCCCGAGCCCGAGCCCACCTCGACCGCTACGAGCGCCTGCGCGGCGAGTCGGGCGGCGCCATCATCAGCTCGGGCGACCTCGTCATCGACACCGAAAAAAAGGCGGTCAGCGCCGGAGGCCAGGGCGTCCAGCTCACCGCCACCGAGTACGCCATCCTGCTTCTCCTCGCCCGCAACCCCGGCCGCGTCTACAGCCGCGAAGAGATCTTCGAAGCGGTGCGCGGCGAGGGCACCTACGGCGAGGTCTCCACCGTCACCGTGCACATGCGCCGCCTGCGCGAAAAGATCGAGGCGGACCCCTCCAATCCCAAGCACATCGAGACGGTCTGGGGCATGGGCTACCGGTTCGTGGAGTAGCCGCAAAGAAGAGTACGGAGATCGCCGGCGCTCAGATGATCCGCCGCAGGCTGGCGACCACGCTGGTCCAGAAGCCGGGCGAAGGATCGATAGTCAGAGCGGAGAATTCTTCGGGCGTATAGACGAGGAGGTCCATGTCCGGCACCAGATCGATAAGATCGGAAAAATCGAGAGCCCGCTCCACGAAGGGCTTGCCGGTCTCGGCGATGAGGATCAGGTCGATATCGGAGTCGCGGCCGAAATCCTCGGTACCGTAGGAGCCGAAGAGGTATGCCGCGAGCACCCTGCCCTGGAGCAGGCGCCGCACTTCGGCCTCGAACTCTTCGGGACTCCTCCCACCGAGGGGGTCGCGCGTATTCCAGACGATGACGGACTCAGCCATCTGCTGATAACTCGGCTCGGGCGCGGGCCAGAAAGGCCTTGGCGAACTCGATAGCCTCGGCAGCCTGCTCCGCGTCGAAAAACTCGAAGGGAGCTCCTTCGGCGAAGGCGTCCGGATAGCGCGCGGAGATATAGTATAAGTCCAGCCGCTTGCCCATTCGCAGGAGTTCACCGTCTATGTCCAAGGCATCCGCGATCTTGGCGAGGGAATGACTTCGGACTTCGCTGGCGCCCCTGGCGATGGCGAGAGCCTTGAGGGCCTTCTCCGCCACCTGCTGAGCCGCGAAACAGGTCTGTGCCCAGTAGCCGCCCTTCATGGAATCGGCCGCCCACGCGAGCTCGTTCTCCGCCTGCCGCAGCCAATCGCCCGCCCGACTCTTCATGACACTACTATACCTCGTCTCGCGCGGCCTTTAAAGATGGCATCGCCCATCAAGCGGCCTTTCGATACGCGGCTTGCCCAAGGATGGTATAGCGCGAATCGGAAGTCGACACTGCGCTCTCTCGGCGGCGAGTCGAACACCGGAGCCAGCAACTCGGGCGACCTCGTCATCGACACCGAGTACGCCATCCTGCTTCTCCTCGCCCGCAACCCCGGCCGCGTCTACAGCCGCGAAGAGATCTTCGAAGCCGTGCGCGGCGAGGGCACCTACGGCGAGGTCTCCACCGTCACCGTGCACATGCGCCGCCTGCGCGAAAAGATCGAGGCGGACCCCTCCAATTCCAAGCACATCGAGACGGTCTGGGGCAAGGTCGATGACATCCGGAAAATCGACACCTTGCACCATTTAGCGATAGACTTCTCGTCGATGCCCTATTCGAAGAACCAGCACCAGTACCAGTTCGTCTTCGATTCGACACAGTATCCGATAATCTCCCACTCGATACCGCCACAACTCTCCTAGTTCAGTCCCCTTCAAAGCCTCGCCTAGACTTCGCGGATCTTCGAGCCGCGGAAGACGCTCCATCATAAATCGCATGAGTCGCTCCCGTGTTCCAAAATCGAGCCTTTCGAGCTGCTTCTTCGCGTCTGCCGACACCTCAATGCGATATGCCATATTCCGCTGCTAGATCTTCGATCGGTATAGTTTTTTGCTTTCCCATGTGTATTTCGGTGAGGGTTTTCTCAGCCAGGTACAGGTCTTCGAGATCCTCAAGATACTCCAGGATCGCTTCCCGAACGTAAAAAGTCTTTGTCCGACCTGTTTTTTCAGCAAGTGCATCGAGACGTGTTTCTATTTCTTTCGGAAGCCGAACAGCTATCATGTCATCCTCCTGATATACAAGTATATCGAGTGCGACGCATTGCGACAAGAGCCGGCTCTACGGTGAGGGCGGCGAATTCTCCGGTGTATAGACGAGAAGATCGGTGGAGGGTACGAGGTCGAATACCTCGGGAAAATCGAGGGCCCTGTCAAGGAAGGGCTTGTCTGTACTACCCAGTCCTAAATATAGGCTACACTAGCTGCTTTGAAAAATGACTTGATTAGCTTTGGATTGTTTTTGATATCCGAGAGATCTGTTTCAACCCTTTCGCGAAGGGCTTCGTTCTTGTGCAACGGCTTTTTGCTC
>DATKVK010000053.1:0-46183 GCA_035530095.1 Rectinemataceae bacterium | reverse complement strand
TCCCTCCCCGGACGAGCGGGGATTCGGGGAGCGGCTAACTCGCCTTCTCGCGCCTGCGGCAGTAGAGGATCTTGCGGATCGCGTCGGACGAGAGGCTATGGGCCTCGGCGAGTTCGTCGATGCTGAGACCGGAGGCCTTGCCGGAGCGGATCGCGTCGTTGCGCGAATCGAGAGCCGCGCGCGCGCCGCTCCGCGAGCCCCAGCCCAGGCGCTCGGGCCCCGAGCGGGGCACGTAGAGCAGGCAGCCTTGAATGTATTTCTGTACTTCGCGAAGGAGCTCGGGAGGGAGGAGCTCGTCCGCGTTCGCATAAGCCATCGGAACACCTCGGTGGATGCTTGAAACGACATCCGCCAGGTCCCCGCGCGTGAGAACGAAATTTCTTCTCGTCGCGGTGTGCAGTCTCACGATTGACGCGAGACTGCTGGTTCGAGGCACTGGGACTCGAACGGGGCTCGGGCGGCGCTGGATCCTGGTACACGTACCTTCCCACTGACACATGCATTGCCGCTGAAAAATGCCATTGCGCGCCTCCTCGACTTCGTGATGATGCACTATGCCACGAGGCCGGATCGAGCGCAAGCGGAGAGGATGTGTTAAATCGAAGTGTCGCTTTACGGCTCGGGCGCCTTCGTGGGATAGTGTCCGTGCCGGCTAATACCATTGTGCCGCTTCGGCAGGAGCGGGAAGGAGGCGCGCGACATGAATGACCAGCACCGGAGGGCTCAGGCCCTCTAAAGCCACCCCGTGGAGAACACGGAACCGCGGCCGGCCCCAAGCCGGCCGCTTTTTTTCATGCGCGCGGGGCGAGGGGCGGGATCGCTCGCCGCGCTAGCCGCCGCTCGCCGTGCCGCGGGCCCGGGAGCTCAGCTCTTGCCGAGCGAGTACCTGCCGCGCACGAAGGCGACGGCGTCCCCGTCGAAGCGGCGGCCGATGAGGTCGCGCGTATCGTCGTCGAAGTCGGCGCTCTCGACGGCCTCGCCTCCCGAGCCCGAGCGCTCCATGCCGAAAAACTCGCCGTCCAGCGAGGCATAGACGAGGAGAAAGGAGAGCTCGGGGAACTGCCGGCCCAGGGCGGCGAGCTCGTCCCCGGGCAGGCCGTCGAGGCTCTCGAAGCGGAGCAGAAGGCGTTCCGCCGACTCGGAGGAGCTCAGGCTCTCGTCATCGACGTAGTTGGCCGCGCTCAAGACCGACGCGGCGCGGCGGCGGTCTTCCCCGCTCCCGCCCCGGATCTCGATTTCGTTCAGGCAGCTGAAGCTCATGAATCCCCCTCGCGCTCCAGTCTAGCCCAAGGAGCGGGGAATGAGAACCGCCCGACGGGTTCGGCCAGGGTCCCGGTCAGTCCGGCTCGTCCAGGTCGGCCCGGCAAAACGCGTTCTTGCCGGACATCTTGGCCTTGTACATGGCGAGGTCGGCCGCGCCGACGAGGCTTTCCGGCGCCGTTCCGTTTTCCGGATACACGGCGATGCCGATGCTCGCACTCACGCTCACCCTGCCGTGACGAGTCTCCATGGGCTCGCGGACGGCTTCGAGAAGCTTGCAGGCGATCTCGTTCGCGTCGCCCACGGACGAGAGCTCGGGCAGGACGGCCACGAATTCGTCGCCGCCGAGCCGGGCCACGGTGTCGCCGCGGCGCAGGTTCTGCGTGAGCCTCGACGCGACGGTCTTGAGGACCTCGTCGCCGGCCGCGTGCCCGAAGCCGTCGTTGACCTCCTTGAAGCCGTCGAGGTCCACGAAGAGGACGGCCAAGGGAAGCCCGCTATGGCTGGCGTGCGCCAGCGCCAGCGCCAGGTGGTCGTCGAAGAGGAATCTGTTCGCGATGCCGGTGAGCGGATCGGTGAGGGCCTGTCGATACAGATCCCGCAGTCTGCGCTGCCGCTCGGTCACGTCCCGGTTGATGCTCATGATCGCCTGTTTGCCTTTGAAGGTGACGAGCGTGGCGTTGACCTCGAGCTGTATCTCGGTGCCGTCCTTGCGGTAGTGGCTCGTCTCGAAGGTGCGCTCTTCCTCGCCCCCGAGGAGCCGCGCGATCCGCCGCTTGCCGTAGGAGATGTTCTTCGAGATGCGCTCGAGGGACATGCCGATGAGTTCGTGCCGATCGAAGCCGTAGAGGCGGCAGGCGCTGTCGTTGACGTCGAGGATGATCTCTCCCTCGATCTCGAAGATCATCAGCGCGTCGTGGGCTCCCTCGAAAAGCCTGCGGTAGTCGTGCTCGGAGCGACTGAGCTCCTCCTCCGCCCGCTTGAGCTCCGTGACGTCGATGATGGCGCCGTCGATGCACTGGATCGAGCCGTCCTCGTCGCGCCGGGCATGCGGATAGTTGCGCACCCAGAGGAGTCTCCCGTCCTTTCCGCGCAGGACCGTTTCCTCGAAGCCATGAGGCAGCGCGTCTATCCGATCGATGAACTTCCGCCGGAAGCCCTGCTCGGGATAGAGATCGTTGGCATTGACCCGCATGAGTTCGGCGACATCGCCGAAGCCGAGGAGAAAGGCCATGGCCGAATTGGCCTCGAGAAAGCCGCCTTCCGGCGTCACTCGATAGACACCGACGGGCAGATGATCGAGAAGGTTTCGGAGACGCTCCGCTCCGCCATCGGGGTCGTGGACTCTCATCGATCGAAGTATAGACGTTCCGCGGCCTTAGCGTCAAAACCGCCCGGCCGGAACTCGGTTGACTGTCCCCGGCCGCCGAGACTAGTCTCTATCCGAGGCCGCGCGGGCTTCGGACGGAATCGGCGTATGCGCAGCGGACAGTCGACGACCTCTCTTCCGAGTGTCGCTCCATGACAATAGACATACTCTGCAAGGTCGTCGACAACTTCGGCGACATCGGCGTGGCCTACCGCCTCGCCAAGGCCCTCACCGACCTCGACCCCTCGCTCGCCCTGCGGCTCCACGTCGACGACCTGGTGGCCTTTCACGCGCTCTGCCCCGAGGTGGAGCCCGGCCGGGAAGTTCAGGTCGTCCGCGGCTGGACGGTGCTGCGCTGGAACGCCGACTGGGCCGGCCTGCGGGAGCGCCCGCCCCGCGCGGTGCTCGAGTGCTTCGCCTGCGGCAGGCCCGAGCGCTTCGAGGAGATCCTCTACGATTCCGCCGATCCCGAGCCGCGGTATGTGGTGAATATCGAGCACCTCACGGCCGAGAGCTGGGCGGCCGACTTCCACCTCCTGCCCTCGGCGACGCGCTCGGGCCTCGTCAGGAAATGGATGTTCATGCCCGGCTTCTCGGAGGGGACGGGCGGGCTCATCATCGACCGCCGCTTCCGCGAGGCGCGGGAGAGCGCTCTCGCGCTGGACGGCCGGGCCGGAGGGCGCGCCGAAGGCCGGGCTAGGCTGGCGGACGAACTCGCGGCCCTGGGGGCGACGCTTGGCGCGGCGGCGACGACGGGCGCAGGGGGCGGCGCTACGGCCTTGGGCGCGGCGGCGGCGCCGGGCGCGGAAGGCAGCGCTACGGCCTTGGGCGCGGCGGCGGCGCCGGGCGCGGAACCGGCCCGAGCCATGCTCCGGGACCTCGCCGGGCGGCGCTGGGTGAGTGTCTTCAGCTACGAGCGGGACTACGGCCGCGTCGTGGAGGACCTCGCCGCCGCCGACCGGGAGCGGCCTCTGGCGGCCCTCGCCGCCGCCGGCAGGAGCCAGGCCTGCTTCCTCGCTGCCTGGGAGGCGGCCGGGCGGCCCTTCCCGGTACTCGTCCTCCCCTTCCTTCCCCAGGAAGTCTGGGACGAGGTCATCCTGGCCTCGGATTTTTCGATCGTCAGGGGAGAGGAGAGCCTGGCCCGGGCCGCCCTCTCAGGCAGGCCCTTCCTCTGGCACGCCTACCTGCAGGACGGGAAACATCAGCTTGTGAAGGTGCGCGCCCTCCTCGACCGGCTGCGGCCGCAGTTCGGCGCCGCCGACTTCGGCCCCGTCGAAGAGGCCTTCCTGGCCTTCAACGACCGCGAGCGCGACGAGCCGGCTACGGCCGGCCGGGAGCGGATATCGCCCTTCCTGGCCGCCCGATCCGACGAACCCTTCCGCGCCTTCGCCGAGGGTCTCGCGGCCCGGGGCGACCTGGCCGCGCACCTGATGACATTCCTGGGCAAAATCAGGTAGAATACGGCGCCGTTTCGGGCCGCGGGTCCGAACCGCACAAGGGCGACAGCACGGCACACAACATTCAGGCGAGGAATATACCTATGTTAATGACTTCCGATATCCGCGGCGGCACCGTCTTCAAGACGGGCAATGACGTCGTCGTCGTGCAGCGCATGCTGGGCATCAAGGGCGGGCGCAACGGCCAGGTCAAGCGGCTGCGCGTCAAGAGCATCCTGACCGGCCAGACCTCCGAGCTCGGCCTCGACATGGGCGAGAAGTTCGAAGATGTCTCGCTCGACTACCACACGATGAAGCTCTCCTACGTCGACGCCGAGACCTGGGTCTTCATGGATCAGGAAAGTTTCGAGCAGTACGAGCTCACCAAGGAAGATCTCGGCGACAACGCCGGCTACATGACTCCCGAGGACGATTTCGAGGTCGAGGTGGCCTTCTACGAGGGCAAGCCCGTCTCGGTCACCCTGCCCACCGCCATCGTCCGCACCATCACCTACTGCGAGCCCGGCATCAAAGGCGACACCTCGGGCAAGAGCACCAAACCCGCCACCCTCGACACCGGGATCGAAGTCGCGGTGCCGCTGTTCTGCGACATCGGCACGAAGATCATGTTCGACACCCGCGACGGCTCCTTCATCGAGCGCGCGAAATAGCCAGCGGAGTACCTTGAAGCGTCCGTCCAAGGGCTGGAATTCCTTGGGCCCGGCGGGCGCGGCGGGCTTGCCGAAGGGCATCTCGGCGCTGAGCTTCCAGCTCTCGGGCACGCCGATCCGCTCATGGACCCACTCGTCGACGAGCGGATCGCAGTGCTGCAGGCTGATCGCCGAGGCCCTCGGCGGTCAAGCCGGTCCAGACGATGAATTGGAGAATTCCCGCGGCGTTCCCCGACCAGACATGGAACTTTTCCTTATAGAGGGCGAAGTTCTCCTGCAGGCCCTGAACTATCTTCCGGTCCTCGAAGAACAGCACCGTTCCCTAGCCCGCCTTGAAGGCCTCGCCGATGATCTCCTCCAGGCGCTGATACCAAGATTTTGGAAGACTGCGGCATTCTCATCAGGCGACGGGACGGCCAGTTCAGCCGCTGTTCCCTGAACCACGCCACGCTCGCGGCGCTCCGCGAAGAGGAGTAAGCCCGGCCTGGGGCGGCGGCAACGGCCCGTCGGGACTCCGCCGGCCCGTCCTTCAGTCCGGCGCAGCGGCTTCAGTCCGGCGCAGCGGCCTCAGTCCGGCGCAGCGGCCTCAGGGGCCGCTTTTCTGAACCAAGGCACGAGGGCCGAGGTGCTCGTCCGGTACCGGCGGTAGTCGGGGTACTTGGCGGCGCTGATTGCTTCGGTGAAGCCGGTCGAGCCGACGAAGACGGCGCTGAGGGCCAGGGCCCCGGCCATGGTCCAGTGCGCTAGCCGGCCGTCGACGCAGCCGAGCAGATAGACGCTCCACCAGAAGCCCAGCTCGCCGAAGTAATTCGGGTGCCGCGACAGGGCGAAGAGGCCGGTGGTCCTGAAACCTCGTCCCAGATCGCCCGTAGGGTCTTCGGGCGCCTCGCCCCGGGAGAGCGCCTCGCGGTAGGCCGCTTTCGCCTGCTGGAAGCGCCACTGCTGACTGTCGGCCGCAGTCTCGTAGGCGAGGAACGCGAGCGGGAGGAGAGCTGCCAGCGCGAAGAGCGGGCTCACGTTCCGGTCGGGGGCGGACGCGATCCTTCCGAGCGGCGAGGTGAAGAGGGCCAGCACGGCGAGCTGGAACAGGGATATGAACAGCAGATTGAAGAGCTGCCACGCCACGGGCTGCGGTATACGATCGCGGAGCACTGCCCAGCGGTAGTCCTCCGCGCCCGCATAGCCGCCGCGACGGGCGAAGTTGAAGGTCAGCCGCGCGCCCCACAGCGTGACGAGCGCGGCCGCGAGGGTCGGACGGGGGGAAAGCCGCGAGGCGCCGGCGTAGATCCACGCGAAGAGCACGGGAGCTATTGACCAGATCCTGTCGACCCAGGAATAGTCTCCGGTGACCAGGCCGAAAACGAAACACACCGCGGCCAGGGAGAGGTCGATGGAGATCACGGCGCGGAGAACTGTAACCGCCCAGCCGTACCCAAGCCCCCGGGAAGCGCCGAGAGCGAGGAGACTGACGACGATGGATGCGGCTAGGAAAAGAAACAAGCGCTTCATGATGGGTTAAGATAGTTTGCGGACGGTCGCCCGGGCAAGTGTCCGCCGAGGCTCGCCCGTAGGGCTTGATACCAGGCCGCACCTCGGCCTAGAGTCTAGATAATGGCCAGGGATTTCGACCACCTCGAAGAATGGGGTAAAAGATGCTCGTCCGAATATGTCCAACTTGAACAGGCGGTGTATAAGTATGCCGCCAGGGAACGACTCGACCGGCCCTTCCGCGTAGAGCTGCGCCGCCATGAGGAGCTGCTGCAGAAGGTTCCCACGGAATTTCCGGGGATGGTCGTCGGCGCTCTCATCATGCGGCTCGTCCTCGGCTCCGAGGGCGCTCTTCGCCGATTTCTGGTCAAATCCTCCTATTCTCCCCACGATGAGCAGGCCTTCGCCTCCATCACGGCCAGAGCGTGGCGCTTTTCCTTCTTCCAGACCGAAAAACGGATCGCCGAAGGATTTTTCACCATCCAGGAGCTGGATGGTGAAAGAGACGTGATACTCCTTTCCAACAGCGTCGAGGACCGTAACCGCGAGAACTCGACCTTCTTCCTAAGCGGTCTTTTCGACAACGGGGAATGCGTCCAAACCTTCGGTCCGGTGCTGCAGATGGACGCATTCTCGCCGGCCGATATCGAAAGTTTTGCCCGCCTGGCCGCGCCGGACCTTTTCGCGACGCGCGGCCTCGGCGCGGTTATTGAACGTGAGGCGCTGAAGTTTTCGCTTCTTTTCGCCTTCGCCAACAGTCCCGTCCCCGTTCACGACGACGAAATCATCGTCTACGCCTCCTCGTCGATCCGAATCGACGACAAGTTTCTTTCGTCGCTCGCCGCGTTCCCCGAAAGGGAGGTCCTGAAAGGGGCATGGGTGGCCCACCTGCTTAAGGATTGGACGCCCTTTTCATTTTTGGATCTCATCGTCGAAGAAAAAAGGCGCAAGGCCGTTCTCTTCGCATCGACCGTCGAGCGGTATATGGACGCTGCGGCGAATCCGCCCTTCGACGAGTTCTTTGCGGCATTGCCTCAGTACACCGCACGCATGTCCATGGTCATCGCCATGGAGAGCATACTCGGGAAACAATTTCCGGGGACTCTGGAGCACCTTGCCCCGCGAAACGACAAGGTCGCCAAGGCCGACAAAAGCAAACGTGAACCGATAAACCGCGCCATCGCCGAGTTGACCGCCGCCTCCAATGAAAACCTAGGCCTCGACCTGGAAAAACTGGCGGCCAAGCACGGCGTCGACAGGGAAGCGCTCGACGCCGTGCAGGCGATGCTGACAAAGATGGACGAGCGATTCGCAATCGACCTGCCTTACGCTATTCCAGGCTTTGTACCTCCCACGCCGACGCATCGCCGCGCCTTCGCGGAGGGCTTCGCAGGCAACTCGCTGTTTTCGTTCAGAGAAGGAACCGAGCTCGCCGACTGGGTGGCTTCGCGCGCGAACGACTGCAAATTGGCGCTGCCAGCGCTCATGCGCGGGGAGATGACGCTGGCACGGCTCCCGGCCCTTATCGAGCGCGCCACGATCGATTTGTTCAAAGGCGCGTCCCCCACCCTGCTTTCCTACACTGCATTCCTTCTGCGCAGCGCGGGGAGCGTTCCTCTCGATGTCAGAGCCTACGCCTGCGAAGTCCTGCGTATTTTCTGGCAAGTGCTCATACCGTACAAGGATCGCACAAGCATCAACGAATTCATGGATGCCTATGAGAGCTGGGTCCTTCATGTTCTCCAGCCCTTCGGACTTGTCGAGCTGGACGGAGAGCCGTTGTTGGAAATGCGCAAGGACAGCCCCATAGAGATTCGGCGCAGTTCTTTCTTCGAGCGCTGGATAGATTGGCGCTAGTCAGGGAGCGCGTGCAATGAGAGAAGTCATTTTCGGGAAGAGTCTCGAAGAGCTGCGCACTATCGCCGCGCGACTGGGCCAGCCGGCCTTCGCCGCCGCACAGCTCGCCGACTGGCTCTACAAGAAGGGCGCCTCCGACTTCGATTCGATGGCCAACCTGTCCAAGTCCTTTCGCGCGGCCCTGGCGAACGAGTACGATCTCGGCCGCTCGCCGCCCGAGCGGGAAGCGGTCTCGGCCGACGGCACCAAGAAGTACCTCTTCGGCGCGGGAAGCGGGCATTTCGTCGAGGCGGCCTACATCCCGGAGGCCGACCGGGCCACGCTCTGCCTCTCGACCCAGGTCGGCTGCAAGATGGGCTGCCTCTTCTGCATGACGGGGCGCCAGGGCTTCCAGGGCAATCTCTCGCCGAACGAGATCCTCAACCAGTACGCGAGCCTGCCGGAACGCGAGCGGATCACGAATATCGTCTACATGGGCATGGGCGAGCCCTTCGACAATCTCGAAAATGTGCTCGCCAGCCTCGAGGTCCTCGGCTCGAGCTGGGGTTTCGCCATGAGCCCGCGCAGGATCACCGTCTCCTCGGTGGGCGTGATCCCGGGGCTGAAGGCCTTCCTCGAGCGCAGCGAGTGCCACCTCGCCATCAGCCTGCACTCGCCCTTCGACGAGGAGCGCGAGAGCCTCATGCCGGTGCAGAAGGCCTATCCCCTGAAGGAGGTGCTCGCCCTCCTGCGCACGAGCGGACCGGAGGGACAGCGCCGGGTTTCCTTCGAGTACATCATGTTCGGGGGCCTCAACGACACGCTCCGCCACGCCCGGGAGCTCGTGCGCATCCTGAACGGCATCCGCTGCCGCGTCAATCTCATCCGCTTCCACCCCATTCCCGACACGAGCCTGCGCGCCTCGACCGAGGAGGCGATGCTCGCCTTCGAGGAGCGGCTCAAGGCCGCCGGCGTGATGACGACCATCCGCAAGTCGCGGGGGCAGGACATCCTGGCGGCCTGCGGGCTTCTGTCCACCAAAGCCCTGATCGAGCGCGGCTAACGCGGCGGCGCCGAGTCGGGCGGCGCCGAGCCTGGCGGCGCCGAGCCTGGCGACGCCGAGCCTGGCGACGCCGAGCCTGGCGACAGTCCGGCCTCGACGGCGCGGGCCGCCAGGAGCACCGTCGCCTCGTCCCAGGGCTTGCCGACGAGCTGGAGGCCGAGGGGCAGGCCCGCCGCGCCCAGGCCGCAGGGCACGCTCATCGCGGGCCAGCCCAGGAGATTGAAGGGCGAGGTGAAGCCGAGGCGGCCGGGACTTCCCAGGCTCGGCGCCTCCGAGCTCATCGTGGGCGTCGAGAGCAGGTCGACCTTGTCGAAGATCTCGTCGCAGCGGTGGCGGACGACCAGGGAGCCCTGCTGGGCCCGCACGAAATCCGTCGGGCCGTAGGCCCAGCCCGCGAGCAGCCGCAGGCGCGGAAAGTCCCCGTAGTCGGCCAGGCGGCCGCGCAGCGTGCTCAGATGCAGCGTCGCGGCCTCGATGGCGAGGATGGTCGAGTTGAGGGTCCGCAGGGACTGCAGCTCGGGCAGGTCGAGCTCGACGAGGACGGCGCCTGCGTCGCGCAACGCGCCGAGTCCGGCGCGCCAGGCCGCCAGCACCTCCTCCGAGGCCAGGCTCCGGCCCGAGCCGTCGTCTCCCAGGACGCCCACGCGCAGGCCCTTCACTCCCTCCGGCCTCCGCGCCCAGGCCCCCGAGTCGGCCTCGGGCTGCCTGCGCGAGCGAGCGTCGAGGGGATCGTAGCCCGAGAGCATGCCCAGGAGATAGGCCAGGTCGGAAACGTCGCGGGCCAGGGGGCCGAGGTGGTCGAGCGACCAGGCCAGGCTCATGCCACCGTGAAGGCTCAGGCGGCCGTAGGTGGGCTTCAAGCCCGCGAGGCCGCAGAACGAGGCCGGTATGCGGATGGACCCGCCCGTGTCGGTGCCGAGGGCGGCGAAGACCATGCCGTCCGCTACCGCGGCCGCCGAGCCCGAGCTGGAGCCGCCCGTGTCCCGGTCGAGGGCGCGCGGGTTGCGGGTGGGCCCGTAGTGGTCGTTGTTCGAGCCGGGCGAGTAGGCGAACTCCGACATCCGCGTCTTGCCGACGATGACGGCCCCGGCCTTCCGGAGCCGGGCGACCGCCGTGGCGTCGGCCTTCGCGATCCGATCGGAGAAGATGATGGACCCGGCGGTCGTGGGCGTTCCCGCGACGTCGAGAATGTCCTTGACCGCCACCGGTATCCCGTGCAGGGGACCCTTGTACCCTCCCGCGCGGATCTCTTCCTCGGCGCGCCGGGCCTCCTCCCGCGCCTGGTCGGCGAGGACGAGCTGGAAGGCGTTGATGAGGGGATCGCGCTCTTCGATCCGCCGCAGCGAGGACTCCACGAGCTCGCGCGGCGAGATCTCGAGCGAGCGGATATGGGCTGCGACCTGGTGGATGGACATCCGGAGCGGGTCGGTCGAGCCCAGGTCGGCCGGGCGGAGCTTGACGGCCGAGCTGTGCCCGGCCCCGGCCGCGGGGGAGAGCGCCGGGCTCTCGCTCTCATCCTCATCCTCCGCTACGCATTCCCAGGCGCTCAGGTATTCGGGCACGAGGTCCATGGGGATGTCCTTCGTCGCGCGCTCGAAGGCGAGAACGGGCTTGAGATAGCCCCGCTCGGCGATGGACTGGATATCCGGTTCCGAGAGCGCGATGCCCGCGCCCCTGAGATTGCTGCGCAATTGATCGATGACCGTTTCGAGCCGTACGTCCGACATGGGGGCGCCTCCTGCTGCCTGTGCATGAAAAGGATCAAGGCGCCCGGCTAGGCGCCGCCTCGGGCCTCGGTTCGCGCCCGGTTCTCCTCGATGAGCCTTCGGGCCAGAGCGAGCAGTCCGGGCCCGTCGAAGGGCTTCACGGCTACGGCCGCGAAGCCGGACTCGAGGAAGCGCCTCTTGTCGCTTTCCAGCGCATAGCCCGTGAGCGCGACGGCCGGAAGGCGCTCCGGACCGCGCCCGCCCCGACGGATCGAGCGCAGGGCCTCGATCCCGTCCATCTCGGGCATCTGGATATCCATGACGAGCAGGTCGAATTCCGCGTCGGGCCTGAGCGCGAGTTCGACCGCGGTCCGGCCGTCGGCCGCGGTCTCGACCCGGAAGCCGGCTTTCTCGAGCAGGCGCTCTAGGTAGAGAAGATTGATGCGGTTGTCTTCGACCGCGAGCACGCGGTAGGCCGGGGCGCCGGAAGAGTCTATCGTCGGCGCGGCGCCGCCGGAGGGCCGGTCCGGGACCGTCGGCGAGATCCCGGCGCCCGCGGGCGGCCCTTCGCCTCCCGCGGCGAAGGGCGGTTCCGCTGCCGGAGACCCGGCCGGCAATTCCACGGTGAAGGTCGAGCCGGCGCCGAGCTCGCTTTTCACGCCGAGCTGGCCGCCCATCAGGCTCGCGAGCTCGCTGACGATGGCGAGCCCGAGCCCCGTGCCCTGGCGCTTCTTGGCGCTGTGGCTCTCGACCTGGGTGAAACGGTCGAAGATCTCGACGAGGCTCTCCGGCGGGATGCCGATGCCCGAGTCTTCGACCTCGAGGGTGAGGCGCCCTCCCCCTTCGCCTTCGGAAGTCCAGCCGAGCCGCACCTCGACGTAGCCGCGCTCGGTGAACTTCATCGCGTTGCTGACGAGATTGATCGCGATCTGGCTGAACGCCGTCACGTCGATCCCGACGAGCTCGGGCAGGGCGGGCGCGAAGGACAGGCGGAGTTCGATCGAGCGCTCGGCCGCCTGCAGCCTGAAGGCCTGGAGCAGTGAGTCGAGCAGGTCCCGGATCTTCGCAGCCTCGGGCATCAGGAGGCGCTTGCCGGACTCGATCTTGGCGAGATCGAGCACGTCGTTCACGATGCCGCCGAGGAGCTTGGCCGAGACGCCCATCATCTCGACATAACGCCGCTGCTCCTCGTCGAGGCGGGTATCGCGCAGGAGGTTCGCCATGCCGACGATGCCGTTCAGCGGGGTGCGGATCTCGTGCGACATGTTGGAGAGGAAGGCGCCCTTGGCCCGGGAGGCGCGCTCCGCCTCGGCCTTGGCCGCAGAAAGCTCGGCCACCGCCTCGCTGAGCTCTCGCGTGCGCAGGCGCACGGTGCGGCGCAGGAAATAGGTCCATAGGGCCAGGATGAACAGCAGAGCGAAGAGCGCCGCGGCTCCCAGGGCGACGTAGCGCAGGTAGGCCGGCATCTCCAGCTCGCGGCCGGTCCACGTGCGGAGGATGCGCTCGCGCTCAGCCTGGCCGATCGACGAAAAACCCTTCTCCACCAGGTCGAGCAAGGCGGTCTGGCCCTTGCGGACCGCGCGGTGGAACTGCCCCGTGTAGAGCGAGAGCGCCGAGCGGAACTGGTTCTGCAGTCCGAACTTGTAGAGGTAGTAGAGTCCCGGAGGCCGATCGATGCAGAAGACGACGAGGTCTCCCGCGCCGGCCGCGCGGACGATCGACTCGTAATTGGGATAGATCTTGAGGCTGTCGATGCCCGCGGCCTTGAGCACCCCGATGCAGGCGTCGCCCGCCTTGACGCCGACCGTGAAGCCGCGCAGGTCCCTCACCGAGGCGATCCCGCTGAGATTTTTGCTGAAGAAGACCGGCACGTCGATGGAGGCGTAGGCGGGAGTGAAGTCGTAGTACTCGGCCCGCTCGGGCGTGTAGAAGATGGTATCGATCACGTCGGCCCTGCCGGCCTCCATGATCGCCTGGGCCTGGCTCCAATCGACCGCGGAAAGCTTGACGGCGACTCCCGTGCGTTTCTCCCACAGGTGCCACTCGTCCACGAGAATGCCCTGGGGCTTGCCATCGTCGTCGAGGAAGCAGTAGGGGGGATAGTTGTCGTCGAGGACGACGCGGATGGGTCCGCGCAGCGCGGCGGGGACGCGGATGCCCGTCGGGGAGGACGAAGCGAAGGCTGCGGGCGCAAGGGCGAAAAGAGCGCAGAACGCGGCTCCGGCGATACAACCGAGTAGGTAAAGCCTGCGGGGTATCGGTCTCATCCAGCCACGTCCTCCTTCACTTTACTGTGTCGCTTCCCCGCTGTAAAGCGAAGCTCGAAGTATAGTAGTATAGCGGAACGATGAAGGAAACATTAGACACCAAGGGAAACCCGGCCAAGGCCCGGACGAAGATCGCATCGGTCTGCGTCTTTTGCGGCTCGAGCGCGGGATTTCGGCCTGAATATGCGGCGGGCGCGGCCGCCATGGGACGCGAGCTCGGCCGCCGCGGACTTGCCCTGGTCTACGGCGGCGGCAACATCGGCACGATGGGCATTCTGGCCCGCTCGGCCCTCGAGGCGGGGGCCTCGGTGACCGGCGTGATCCCGCGCAAGCTCTACGAACTCGTGGACCATGTCGAGCTCAGCGAGCTCGTGGTCGCCGAGGACATGCACGAGCGCAAGGCGCGCATGACCTCGAGCTCCGACGCCTTCCTGGCGATGCCCGGCGGCATCGGAACCCTCGACGAGCTCTTCGAGGCCTGGACCTGGCGGCAGCTCGGCTACCACGACAAGCCGGTGGGCCTCCTCAACCTCGCCGGCTTCTACGACGGACTGCTCTCCTTCCTGCGCGTCGTGTCGGAGGAAGGCTTCCTGAAGGCCTCGATGCTCGGCGACCTCGTCGTCGAGACCGATCCCGCGCGGCTCCTGGATCGGCTGGAGACGGCCCCGCCCATCGCCGAGCCCAAGCTGCCGGAGCGGCGGAGATGAAGCACCGAATTCCGCCCGGGGCCCCCGGCCATCCGCGCGAAGACGCCCGCGCCGCGAAGGCGCCTAAGGGAAGAAGCCCGCGGGGCCGGGCCGACCGCGGCGGAGACAAGCGCTCCGAAGCCGGGCCCGATGACCGGGACCGCCGCGGCGCGAAACGTCGCGACGATCTCGCCCGGCCCGCTCGCCGATCGGGGCCGCCGCGCTCCCCGGCCGCCGTCGAGTTCCTCTACGAGGACGAGAATCTCATCGCCGTCGACAAGCCGGCCGGACTGCCCGTCATCGCGCCGGAGGGCGGCCGCGGCAGGTGCCTCTACGATATCGTCACCGACCACATCAGGAAGACGAACCCCAAGGGGCGGGCGGCCGTGGTGCACCGCATAGACCGGGACACCTCGGGCCTCGTCGTCTTCGCGACGAATGCGGCGGCGAAGAAACTCCTCATGGCCGGCTGGGACGAGATCGTGCGCGAGCGCCGCTACCTGGCCCTCGTCGAGGGCGAGATGGAGGCCCCCGAGGGCCGCCGCGAATCCTGGCTCGTCGAGAACAGCGCGGGCGCGGTCTACGAGGCCCAAGCCAAGAGCCGCGGCGCCAAGAGGGCGGCCACTCGCTGGAAAGTCCTCGCTTCCGGGAGGGGACTGAGCCTCCTCGAACTGTCGCTCGAGACGGGGAGGAAACATCAAATCCGCGTCCAGCTCGCGGCCATGGGCCACCCCGTGGCCGGCGACGAGCGCTACGGCTCCCGCGTCGATCCGATCGGCAGACTGGGCCTCCACGCCGAGCTCATCGAGCTCGCCCTGCCCGGCGCCCGGCTGCCCCTGCGCCTCGAATGCCGCGCGCCCGCGACCTTCCGCCGGGCGCTCGGCGGCGCTCCGGCGGCGAGCGCCAAGCCCGCCGAAGCCGCGGCCCCGCGATCGACCGCGAAAAGCCGCCCGGCGGCCCCGAAAGGGGAGAAGCCGCGCTCGAAGGCCGATCCCGCGGCGGGCGGCGCGGGGCACGATGCGCGGAAGAGCGCCCGGCCGTCGCGGAAGGACGGCCCTAGCGCCCCCGCCGACGCTCGGCGCGCCTCTCGCTCCGAAGCTCGAAGCGGCGAACCGCTTCGGCGCGGCCGGCGCCGCGCTCCCTGATCGACCGCTCTTCCTTCGAGGCCTCGCGGGCCGACGACAGGGCGGAGCGGGCCCTGGTCGAGAGGCCCCGACTCATCTCGCGCCGCGCCTCCCTGATGGCCCGCTTGGCGCCCGGAAGCCGCTCGTCGGTCCGCACCGCGCCGGCCGCCGCGGCCGCCGCGGCCGAATGAGTGCGCCGCATGAGGTGATAGCGATGGAGCATGAAGTCGAGGAGCTGGGCGTTCGAAGGCTCGGCCCCGAAGACGTGCCGGGCGACGACGAACTCGCCGTCCTCGTCGACCTCGAGCACGCCGACCCAGAATGGACCCTCGAAATAAATGGTGAATTGCGCAAACATGAAACCCTCCGGGCGGACTACCCCCCGGCGGGGAACGGACGGCGCCGACGGCGCTGGATACTGAGGAGGAGCCCGGACGGCGAGACCAGCTCGCCCCTGGCCCGCATCGGCGGCCCGCTAATGCGGGCGATCCATGCGGCCCCTCCCTGCCGGACTACCTACCGGCATGTGTTTCTATCCCGGCCATTAACAGAGAAGCTACCGGAATCCTAGCGAAGAAGAGGGGCCGCGGCTAGTGGAAGGCTTCAGGCGTGGATGGCCCGCCCCAGGCCCGCGCGCGCCGACTCCATCACGAGTTCGGAGAGCGTGGGATGCGCGTGGATCGTGTCGGCCAGGTCCTCGAGCCTGAGCTCGGCGCGGGAGGCGAGGAGGAACTCGTGGACGAGTTCGGTGGCCCCGGCGCCGACCACGGTCGCGCCCAGTATCGCGTGACTCGCCGGATCGTAGACGATCTTGGCCTGGCCGTCCGGATGTTCCGTGGCGACCGCCTTGCCCACGCCGCGGTAGGGGAAACGGGCCACCGCGTGGGCGAGGCCCTCCGCCGCCGCGCGCGCCTCCTGGAGGCCGAAGCTCGCGAGCTCGGGCTCGCAGTACACGGCGCTCGGGACGAGAAGGGGATCGACGCGACGCTCGCGCGGCTCGTCCGAGCCCCGGAGAAGCTGCGCGACACGCTCGGCGGCTATCTCGCCTTCCTTCGAGGCTACGTGCGCCAGGAGCGGCGTGGCTACGATGTCGCCTATCGCGTAGAGGCCCGAGACCTGGCTCTCCTGCCAGTCGCCCACCGGCACGAAGCCCCGCTCGAGCCTGATGCCCAGCTCTTCGAGGCCGAGATTCTCCGTGTTCGGGCTGCGGCCCACGGCGACGAGGAGGCGGTCCGCCTCCATGGCCGCTTCGCTTCCGTCGGGGGAGGCGACGACGAGCCTCAGCCCTCCCTCGGGCGGGCGCTCGAGCCTCCGCGCCCGCGTGCCGACGGCGATCTTGACGCCGCGCCGGCTGAACTCCTTGGCCACGAGGGCGGCCGATTCGGCGTCCTCCAGCGGCAGGATGCGGTCCATGAGCTCGACGACTGTCACCTCGACGCCGAAGGCGTTCATGACGAAGGCGGTCTCCATGCCGATGGCCCCGGCGCCCAGCACGATGAGGCGCTTGGGCAGCTCCTGCGACAGGAGAAAGCCGGTCGACGAGAGCACGGCGGTTTCGTCGAACTCGAAGCCGGGCACGAGCTTGGGCCGGGAGCCCGTGGCGAGGATGACCGCCTTGGCCTCGAGGCGGCCGACTCCGGCCACCTCCACGCTCTGCGGCCCCGCGAGGCTGGCCTCGCCCTTCACCACCTCGACGCCGTTTTTCCTGAGGAGAAAGCCCACGCCCTTGGAGAGGCGGTCCGCGGCCTTGCGCGAGCCTCGCCACACGCCGCCGTAGTCGAAGGCGGACAGGTCGACGCGGGCTCCAGCCGCCTCGAGCGCGGCCCTCCCCTCGCGGAAGAGCGAGGCGCTGTGGATGAGCGCCTTCGACGGTATGCAGCCTATGTTGAGGCAGACGCCCCCGAGCTCACCGCGCTCGACCACGACGGTCTTGAGGCCCAGCTGGGCGGCCCTGATCGCGGCGACGTAGCCTCCGGGCCCGGCCCCTATGACGACGAGATCGTACGCTAGATCGGACACACGCACCTCCTTCGCGGCGGCACCCGTCCGCGCGGCCGCCGATTCGCGCAACGTTCCGCGCTCCGGGCGCAGGACTCAAGCCAGAGTCAGGGCCGGCTCCTCCACGAAACGCGCGAGCGTGGCCAGGAATTCGGCTCCCGCCGCCCCGTCGATGACGCGATGGTCGCAGCCGAGGGTGAGGGCGGCCAGGCGGCGGACCGCGACCGAGCCGTCCTCGAGCGCGACCGGCGTACGCAGGGCCGCCCCGACCGCCAGGATGGCCGAACCCGGCGGGTTGATGATCGCGGTGAACTCCTCGACGCCGTAGCTTCCGAGATTGCTGATCGTGAACGAGGCCCCCTCGTAGTCCTCGGGGGCGAGGCCGCGTCCCTTGGCCTTGTCGATGAGGGCCGAGAGCTCCTCGTCTATCCGCCCCACGCCCTTGGAGCCGCAGTCCCGCACCACGGGAGTGACGAGCCCGTCGGGGAGGGCGACGGCGAGGGCCACGTCGACGGAGCCGCGCTCCAGGATGGAGTCGCCCTCCCAGCTCGAGTTGACGTAGGGATGGCGGGCGATGGCCTCGGCGCACAGCTTGACGATGAAGGCGTTGAGCGAAACAGGTCGCTCCCGGCCCCGATTGAGCGAGGCGCGCAGCTCCAGGAGCCGCTCCATCGCGACGCGGCGCTTCAGGTAGTAATGCGGCGCGGCGAAAAACGACTCGGAGAGCCGCCGCGCGATCACCGCCCGCTTGCCCGAGAGCGGAATGCGGCGGTCGGCCGGGGCGCTGCCCGCCGCGCGGCCGGCGGCCTGTTCGCCGGCGGCCCGTTCGCCGGCGGACGAGCGCGCTGCGGCTCCTCCGGCCGCCGGCCCTGCCGTCGCCGGCCCTGCCATAGCCGCCCCAGCCGCCTCGACGTCGCGGAGCACGACGCGGCCGCCCGGCCCCGAACCCGGAATGCCGCGGATGTCGACGCCGAGCCCCCGCGCCCGATCGCGGGCGAGGGGCGAGGAAGGCGGCAGGCCCGGCGCCTGAAGGGGCCGCCCGCTCGGCTCCTCGGGCGACCGGCCGGCCGGGGCCAGGCGGATTCCGTTTGGCGTCGCCGCCTCGGCGGCCTCGGGCGACGCGTTGCGCGAACCATCTTCCGTCCGGGGCGCGACTGCCGAGGCCCGAGCGGCTGCGGGCGGCGCGGGGACGGCGACCGGCGCGTCGGCCGGAGTTGCCGCGGCGGCGACCGGGGCCGCGGCGGCCCGTGGCGCGTCGGCCGAAGCCAGGAGCGCATCGATGTTCTCGCCCTCGGCGCCGACGATCGCGATCGGATCGCCGATCGCCGCCCTCCCCCCCTGAGGCAGCAGGATCTTGAGGAGGCGCGCATCCTTCGGCGCCTCGTAGTCCATGCTCGCCTTGTCGGTCTCGACCTCGCAGAGCAGCTGCCCCGCGGTGAAGGCCTCGCCCTCCGCGACCCTCCAGCGAGCAATGGTTCCTTCGCTCATCGTGGGGGACAGGGCCATCATGAAAAGCTTTTCGGCCATGGATCACTCCCTCGCCGCGGCGCCGGGCTCGAGATAGAGAGCCCGCAGGGCCGCAGCGACGATCTTGTCGGCGCCGGGCTCGGCGGCGAGCTCGAGCGAGCGGTTATACGGCATAGGCACGTCTTCGAGCGATACGAGTTCCACCGGCGCGTCGAGGCGATCGAAGCACTCGCGCGAGACGAGATACGCCAGGTGGGAGCCGACGCTCGCGACCGGCCAGGACTCGTCCACCACGACACAGCGGCCGGTGCGTCTCACGGAACGATGGATCGCCTCTTCGTCGAGGGGACGGAGGGTCCGCAGGTCGATGACCTCGGCCTCGATCCCGCGCTCGGCGAGCCGATCCGCCGCGTCCAGGGCTTCCTTGAGCGCCTTGGAATAGGCGGCGATCGTGAGGTCCCTGCCCGGCCTCGCCAGGCGAGAGAGGCCGATGGGTACGAGAGTCTCCTCGTCGGGGACCTCGCCCTTCCAGCCGTACATGAGCTCGCTCTCGAGGAAGACGACGGGATCGGCGTCGCGTATCGCGCTCTTCAAGAGTCCGTAGGCGTCGGCCGCGGTGCCCGGCGCCACGACCTTGAGCCCCGGCACGTGGGCCCAGTACGAGGCGAAGGACTGGGAGTGCTGGGCCCCGAGCTGCTCGGCCGGACCGGAGGGGCCGCGGAAGACTATGGGCGCCGAGAGGAGCCCTCCCGACATGTAGCGCATCTTCGCCGCCTCGTTGACCACCTGGTCCAGGGCGAGGAGGGCGAAGTTATGCGTCATCCACTCCACGACGGGCCGGAGGCCCGCGAGGGCCGCGCCGACTCCCACGCCCGTGAAGCCCAGCTCGGCGATCGGCGTGTCCCGGACGCGCTCGCTCCCGTACTTGGCCAGCAGGCCCTTGGACACCTTGTAGGCTCCGTCGTACTCGCCCACCTCTTCGCCCATCAGGAAGACGCGATCGTCCCGGGCCATCTCCTCGTCGAGGGCCCGGCCCAGAGCTTCGCGAATGGTCATGATCGCCATCACAGCCTCCCGGCGCCGGTCCCGGCCGGGGCCAGGACGTCTTCGTACAGGACCATGGGAGAGGGCTCGGCGCTCGCCTCGGCGAAGTCCACCGCCTGGGCCACGACGCGATCGGCCTCGGCGACGATGGCCGCCCAGCGTTCCTCGCTCAGATCGCCCTTCTCCGCGAGAGTATCCTTGAGGCGGAGTATGGGATCGCGTTTCCGGTATTCGTCGATCTCGTCGCGCGAGCGGTATTTCTGCGGATCGCTCATGGAGTGCCCCTTGTAGCGGTAGGTGCGCGCCTCGACGAGTCCGGGGGCGCGCTGGGCGCGGGCCCGTTCCACGGCGAGGCCCACGGTCCGGCGCACGTCGAGGAGGTCCATGCCGTCGCAGGCCTGGCCCGGCATGCCGTAGGCCGCCGCGGTGGCGGCGAAGTCATCCTCCGAGGAGACGCGCCGCCAGTTCGTGCCCATGCCCCACTGATTGTTCTCGATGACATAGACGATGGGCAGCTTCCATATTCCCGCGAGGTTGAGACTCTCGTGGAGGGCGCCCTGGTGGAAGGCCCCGTCGCCGAAGAAGCAGAGGGTGACGCCGCCGTCCTTGCGGTAGGCCTGGGCGAGGGCGGCGCCGGTGGCTATCGGTATCTGGGCGCCGACGATGCCGTTGCCCCCGAACATGCCCCGGCCGGGGTCGAAGAGGTGCATCGAGCCGCCCTTGCCCCGCGAGGAGCCGGTGATCCTGCCGTAGAGTTCGGCCATGACGGCCTTGGGCTCCAGGCCGCAGGCGAGGGCGTGGCCGTGGTCGCGGTAGCCCGTGAACACCAAGTCGCGCGGCAGCTCGAGCGTGGAGATCGCCCCCACCGCGACCGCCTCCTGCCCGGTGTACAGATGGCAGAAACCGCCTATCTTGCGCAGCCCGTAGGCCATGCCCGCCCGCTCCTCGAAGCTGCGGATGAGCTGCATCCGGGAGAGGAGGCCGAGGAGTTCTTCCGCGTCGGGTTCCTTATACGGCATGACCGGCCTCCGCCTCGAAATGTTCCAGGGTGACGGAATTGAAGAGAGATATTTGCTTAACTTTCGTCTCCAGCACGACGAGCCGCCGGGGATCGCCGCTCAGGCGCCAGAACACGCCGAGGTTGGGACCGATGGATTCCAGCACCTCGGCGGCGAGCAGGGGATCGACGACGAGGCGGGCCAGGCCGCGCAGGCACGCGACGGCGCCGAGGTCGCGGCTCTGGAAGCCCCACGCCACCTTGGGATTTGCGCGGACCTGCCGCGCCTTGGCCAGGTTGTCGGCCGTGACCGCGTAGATCGCCCCGTTGGTCCGCCCGAGCGCCGTGGGGGTCATCCACCTCGAATGAGGGAAGCCTTCTTCATCGATCGTCGTGAGAATGCCGAACTTGGATTGACCCAACATGGAGATGACCGTACCCAACAGATTCGAAAACTCCATCGCAGCCTCCATTCGACGCCGGATGCCTGGCGCGGGATCGGCGCTAAGCGGCTCCGCCGTCCGATCTCGAAAGAGCGAGCGGCAGGTCGTACTCGAAGCGACGGCCCAGCAGATCGGCGCGGTCCTTCGCGCCGGGGCCGTGCAGGCCGGCGACTCTGCCGCCTTTGACGTCGACTATCACGTCGCCCGACAAAGCGGGCGCCGAAACGCTGAAGTCGGGCGTCTGTCCCCAGGTCCAGTCCCAGCCGAGATGACGCTCTCTCGCCTCCCGCGCGACCTCGGCCGCACCCGAGGCGGCCAGGAAGGACTCGGCGCTCCCGGCCTCGCCGGCGAGGCCGGCCGAAGCGAAGTAGGCCATCAGATCGGCCGCCAGGGCCTCTGCGCCCAGGCCCGGCCGCAGAGCCGAGAGATTGACCGGCCGGCCGGGCACCGAGGCCACGGCCCGGCTGGAGACGGGTCTGATGCCGCCCAGAGAGGCGCGCAGTCGGCCGAGGTCCGCGTCGACGAGGATGGTTCCGTGGTGGAGCACCCGCCGGGGGCCGAAACGCCTCGCCGTGCCCGAGACCTTGCCCCCCGCCCGATCGGAGCCGCCGCCCAGATACAGGCCGCCGCGCGGCCCCGGTTCGACGCCGAAACCTAAGGCGCACAACGCGCCGGCCACAAGGGCGAGCTCGGCGTCCTGGTCGTGCAGGCGGCGCGGGACGAGAAGCGCCCAGTTGAGATTGCCCGCGTCGTGATAGACCGTCCCTCCTCCCGACACGCGCCTGCGCACGGGAAGATCCGAGCGGGGATCGACCTCCGCCCAGGGATTCTGGTTTCTGCCGACCACGACGCAGGGATCGTTGACGTAGAGCAGAAGAAGAGCCTCGGCATCGCCGGGAAGGGAAAGAAGTGCCTCTTCCAGCGCCAGATTGTCCGTCGGATCGCGGCCCTCGGCCCGCAGAGCTTCGAATACCATGCGAACTAGAAGATACTCAAGCCGGGGTGATAGGCGGAAGAGGAATCGCTCGCCCATCCGGCCGTTCTCCGAACTGCGATCGGGGATGCCGGACGGATGAGCCGATCCTGCGATTCGGTCTCTTTCCGGATCGGCTTCGGACGTTCCGTGCGCGAATGCCGCAGCCTGAAGGCTCAGCGCCCCTTGAGGCAGAGATCGACTTCGAAGGCGCTGTCCGGCAGGCTGAAGGAAAGCGCGACCACGGGCGCGATATTGGGCCAGCCGATCTTGTGCCGGGGGCCGCTGATGATGACGGGCGGGGCGATCTCGGCGTCCATGGAAGCCGTGGCCGCCCCGGCGATGATGTTGCTGATCTCTCCGACGATGCCGCTTTCGAGCTGGCGCCGCTCCTCATCGTGCGAGGCCTCGACGCCGGAACCCGCGAGCAGCTCACCGGCCAGAGCGCGCGTCAGCCTGAGGGCCACGACGCCTTGGGTCTGGCCCGCCAGACCGATGAGACCCGTAAGGTCCCAATCGTGGTCCTCGCCGCCGGTGATCTCGCGGACGCCGTCCGCAGCGGCCTCGAGGCCGAACATATCCTTGAACGTGCCGCGAACCGAGGCGATGAAGGCTTCTTCGATGAGGCGCTGTTCCATATTCTTCCTCCGAAATCCCTGATTCCAGCCTCGTTGGGCTTTCCAGCTACCATAATCTCGACCCGAAGCGACCACAAGTGGCCCGGCTCCGCCCGACGGAGCGTCGTCATTGCACAAACCGCCCCACAACCTGTATGATCGTCCCGAGTATGTCCGAAGATACAACTTCCCCTCCAGCCGACACAGACTCAGAGAGCCGCAAGCGGGCCGTCGCCCTGGCCGTCGGCGCCATCGGCATCGTGTTCGGCGACATCGGCACATCGCCCCTCTATGCGCTGCGCGAATGCTTCGCTCCGGAACGGGGCATCGCCATCGAGCGCGACAACGTGCTCGGCATCGTCTCCCTGCTTCTGTGGTCGCTGACCCTCGTCGTCTGCGTCAAGTATCTGCTTGTCGTCCTCCGGGCGGACAACAAGGGCGAGGGGGGCATCCTCGCCCTCGTCAGCCTCGTCGGCAGGAATCTTACGAACACTCGCGGAAAGCGCGCCGGCCTCGTCGCCGTGCTCGGCATCGTGGGGGCCGCCCTGCTCTACAGCGACGGCATGATCACGCCTTCGATTTCGGTCCTCTCGGCGATCGAAGGCCTCGAGATCATCACCCCCGCGTTCAAGCCCCTCATCGTTCCGCTCGCGATCGGCGTCCTGCTCCTGCTCTTCCTCTTCCAATCGCGGGGAACCGCGAAGATCGGCAAGCTCTTCGGCCCGATCATCTGCGTCTGGTTCGCGGTGCTGGCGGCCCTCGGCCTCGCCTCGATCGCCCAACGTCCGGGCATCCTGGCCGCGCTCAATCCGCTGTGGGCCGTCGGCTTCCTGAACCGCGAGGGGCTCATGAGCCTCCACGTGCTCGGCTCGGTCTTTCTCGCGCTGACCGGCGCCGAGGTGCTCTACGCGGACCTCGGGCATTTCGGCGCCGCGCCCATACGGAGGGCCTGGTTCTTCCTCGTCTATCCGGCCCTCGTCCTCAACTACATCGGCCAGGGAGCCTACCTCCTCAACGGCTCGGGCGAGGTCTCAAACCTCTTCTACCGCATCGCCCCCGCCTGGTCCCTGTTCCCGCTCGTCATTCTCGCGACGACGGCCACCATCATCGCCTCGCAGGCCGTCATCTCCGGCTCCTTCTCGCTCGCGCGCCAGAGCGTCCAGCTGGGCTACTGGCCGCGCATCCAGGTGAGGCACACCTCCGAAGAGAAGATCGGCCAGGTCTACGTGCCCTCGATCAACTGGTTCCTCATGGCGGGCACCATCGGCCTGGTGCTCGCGTTCCGCGAATCGGGCCGCCTCGCCAACGCCTACGGCATAGCGGTGTCGGCCACCATGCTCATCACCACCGGTCTCATGATCTACGTCGCCCGGCGCATCTGGAAGGTCTCCCTCGCCCTCGTGATCCCGGTCGCGGCGGTATTCATCGTCCTGGACAGCATGTTCTTCGTGGCGAACGCCACCAAGATCGTCTCCGGAGGCTGGATCGTCGTGGCCTTCGCCGTCGGAATCTTCCTTCTCATGCGCACCTGGATGGACGGCCGCGCCCTCTTCCACGCCAAGATGAGCTCCTTCAGGCTCGAACCCGACGTCTTCGCGGCCAGCATCGCCATGAACCCGCCGGTGCGCGTCCCGGGGACGGCGGTCTTCATGACCGGGGATCCCCGGGGCGTGCCCAAGGCGCTCCTGCACAACCTCAAGCACAACCGCATCCTCCACGAGCAGACGATCATCGCCTCGGTGCGGAACGTCGACCTTCCGAACGTGGACGAGCAGGAACGCGCCGTGATCACGGGCCACGCCGACGGCATCTGGCAAGTGATCCTGAGCTACGGCTTCAGCGAGACTCCCGATGTCCCCGCCGCCCTGGCCCGGGTGAAGATCCCCGGTTTCTCGCCTCAGTCCATGGCCACCACGTACTTCGTCGGCCGCGAATCCCTGATCGTCACCGCGAAGAAGAGCCCGATGAGCTACTGGCGCAGGCGGCTCTTCGGCTTCATGTTCGGCAATGCGCTCAACGCCACCGACTTCTTCCGCCTGCCGCCGAACAGCGTCGTCGAGATAGGCGCGCAGACCGAACTCTAGACCGGGGAAGCGGACCGCGAGCGGTGGGAACGCATGGCTAACGGGGAAGCCTTCGAGATCGAGCTCGAGGTCAGGGATTACGAGTGCGACCTGCAGGGCATCGTGAACAACGCCGTCTACCAGCACTATCTCGAGCATGCGCGGCACCGCTTTCTGCGCGCGCTGGGCCTCGACTTCGCCGAGCTCCACGAGCGCGGCGCCGACGCCGTCGTGCATCGCGTCGAACTCGACTATCGGATGCCCCTGCGCAGCGGCGACCGTTTCATCGTCCGGAGTTCGGTGCGCAGACAGGGGATCATGCGCTTCGTGTTCGAGCAGGAGGTCTTGCGGCTGCCCGACCGCGACCAGGCGGCCCGAGGCCTCGTCACCGCCGCCTTCATGAGCGGCGGCAGGCCCATCAGGCCCCCGGCCGACGTCGCCGCGGCCCTGGAGGGCGCCGGCGGCCGAGCGCCGCCTCTCACTTCATGAAGCGGTCGATGAAGCCGAGCTTGAGGTCGCGCAGACGGGTCGAGATCGACACCTTGTAGCCGTGCGGATTCAAATGCCGCAGATAGCTCGCGTCGAAGCGGGACAGCTCTCGGCGAAGCGCCGCGCGCGACTCGGCCAGGGCGGGCGCCGCGGCGATCGGCCTCCCCTTTTCCATGACCTTCGCCAAGAGGGGCCGCGCCGTCTCGGGGCAGGCCCGGAAAAAGCGCCAGTCGGTGGAGGGGTGGTGGAGCACCAGGTCGCAGTCGGCCTGGATCTTCTCGTCGTCCAGCGCGACGAGATCGGCCAACGCGGAACCGTCGCCGCCGTACAGGCGCCAGACCTGCTTGACCCCGGGGTTGGTCGACTTCTCGGGGTTGTCCGACAGCTTCATGGTCGGTTCGAGCACGCCCGAGCGCTCCACGGCGGCCAGCTTGTACACGCCCGTGAACGAGGCCTCGCTGCCGCCGGTCACGAGATGCGTGCCCACTCCCCAGAGGTCCACCGGCGCGCCGTCGGCGACGAGGTGCTCGATGATCTCCTCGTCGAGCTCGTTCGAGACCACGATGAAGGCGTCGGGATGCCCCGCCGCGTCCAGGGCCTTGCGCACCTCGCGGGAAAGATAGGCGATGTCGCCCGAGTCGAGGCGCACCCCGAAGCGCTTGCCCGCCGCGGCCAGAGCCCGACCCGAGGCGATCGCGTTGCCTATGCCGCTCTCGAGGGTATCGTAGGTATCGATGAGGAAGATCGCCTTGTCGGGATAGATCTCCGCGTAGGCGTCGAAGGCCTCGCGCTCCGTGGAGAAGGACATGACCCAGGAATGGGCCATCGTGCCCATGACGGGAATGCCGAGCATCCTGCCCGCGAGCGAATTGGACGTGCCCTCGGCCCCGCCTATGAACGCCGCCCGCGACGCCGAGAGGGCCCCGTCGACGCCTTGCGCGCGGCGGAGGCCGAACTCCATGATGCGGCCGAAGTTGGCCGCCCGCCAGACTCTCGCGGCCTTGGTGGCGATGAGGCTCTGGAAATTGAGCGTGTTGAGCACGAGCCCCTCGACGATCTGCGCCTCGATGATGTCGGCCTGGATGCGCAGCAGGGGCTCCTGCGGGAAGATCACCTCGCCTTCGGCGGCGGCCCAGACATCGCCCCGGAAGCGGAAATCGGCAAGGTAGTCGAGGAAGCCGCGCTCGAACATGCCCAGGGACTCGAGCCAGGCGAGGTCCTCGCCCGAGAAGCGGAAATCGGCCAGCGATTCGAGCAGGGGCTGGAGGCCGGCGAAGACCGAATACCCGCCTTTGAAGGGCTGGCGCCGGAAGAAGACGTCGAAGACCGCGGCGCCGTCGCTGCCGCCCGAGCGTTTCCAGTAGCCTTGAGCCATCGTGAATTCGTAGAAATCGGAGAAAAGCGCGCTCTGCATGGAAGCTAGGCCACCTGTCCGGAATCGACGAAGCGGACGCCCGCGCGCCGCATCTCCTCGAAGGCCCGCTCGACGCCGCCCGAAGGGAGGTCCACGCCCCGCACCGCGTCCCGGACCACGGCGACGCCGAAGCCCAGCTTCCGCGCGTCCATGGCCGAGTAGAACACGCAGTAGTCGCTGGCCAGGCCGCAGAGCCAGAGCTCCTCGACGCCGAGCGATCGGAGCCAGCCTTCGAGACCGGTCTTGGTCTTCCGGTCGTTTTCGAAGAGGACCGAATAGGAGTCGAGGCGCGGTCTCGTGCCCTTGCGCAGCACCAGACTCGCCCGGTCTGCGGCGAGCCCGGCCTTGAACGCGGCCCCCGGGCTGCCTTGGACGCAGTGATCCGGCCAGAGCAGCTGCTTGATGCCGTCGGCCTCGACGAGCTCGTAAGGCGCATGCCCGGGCCAGTTCGAGGCGAAGGACACATGATCGGCGGGATGCCAATCCTGGGACAGCACCACGTGCCGGAAGGCCGGAATCATCCTGTTGATCGGCTCTATGACCTCGTCGCCCCCGCTCACGGCGAGGGCTCCGCCGGGACAAAAATCGTTCTGGACGTCCACGACGAGGAGGGCGCTGCGATCTGCGTCGATTGTCACCTGCTTTCCTTTCCGCCCGCGGGCGGCCTTGGGCGCCCGCGACGAGCCACAGCGGCTCATAATAGACCGATTCCTCGATCGAGTGAAGCCGAGAACGAGTCACGGCCGCAGCGATCCATCGGCGGCGCTCCGTCCGCGACGTCCCGGCCGCGCGGGGCCTGACCTCGGGCCGCATTCAGGCTAGAGTTGCGACATGTACCAGGCTTCGGAAGCCGTCCGCGAGGCGGCGCGCGACTACCGCTGGCTCCTCGACCGAGGCTACCCCGGCGCGGCGGCCCTCAAGCTCGTCGGGGACCGGCTGCGGCTCTCCCGCGAGGAGCGGCTCGTGCTCTTCCGCGGCGTGGCCGCAGCCGAGCCCTCTCGGCGCAGGCGAGCCCTGCTGGTCTCTTCGGTCCGCGGCGAGCCGCTTCTCGTCGACGGCCACAACCAGGTCTTCACGGTCATGCACTACCTCGGCGGCCGCCCCCTCTTTCTCGGCAGCGACGGGCTCCTGCGCGACGCCGGCGCCTCGCACGGCCACATTGCCGACCGCGAAGCCTTCGGCCGAGCGCTTTCCCTCCTGTGCGCCGCCATCGCGGCGGCCCGCCCCGGCCGGGTCCTCGCCTACTTCGACGAGCCCATCACCGAAAGCGCGCGCCACGCGGCGTCCTTCGCCGCCGAGCTCGGCGGCCTCGGCATCGAAACGGACGCCTCGGTCGAGCGCAGCGCCGACGGCCCCGTAAAACGGGCGCCGCCCGGCTCGGCCGCGGCGTCCGGCGACTCCGGCATAGCGGAAAGCCTCGCCGCCCGCTTTCCCGGGCTCGCCCCGCCCGAAAGCCCCGGCATCTTCGACGCCGCGCGCTTCGCCCTCGAACTCGCCTTCGGCGGTGCGGAGGGCCGACTTCCCTGGTTCGACCTCGCGGCCCTCCTCGACGGAGAGTGACCGGGCCTCGAGTCTTGGAATGATCACGCCGACAGTGTTGAAACGGAGACAAAAATCTGGTCTATGATTGCCGATGCACCGACGGGCGGGAGGACGGGCCGTGAACAGAGAAGAACAGGTCATGATGAGTTTCACCGACTTCCTGAACAAGATGGCGTCGCTCAACAAGTTCACGATGAAAGACAGGCTCAAGGGTTTGAAGCCTTCCGAAGTGCATTGTATCGAATACATTGGACGAAACGCAGATCCCAACGTGACGCGGCTCGCGGAGTCCTTCTACGTGACGAGGGGCGCCATCAGCAAGCTGGCCAAGAAGCTCATGGGGAAAGGCTTTATCGAAAGCTATCAGAAGCCGGACAACAGGAAAGAAATCTATTTCAGGCTCACGAAACAGGGGAAGGCGATTTTCAAGCTCCACGAGGCTCTGCACCGAGAGTTTCAAGAGCGGGATAAGGCCGTATTCGCGCAGGTGACCGAGGAGCAATTCGATATCGTGCTCGGCTTCGTGGAAAAGTACAGCAGGCATCTGGATGAGGAGATAAGGAAGCTAGGTGTGGATATTGCAGAGGGAAATGATTTTGAATAATGGAAGCGCTTATGAAACAATCTAACTAAGGCAAGGGGCGTTCCTCCTTGCGTCCAGCTCCGCTTTCCCCGGGCGGCTTTTCCGGCAATGGCTCGGCCTTATTGTTGACACGGAAACAATAAGGCGATACGATGATTTTCATCATCCAAATCATACGCGCGCGCGCAAGGAGGAACGATGAAAATCATCGGACTTATCGCAAGTCCGCGAAAGGCGGGCAATACCGCTTGGATAGTAGACAGAATACTCGAAGGGGCGAAAGAACAGGGCGCCGAAACTTGTTCCTGGCATTTCGGCGAACTCGATATCAAACCGTGCCGGGGTTGTCTGAGCTGCCACACCGGCGATCGGGATCGGGGTTGCAGCATCGACGACGACATGCAGAGGCTTTATGCCGCGCTCGAGCAGGCCGACGCCCTCGTTCTCGGCTCGCCGGTCTACATGGGGCAGATGAGCGCCCAGGCGAAGATCTTCACCGACAGGTTGTTTGCCCAGATCTCTCCGCGATTCTCTCCGCATTTCAAAGAAAAAGCTGCCGCGAAAAAGCGGCTGCTTCTTGTGTTCAATCAAGGCAATCCCGATTCCGGCATGTTCCAGGCGTATTTCGAGTATACGAAAAAAATGTTCCAGCTGCTGGAATTCGAAGTCGACAAGGTGCAGGTCGTCGCCGGCATGCGAAATGAACCGGCGCATGAAAGAGAAGGTCTGCACACTGCCATGAAGGATGTCGGCTCATCGCTGGTTTCGGGACGATTCCCGGAATGATGAACGGGCGGACCGCAGGGTCAGAACCTGCAGCGATACGACAAGCTCAGTTTCGCTTCTCCGGCCGGAGCGGCATCCAGCCGGTCGAGGCGGAAGCCGGGGCTCGGCACGTCGACGCCAAGTCCCAGGCGCGAGGAGGAGCGCAGGGGCAGCCAGAGATCGATCCCGAGATCGGCCAGGGCGGGAGCTTCCGCGGCTCCGCCGTCCAAGAGTTCGAGGCCGAGCCTCGCTTCGAGCTCCGGGCCGAGGACATCCTGGGGCGGAGTCCTGCCGGCCGTGAGCGACAGCGAGAGCCCGTCGAAACCGGGGCCGCTCTCGCCCCCGAAGCGCAGCTCGGCGCCCCAGCGGCTGCGCCACAGCCCGGCCTCCGAGCGCAGGGAGGCAGCCAGAGCCATACCGAGCCGGAGGGCGGCCGGAACATCGGCGCCGTTCTCCACGGCGCAGGAAAGGTCTAGGCTCCTGCCGTACTGCGGCAAGGGCGCAGCGAAGCTCAGTCTGGCGCTGCGCTCGGCCCCTCCGGAGTCCCAGCCCGGCGCGGCTTCGGATTCCGTCGCCGTCGATGCGGGCTTGGACTTCAGCCTCAGACCGAGGCCGAGCGCCGCGGAGCGCCGCAGGATTAGGCGCAGATCGGCGGCGACCCCGAGTTCGTTGAGCGGCTTCGATCCGTAGAGACCGCGGAACCCCGAGCCCGCCGCTCCGGCGGCCGCCCGCAGGCTGAAGGCGCCCCGCCTCTCTTCGGCCTCGATCCGGGCGGCCAGCCCCGGCCCCTCCACCCGCCCCTGGCTCGCCGCGAGCCCCACAGCCGCCCGACCCGAGGGCCAGTTCAGGGTCCGCAGGAGGCCCAGGTCGACCACCAGCCCCGGGCTGTCGGGGCTCGGATCGGGCCTCCAGCCCTCGCCTCCCGCGCGGCCGGTCCTCAGCGAGGCCGAGGCAACCGTACCGATGCTGCCCCCGCCCCAGGGCAGGGTCAGTCCCAGACCGGCGGCTGCGGCCTCGGGCGGCGACGCGCCCTGGGGCTCGCCGAGCACGCTCCCCGTAGCCGGGAGCACGATTCCCGCCCCCGCGCCCCTCTCCAGGGCGAAGACCGAGAGCGCCCCCGCTTCCACGCCGAGGACAGCGGTGCCCGAGGAAAGCGAGCTGTCGAGCTCAACGCCGGGCCTAGCGTCGAGGCCCGAGGAGAGGTAAGCCGGATCGGCGAGCAGCCTGAGCGCCCCCGAGGCCGAGCCGGGACCGGCGGCCACGCGCGTTCCGGAGCCCTCGGCTTCGAAATCGAAGGACCCGACCAGCCGGGCGCCGTTCTCGCCCTCGTCGAGCATGACGGCGAGGCGGGACGAGCCGGGCGCGCCGAGCAGGAGGCGGCTGCGCAGAGATTCTCCGTCGGCGCAGAGGTCCATGCCGCCGCCGAATCGCCGCTCCTGGGCCCGAGCGGGCGGGAGAAGGCCGGGAAGCAGGCCGCAAAAAAGCGAAAAGACGAGCGAGGGTGCCGCAAGGCGAGTGCAGAAGCGCATGCCCGAAGAACGCCGGCCGGAGCATCCGATGATTGACAGCGCGCGCACCAAGCCACGGGCGCGAGCTCCGCTTTTCTTGACTTCGCCAGAGATATTCCATAATTTGCATATATCCACAATCGCAGAAAGGAAGTCTCATTATGCCCGTCACCATATATACGACCCCGAGCTGCGGCTATTGCAGACTCGCCAAGGATTATTTCAGGCAAAACGGCATTTCCTTCACGGAATACAACGTGGCCGCCGACCTCCGCCGGGCCGACGAGATGCTCAGACGCTCGGGACAGATGGGCGTGCCCGTGATAGACGTGAACGGCCGCATCATCGTCGGCTTCAACCAGACCGAGATCGAACGGGCTTTGACTCGTTGACGAAAGAGCCTATTATGGGCTTCGCATGAACCAGGACAATGTCAAACGCATTCTGCTCGACACGGCCGAGCCGCAGACCGAGTTCTCCGTCATTTTCTCGGGCAAGGAAAGCCCCATAGTCAACGGTCTCTACAAGCCCGCCACGCGAGAGATCATCATCCACAACCGCAACTTCGAGTCGGACGAGCAGCTCGTCTACACGGCGCTCCACGAGTACGCCCACCACCTGCACTGCGAGCGCAAGGGCGGCCAGGCCTCGGGCAGGGCCCACACGAACGAGTTCTGGGCCATCTTCCACGAGCTGCTTGTGGCGGCGGAGGCCAAGGGCCACTACCGCAATCTCTTCGATACCGAGCCCGGCTTCGTCGACCTCACGCGGCGCATCAAGCAAAGCTGCCTGGCCGAGAACGGCCGCGTCATGCTCGAGTTCGGCAGACTCATGATCGAGGCGCAGGAACTCTGCCGCCGCCACAAGGCCCGCTTCGAGGACTACGTCGACCGCGCCCTGGGCGTGCCCCGGAGCACCGCGTCTCAGGCGGCGCGGGCGGCGGTCTACGAGGTCGACCCCGACGTGGGCTGGGACGGCATGAGGATGGCCGCCGGCATCCGGGACCCGGGGCTGCGCGCCGAGGCGCTCGACGCCCTGCGCGGCGGCTCCAGCCCCGCCTCGGTCAAGGCCCGCTTCCTGGCCGCGCCCGCCCCCGAGGACGCCTCCGAGCGGCTCGAGCGCGAGAAGGAACGGCTTACGCGCAGCATCGAGCGCCTGGGCGAGCGGCTGGCCGAGGTGGAGCGCAGGCTCGCCGAGATCGAAGGCCCCCGCGGGGCGACAGGGTGACGCCGCTCAACGTGCTCCTCGTCGTCAGCCTCGCGCTCACCGTGCTCGCCTACCTGGGAATCTCGCGCCTGCGCCTCGTGCCGCCCGACAACGACCCTGCCTCCTACGTCCTCGCCCACCCCGACGGCGCGCGGGAGAAGCACCTCGCCGTCTGCGCGGGCGACTCCATCACGCGCGGCGCCGTGAGCGCGAACTATGTCGACCTCTTGGCCGGCCGGCTCCCGCGCTGGGACTTCGTGAACGCCGGCGTCAACTCGGAGCTCGCCTTCAACCTGGCCGGCCGCCTGGACCAGATCATAGCCCTCGATCCCGACGCCGTGACCATCCTCATCGGCACGAACGACGTCAACGCGACCTTCGGCCTCCGCTCGGCCCTGGGCTACTACGCGATCCAGCGCTTCCCCGAGCGGCCCAATCCCCTGTTCTTCCGCGAGAACCTCACCCTCGTCGTCCGCCGCCTGAAGCGCGAGACGAGGGCGCGCATCGCGCTCTTCTCGATACCGCCCATCGGCGAGGCGAGCGACCACTACGCCTACCTGCGGACAGAGGAATACTCGACCATCATCCGCGAGGTCGCCGAGAGCGAGGAGGTCGACTACCTGCCCCTGCGGGAGCGGCTCGTCGAGTACCTCGAGTCCCTGCCGGCCAGCCCGCACGCCCCGCCCTTCCGCCGCTTCGGGACTATCGGACGCCGGGCGATACGGGCGAGGATCCTCCTCGGCCGCAGCCTCGACGAGATCTCGGCTTCGAACGGCTTTAGGCTCCTCGTGGACGGCATCCACCTCAACACCCACGGCGCCGCCATAGCCGCCGCTCTGGCCGAGGCCTTCATCTGCGAATGCACGAGCTACTGCGAGCCCTACGCGGCTACAGAATGAACTTGGCCCCGAGGGTGAACTTGAACTGGCGGATGTCGTACATCGGCATCGTGTAGGTCGTCGTGCCTATTAGAGTGCCCATAGCATCGTATTGGTTGACGGTTTTCTGGACTGGCGATCCGGGAAAGGCGTAATTTGTTTTGGCGAAAATCCCCAGACTCCCGAAGTTGAGTCCGATCCCAATGCCTAGGTCGAGATAGGTAGCGATCGAGAGGGGATTATTCCCTTGACTGTCATCCTGAAAGTTCTTTGCTGCGACCCCGCCTCCGAACTCGAGGAAGGGGTCCACGATGGAATCGTAGTCGAAGAGGTGGCCCTGGAGGTAGAGGTTGAGGTCGTAGTCCATCATCTTGACTATCCAGGAACCGTCTTGATTTGAGGACCAGTCTTCTTGGTAGAACGAAAAGGCGAAGGAGCCGCCGAGGGCGAAGTGCCCCATGCCCACCTCGATGAGGGGGCCGTAGAAGACGCCGTTGCCGTCGTGGAGCTGGGAGAGATTGGCGCCCAGGCTCTGGCTCGTGTTCGAGTAGATCGAGCCCGCGAAGCCGAGGGCGATGTGGGGGCGGCCCCAGGGACCGAACTGGGCGTAGGCCCCGCTGCCGACGAGCAGCGCGAGGGCGATGGCCGCCATACCTTTTCTGTTCACCGTAACCTCCTGATCGTCGACAAAACCGGGCATGGGCCGCAGCCTTCGCCTCCCGCTCGTTCTCGCGGCGAGAGCCTTTCGTAGGCTTCAAGGCGACTCTACCGATACAATATCACTTCGCCCGGGGAAAACAAGCGTGCCCGCACCGACACTCTCCGCCCTTCCGCGGCGCCGGCGGGGCTTCGCCGGAGTCTTCCCGATGGAAACGGCGAGCGAAGAAGACTATACTGGTTCCGAGCCGCCCGTACGGCCTTCCCGATCGGGAGACTGGCCGCTTCTCGGGACCGACTCATGGAGAGGAGACCTATGAAACGCATACTGGCGCTGGCGGCAGCGCTCGTGGCCCTCGCGGCCGGCGCGGCCTTCGCGCAGAACAAGACCTCGCTCAACATCATCTGCGACGAGCTGGGCGCGCAGGTGTACATCAACGGCCATCTCGCCGGGAGCACCACGCCCAACTTCTCGTTCCTGATTCCCCAGGGCGAGGTCCAGATCAGGGTCCAGAAAAACGGTTTCCGCACCTTCGAAACCGTCGTCAGGGCCGGCTCCTATCCCATCACGCTCAACGTCAGGCTCCGCGGCCCGGGACCGGAGGAGCGGCAGCCGCAATGGCCTCAACGACAGCAGCCGCAATGGCAGCAGCAACCGCCGCCGCCCCCGCCGCCTGCGCCCGCCACGGTCCAGCAGCCCCAGCTGTTCGGCTACGGCAACAGCCTCAGCATCAACGCCAACGTACCGGGGGCCAGCGTCTTCATCAACGGCAATCCCGCGGGCACGATCCCCTTCAGCGCCAGCATCCCCGGCGGCTCCTACACCATCCTGGTCCGGGCGCCCGGCTACGCCGACTTCAGCCAGAACGTCCTGGTGAACGGCCCCGTGCAGATCTACGCCAACCTCCAGGCCCAGGGTTTCCAGCTGGGCATCGACGCGCCCAACGCCCCGGGGGCCCAGGTCATCGTCAACGGCAGCCCGGTGGGGCAGACCCCGTACACCGGGATCTTCCCGCCCGGCTCGTATTCGATCACCATCCGGGCGCCCGGCTTCGCCGACTACAGCTCGCAGCTGAACCTCTCCGGTCCGCAGAATCTCGTGGCCACCCTCGTTCCCGCCATGTCGACCTGGCGGCTCGTGCTCCCCGACGCCATGATCAACCGCGACCTGAACGGCCGCCACTTCGAGCAGATCAGGCTCTTCATCGACGGGCAGGTCCAGAGCGCGACCAGCGGCCTCATAGGCGCCGGACGGCATTCCCTCAGGCTCGTCTCGGGCGGCATGGCCGTCGAGTCCTATATCGACGTCCAGCCGGGAAGGAACTACGTCTTCGAGCCCAGGCTCGGCATCGAGATACGTTGACCGACATCGACGGCTGCCTGCGCCTCGCCCGGGAGACGGGAGCCTTCCTCGACATCGAGCTGGAGATGCTGACGGAGTCGCTGAGAGATTGGGCCGGGAATCCCGGCGAGCCCTATACTCTCGTCGAGCGTCGCGAAGGCGAGGCCCTCGAAGGCTTCGCCCTCGTGAGGAGGGAAGCGAGCACGGAGTTCACCTTCGACGTGACCGCCTTCTGTCTCGCGTCCTCCCGCGCCGTCCGCGAAGCCGGCGCGCGGCTCCTCGAGGACGTGGAACGCGAGGCCCTGCGCGGCGAGGTCTCGGCGATCGTCCGCTTCGAGATGTCGCGGCGCAGGGAGAAGGCCGTGGACAGGCGGCTCCTCGTCGAGTCGGGCTACGCCCTCATCGGGCATATCCCGGATTTCTACGGTCCCGGAGACGACTACTTCATGTACGCCAAGCACGTCTCTTCGGCAAGGAGCGACTCATGATCATCGCGGCCATCGAGGCCGGCGGCACGAAATTCGCCTGCGGCCTCTTCATGTCGGATTGCTCGACCCGAGGCAAGCCGGTGCTGCTCGAACAGGGCACGGTGCCCACCACCACTCCGGAAACCACCCTCGCGGCCGCCCGCGACTTCCTCGTCCGGGCGGCCGAAGCGCACGGGCGCATCGATTACTTCGGCATCGGCTGCTTCGGCCCGGTCGAAGTGCACCTGAACAGTCCCGCGTGGGGACACATCACCTCCACGCCCAAGCCTTTCTGGTCCGACACGGACATCGCCGGCTACTTCCAGAAAGCCTTCGACGTGGCCGTGGCCTTCGACACCGACGTCAACGCCGCCGCCTACGGCGAGCACCTATGGGGAGAGGGCCGCGGCCTCCGCGACTTCGTCTACGTCACCGTGGGCACGGGCATCGGCGGCGGCGTCTTCTCGGGCGGCGAGCTGCTGCACGGCATGACCCACCCCGAGCTGGGGCATATCAAGGTCGCCCGCCTGGAGAGCGACGACTTCCCGGGCTCCTGCCCCTTCCATCGCGACTGCATCGAGGGCATGGCCTCCGGTCCCGCCCTGGCTCTCCGCTGGAGTTGCCCGCCGCAGGACCTCGATCCCGACCACCAGGCCTGGGGCCTCGAGGCCCGGTACCTCGCGCGGGCCTTCGCGGCCTACACCCTGATCCTGTCGCCCGAGCGCATCCTCATGGGCGGCGGCGTGGGCCTGCGTCCGGGCCTGGCCGAGCGCGTGTCGATCCTCGTGGGCGAGGAGCTCGCCGGCTACATCCAGCCCCTGGCCGATCCCGAAACCATCGCAGGCTTCGTGCGCAGGCCGGCGCTCGGGTCCGCCGCGGGGCTTTTCGGCGCGGCGGCCCTGGCCCTGCGCCTCTGCCCGGACTAAAAGACAGTGAATGTCCGGCCCTCCTCCGCCGAGAATCATAAGGGGACCTCGACGACCAGCCGGTAGACCGAGGTTCCCTAGGATGGGAGCCGTGACCGCATACGCTCTGACCGATGCCACCGTCGTTACTCCACGCAAAATCCGCGGCTCAGCCTCCGTGCGCGTGGAGGATGGCAAGGTGACGGGATTCGGCCTGGGCTCGCGGCGCGAGCTCAAGATCGGTTCGGCCTCGATCGTCTTCCCCGCCCTCGTCAATGTCCATGACCATCTGCGCGGCAATTACCTGCCGCGCGTGGGCCCGGCGCCCGGCTCGTTCTACCTGAACTGGGCCCCCTGGGACGCGGACCTCAAGGCCTCCCCCGTCTACAAAGAGCGCTCTTCCATCGATGTGGCCACGATGTACAAGCTCGGCGCCTACAAGAACCTCTTCTCCGGCGTCGGCACGGTCAACGACCACTTCCCCCACGAACTGAACGAAGCCCACCTGGCGCAGCTTCCCATCCGCGTGATCAAGAACTACTGCCTGGCCCACGAGTGCTCCTCCTTCGACCTGGGCTGGGGAGAGGGCGTGGAGATCGAGCATCGATGGGCAGTCGAGCGCGATTGGCCCTTCATCACCCATCTCGAAGAGGGCTTCGACCCGGAAAGCCAGGACGGCATCGGCGTCCTCGAACGGGCCGACGCGCTCGACGAGCACGATCTCCTGGTCCATTGCATCGGCTTTTCGGACGAGGACATCCGCAAGGTCAAGCGAGCCCAGGCCTCGGTGGCCTGGTGCCCCGCCTCGAACCGCTTCATGTTCAACCTGACCTGCAAGATCCGGAAGATGCTCCGCGCGGGGGTCAATGTGGCCCTCGGCACGGACTCGACCCACACCGGCTCCGTAAATCTCCTCGAGGAGATGCGCTTCGCCCGCTCGAGCTACCGCGAGCTGTACGGCGAGGAACTTCCCGCGAAGTCCCTCTTCGAGATGGTGAGCTCCAACGCGGCGAAAGCCTTGCGCATGGAGGGCAGGGTCGGCATCGTCGAGCCGGGAGCCTACGCCGACTTCGCGGTCTTCCGAACGCGCGCCGACGACCCCTACGAGAGCCTCTGCGCATCGCGTCCCGAGGATCTCGAACTTCTGACGGTCGCAGGCTCGCCCGTCCTGGGCGACGAAGACAAGTACGGCGATTTTTTCTCGCGCGAGCTCGAGGCGGGAGGCTACGGCAGGATCGACCTCGGCGGGCGCGCGACCTTCGTAAAGGGCGAGCCCGCGGCCTTGTATAGACAGCTGCGTTCACTCGTGGGTTTCGACAAGAAACTGGACTACCTGCCCTTCGAGCCGTAGAAACCATGATCGACGAGCGAAGATTCGCGGCCGGACTCCTCGGCGGGCTGGCAATGCAGGGCCGCACGGCCTACACTATATTGTGGCTTTCCCGAAAGTCTGACGGCTTTCGAGGAGATCCGGACGGGAGCCTGACAGGATGCCTAAGGTAGCAAGCTACCGCGCCAACTCGGTGATCTATTTCCAGGGAGATGTGAGCGACAAGGTCTTCATTCTCCAGGCGGGGAAGGTGAGCCTCAACTACGCCGACATCGAGACGGGCAAGGAAACGCGCGAGATCATACAGATGGGCGAGTTTTTCGGCGTGAAGAGCGCCCTGGGCAAGTACCCGCGGGAGGAGAACGCCCTCGTGCTATCGGACACCCAGGTCCTCGTCTTCACCGTGCCCGAGTTCGAGGTCTTCGCCCAGGCGAACACCCGCATCATCATGAAGATGCTCAAGGTCTTCTCGAACCAGCTCAGGCGGGTGCACAAGCAGGTCGAGAACCTGCTCGAGAAGTCCGAGGCCCAGAGCCCGGAGTACGGGCTGTTCAAGGCCGGCGAGTACTATCTCAAGAGCAGGCAGTATTCCCAGGGCAAGTATGTCTTCAGCCGCTACCTGACCTACTATCCGGCGGGCAAGCTGGCGGAGCAGGCCAGCCGGTATCTCGAAATGGCCGAGGCGGGCTCGGTCAAGTACGGCGACGGCAGGGGTCCCGCGCCCCTCGTCGCCGACGCCTCCGGCCGCAGCGGCCGCGCCAAGGCCGAGAGCGCCGACGAGCTCGTGGCCTCGGTGCCGCCCGCCCAGCGAGCCCCCGGCGACACGCTCTCCGGCGCGGCCAAGGACTACTACGACGCGGTGAGCCTCTTCAGCTCGGAGCGCTACAAGGAAGCCCTCGCCGGCTTCAAGCGCATCGTCGAGGTCAACGAGGATCCCGAATACACCATGAAGGCCCTCTACGACATGGGGCGCTGCCTCTACATGCTCCAGCAGTACGACCTCACCATCAAGCATTTCACCCAGCTGGTGCAGACCTACCCCAAGCACCCCGACCTCATCGACACGCTCTACTGGCTCGGACAATCCTACGAGCGCAAGGGTGACGCGACCCGCGCCAAGGGCTTCTACAAGAAGATCCTCTCGATGGAAAGCGACGAGGACGCGTCGACGAGGATCAAGGCGACCAGGTCGCTCCGCCAGCTCGAGGAGGGCAAACATGGCTGATTTGGCAGCCTTCACCCGCTTCGCGCGGACCTACCAGCCGGGCGAGCTCATCTTCGCCGAATACGAGCCGGGCGACAGCTTCTACCTGATCCAGGGCGGACGGGTGAAGATCTCGAAGATCGTCGGCGAGCTCGAGAAGACCATCGACATCCTCCAGCCGCCCGAGATCTTCGGCGAGATGGCCATTCTCGAAGGCGCGCCGCGATCGGCCACGGCCCAGGCCATCGACGCGGTCAAGGTGCTCGAGTTCAACCGCGCCAACTTCGAAGTGCTCATGATGGGCAACCCCCAGATCGCCCTGCGGCTCCTCAAGCTCTTCACCAAGCGCATCTGGGACCAGAAGCGCCGCTTCATGATCCTCACCCTCGACGACCCCCAGGCCCGCATCGCCGACGTCTTCCTCATGCTCTACGAGACCAACGCGGCCGTATCTGGCGGCGAGCAGGACGGGGAAAAGCGCGAATTCAAGGTGACGATGGAGGACGTCTCGCACTGGGCCGGCATGTCGGACAACGAAGTCCAGGCCATACTCAACCACTTCGCCAACCAGCGTCGCCTTGAAGTCTACCCCGACCGCATCGTCGTCAAGAACATCAACGACTTCATCCGATTCGTGAACTCGCGAAGGAAAAAGTAGCCTTTCGGGCCTTTCGCCCCGCTTTCGGAAGGGACCTTCCTCTTGATTTTCGTCTTTCTCCCCGGTATAGTCGTCGAGTCTTCGCCGAGATAGCTCACTTGGCAGAGCGGCGCACTCGTAATGCGCAGGTACCGGGTTCGATTCCCGGTCTCGGCTGAATTTCTAAAAAAACCACCGAAAGGTGGTTTTTTATTTTGAGCCGAGACCGGGAATCGAAGGGAAAGCGCTCCGGAAGTCGCGCGATTCGATGAGCGCGACTTCCGGTCGAGCCCGCACGGAAGCGCGCGAGCCGGCGAGCGCGCGGCGCGGGCGAGAGCGCTTTCCCCGGCCCGGAGCGATGAGGCAGGATGCCGAATCGCGGAGGGCGATTCCCGGTCTCGGCTTTACAGGACAAGGATTTAACAAGGTAGCAAACGAAAAACCGGTACACCTGCACCCTATGCACGGCCTACAGCAGGCCCGTGCGAGGGAGTAGCGATGCGCCGGTTTTTTCGGCGTTCTGCCAACGGCATCTACTATGTTCATTTTCGTGACCTTCGACCGGGGTGGACTAAAGGAACCCCAAATGGCGAGATAAGAAGCGCTCCACTTCTCCCAGAGGTGAGAAGAGCGTTGCTCGCCTCGAATCGGAGAGCAAGCATCCTGCTGGCTCGCACCGATATATCTTCGCTGGGAGATATCAGGACAGACCTCTGGACGTGAACAGAATTCTCGCCGGTATGCGGCAGGTGCTCGTCACAATGAATGGAGGGGCTTGACTTTCCCTTAAGAGTCTCTATATTAAACGTAGCTTTATAACTACGTTTAAGAGAAGGTATATGACTACGAAAAGCTCTCCTACGATCACTAGGCCACTCGTTATCATCGGGATTGCTGAATCGATTAGCGGAATCGGCAATTGGATCACGATGATGGCAGTGCTAGTGATCATTGTCTTTCATGGCGGCGGCAGCACAGCGGCGAGCGCCGGGATTCTGCTCGCGGGTCTGCTGCCGGTTCTCGTTATCAGCCCACTGGCTGGCTGGCTCTGCGATCGCTTTGACCTCAAGCGTCTCATGATCGTCAGCGAGTGCGCATCGGCGATTACCATATTGACCATGACGTTCGTGACGAGCACGTCCGGGATCTACGCGCTTCTTGCGCTCAGTGCGATGACTGGATCAATCATGACTCCGGCGCGTGGTGCCGCGCTTCCAAAGCTCGTCTCTGATGCGAAGCTCATCCACGCGAATGCATTCCTCCAGCAGCTTGGCGGCATCATCAAGATGGGGGCTCCCGTGCTTGCCGGCGCCTTGCTCGCATTCATGAGCCCGCGTGTCGCGATGCTCCTCGACGTGGCATCCTTCCTGCTATCTGCGGCTTTGCTGAGCACACTCCCGCGGCTTCGGCAGAGTGCCAGTGCGCGCCCGGCAATCGCCAATGCCCCCGTCTCGGAGCCCAAGTCTCACCGGGAACGCGTCGCTGGGATCATATTCTCTTCGCGGGAACTCCAAACGTTGTTTGCGTCTGTATTCGTCGTCATTCTGGTTGCGATGGGATTCGATGTCCTCGCACCGGTCTTCTTTCGTGATAAACTGGGAGCCGGAGAGGAAACGTTCGGCTTGCTCGTGGGCATGGTCGGGATCGGGACCGTGGCGGGATCGACCATGTTGATGAGTCGTTCGAGATTCGTCACTTGGTGGCGGGACATCATCACGGGCATCCTGATGCTCTCGGCGATCCCGCTCGCCATGGTGTCGGTCACGTTCGTGTCGCATCATGCTATCTCGCTCGTGGCGGCTGCTGCGGGTTGTCTGCTCGGCGGATTCGGGAGCGGACTGATCAACGTTCAGGCTGCGACGCTGCTCCAGCTTCTGTCGCCGGCGGCGTATCTTGGTCGCGTCGTCGGGGCGTATCAAGGCATTCTTACCTCGGCCCAACTCGTCGGGGCGATTGCGACGCCTCTCATCGTGCCAGCGGTCATTTCGGCGAGAAGTTACTTCGGCATGGCAGCCGCCGCACTTTTCGTGCTATCTGTAGCGGTTTGGCTGGCAACGCGTAGAACCGGCACTGGATTGGAGGAAGACATGGCACACGACGAGGCGCGTTCGTGAATGGTGGGTGGAGAGTAGGTCGCTCTATCGCCTTGGAATTGGACTTTGGACTCACATTGGCGAGCGGTTACCTCTCAGAGTCCGGCGTATTGGAGGAATACGCGGGGCTGGTGGGTCCCATCGATGAAACGTGGCGAAGCGAGCTAACTGAGATTCTCGGCCCGCACCCGCGCTCCGTGTCGCTGCTGGACCTGGCATCTTGGTGCGTCGGCACAACGTACAAGGAGGACTATGCGCGAGCGCTCCTTCCTATCCGGTCGCTCGATGCGGACGCGGCACGGGCGTCGCTTTCGGCTCAATTGGGACGGCCCGAGATTGCGGCACTCCCATTGCCGGAAGCGTTCTCTCAGGTACAGCGTGAAGCGTATGAAGCTGTAGGGTTGGACGTGGCAAACGCTATGGGAGAGCTCGGCAAGGTATCCGAAGAAGCCCGCCTGCTGGAGAGAGTGCTCGTGGGAGGCGATCTTCACGAGAAGTTCTGGCACTTGCTCGACCGCTTCACCTACGAGTGGTACCTACCCTGGGTGCGGACGCGCGAAGAGCTGATGCGAGCTGCAACAAGGCTTGCGACGATGTCCCTCGGCACGGCGACGGCGGAATCCGGGACGCCGCGACTCGAATGGCTTCCCGCCCAGAATCCGCTACGGACCTACCCGGAGATCAAGAAGGCGATTTTGGAGCGGGGACTCGCGGTATATTTCTGGGTTGAGCCGTTCGGACTCGCCGACTCCTCGGCGATTCGGACAGATAGTATCTGCATTCCGTTCGGCGAACCTGGCCCCATCTACGCTCGATTTCGCCAGTTCGCGGACACAGTTGCCGCGCGAGCGAAAGCACTCGGCGATCCCACGCGGCTGCTCATCCTCAGGTTGATCAGGAATTTCCCGCTCATGAACACTGAGCTCGCCGAATTCCTCGAAATCGCTCGCCCCACTGCGAGCATCCATGCAAGGATCCTCCGCGATGCGGGTCTCATCACTTCGTACCGTGACGGTCATGCGGTGCGCCACGAGATCAATCGAGAAGAGCTGCGCGCGCTCTTTGACGACTTGTACCGACTATTGGACCTCGATCCTGGGGAGTGAAGGGTGTCGGTGGACAAATGTCACGGTCAAGCATAATTGCGATACTGGGGTCGCTCGCCAACTCCGTGAGAGCATCACTGGCGCCGATCGGGATGAAGTAGAAACGGCCGTGATTGTCGAATCCCCCCTCTAGGACACGAGAAGCAGATCGTCGGCCAATCGGCCACGTAGTTCCCCCCTATCCATTACGCCCGCTTGTGTCCCTTGAAAATGACGATGCCGCCCTCCCTGAGCGCCTCGGGGGCTCCATCGAGTCCGACTCGGGAGCCGGATCTCGGAGGATATTTGAGTTATGAAGCCCCTGAAGACGCAGGGCAGGGAGCAGGCATAAAGGGCTTCAGGATTCCGCTTGGCGACGATGAGAAGATCGCGCTAGCATGAAGCGCTCCGCGTCGGCCACAGCATCGGAGCGCGAGGTGGGCATGAAGATCACGAAGGTCGAGGACGGTTTCGTCGTCATGAGCGACGGGAATATGACGGGGAGGCGGCTCTACGAGTCGTCGGGCTGCGCGATCATCCACATGACCGTACAGCCGGGCCGGGAGGTCGCGCCCCACGCCGCGGCCGTCGACATGGAGTTCTACGTGCTCGAGGGGCGCGGCCGGTTCATGGTCGGCGACGAGTCGCGCGAGGCGGGGCCGGGGTCGCTCGTCGAAAGCCCGCGAAACATCTCCCACGGCATCGTCAACACGGGCTCCGGGCCCTTGCGCCTGCTCGCCATCAAGAACAACCGGCCGAGCGATGGCCTCTAGCGTTCCGCCTTTTGCGGACGGCCCCGATAGGCGGCGAGAGCGGCCGGGCTAGCCGAACACGTGCGCAGCCGCCTGGTCGAAAAGCTCCTCGAAGGCCGCGCGCGCCGCGTCGCCCCCCAAGGGGTTGAAGGGCGCGATGTGGGTACAGCTCTGCGGAAGGTCGAAGAAGATCGGCGCGACGCCCGTTCCCGCGAAGAAGTCGAGGATCGCCGCCTTGGGCATCACCTCGTCGCCGAGCAACGAGGCTACGCGCGTGGCGCCGTCCGAGAATGCGGCGCGGCGGCGCAGCTGCGGATGGCGAGGATCGACCATGGCGAGGTAGGCACTCCCCTCGGGCGTATCGACGAGGGCGGCCAGCCCGGCGTCGCGGTCCAGCTCGGCCTCGAGGTTGTCGATCCAGAAGCCGATGATCCGCTCGTGGGCGCGGGAGTCCATGATGTACTTCGATACCGGCGTCATGGCGGAGAGGAAGGGGCCGCCGCAGAACAGGAAGCGCTTGCCCGCGCTCGCGAAGCTCGCGTCCGCGAGCGTGAGGCACTGCAGAAGATAGGCGCCTATCGAGTAGCCGAAGAAGCCCAAGGCCGCGCCGGAGGCGATGCCGGGCAGCTCTCCCGATCGGAGAGCCCCGACGAGGTCGCGGAGGTCCCGAGCGGCCATGAGGCCCGAAAGATAGAAACGGCCGGGATCTTCGTCCAGGCGCTCCGAAATGGCGGCGTTGACCATCGAGGACTGCCTGAGCCCCGGATGGCGCGCGATGCGTTCTTTCGAAACGCCGCGCATGAGGCCGAAGTTTCCCCAGCTCGCGGGCGACCTTTCCATATGGAAGGCGATGGGGAAGAGGATGACCGCGCAGCGCGCCTTGTCGGCGATGGCCTGCGCCCAGCCGCGATACTTGTCCCAGCCGCGCTCGTTGAGTCCGTGGAGGAGGATGCAGACCCTTTCGAGGCGCTCTTCGCCCGAAGCCTTTCCGGGCCGCACTATCGGGCAGCGGACGCGCTTGTTCTCGGCCACTTCCCGGTCCGGCACCGCGAGGGCGGCCGAATCTTCGGCGGACGCGGTCCCTGGCAGTCTGCCGGGAACGGCGCCGGGGTCGTAGGAGGAGAGGATACAGGCGTGAGTCGACTCCCAGCAGAACTCGGTCTCCGTCGCGACGAGGGAGCGCAGTGTCAGGACCATGTGAGCCTCCGCGTGAACGGAAGTTCCGACCCGGGAAGCCTCGCCGCGGTTGCAGCGGCACGGCTCGCGAGCGCCTCGATGGGCCGGAGCGCGGGGCGGCCGACCAGGACGCTGACCTCCAGGACATCGCCGTCGACAACATGGTGATTCCTACCCGGCCCCGTGACGGCGGGTGCCGGCATCCGGCCCCGCCTCCTGCCCGATTTCCCCGCCTATGCCGAGCTCCCGCGCGAGAGCCTGGGTGAAGGAGCGGACGCCCGCGCCGACGCGAGGATCGGCGCAGAGCGCTCCGAGCGAGAGCACGATATGCGTGCGCATGGCCGGCAGGCCCTTTCCGCGGTACTCGATGAGACTGCGCAGAAGGTCGAGAGCGGAACCCAAGGCCGTCGAGGAATCGGACTTCATCGCGAGCAGCTCGGCCTCGTAGGCGAGGAATTGACGGTGGCGTTCAGGACCGAGCGAACGAGCGAGCCTCCACCGGGCGTACTCGTAGCGAAGTAGCTCCTTCTCGTGCCGCGGGACCTTCGGGAAACCGCGCTTCAGGAGGAGACCGAGACAAATCCAGGCATCGAACGGCATGGATGCGGTCCGGGCTCCGTCCATGTCGCCCATCGCGCCGAGCTCCTCCGCGCGATCGATTCGGGCGCCGAAGCGGATCCGCTCGAAGTCGGCCATAGCGGTCTCGTATTCCTGCCTCAGCCGGGCGAACTCGCCGCCGTCCGCGCCGGGGCCGAGCAGGTCGGGGTGACTCAGCTTGGCGATGGCCTTGAATTCCGACTTGAGCTCCGCGATGGACTCGATCTCCCCGCTCTTGATCTTCCGGGCGAAACGGTTGGCCATATCGGGTCATCCTATCACACGCTCCCCCGCTTTGCCTAAGCTCGAAAGAATGGCATATTCCTATCCATAGGATAGGGCGACGGTTGGCTTGATGATCACCGGAGCCGACGCCGCCGCGGCGAACGCCGGGGAAACAGAGAGGTGGGGCGATTGATGCGACTCGATATTGGGACACTCGCCTTGATCACGAGCGTAGTCTTTACCGCCCAGACTATCGCGCTTTTCGTGCAACCTGAAATCCCGGACCTTTTGTAGCTAGGTGGACGTGGGCAGCTCGATTTTCAAGAGCGCCAGGATTTCGCGCTGCGACTTGGTAACCTCGGTCAGTATTGAGCCGTATTTTCCTTCGTAGCGGATCTTCGTCAACGGATCCATCTCCAAAAGGAGTTCACGGACCGTATAGAGTTCGATGAGCTTCGACTCCCGCATGGCTCGCCTGAGTTCGCTCATGAGGATCAGGGCGATGAACTGCACGAAGAGCCTGCCATCGACCGTCTCGATGCTGTGCATCCGCAGCCGCTTCATGTCCAGGACATTCTTCAGGTCATCGAAGCATTTCTCGACCACGTCCTTGTCCCGGTACACCTGCAATGCCTCCAGGGGGTCCTTGAGCTTCGTGGTGAGGAGCGCCTGGAATCCTGCATAGCGGTTGATGTACTGGCTCACCGCCTCCGAGTTGTAGGCGACTTTCTTCCCCCGTACCGGTGTCGCCGTGATGACGAAGAACGAGTCATATAGTTCCTGGTGCTCGGCCGTGGGCTTTCCGGATTCAAGCTCTTCC
>DATKVK010000052.1:0-203752 GCA_035530095.1 Rectinemataceae bacterium | reverse complement strand
TCGTCGAGCTGGAAGACGCCGGCCGAGTTGCTCATCCTGACGTGGATGTGGATGGGTTTTTCCTCGCCGCTCTGGATTTCGATCTGCTCGATCGAGGCGGCGGACAGCGAGTGGATGTTGACGACGCCCGCCTCGAAGGGTATGCGCGATCTTCCCTTGGTCATGTCGAGGGCGTCGGCCACGCGGACGATGCCCGCCTCGAGGGTCATGGGGCGGCCGTCGCTGCGATGCGAGATGATGGCGTGCAGGGTCTCCGAGCGGATGATCGCCCGCTCGGCGGCCGAGTAGAGTCCCTCCAGGAGCTGGTCGATCTTGGGCATGGCGACGAAGAGGCTGAACTGCTCGTGGTCGGCTCTCTGGATGGACATGCCCAGGTCGTGCAGAAGGGCGCCGAGGGTCACGATGACCTCGGCGTCGTCGCTCTTCATCCCGAAATCCGAGACTACGCTCGGCACGACGCCCCGCTCGACGAGAAGCCTGAGCATCCTGAGCGCGATGTTCGAGACAATCTGGAAATGCACGGGCCCGTGATCGGTCATGCCCAGCCGATCCACCGCGTTGACGTTCATGACCTTCCAGAGCGCGTACAGCTCTTCGTCGGCGTTCACTCGCTCGACGACTGTCTTGAGTACGGGGTTGTGCTTGACGGGGAGCCGAATCTCTATGCGCTGTTCCTCTCCGCCCTGGGCCGCGCCGGTCTTGTCCTCGTTCATGGGCCTGTCTCCCTCCCTCCGGGTACGATAGCACGACTCCCCGAGCGTTGACAGCCGGGGTGCTTGCGATAGACTTATGCTATGTCACCTAAAGTAATGGAGGGATCATGCGCACGAAAATCTCCGCGATCGTCCTGGCCTTGGGCTTGTTCTCAGCCGCGGGCGCCTTCGCCGCCGGACCCGCCGGGCTCAGCGCAGTAGGCGTCTACGGCTCGGTCGGCTCGAACGCCGGCGCCCTGAGCGGGGCCACCGGACTCTCCTTCAAGCTCGGCAGCTTCCCCGTGATCGGCCTCACCTATAATTTCTCGAGCAGCATGCTCGGGGCCTCGGTCGACTACTATGTCATCGACGCGCAGGGAATAGCCACTTCGCTCAGTTATTTCCTGGGCGTAGGCGCCTTCATGGGCGTGGGCGGCGGAAGCTTCACCGCGGGACTTCGCGTCCCCGTCGGCCTCCAGTTCTGGCCCGTCAAGAAGCTGGAACTCTTCCTTTCCCCGGTGCTGTCCGTGCCGCTCATTCCGGCGCCCACGGTGGACATAGGCGCCGAATTCGGTCTCCGTGTCCATTTTTAAGCAAAGCCGGGATTCGCTCACGCGGAGCCGCGGAGCCGCAAAAATCTTTGCGGCTTCCACGACTCTGCGTGGACATCTTCGTAAAGCTGTTCCGCGGCTCAGGCGTCTTCGGTTTTCCCTTCTGTGGCCCCGAGTTCCTCCCAGCGCGCGGCCGCCCTTCGCAAGTGCGGAATGACGATGGAGCCGCCGACGATGAGGCCCACGGAACAGGCTTCCTGGAACTCTACGGTGCTCACCCCCTCCTCCTTGCAGCGGATCGTGTGGTAGAGCACGCAATCGTCGCAGCGGAGGACGAGGGAGGCCACGAATCCGAGGAGTTCCTTGGTCTTCGCGCTCAGTGCCCCCTCGCGGTAGGTCTGTCCGTCCAGGCTGAAGAATCGTTTGATCTCCAGGCCAGCCATATCCAGGACCTTCTCGTTGAGAATCTCGCGCTGCGCCTGCCATTGGGCTATGTCGAGATCGAAGAGCTGCTTTTCCTTCATACTGCCGATCCTCCGAAGCGAGACTACACGCTCGCCTGCGCCGATGTCGAGACGCCGCCCTCCTGGCGCGATACAGGTATAGCTGAGCTGGAGCCATTTGTGTGCGGCGGCCCTATGCGAAATATGCGAAAATATATATATTAGACATGAAACTAGACAGTGAAGCAGGTCCAGACGGGCGACCAAAGCGGCGTGCTGGGCAAAGTTTCGAGAACCTTTGGGAGGAGAATCAACGTGGGTGAGAAGCTGGACAAGGAAGCCTTCAAGCAGAAGGTGTTCGATTGGGAGAAGAGCAAGGAGTGGAAGTACCAGGGCGATCTTCCCGCCATCATCGACTTCTACGCCGACTGGTGCGGTCCCTGCAAGATGGTCTCGCCGCTTCTCGACGAGCTCGGCAGCAAGTACGAGGGCAAGATGCGCGTCTACAAGGTCAACACCGACGAAGAGCCCGAGCTTTCGGGCATGTTCGATATCCAGAGCATTCCCACCCTGTTCTTCATCCCCATGGAGGGCGAGCCCCGCTTCGCCATGGGCGCCCTTCCCAAGAAAGAGCTGGAGAAGGCCATCAGCGAGGTGCTCAAGGTCGAGTAGCCCGGTTCACCCGCCCGGTACGGGCGGCCGCGCCGCTCCGAATTTCAGTCCGCCGTCGGGAGCGGATAGGGTATCGCTATCAGCTCCGCTTCGGCCACGGCCTTCGCGATCGCCTCGCGGAGGCCGAGTTTTTCGTAGGCCTCGGTCTCGCGCTCGAGTTTCGCCCGCAGGAGGGGATGCTCGGGCGAGAACACCACGCAGCAGTCTTCGTAGGGCAGGATCGAGATCTCGAAGCTGCCGATTTTCTTCGCCATCGCTATCGTCTCTTCCTTGTCGATGCCGATGAGGGGGCGCAGCACGGGCAGGCTCGTCCGGCTCTGGGTGAAGCGCAGATTCTCCGCGGTCTGGCTCGCCACTTGCCCGAGACTCTCGCCGGTTACGAGGCTGTTGGCCCCGATCCTTTCCGCGAGGAGCCCGGCGGCTTCCATCATGGCCGCCCGCGTCATCACGGTGACCAGGTCGTCCCTGGCCTCCTTCTTGATCTTGAGCTGGGTCTCGGTGAAGGGGATGGTCCATAGCTTGATGCCGCCCGAGAAGCCCGCCACCACCCTCGCCAGCTCGACGACCTTGTCCTTGGCCTCCTGCGAGGTGTAGGGGTAGGCGTGGAAGTAGATGGCCTCGAGCGAGAGGCCGCGCCGGGCCATCATGTAGCCGGCCACCGGCGAGTCGATCCCTCCGGACAGAAGCAGGAGCCCCTTGCCGCCCGAGCCCACGGGCAGTCCGCGCAGCCCGGGACTAGGGTTGCCGTAGACGTAGGCTCTCTCCCTGATCTCGACGTTCACGGTGAACTCAGGCTGATGCAGATCTACCTTCGTCTCCGGAAAAGCCTCGAGGACCCGGGCCCCGATCTCGGCCGAGAGCTCAAAGGAGCCGAGGGCGAAGCTCTTGTCAGATCTCCGCGATTCGGCCTTGAAGCGGCGGCCGCCTTGCCCTACGGCCAGGGCGGCGACCTTGAGCGCCGCGTCGAAGACCGCGTCGACGCTTTTCTCCACCTTGAAGGCGCGCGCGAAACCGTTGACGCCGGGCGTCCGCGACAGCACGAACTCCGCCGCCGCGGCGTGCTCCTCGGGCACGGAAACGAAGTAGCGCCCGGGATAGAGCTCCACCTTGTGCGGGAGGCCTTCGAGCCGCCTGTTGAGCTGGCTCCTCAGCTTGTCCTCGAACTCCTTGCGATTGCCCAGCTTGAGGAGTATTTCGCCTATTTTGACGAGATAGAAAGCGTCCATGGGACTCCTATGGCCTTAAACGGCGATAGAGCGCCGCACTCGTTTCGAGAAAGATGTCTATTTCGGATTCGGTCGTCTCGGGCCCCAGCGAAATCCGCAGGGAGGAGAAGGCCAGGCCCTCGTCGAGGCCCATGGCCGCGAGGACGCGGCGGCCCTTCTTGCGGAGGTTCGAGGAGCAGGCCGAGCCCGTGGAGAGCGCCAGGCCCTCGTCGGAGAGGGCGCGGACGAGCACCTCGCCCGAGAGGCCCGGGAAGGCCGCGCTCAGGATGAAGGGCGAGTAGCGCTCGTCGCCGGCTTTCCTGCCGAGCGGCAGGGGCATGGCTCCCGCGCCCGAGATGAGCCCCTCGATGAGCCGGGCCTCGAGCCCCCGGGCGCGGCGGCGATTTTCCACGAGCGCCGCGACAGCCTGCTCGGCGGCTCGGGAAAAGGCCCAGGCCGACTGGAGGCTTTCGGTGCCGGGGCGTATCCCGCCTTCCTGGCCGCCGCCGACCGCCAGCGGCTCCAGAGCGGCTCGTGTCCACAGGGCGCCGCAAGCCCGCGGCCCGCCCAGCTTGTGCGCGGAGAAGGCGGCCGTGTCGATGCCCAGCTCGGCCGGTCGGAACTCCACCTTGCCCAGGGCCTGGACCGCGTCGACGTGGATGCGCGGCGCCGGCCGTCCCAGGGCTTTCGCGGCGCCGGCCACGGCCACGGCTATGCCGGCCAGGTTCTGCACGGCGCCCGTCTCGTTGTTCACCGCCATGACGGCCACGAGCGCGGTGTCGCGGCCTATCGCCGCCCCTATTTTCTCCGGATCGATCATTCCGTCGGGCTCGGGCTTCACGAAGCTTACCTCGAGCCCGAGCGATTTGAGGAGGAGGGCTTCTTCGTAGACGGCGGCGTGCTCGATCTCGGTCGTGACGATATGCAGGCGCTTGATCGAGCCGTCGCGCCGCGACGAAAGGGCCTGGCGGAGCACGGCCAGGAGGGGCAGGGCGTCGGCCTCGGAGCCGCCGCCCGTGAAGACGACGCGGCCCGTTTTGCCCGTGCCGATCTGCGCGGCAAAGCGACGCCGGGCCTCGTCGAGCTTTTCCTTGGCTTCGTGGCCCAGGCTATGCCTGCTCGAGGGATTGCCGTAGGCCTGGCCCGCGATGCGCGCGGCCTCTTCGAGCAGGGCGAGATCGGGCGGGCTCGTGCTGGCCCAGTCCAGGTAGATCATGACCGAAAGATACTACCGGCCCGGCGGAGGGCGTACAATACCCTTTAGCCGCCTCCGCTCGTCCAGAGTCGCGCAGCGCCGGGAATCGGAGCTAGGCGTCCTTGGAGAAGCGCCTGTCGGGAATGCCCGCGGGAGTCGAGCCCGAGGAAACGAAACCGGGGCTCATGTAGAGGGCGCAATAGCAGTGCCCGAACTCCTCGATGTCCTTCCACGAGTAGACGCAGGGGCAGAGAACCTTCTGGTCGGCCTCGCGGGAGCCTTCGGAGTCCCTGCAGGGGCAGAGGTAGTAGCCGTAGCGGTTCCAGTTCGTCGTGAGTCCCTCGACGAGGCTCTGGGTGAAGTCCTTGTCCGGATTGAGGGCCCAGCCCTGCTTGGCCGCCACCATGGACGCGAAGGTACGGGTCTGATCGATTGTCTTGTCTGCCATGTTCCTTGCAACTCCTCCGTGCCCGGCGCTAGAGGCCGAGGGTCCTCACCCAGTCGGGCTCGATGAAGCCGACGAGATGCTTGTCCGCATCGATGACGGCGAAGGGGAAGGCCACGTCGTCCTTGAATCGATCCTTGAGCGCCTTTTTCGCCTGGGTCTTGGTCTCCAGGGGGATTTGATCCATATAGATATACCGATAGGCAAATCCCTTATCGTTCAGGAAGGCGATGGCGCGTTTGCAGAATCCGCAGGTGGAGAGCGCGTAGACCGTGATGTTGTGGTCATTCCGCTTGCCCGCGATTTCGGTATAAGTGAGCGTCTCCAGCATAGTACCTCCGATTGCCTGTAATATAGCGTTCCTGACCCTTCCGGTAAACATGGGGCCGGCGCTGCCATCCTGCACCGTCGACAAGCTTCGCAACACCGCCTTCGTATTGCCAAGAAGGGCGCATTCCTATAGCATACGATAATGCGCGACCCCGCCCTTATACGGAATTTCTGCATCATCGCCCACATAGACCACGGCAAGTCCACCCTGGCCGACCGCTTCATCGAGAAGGCCAGGGTCATCGACGCCCGCAAGATGCAGGACCAGATGCTCGACAACATGGACATCGAGCGGGAGCGCGGCATCACCATCAAGAGCCAGGCCGTCGCCCTCGAATACGAGGCCAAGGACGGCAAGACCTACACCTTGAATCTGGTCGACACGCCCGGGCATGTCGACTTTTCCTACGAAGTCTCTCGCGCCATCTCCTCCTGCGAGGGCGCGATCCTCCTCATCGACGCCACCCAGGGCGTCGAGGCCCAGACGCTCTCCAACATGTACATGGCCCTGGAGCACGACCTCGAGATCATTCCCGTCATCAACAAGATCGACATGCCGGCGGCCGACCCGGCGGAGATCCGGCGGCAGATCGAGCGCGACCTGGGCCTGGATCCGGATGGAGCCCTGGAGGTCTCGGGGCGCTACGGCACCGGAGTGGACGAGCTCTTCGAGGCCATCGTCGCGCGGATTCCCGCCCCGAAGGGCCTGTCCGCCGATCCGCTGCGCGCGCTCATCTTCGACTCGCACTACGACCCCTACCGGGGCGTGGTGGTGCATCTTCGCGTCTTCGACGGCTCGATAGTGCCCGGCCAGAGGATACGCCTCATGTCCAACGGCGCCGAGCACGAGGTCGAGGAGACCGGTCAATTCCGCATAATCCTGAGCAAGACCGACGGCCTGCCCGCGGGCGCCGTGGGCTACATCGTCGCCGGGATCAAGACCGTCTCGGACGTCAGGGTGGGCGACACCGTGACCTCCGCCGACTCTCCCGCGGCCGAGGCGCTGCCCGGCTTCCGCGAGGTGAAGCCCGTGGTCTTCTCCTCGATCTACCCCATGGACGCCGCGGACTACGACGAGCTCAAGGTGGCGCTCGAGAAGCTCAAGCTCAACGACGCCTCACTCATCTACGAAAAGGACAACTCGGTGGCCCTCGGCTTCGGCTTCCGCTGCGGTTTCCTCGGCCTCCTGCACCTCGAAGTGGTCCAGGAGCGGCTCGAGCGCGAGTACGGCCAGGCCATCATCCTCACCGCCCCGAGCGTGCGCTACAAGCTCAGGCTCACGACCGGCGAAACGGTCTTCGTCGACAATCCCTCGGACTACCCCGATCCCTCCCGGATCGAGGAGGCCGAGGAGCCCTACATCAAGGCCCAGATCATCACGCCCCTGGCCTACATCGGCAACCTCATCACGCTCTGCGTCGGCAAGCGCGGCGTGCAGCGTTCCTTCACGCACCTCGACGAGAAGCGCGTGGAGCTCGTCTTCGAGATGCCGCTCGCCGAGGTGCTCTTCGACTTCTACGACAAGCTCAAGTCCACGAGCCGCGGCTACGCGAGCTTCGACTACGATATCGAGGACTACAAGCCGACCAAGCTCGCCAAGCTCGATATCCTCATCAACTCCAAACCCGTCGACGCCTTCTCCCAGCTCGTGTACGAACCCAGCTCCTACGATCGGGCCAAGATGGTCTGCGAGCGGCTCTCCAACGCCATCCCCCGCCAGCAATTCAAGATTCCCATCCAGGGATCGATAGGAGCCAAGATCATCGCGCGCGAGACGATCAACCCCTTGCGCAAGGACGTCCTGGCCAAGTGCTACGGCGGCGACATCTCGCGCAAGCGCAAGCTCCTGGAAAAGCAGAAGGAAGGCAAGAAGCGCCTGAAGATGGTCGGCGACGTGGAGCTGCCGCAGGAGGCCTTCCTGGCCGTGCTGCGCACGAACGAGGACGACGGGAATAGAAGCTGAGTCCGGCTATTCGGCGCCTCGCGCCGTGCGGGCGGGAGGCCGGAATAGCTCGACGCTCCCGCCTCAGGAACCGCCTTCCCGAAGCCTCGCCGAGGCGGTGTCCATGCGCCAGATCCAGAACTCGATCTCGGGCAGAAGGCGGTTGAGAACGTCCTGCGGCAGCTCCATCACGCGATCCGCGTCGGGGAAGCTCCAGTATAGATAGTCGACCTCGCCGAGCCGGGCGGCGAAGCGCTCCGGGCTCATCTTTTCCCGTCCCTTCATCGCCTCGCGAAGCTCTTCGAGCCTGCCGCGTTCAGCCGCGAGGAATTCGGCCAGGGCCGCCGCGAGCCCGCCGCCCTCCGGCTCAGGCCCGGGCTCCGTCCTTTGCCCCTCGCCGGGTTTCGCGCCGTAGGCTGCCGAGCCGTCGGCTGTCGTGTCGCCGGAGCTCGTATCGTCGGCCGCTCTGCCGCCCGCGGCGAGCCGCGCCGAGTCGAGAAGGGCCGCGGCCTCTTGCAGCCCGAGGGGCGCGGCGCCGATCGAGGGGCCGCGCCCTCTGATGTCGTAGAGCGCGGCCTCCCCGGGGCTGCGGGCCTCGGCGCCGAGCGCGCCCGAGAGCAGCTCGGCGTAGGAGAGGAGCACGGGGTCGGAGAGAAGCCTGCGGCCGTCGGGCAGGGGAGGGCAGGGTGCCTCCAGGTTCCTGGGCCGGAAGGAAACCTCGTACTGTCCGTTCCAGCGCCTGGTCCTCGCGAGATGCCGCTCTTCGGCGAGGAGGGCGGGCGTGCCTCGCGCGTGGGTCTTGCCCGGTTCGAAGCTGAAATCGAGGCCGGTCGCCAGGACCGGACCCCGCGCGAGCTTCCGTGCCAGCTGCACGGCATGGACGCCGACCGAGCCCAGGGGTGGCATGGCCAGATAGGGAATCCCTGACGAGTCGAGCTCCGCGGCCAGGCGCCGCAGGAAAGGGCTCTCGGTGAAGGAGACGAAGCTCAGGTGCTTGGGGCCGCGCAGGGCGCGGAAGGTGGCCGGGTGCGAGCTCAAGTCGGCGATCGTGCGCTGGGCCTTCGCGCCGAGGGGCGTGAAGTCGGCCAGGTTGTGCGCCTGAGCTTCGAGGCAGACCAGCAGGTCCGGCTCGATCCCCGCGGCGAGTAGGCTGCCCAAGGCAGTGTCGCAGGCCACGACCGACAGATCCGCCCGCCGCGCCGAGATGAAGGGCAGGGCATCCTCGAGCGAGGGCCCGGCTCCGCACACGACTGCCGCCCCGGGAAAGCGGGGCGGGGCCTCCAGGGCCAGGGAGGGCAGCTCCGCCAGGTTGGCGAAGACATTGCGCGCCCAGAGGCGGCCCATCACCATGAGGGAGGCGCGGTTGCGCCATCCGCTTGCGATTTCGGAGGATATCAGGGCGGCCATCCGTCCGTAGAGTCCGGAGTAGAGGGCTTCGCCGCCGGAAAGCGCGAGGCTGCTCGCCGCGCGGAACTGTCCCAGCTTCCGGACGCGGCGGAGAACCTCCTCGGGCGAGTCGCTCTCGAGAAAGCTCACTCGTTCCGAAGCCGAGATCGCCGGGGGCATGGACTCGCGGGAAAGCCGAGCCAGGGCTGGATCGGCCTCTATGCAGAGCACGGCCGAGCCGGGTCCCATAGTCTCGACGAGTTCGGCGATGCCGTACCAGAGCAGGGGAGAAAAGACGAGGTGCAGCCGCCTAGGGCCGCGATCGCAGGCGGCGGCGCTGCGCTTAGGCAGGCGGGAGGGATCGCGCTCGGAATAGAGGAGGCGTCCGCGATGACGGACGCAAAGGCCCCCCGGCGTCGCAAAGACGAGGGGGGCCTCCGCTTCGGACACGATGCCTTTAGCTGCCGCTGGCGCCGGTGGTCGGTGTCTTGGGCTGGAAGTACTTGAAGAACACGGGAGCGAAGTTGTCCTTCAGCTTGGGGCTCTGCAGGAACATGTTGGCTATATCCGTGGTGAGCTTCTGCCGGTAGAAGTAGGGATAGTAGAGGTCTATGCTGCCCGCGGCGTCCAGGGAAGTGCCGGCCTCCTTGATCTTCATGACGATGACGTTGTCGCCCAGGACGATGGGCTCGGAGACGGAGCCGGGGGCCAGGGAGAAGGCGTCGAGGAGGAACTTGTCATTCGTGGAGGCTCCTCCCAGCTCGCTGGCGTCGCTGGCGTTCACCGAGTTGAAAAGGGGCACTTTCTGGCCGTAGATGGTCAACTGAAGGTCGCCGTAGTTGAGGGGGAAGGGACCGTCGGTCTTCACTTTCAGCCCCTGGCGCCTGCAGGCCGCCTCGAAGGAGGCGCCCGGCGCGCTGGAGAGCGGCTTGGCCTTCGCCACCACCCAATTCTCGATAGTGCCCTTTTCGAAGCGGTTCATGTAGTCGCGGACGTCCTTGACGAGGACGGGGTCGCTGAAGTTGGGCGCCAGGGCGTCGTCATCGGCCTGGAAAAAGGCGTAGCCGCCGGTGGCGGTCTTGAGCACGGGAGAGAGCTCGCCCTTCTTCAGCGAGGCGAGTTTTTCGGCCGCCGCCTTGTCGCTGAGATCGGAGGTTATTTCGCTGAAGTACATCGGGCCCATGACGCCGCCCTTGGAGGCGTACTGGTCCTTGGACCGATCCTTGGCCGCCTGGTCGAAGGCGACGGTCTTGTTCTGGATCTGCTTGAGCAGGGCTTCGGCGTCGGCCTGGCTGCCGTCGAGCGTGATCCGCGACAGGGAAAGCCGGCGGAAAAGGCCGGAGTTGGCGGCGCCCCAGGCGGCGACCTCGGTGTCGGGATAGGAGGAGAGCGGCACGGCGACGTACTCGATGGTCCGGGTATCCTTGGCCATGGAGGCGATAAAGGCCGTTTCCTTCGAGCTCGGCGCGAGCGTGAGGGCGCTGTTGTAGTATTCCTGGGTCAGAAGGTCGTCACGGATCTGGTTGCGGATGTCGAGCTTTTCGGAAAGGCTGGCGGAGTCGTACCGCTGCATCGAGAACTTGCCGTTCTCCTGGAAGGCGGGATACTCGGCCATCTTCTGGTCGAGGAGCTTGCCGCTGATGCTGATTCCGGCCTTCTGGACCGCGTCGAGTATCGCCATGTGCACGACGGTCCTCTCGAAGGCCCCGCGGTAGACCTGGTACGCGTAGAACTGGTAGTTCGACTCGTTCAGGCCCTGCTTATGGAGCTGGTCGTTGATATCCTGCACCTGCGAGGCGAAGTAGGTGCCCTGACCGTAGACGATGCCCTTGCCGGCGTAGCTTCCGAAGTCCAGGGCGTGCCCGCCGCCCATGCCGCCCGTGACGCCGCCGAGCGGAAGAACGATCACGAAGGCGACGATCAAGAGGCCGAGGACGACGATGGTGCCGATGTAGGCGAAACGATTCTTGCCCGTTTTTTTGGACTGGTCGAAGGACTCAGTTTTTACGGGGCGTCCCGCGGGTGTTTTGGGTGTCTGGGATGCCATGGCTTCCTTCCGTTAAGACACGATGATGCAAAGAATTGCCGGTAGTATACACGATAGTGCCGGGATTGGCAAGCCGGACGCGGGCCCGATACTCCCGGCTTTTCGGTTCAGGCGAAGGCGAAGCCGTTTTTCTGCGCTCGCTTTATGCCGTACATGGCCTTGTCCGCCGCACCGACGATCGTCTCGATGTCGCTCCCGTCGTCGGGGAAGACGGCTATGCCCATCGACAGGCTGATGTGGCACTCCTCGCCGTCGATGCCGAAGGGCCGCACGCAGCCTTCGAGTATCTTGGCGGCGGTGCGCTTGATCTGGCTGCGATCGGAAACGTTGGCCAGCACGGCGATGAACTCGTCGCCGCCGACGCGGGCCACGGTGTCCGACGAGCGCAGGAGGGCGCGCAGCCTGTCGGCCATGAGCACCAGGGTCTTGTCCCCCGCGAAGTGACCGAATCGGTCGTTGATGGGCTTGAAGTCGTCGAGATCGATGTAGATGACTCCGACCTTGGAGTTGGTGCGGGCCGAGATGTCGAAGGTCTTCTGGAGCAGCTCGAAGAGGAGCCGCCGGTTCGGCAGCCCGGTCAGGAGGTCGTGGTTCGCGAAATGGGCGATCTCCAGGGCGTTCTTCTCGAGACGCTCCTTTTCGCCCCGCATGCTGCGGTTCATCTCCTCGAGCCTGTCGTGGATGATGCTGTTCTCCAGGGCTATCGCGAGATAGGGCGCGAGGGCTTCGAGCAGGCCGAGCTGCTTGGTCGAATAGGCGTTTTTTTCGTAGCTTTGCACGGTCAGGACGCCGATGACCCTGTCTTCGATATTGAGGGGAAGGAATATGATGGACTGCGAGGGCCTGCCTATCGTGCTCCTCTTGGAGATATAGTTCGAATATTCCCGCTCCCCGTCGTTGATGTAGATCGTGTTGCGGTTCAGGATGCACCAGGCGCCGAGGCTGCTGTCCGGATCGGCTTTGCGCTCAGTCAGGTGAGCCCGGTGGTCCCCTTCGAAATAGGCCCGCCATTCGATGCTGCGCTCCTCCTCGTGGTAGAAGGCGATGCCGAAGACCATCGTGTCGAGATAGGCCGACAGCGAACCGCGGAGCGTCGAACAGATGGTGTCGAAGTCGAGGCTGGAGGTTATGCGCCGGCCCATCTGGGCTATGGCCAGGATCTGCCGGTTCGCATCCGACAGTTCGTCGGTCTTTTCCTTGAGCTCGATGTTCCTGAGCCGGTAGATCTCGGCTTCGTTCCGGCTCTTCTCGACCTCGTACTGCACCGTGATGTTCTTGATCTTCCTGCCCGTGTCCTCGTTGAGGACCTCGTGCTCGTAGCGGGCGAAGCGTCGGTAGTAGTCGAGGGCCTCCTCGAAGCGGCCGAGCAGCTCGTAGGCCTCGGAAAGGCGCTCGTAGGCGGCGTGCATGAGCGGCTTCGAGCCCAGGCGCTCGGCTCCGGCGAGAGCTGTGCGGTAATGTCCGAGGGCCCGGTCGATCTCCTTGGACCGGAGGTAGATCGAGCCCAGGTCCAGGAGAATGGCCGTGTGCTGCTTGTCGTTGCTGGCCTGCTCGCTGAGGTCGAGCGCTTCGAGGTAGTAGCGCTCCGCGCGATCGTACAGGCCCGAGTCCTGGACGATGCGGCCGAGGCTGTGGAGGCACTGCGCCTCGATGAGCCGCTCGCCCGTCGAGCGGGCGAGCGCGAGGGCCTTCTCGGTGAAGTCTTCCGCGAGAGTCCAGTTCTCCATGCGGTAGAAGGCCGTGCCGATGTTGAGCAGGATGTTGGAAATCAGCTCGATGTTGTGCTCGTCGGGCACGATCTCGTAGGCGTGGAGAAAATAGTCGAGCGCTTCCTTGAGGTCGCCGAGCTCGAGGGATATCTCCCCGATATTGCTCAAGGTGACCGCCTCGCGCCCCGCATCGCCGCGGAGGCGAGCCTTCTCAAGACTCTGGGTGTAGTAGTCCACGGCGCGCTCGTAGCGGGCCATGCCGTGGTAGACGGCGCCGAGAGCGTTGAGCGCCTTGATCTTGCCTTCGTCCGCGCCGAGCGCGGTGTAGTCGTCGAGAGCCCGCTGGATGGTCTCGATCGCCTCGCCGTACCGCGTGAGGAAATACTCGCACCAGCCCACGTTGAGCGAGGCCTCGGCCCTGCCCGCGCGGTAGTCGGCCTCCTCCGCCTCCGCGAGCGCCGTCTCGGCCATGGACAGGGCCTCTTCGGGCGCGTTCAGCATGATCTCCCAGGAACGGCGGTTGAGTTCGTCGATCCTCGCGTAGGCCGGGCTCACGGCCTGCCTCCGGCGGAGATATCCGGAGCCGGGAGCTCCGCGAGCGCCTCGTCTCGCCCGCCGCGAAGCGTCCAGCGCCCGCGCGAGGCCGTCTCGAAGGGCGTGAAATTGGCCTTGTAGTCCATCTTGGCCGCGCCGGGAACCCAGAAGCCGAGGTAGTAGTAGCGCTTGCCCAGCTCCGCGGCGAGCCGGGTTTCGCGGAGCACCGACCAGGTGCCCAGGCTGCGGCGGGCGGCCTCCGGATCGAAGGCGAAGTAGACCGAGGAGAGGCCGTCCGGCAGGATATCCACGTAGCCTGTGGCGAGAAGCCTGCCTCCCGAATCCCTATACTCGGCCACAGCCGTCGTGTCGAAGGGCCCTGCGAGGAGGAAGGAGGAGTAGGAGGCCCTGGCTTCGTCGCTCGGCTCGCCGCGCTCGCCGTGCTGGAACCGGAGGTAGCGGCGATACAGGTCATAACGCTCCTCGCTGAAGGTCGGCGGGAGCAGCTCTAGAGCGAGGTCGGCATTGAGGCGCAGCAGGCGGCGCTGGGACCTGGAAGGCTCGAAGCTGCGCACATCGAGCCTGAGCGGCGTGCAGGACTCGCAACCCGGACAGAGGCTGCGGTAGAACGAATGGCCCGAGCGCCGCCACCCGGAGGCGAGCAGGGACTCGTAGACGGCGGGATCGAACTCGGGGGCGGAGAATTCCTCGACCCTCCAGACTCTGCCCTCGAGGTAGGGGCAAGGCCCGTACTCCATCTCCCGTACGATGACTCGCATACGAGCCTAGAAGTCCAGGTTTTCGAGTGCGCTATCCTTCGCGTAATCGTCCGGGTGTTCGGTATTGAGATATTCGAGCGCTTCCTGCGCCACGCTCTGCGCGTGCTCGTACCAGATCGTGTACAGCTCTCCGTCCACCACGCCGGGGTAGGGAGCCCCCTCCATGTCGCTTATGAGCTGACGCAACAGGGTTATGCCGCGTTCGTCCATGCGTGCTCCTTACAGGGAAAGTTCCACGACGCGGGTTCCGCTCCGCTCGCGCCGCATCAATTCTACATCCTCGGACCGGGAAATCAAGACCGAACTGCCTTCTTCGAGCGCGGCGGCAAGCCTCTCGGCCGCGGCGGCCAGGTCGACGCCCCGGGTGGCGAGGAGTTCCCCGCGCTTGCGCGAGCGAAGCTCGTCGGTGATGCCGTAGAGTTCCCGCTTGAAATCGGTGACGATCTTCTCTTCGGGGAGGAGGGGCCGCAGGTCGCGGCCCACGGCGCCGATGATGGCCTGTTCGGTCTCCGCCTCCCCTATCCCCAGGGCCGCGGTTTTCAGCGCCTGGCCGAAGACCCCGAAGGAGGCGAAGGGGCTGGGATCCCTGTAGGAGGAGAAGCCCGCGGCGCGCTCCAGCCCGTCGATCGAGCAGAAGGCGCCGTAGGCGCCTCTGCGCACGCGGATCTCCTCCCACAAGGCTCCCGTGGTGAGCAGATGGGCCAGCACGGTCTCGTGGGCGTGCCAAGCCGTGCCCAGGCTCGAAGCGGCGCAGGCCGCGGCCGAAAAGCCCACCTGAGCCGAGAGGGTGTAGGCTTCTCGGCGCTCGGGCGGATCCAGCTTCGGCGGCTCGGGCAGGGAAGGTCCGGCGCCCTCGTGGAATAGCCCGGGCGCCGAGAAGGCGCGCTCGAGGCTGTGCACGAGTCCTTCGATCCTCTCCTCGTCCGCGCCGAGATTCAGGCGCAGGCCCTTCGTTCGGAAGAGCCGCGCGGCTATGGAGCCCAGCGAGGCGGCCAGGAGCTCCGGAGGGCTGTCCTTGAGCCCCACGAGAAACTCGAGCTGGCTCGGGCCTCTCCAGAGCTCCTCGGCCGCGAGCGCGTCGCTGAGGTAGGCTCCCGCCCGGGCCTGGGCGAAGGCGTGTCCGGCGGGCACGATGGCCGAAACCACGTCGTTCCGGAGCTCGGCGTACAGATCGGCGACGCGGGCCGTATCGCCGTAGTCGGCGCCGCCTATGAGCGAGAGGGCGAGGTCGAGGGCCTCGGGGAACTTCTCGGCCAGGGCCTTGAGCCTGAAGACGAGGAAGGCCCGGGTTCCCTCTCGTCCCCGCCGCGCTTCTTCCGGAGCCGGCGTGGAGGCCTCGAGCGAGGCGCCGAAGCCGCCAGCCTTCCTCGCCAGAAGTTCGGCGATCTTGTCGTAGGGAGTGCCGGGCAGCCCGGCCCCGGCGACGAAGCGGGTCAGGAAGGGAAGCCAGAGATAGAGGGGGCGCGGCAGTTCCCCGAGGGGGAAAGCCATGTCGAGATAGACGATGCCGTTGGTGAACAGCGGGTGGAGGCTCGCGTCGAGGCCGGCTATGCGGGCCTTTTTTCGGGGGATTCTCTCGATCTCGCGCGGGAGATCGCGCAAGGCGAGCGCCGGCAGGGTAGCGATCGCCTTCTCGTCGTCCTTGGCGTCCTGCGCGGCCGCGAGGACGCCGGCCTGATCGCGCAGGGCCGAGCGCTCGGCCTCGCTCAGGGCGGCCGCCCTCTTTTCCAGGGCGGCGTCGCGCTCGGCGCGGCGGCGCTCCAAAAGCCCCGCGTCGGGGTAGACCGTGACGGTGCTCCGGTGGCCGTTGCGCAGGAGAACGCGCTCGGCGAGGCGCTCGAGGTAGCGCGGCTCCGCGGCCATGCGCGACCTGAGCTCCGCAAGCGGCTCTTCGAAGGACAGGGTGGCCTCGGGCGGCGAGCCGTGGAGCCAGCCTCGGATCGCGCGGTTGAAGAGCCTGAGACCGTAGGCTCCCGAGCCGCGCCTGATCTCGCGGTTGGCGAAGGCTATGGAATGGAAGGCGGCGTCGAGCGACTCGGGCGAGAAGCCTTCTTCGAGGCGGGCGGACAGCGTGTCCAGTATCAGCGACTCGATCTTCCCCTCGTCGCCCCGGTGCGCGCCGCGCAAGCCGGCCGAGAAGATGATCTGGCGGAAACCCGTGTCCAGGCCGCATTGAGGCGAGAGGTCCTCGCCCAGGCCGGAATCGCGCAGGGCCTTGGCCAGGGGCGAGCCGTCGTGTCCCAGCAGCAGCTCGGCGAGGACTTCCATGGCCAGGGCGTCGGCGCCGTCGGTGACGGGAATGGTCAGCCAGTTGACGATCACCGAGGTCGCCGCGTCCGAGCCCTGGGCGAGGGGGCTGGGCACTTCCACCCTTCTGGGCAGGTCGTGGAGTTCCTGCAGGGGAATGTCGCTCTCGACCTTCCGGGCCTCGAAGCGGCCGAGGAAGCGCTCGTCGAGATACTGCAGCTGGCGGGCGGTGTCGAGATTGCCGTAGAGATAGATGCGGCAGTTGGAGGGATGGTAGTGGGCGGCCCAGAAATCCCGGAAGGCGGCATAGTCCAGGCCGGGAATGACGTCGGGGTCGCCGCCCGAGTCGAAGGAGTAGGGGTGGCCGGGAGAGAAAAGGCTCGTCGATGAGGCCGTGCCGGCCAGAGACTCCGCCGAGGAGTAGTCGCCGCGCATTTCGTTGTAGACGACCCCTTTGATGTCGAGCTTGCCTTCGTCGTCCAGCTCGAGGTGGTGCGCCTCCTGGAGGAAGGTCTCCTCGCTGAGGCGGGGAAAGAACACCGCGTCGCCGTACACGTCCATGAGGTTGAAGTAGTCGGCCTCGACCGCGCTCGCCGCCGGATAGACGGTCTTGTCGGGGTAGGTGAACGCGTTCATGAAGCTGGCCAGGCTGCGGCGGATCATGGCCAGGAAGGGGTCCTTGACGGGATAGCGCTCCGAGCCGCAGAGCACCGAGTGTTCGACTATGTGCGCCGCGCCGGCGGCGTCGCGGGGGGCGGTGCGGAAGGCGAAGGCGAACACGTTCTCCTTGTCGTCCGCCTCCAGGCGGTACAGCTCGCAGCCCGTCGCGCGGTGGCGGAAGAGCGTGCCGCGGGCGCGGTACTCGGGAATGTCCCGTTCGGAGATCGTTTCGTATGCCGGGTGGATGGGAGTCATAAGGTAAGAAGATGTCGTGGATGAGCCGCGCGGTCAAGTGCGCGGCCGGCTTCAGGGCCGGAGGGCCTCCTGGCGGGAGTTCCGCGAGCCGGCTATAGTGGCGGCATGAGCATCACCACCAAAACGGGCGACGAGGGGCTGACCAGCCTCTGGTCGGGCGAGCGGGTCTGGAAAGACGATCTGCGGGTCGAGGCCTACGGCAGCGTGGACGAGCTGGACTCGATTCTCGCCCTGGCGCGCCATGCGATCACCCAGGCCGAGGTGCTCGCCGCCGTCGATCGCGTGCAGCTCGACCTGCACCGCCTGGCGGGCGAGCTGGCTTCGCGGGGACGGAGCTTCGATCGGCCTATAGAGGCCGCCGACGAGGAGCGCCTCGGCCGGGAGATCCGCGAGCTCGAGGCGCGCATCCCGCTCAAAGGTTTCGTCGTGCCGGGCATGACCGAGGCCTCGGCCCGCCTCGACCTGGCGCGGACGGTGGCGCGCCGCGCCGAGCGGCGGGTCGTGGCGCTCGCGCGCGGCGCCGAGATTTCCTTGCCGCTGCGGCGTTACCTCAACCGCCTCTCCGACCTGCTTTTCATGCTCGCGCGAGCCGAGGAAGCGGCAGCCGGCGCCATCCGCTTCGTCTAGCTCACCAGGTCGTCGTCGCCCTCGAGCGCGATGTCGCCGTCTTCCCAGGCGCGCTTCAAGTAGGAGAGGAACTCGGCCGCGGCTTCCACCGCGTCTTCGCGGCGCACGGCTCCGAGGATGGAATACTCGTCGACGATCATCGTCCTGCGGTTCGACGAGACGTTGCGGAGGACTTTTTCCTTGAAGTCCTCGTCCCGCCCCTTCAGGAAAAGCGCAATATCCCTGTCCTGGAAGTCGCGCAGCGCCTTCTGGAGCTCCTTGTCGGGCACGCGGAGCACGTCGTCGAGCGTGAAGAGCCGCTCTCGCACGTTGCGCGAAAGCTCGGGATTCTCGTCGGCCAGGGCGTCGAGCACGCGTTCCTCGAGCCGCGGATCTACGTGCCGCAGGATCCCGGCCAGGGCGGCCTCGCCGTCCACTTCCTCGGTCGAGACCGTGCCGATGTGCCTGATGCGCTCCTTGAGGCCCGCTTCCACGCGCAGCAGGATCTCGGGATTCACCTTGTCCAGCCGCGCGACGCGCTTGACCACCTCGATCCTGAGCTCCTCGGGCAGGCGTTCGATGAGGCCCGAGGCTCGTTTGGGCTCGATGTAGGGCAGGATGACGGCGAGCACCTGGGGCGACTCGTCCTTCAGTATGAGGTGGAGGTCCTTGGGCTCGAAATCGTTGAGGAAGCGGAAGGGGCGCAGCGAACCGGGGGAGGCCTTTCGCAGGAGGCTGCGTGCCCGTTCGGGGCCGAAGGCGGCGGTGAGCATCTTTTCGGCCGTCTCCGGCCCGCCTTCCACCGACCAGCCCTTGGTGCGCACCAGCCAGCCGAACTCGGCGAGGATTTCGTTGGCTTCGATGGCGTCGAGGTCCTTGACCTTGAGGATCTCGCGCGATACCGCCTCGACTTCGTCGGGACCGAGGTGGGAAATGACTTTCGAGGCTTCTTCGGTTCCCAGGAGCAGGAGAAATTTGGCCGCCCGCGCCACGCCCGGCTCGGTTCCGGTCTTGAGCAAAGCCTCGGCGGAGCGCTCGGCCGCCGATAGCGCGTCGCCGAGGGCCAGCGGCCGGGCTGCCGGGCCGCGCGAAGCCGGATTGGCAGCCGTCCCTCGTCTGGCGCCTCCGGCCGCTTCGGGCTTTTTATCGCGGCCCGCGGCCCCGCCGCGGCCCGCACCGCCGCCGCGGGCCGCGGCGCCGCGTTTCATGAAGGAGGCCGGGTCGTCCACCGTCGGGGGCGTGATGGGGCGTCGGTTCGCCTCATTCCGCGGCGCATCGCCGCGCCCGCCCTTGCGATCGGCTCGCGGAGGCTCATCCGCGCCCGGAGCGCCGCCTGGGCCCGCGCCCGGTTTCTTGTAGGCCTTGTCGACTCGGTCTTTCATGCTCATGGGAACCTATCCTAATCTCCGCTCGCTCGAACGGTCAATGAGAAGCCGCGCGGCGCCGGGCCCATTCGCTGCGCCGCTCGTATTCGCCCGTCATGATTTCCGCGAGGGGCAGAGGGCGCGATAGGCGCGGAGGAAGGGGCCGGCCTTCGAGGTCGCCGATCGAAAGTCCCCCGTCGCCGACGATCCGGGCGAGAACGATCTCGCCGTCCTCCTCCCCGAGCAGGGGAATGAGGCTGTCGAGCGCGGCGCGGGCGTCTACGGCGGCTTCTTCCACCACCTGGGCGTAGGTCGAGCTCTCGCGGCGTCCGTCCCCCGCAGGATGCTCCCAGCCCTCGGAGCCGAGCGAGGCGAGCTCGAGCCCCTCCGGTATCCTGTCCGGATAGACGAGGGAGACGCTCCGCGGCCCGATCCCGTCGTCGAGATGGGAGAACCAGTCCTCGTTGCCGGGAAGCATGGCGGTCCTCTTCGGATTGGTGAGGCGCATGAAGTGCCGCGCGTCCTCGAGCGCGTTCGCGATCCGGCTTTCGAGGAGGCTGTCCTGTCCCGTGGCGCGCGGAAAGGCGGCTCGGAGTCCGGCGGCCCAGAGGGCCACCAGCTCTCGGTCCGAATCCTGCCGCGGCTCCGGGCCGCACACGAGGCTTTCCATGTCGAACTGGGCCGGCTCCATGCCTCGCCACTGCGAAAGGAGGCTCTCGTCGAGCAGGCGCTCCAGGAAAGGATGGCAGGATCGATACCGTTCCGAGCCCGGCTTCGCGGGATCGGCCCAGCCCGAATAGAAGACGATGAAAGGATGCGTACGTCGGTCGACGGCGGCGTGGGTGGCCAGACCCAGGAGGTAGGCGCCGGCCACCGTCGCGGGAAGGCGGCGCTCCCGCGGCAGGGCCCGGACCGCGGCCTCGAGCAGGGTTCCGTAGCCGTGCCGATGGGCCAGCGCGCCGTACTGGAGAGCCGAAGGCTTGGTGCGCTGGTTGTGGTAGAAAATGTCCGGGCCCTGACAGCCAAGCCGGAACCATCGACCGCGCTCACGCAGCACCGAGTCGCAGACTTCCCGGGAGGAAGCTTCGAGCGCCTTTTCGCCCGCGAGAATATGGGTGATCTGACCGGCCATCGGAGACACTATACTTCGAAGACCATGAATGGGGAAAGACATCGCGGAAACATCATTTACCTGCGGCTCCTCTTGTTGGTATAGTTATACGGTAAGGAGCGCTGGCATGAGACTGTACAGTCGTGGGCAAGTGATTCTCGTCGGCCTCGGGGGCGTCGTCCTCTCGCTCGTCCTCGTCTTCGCCCTGGGCATGCTCAGGCTGCCGTGGCATGGCTCTCCGGCCGTCGACGCGACGACCGTCTCGACGACCGCGCCGGCCTTCGATGCCGGTTCGGTCTCTTCGGCGCCGCGGGCGCGCCTGGTCGACTCGGCCCTGCCCGAGTACACGACGGACGAGCTCGAGAACATCGACGTGTACCAGCGTCTCAACGAGGGCGTCGTCAACATCACCACCGAGATCGTGGCCATCAACTGGTTCTACGAGCCCGTGCCCCAGGAAGGCGGCTCGGGCTCGGGTTCGATCATAGATTCGCGCGGCTACGTGCTCACCAACAACCACGTCGTGAAGGACGCCACCAAGATCTACGTCAATCTGGCCGACGGAGGCCGCTACCTGGCCCACGTCGTGGGCGTCGATCCGGAGAACGACCTCGCCGTCATCAAGTTCGACCCGCCCAGGAACGTCCACCTCACGGTCATCCCCTTCGGCGACTCGTCGCGGCTCAAGGTCGGGCAGAAGGTGCTCGCCATCGGCAACCCCTTCGGCCTCGAGCGCACGCTCACCCAGGGCATCGTGTCGGGCATCGGTCGCCCCGTCACCGAGTCGAGCGATTCCGGTACCAGCGTCCTCATCCGCGACATGATCCAGACCGACGCCTCGATCAATCCGGGCAATTCGGGCGGCCCCCTCCTGGACGCGCACGGCGAGATGATCGGCGTCAACACCATGATCTACAGTCCCTCGGGCGGTTCCGTGGGCATCGGCTTCGCCGTGCCGGTCGACACGGCCAAGCGCGTCGTGCCCGACCTCATCCGCATGGGCAAGGTGCGGCGCGGCTGGATCCAGGTCGACTCGGTCCAGCTCTTCCCCGAGCTCATCGACTTCATGAAGCAGAACGGCTACGCGGTGCCGGTCAGCTCCGGCCTCCTGGTCTCGCGCGTCACTCGCGGCGGGAACGCCGACCAGGCGGGCATCCGCGGAGGCGAGACTCCGGTGCGCTACGGGCGCTCGAGCTTCAACGTGGGCGGCGACATCATCGTCTCCGTCAACGGCATGAAGACGACGACCATCACCGATCTCTACTCGGCTCTGGAGAACACCAAGCCGGGCGAACGGATCCCGGTGGAATTCTACCGCGGCGACAAGCGCCTGAGCGTCGACATCGTGCTCTCGGACCGAGCCAAGGCCGGCGTCGTCGAGTGAGCCCGGCCGGAACAGCGCAGGTCGCCCCTGGCGACCCCATACAATCGATTTCCTCTCGCTCCTCCGGCTGGTCCACCTTTGCCGCATCTGTCGAGGTCGGAACGTGAAACCCTTTAGAGTGGTCGCCCCCTATGGACCAGCCGGGGATCAAGAGCAGGCCATTTCCGCCCTCGTCTCCGGCCTGCGTTCGGGCATGCGCTGGCAGACGCTGAAGGGTGTCACCGGCTCAGGCAAGACCTTCACCATGGCCAAGGTCATCGAGGGCCTGCAGACGCCGGCCCTCGTGATCTCGCACAACAAGACCCTCTCGGCCCAGCTCTACCGCGAGTTCAAGAGTTTCTTCCCCGACAACGCGGTCGAATACTTCGTGTCCTACTACGATTACTACCAGCCCGAGGCCTATGTCCCGTCCAAGGACCTCTACATCGAGAAGGACTCGAACATCAACGAGGAAATCGACCGCATGCGGCTGTCCGCCACCGCCGCGCTCATGGAGCGGCGCGACGTGATCATCGTAGCGACGGTGTCCTGCATCTACGGCCTCGGCTCGCCCGACCTCTACAAGGAGATGCGGGTCTACGTCGACCGCGGGGGCGAGCTCGACATAGAGGAGCTCAAGCGCCGCCTCGTATCGCTCCAGTACGAGCGCAACGACGCGGTCCTGGAGCGCGGCCGATTCAGGATCCGCGGCGATGTCATTGAGATCTACCCCGCCTACCTCCAGGAGGCCTACCGCATCGAGCTCGACTACGACACGGTGACGCGCATCCGCAAGTTCGACCCCATCTCGGGAGCGATGGGGCCCGACCTGGACGAGGCCGTGGTCTATCCCGCCAAGCACTTCGTCATGCCGGAGGACCAGGTGCACAGCGCCGTCGCGCGCATCCGCGCCGAGCTCGACGAGCGCTACGAGAGCCTCATGGCCGCGGACAAGCTCGTCGAGGCGCAGCGGATCAAGAGCCGCACCGAGTACGATCTCGAGATGCTCGAGGAGATGGGCTACTGTCCCGGCATCGAGAACTACTCCGCGCCGCTGGCCGGAAGGGGGCCCGGCGAGCGGCCGGGCGTGCTCATCGACTATTTCCCCAAGGAGTTCCTCACCTTCGTCGACGAGTCCCACGTGACTTTGCCGCAGGTGGGCGCGATGTACGCCGGAGACCGCAGCCGCAAGACCACCCTCGTGGATTTCGGCTTCCGCCTGCCCAGCGCGCGCGACAACCGTCCGCTCAAGTACGAGGAGTTCCTCTCGGTCATCGACCGGGTCGTCTGCGTGTCCGCGACCCCGCAGGCGGCGGAACTGGAGAAATCGCAGCAGGTGGTCGAGCAGGTGATCCGGCCCACCGGCCTCGTCGATCCCGAGATCGAGATCCGGCCGAGCGAGGGCCAGATGGAGGACATCTACGCCGAGATCCGCCGCCGCATAGCCGCGCGCGAGAGATGCCTCATCCTCACCCTCACCAAGCGCATGGCGGAAGAGCTCACCGAGTACCTCACCGGGCTCGGCCTCAAGGTGCGCTATATCCATTCGGAGGTCGAGACCATCGAGCGCGTCGAGATCCTCAAGCAGCTCCGCCAGGGCGACTACGACGTCCTCGTGGGCATCAACCTCCTGCGCGAGGGCATCGACCTCCCCGAGGTCTCCTTCATCGCCATCCTCGACGCCGACAAGATAGGCTTCCTGCGCTCGGCCACGAGCCTCATTCAGATCATCGGAAGGGCGGCGCGCAACGCGGCGGGCACGGTGGTCATGTACGCCGACCGGGTTTCCGAGGCCATGCGCGTCGCGATCGAGGAAACGGATCGCCGGCGCGAGCGCCAGGTCGCCTACAACAAGGAGCACGGCATCACGCCGAAGACGATCCTCAAGGCCGTCGAGGACATCCTCGAGCGGCACCGCGAGGAGCGCGTCGACGGGGCCCGGACCGAGATCGAGGTGCTGAAGAAGTCGCACAATCTCCTCGTGCCCGAGCAGAAGAAGGCGCTCGTGAGGGCCCTCGAGGCGCAGATGCTGGAGCACGCCAAGAAGCTCGAGTTCGAGCAGGCGGCCCTCCTCCGCGACGAGATCGAGCGCCTCAAGGGCGTCGATCCGGTTTGACCGCGCGCCGCGGCCGCTATATGATCCTGGGTCTATGAGCACCCCGAACGGAAGCGCGAAGGCGGACGCTTCGCTTGCGATCGTCGACGGCCACAGCGACGCCCTTCTGCCTCTCGCCGGAAAGAGCCTCCTGCCAGGCGAAACCGAGCTCCGCGATTTTTTCCGCCGCAACGATCGGGGCCACGTCGACTTGCCCCGGCTGCTGGAAGGCGGCGTCGGCTGCCAGGTCATGGCGGTCTTCTGCGACGACGAGGCGGTCTCCGGCGGCGCGGCCCGCGCCACGCTCGACCTCCTCGACCTGCTTTCGAGCCTCTACGACGCATCGAAGGGCCGCTTCGTCCCGGTCCTCCGCGCGGCCGACGTCGCGGCCGCCCGCGCCGCCGGAGCCGTGGGCTCGCTCGCCGCCATCGAGGGCGGCGAATCGATCGAAGGCGATCTGGCCCTCCTTCGCGGCTTCTACCGCCTCGGCGTGCGTCTCATGACCCTGACCCACAACCGCCGGAACGCGCTGGGGAGGGGCGTCCGCACCGAGGGCTCCGACGGCTTGAGCGAGTTCGGCCGCTCCTGCGTCCGCGAGATGGAAAGGCTCGGCATGATCGTGGACGCCTCCCACCTCTCCGACGCCGCCTTCGACGACCTGGCCGCCGCCGCCGAGCGGCCCTTCGTCGCCTCGCACTCGAACGCCCGCGCCGTCCACCCGGACCTGCGCAACCTCGACGACGCGCGCATCGAGGCCGTGGCCCGCTCGGGCGGGGTCGTCGGCCTCACCTTCGTGCCCTACTTCGTCGCGCCTAAGGGCGAGGCGAATCTCGAACGCTTCTGCGGCCACATCGACCGCGTCGTCGAGGTCGGCGGCATCGACTGCGCCGCCCTCGGCAGCGACTTCGACGGCTTCGCCCCGGGCGCCGATTTCGTGCTCGCCGACTGCAGCCGCTACGAGGATCTCATTGGCGCGTTGCGCGCACGAGGCTACTCCGGCGAGGCGATCGCGAAGATCATGGGCGGCAACTGGCTCAGGGTCTTCGGCGAGGTGCTGGGATGAGCGCGCCGTGTACCTGACCTTCCGCTGGTACGGGAAGCGGGATCCCGTCACCCTCTCCCGCATCAGGCAGATACCGGGGGTGAGGGGCATCGTCGCGGCCCTGTACGACTACAAGCCGGGCGAGGCCTGGCCGCTTCAGCGCGTTCTCGAGCTGAAAGAGGAGATAGCGGCCGCAGGGCTCGGCTTCTCGGTGGTCGAGAGCGTGCCCGTCCACGAGGAGATCAAGCTCGGCGGGCCGGAGCGCGACTACTTCATCGAATCCTGGATCGCGAGCCTCAGGGCCGTCGGCGCGGCGGGCGTGGGCGTGCTGACCTACAACTTCATGCCCGTCTTCGACTGGACGCGCAGCGACCTCGGGCGGACGCTCTCCGACGGCTCCCGCGCGCTCGCCTACGACGAGGCGGCCATCGAGCGCATGGACCCTCTGGAGGGCGACCTCGAACTGCCCGGCTGGCTGGCGCACTATTCGCGCTCCGACCTCGCGCGGCTCATGGCGCGCTACCGCGAGATAGGCTCGGAGCAGCTCTGGGAGAATCTCGGCTATTTCCTCAAGGCCGTCGTGCCGGCCGCCGAGGAAGCCGGCGTGCGCCTCGCGATCCACCCCGACGACCCGCCCTGGCCGGTTTTCGGCCTGCCGCGCATCGTGGTCGACTCGTCCTCGCTGCGCCGGCTCGTCTCGGTGGTCGAATCGCCGGCCAACGGCATCTGCCTGTGCTCGGGTTCGTTCGGCGCCCTGCCCGAGAACGACATACCGACGATGATCCGCGAGTTCGCCCCGAGCATAGCCTTCGCCCACATCCGCAACATCCGCATAACGGGACCGCGCTCCTTCGAGGAGAGCGCCCACTGGAGCGAGGCGGGCTCGCTCGACATCAAGGCCATCGTCCGCGCCTACGCCGAGATCGGCTTCCGGGGTCCCGTGCGTCCCGATCACGGCCGCATGATCTGGGGCGAGGAGGGGAGGCCGGGCTACGGCCTCTACGACCGCGCCCTGGGCTCGCAGTACATCCTCGGCCTCATGGACGCGAACGGCCTGTAGGAACGGGCGCGTCGCACGGGCGTCGGACTAGGCCTCAGGCGAGCTCGCCTCGGGCAAGCTCGCCTCGGCGAAGATCGCGATGCCGCCGCGCGGCTTCTGCGTGATCGAGACGGTCACCTTCCTGGGCTCGGCGGCCTCGTAGATGTCCTTGGCGATCCTGGCGGCGAGCGCTTCGCAGAAGGCCCCCTCCTCCCGGAACGACCAGAGGTAGAGCTTGAGGCTCTTGGACTCGATGCAGAAGGGACCCGGCTCGAATTCGATGCGCACGGTCTCCCAGTCCGGCTGCCCCGTGACCGGGCAGAGGCTCGTCACCTCGTCGCTCTCGAGCACGACCTTCCTGACCGTGGCCGGGGTCGGGAAGACCTCCAGCTTGCGTTTCGGGGTCGAGCCTTTCTGGCCGAGCGCGTCGAACGAATAGTCGGACATCATTTTCCTCCGAACGCGAAAGGATTGTAGACGACGCCGGTGTCGAAGGCGTCGACTCCCTCCGCCCGCTTGACCCGTCGCACGATCGCGTAGGTCAGCGGCGTGAGAAGGGCCTCGTAGGCTACCTTGAAGAGATACTGCGCGAGCATCATCTGGAAGAGCGCCGGAGTCGGCACGAGACCGACGAAGCCGAATGAGATGAAGATCGCCGTATCGAGTCCCTGTCCGACCACCGTGGAGCCGATCGTCCTGGTCCAGAGGAACCGGCCCTTGGTGGCTTTCTTGAGCAGCGAGAGGGTGATCGAATTGGCGAACTCTCCCGCCCAGTAGGCCACGAGCGAGGCGGCCACGATCCGCGGCGTCATGCCGAGCACGGCGGCGTAGGCCCCCTGCTCCTTGAAGAAGGGCGGGAAGGGCAGGGCCACGGCCGCGATGAAGACGAACGACATGAGGGCATTGGCCGCGAAGCCCATCCAGATGACCGACCTCGTCTTCCGAAAGCCGTAGACCTCGGTGAACACGTCGCCGAGGATGTAGGTGATCGGAAAGAGCATCACCGCCGAGGGCAGGACCACGCCGGCCACATCGATGAGCTTGCCCGCGATGATGTTGGACACGAGCAGGCAGGTGACAAACAGCGCGAACAACGCGAGGAAAAGCGGAGAAAACGAAGAACGCTCCCTTTCCATGGGAGTACCTCCTGTTTTGTTCAGGCGGGTGGACTACGACCGCCGAAGCGGAGGGGAGTCTAAACGGAAGGGGGCGGTTTGGTCAACGGAGCCGACAAGAAGGGGCTGCCCTTGCGGACAGCCCCGTGCCTGCGCTTGCGAAGCGGCTAGACGCCCAGGTAGGCTTCCCGGACGCGCGGATCCTCGGCGATCTGCTTGGCCGGGCCTGAGATGGTCGTGTAGCCGACCTCGAGGACGTAGGCGAAGTCGGCGATCTCGAGGGCCTCCGAGGCGTTCTGCTCGACGAGGAGCACCGTCATCCCCTGCTTGTTGAGAGCGACGATCTTGGCGAAGATTTCCTCGACCAGGACGGGCGCGAGGCCCATCGAGGGCTCGTCGAGGAGGAGGAGGTCTCCTCCGGTGATCATGGCCCTGCCGACGGCGAGCATCTGCTGCTCGCCTCCCGACAAGGTGCCGCCGAGCTGGGCGACTCGCTCCTTGATGCGCGGGAAGAACTCGAAAACGTCGTTCATGCGGCGCTTGACCTCGTTCTTGTCCTCGATGGTCCACCCGGCGATCTCGAGATTCTCGCGCACGGTGAGGGTGGGGAAAATCTTGCGCCCTTCGGGGACGTGGGATATGCCGAGCGGCACGAGTTTGTGCGCTTCCATGCCGGTGATATCCTTGCCCTTGAAGAAGATCGTGCCGCCCGAGGGCTTCTCCAGACCGCTCAAGGCGCGGAGCGTCGTGGTTTTCCCGGCGCCGTTCGCCCCGATGAGCGTCACGATCTTGCCGTCCGGGACTTCGAAGCTCACATCCTTGATGGCCTCTATCTGGCCATAGTTGACCTTGAGATTCTTGACGCTCAGCATCACGCGCCCCTTTTGCCGAGATAGGCCTCGAGCACCTTCGGATCCTTGCCCACGGCCTCGGGCAGGCCCTCGGCGATCGTCTCGCCGAAGTCGAGCACCTTGAGGCGCTCGCAGATGCCCATGACGACCTTCATGTGGTGCTCGATGAGGAAGACCGTGACCTTGAACTCGTCGCGGATGCGCCGGATCAAGTCCATGAGGTCCGAGACCTCCTTGGGGTTCATGCCCGCCGCCGGCTCGTCGAGAAGAATGAGCCTGGGCTTCGTGGCCAGGGCCCGCGCGATCTCCAGGCGGCGCAGCTCGCCGTAGGGGAGGTTCTTGGCGTCCTCGAGGGCGCGGTTCTGGAGGTGCATCACCTCCAGGAGCTGCATCGACTCTTCGCGGACCTTCTTCTCTTCCTTGAGCGCCCCGGGGGTCCGGAGCAGCGAGCCGAAGAGGCCGGCCTTGAAATTGAAGTGGCGGGCTATGCGGATGTTGTCCAGGACCGAGAGATTGCCGAAGATGCGCAGGTTCTGGAAGGTCCGCGCCACGCCGCGGTGCACGATGCGGTACGGCCTGTAGCCCGTGATCTCGCGGCCGTCGAAAAGTATCTTTCCTTCGGTGGGCCGGTAGATGCCGGTGATGAGGTTGAACGTGGTCGTCTTGCCGGAGCCGTTCGGCCCGATGAGCCCGTAGATGGCGCCCTCGGGCACGTCGAAGGTGAAGTTCGAGACGGCCCTGAGTCCGCCGAAATAGTGGGTCATGTTCTGGACGGAAAGAAGAGCGCTCATTTCGTGCCCTCCTCGATGACGAGGAGCTTGGCTTCTTTCATGCCCATCAGACCCTCTGTCTTGTACAGCATGATGAGGATGAGGAGCAACGCGTAGATGACCATGGTCCACTCGCTGCCGAAGTTGATTCCCGTGATGCTGGAAAGGGAATCGAAGCCGAGCTGCAGGAACTGCGACAGGAAGGTCAGGCCGAAGGCGGCGATGATGGAGCCGGTGATCGAACCCATGCCGCCCGCGTAGACGTAGACCAGGAGAAGCGCCGAGGCGTAGAAGCCGTACTGGGTGGGGGTGGCGATCTGCAGGAGATGGGCGAGGAGCCCGCCGCCGATGCCCGCGAAGAAGGCGCCGACGACGAAGCCCAGGACCTTGTAGCGCGTCGTGTCCACGCCCACGAGCTCGGCCGCGACCTCGTTCTCGCGCACCGCGAGCATGGCCCGGCCGTGGGAGGATTGGATGAGATTGCGGATGAGGACGATGGTGAAGAACGTGAACACGTAGATGATCGTGAAGGTCGAGAACTTCGGGATGCCGAGAAGGCCGCGGGGACCGCCGACGTAATCGATGTTGTTGAGGATGATGCGGATGACTTCCCCGAAGCCCAGGGTCATGATCGCGAGATAGTCGCCTTTGAGCCGCAGCGAGGGGAATCCGATGACGAGGCCGGCCACGGCCGCGCCGATTCCGCCGAGAATGATGGCCCCGATGAAGATCGGATAGTTGGAGACCACATCGGGCGAAAGCTTGAGCACCAACGTCGTGATCGTGCCCGAGACATAGGCTCCGACCGCCGCGAAACCCATGTGCCCGAGGGAGAACTGGCCGGTGATGCCGTTGATGAGGTTGAGGCTCACGGTGAGGATCACGAAGATGAGCGACCGGTTGATGATGATCATGAAGTAGCCGTTCAGCGCGCCGACACTGTCGAGACTCAGCACTTTGATCAGGACGTACAGGAGCGCGGCTACCAGCGTCAGCTGCGGGAGTTTGAGCTTGCCCATGCCGCCCTCCTATATCTTGTCGGCGGTCTTTTCGCCGAGGATGCCGGTCGGCCTCACGAGGAGGACGATGATGAGGATGATGAAGGCGATGCCGGCGCCGAGCAGGGAGTTCCAGGCATTGGCGAAGGTCTCCGCGATTCCCATGATGTACGCTCCGAGCATGGCGCCGGGAATGTTGCCGATGCCGCCCAGAACCGCCGCGATGAAGGCCTTGAGGCCGGGCAGGATGCCCATGTACGGATCGATGCGGGGATAGGTCATGCCGGAGAGCAGGCCGGCTGCGCCAGCGAAGGCGCCCCCGATGAGGAAGGTCCAGGTGATGATGTTCTCGACATTGATGCCCATGAGCTTGGAAGCGTCCTTGTCCTGGGACACGGCGCGCATGGCCCGGCCGATGGCCGAACGCTGGACGAGGAGAGTCAGGCCGATCATCAGGATGGCGGCCACTACGATATCGATGATGACATAATTATCTATCATTGCCGGACCGATCTTGAATGACGCTCGATGTATTATCTCGGGAAAGCCCAAGGGCGAGGCGCCGATGAGGGGAAAGGCCGAGAAGAAATACTCGAGGAACATCGAAACGCCGAGAGCGGTGACGAGGGAGGAAAGCTTGGGCTTGTAGCGGAGTGGCTTGTAGGCGAATTGATTCGCCAGTGTCGCGATGGCTCCGCCGGCGACCATCGCGAAGACGAGGACGACAATGGCCAAGGGCGTGCCCTTGCCCAGGAACGAATTGAAAATGTAGAAGGCTCCGTAGGACGCGTAGGCGCCTACCATGAAAAAATCGCCGTGCGCGAAGTTGATGAGGCGAACGATACCGTAGACCATGGTGTAGCCGAGCGCGATCAGCGCATAGATCGAGCCGAGCTGCAGGCCATTGATAATCTGTTGGGTGTTGAAAATGGAACCCATTGCAAACCCCTTGGCAAAAGTAAGGGGGGCCAAGGCCCCCCCCTTGGGAAATGAGACCTGACTTACGGCGCCGGAGCGATCGTGGTCACGAACTGCTGCTGGCCGTTCTTGATCTCGATGATGACGGCGGACTTGATGGGGTTCCTGTTGGCGTCGAACTTGATCTCGCCGGTTACGCCGTTGTAATCAGAGGCCGCGAGCGCGTCCCTGATGGCCGGGCCCTTGGTGGAGCCGGCGGTCTTGATGGCGTTGAGCGTGAGATTCATGGCGTCGTAGGCGAGGACCGCGAGGGCGTCCGGCACTTCGTTGAACTTGGCCTGGTACCGCTTGATGAAGTCCTGCACCACGGGACGGGTATCGTCCTTGGAGTAGTGGTTCGTGAAGTAGCAGCCTTCGACGGCCGAGCCGCCGATCTTCACGAGGTCGGGCGAATCCCATCCGTCGCCGCCCATGAGCGGGCCCTTGAAGCCGAGCTCACGCGCCTGCTTGGCGATGAGCGCGACGTCATTGTAGTAGTCGGGGTTGTAGATGATGTCCGGCTTGGCCTGGACGATGCGGGTGAGCTGGGCCTTGAAATCGGTGACGCCGTGGTCATGCCCTTCGTCGGCCACGATCTTGCCGCCGAGCTTCGTGAACTCGGCCTTGAAGAACTCGGCCAGACCCTTCGTGTAGTCGTTGCCGAGGTCGTAGATGCAGGCCGCCTTGCGGGCCTTCAGGTTGTTGTAGGCGAAGTCCGCGCCGACGGTGCCCTGGAAGGGATCGATGAAACAGGCGCGGAAGATGTAGTCGCCGACCTCGGTGACCTTGGGATTGGTCGAGGCGGTGGCCACCATCGGGATCTTGGCCGCCTGGCAGATCGGGGCGCCGGCCAACGACACGTTGGACATTACGGTGCCGACGATCGCGCTGACCTTGTTCTGCTGAATGAGCTTCGTGTAGACCGTGGCGCCCTCGGCGGGGTCGCCCTTGTCGTCTGCGAAGACCATCTTGATCTGCTTGCCGAGCACGCCGCCTTTGGCGTTCCACTCGTCGACGGCGAGGGTGTCGCCGTTTTTGGTGGAAATGCCGAAGGTGGCGGCAGGGCCGGTGACAGGCCCGACTGCGCCTACGGTGACATACTTGCTGCCGCCGCCGCAGGAGAAGAATGCGCCTGCGAGGACCAGTGAAAGAACCGCGAACAGTGCGAACGGTTTCATGTTGCCTCCTTCCGTTATCGCTCTGAACTTCATGAGTTTTTTGTATATGCCAGGAGTGCTGTCCCGTCAAGTGACCAATTCACCAAATATGCCTAAAAGCCGGAATCCCAATGGCGGCTATACCGATTGCCCTGGAAATGGGAGGAATACTCCTGATCGACCGTCGAGGAATTGCCGAATACTCCCGTATTTCCTGGGATTTTTTCCCGCGAAGCGGAATGAGCAAAAAGCCTTCGCCCTTGGACGAAAACCTGTAGGAGCGTCCGCGGCATTAGAAGGCTGTAATTTTTTCTTCGTCGCCTGCTCATCGCGCGATGACTTTTTCCCCGTCGTTGAGGAAATCCTGACCGCCTGCGACGACGGTTTCGCCCGCGGAGAGGCCGCCGAGGACCTCGACCTTCCGGCCGTCGCTCGCGCCAAGCGTTATGCGACGCAGCTTGGCCGCGCCGTTCTCGACGACGTACGCCGAGTCGACGCCGTCGACGGAGAACGCGGCGCTTTCCGGCATGAGGAGCGTCTCGCTCTTGGTCTCGACGGGTATCTCGAGCCTCGCGAGCATGCCGGGCCGCAGACCCTCGCCGCGGAGTAGCACGCGCACCCGGTAGAGCAGGGTTCGCGGATCGGCGGCGGGGCCTATCGCGTCGACGACGCCGTCGAGGGGAGCGCTTCCGAGGCTGTCCACCGACACTCGTATCTTCATGCCGGTGCGCAGCAGGCCTACGACGCGGTCCGACACGCCGGTCTCGGCGAGCAGCGAGCTCTCGTCGATCACGATGAAGGCCAGCGTCGACGGCGCGACCATCTCGCCCGCCTCGACGTTGCGGTAGGACACCCGGCCGTCGATGGGCGAGCGGACCGTCGTCGCCTCGAGCTGACTCGCCGCGAGCTCGACGCGGGCCTTGGCCTCGCCGACTTGAGCCGCCGCGACCGCATCCGACTGCGGCCCGGATTTTTCCTTCACGAGCGCAAGGCTCTTCCGCGCCGATTCGAGCCGGATCTCCGCGCTCTTTCGGCGGGCCTCCACGTCGTCCAGCTGCTGCTTCGGGACCGCGCCCGAATCGTAGAGCCGCTTCGTCTTCCCATAGAGACCGTCCGCGTCCGCATAGGCCACCTGGGCCTCGTCCGCCGCGGCCTGGGCCTGGATGATCTGCTGCTCCTGCCCCGCCTCGCTCGTCCGGGTGAGCGAGGCGTCCGCGCTCCGCAGGGCGGCCTCGGCCTGCCGGTATTGCGCCTCGTAGTCGCCGCGCTCGAGCGTGAAGAGTGTCTGCCCCGAGCGGACGCGGCCCCCGATGTCGGCCAGCACTGCCCGGACCCGCCCTCCCACCTTGGGCGAGATGTCCACTTCGCGCCTGGCCGCGATCCTCGCGGAGTGCTCCTCGAAGACCGAGAAAGGGCCCCGCTCGACCCTGGCCGTGCTCACGGCCTTGGCTTGGCCCGCCGCGGCGGCCGGGCGCCGGGCGCAGGAGCCGGACGCGGCGAGGATGACCGCGGCGAGCAGCGCGAGCGCGCATCCCGACGGACCGATGGCCCGCGCCCGTCCCGATCGCGTGATTCTTGAACTCATGTCGGTTCCTCCGTCGGATCATGGCTCCGGGCGGCCGCCCTGTCGTCGGCGCATGGAGCGCGGCCTCCGCTCCTGCCCGTCCGGCGCCTCTCTCTCGCCTCGGCGATGAGGGTGTACACGACGGGAAGGAGTATCGGCGAAATGAGCGTCGAGGTGACGAGGCCGCCGATGAGCACCACCGCCATGCCGGACTTTATTTCGCTGCTCGAGCCGCTCGAGAGGGCGAGCGGAAGCATGCCGACGATCATCGTGGCAGAGGTCATGAGGATGGGCCTGAGGCGCGTCGAGCCGGCCTCGACGAGGGCGTCGGCGAGCGGGAGGCCGCGCTTCAGGAGCGTGTTCGTGTAGTCGATGAGCAGAGTCCCGTTCTTCGAGGCCAGGCCGTCGAGCATGATGATGCCGATGAACGAGATGATGTTGATGGTCTTTCCGGCGAGAGCCATGGCCGCGAGGCCGCCGATGATCCCCGCGGGCAGGGACAGGAGCCTGATGAAGGGCGTCAAATAGGATTCGTAGAGGACGACCAGCACGAGGTAGACGAGCGCGATGGAGGCGGCGAGGGCCCAGGCGAGCGACCGGAAGGAGCCGGACATCATCGAGGTGTCGCCCGACAGCTGATAGGCGTAGCCCGGGGGGAAGGGGATGCCTTTCATGCCGGCCTCGACGTCCCGGCTCACCGCGCCGAGCGGCCGGCCCTGCAGGTCGCACATGAGGGTCACGACGTTCGACCGCATGCTCCGCTCGAGCGAGGACGGGGCGTCGCCGCGCGTTATGCGCGCGACCTGTCCGATCGGCACGAGGCCGCCGTAGGCCCCGGTCAGGCGGATCGCGGCCAGGTCGAGCGGCGTCTTCGTCTGATCGGGGCTGAACTTCACGACCATGTCGTATTCCTCGCCCGCGGAGCGGAAGACGCCGGCCTCGGTCCCGGCGAAGGCGGTGCGGAGCGCTCCGGCCACGTCGGCGGCCGAGAGGCCGCATTCGCTCAAGGCGAGGCGGTCCACCGCGACGTTGATCTCCGTCTGCCGGGAACGGTCCGAGTTCTGGACGTCCACGGCCCCCGGCGTGGCGCGCAGCAGCGCTTCGGCCCTGGCCGCGAGAGAGCTCAGCGCCGAGCGGTCCGGGCCGGTGATGTTGAGGATGAAGGGTTTGTTCCCCTCGATCGAGGTCTGCGCGGTCACCGCCTCTTCGCGTACGGAGATCTCGGCGCCGGGCAGTGAGGCGACCCACGATCGCAATTCCCGGGCCAGCTGCGATTGGCTCGTGCGGCGCTGCGACTTGTCCTTGAGCCTGACGGTGATCTCGGCGAGGTTGGGGCCCATGCTCGTTCCGATCCGGCTGAAGACGTCGCGGACCTCGGGCAGGGACAGAAGCCGCGCCTCGATGGTCTTCGCCGCTGCCTCGGTCCGGCCCATGTCCGCCCCGGCGCCGAGATTGACGTCGATATCGAGCTTGCCCTGGTCGAAGGCAGGCATGAACTCGGTCTGCACCGCGCCCAGCGGCAGGAGACTGAGGCTCGCCGCGACGAGGGCCGCGACGGCGGCGAGCACCGCGGCGCGGTGCCGCAGCGACCAGAGCAGCGTGCGCCGGTAGCCGCCCTTCACGCGGCTGTCGAAGAAGGCGGCGAAGCGTCCCGGCCTTTCCGCCGGGCCGTCGGCGCTTTCGCGTTCGAGCAGGCGCGCGGCCATGGCCGGCGTCAGCGTGAAGGACACGAAGAGGGAAAACAGCGAGGCGAACACGACGGTCAGCCCGAACTGGCGGAAGAACTGGCCCACGATGTCGCCCATGAAGGCCACCGGAGCGAACACGACGACGTCGCAGGAGGTGATGGCTATCGCGGCCATGGCGATTTCGGAGCGGCCGCGGATCGCGGCGGCGGTCGGCTCCTCCCCCAGCTGGCGATGCCGGTGGATGTTCTCGAGCACGACGATGGAATCGTCGACGAGTATGCCGATGCACAGGGCCAGGGCCATCACCGAGACGATGTTGAGCGTGAAGCCGCAGAGGTACATCATGAAGAAGGTCGAGACGAGGGAGGTGGGAATGGCCACGAGCACGATGAGCGAAGAGCGCCACTTGCGCAGGAAAAGGAAGAGCACGACGGCCGTGACCAGGATTCCGAGCAGGAGATCCCGCCGCGTCTCGTTCAGCGAGGAATTGATGAAAACGGTCGAGTCGGAGGCGACCCGCAGCGAGATTCCGGCCGGCAGCATGCGCGACTCGGCGGCGAGATCGGCCTTGATCCGGTTCGCCGTGTCGACGATGTTCGCGTCGCTCGTCTTGACGACGAGGAGCCCTATAGCCGAACGGCCGTCCATCCTGGCCCTGCTCTCGTCCCGGGGATAGGCGAATCCCACCGAGGCGAGGTCCGAGAGCGCCACCGTCCCGCCGCGCGGCAGCGGGATGCGGAGCCTGCCCACCTCGCCGACCGACGAGAACTCGCCGACCACCCGCACCGGCCGATTGACGCCGCTCTGCCGCATGAGTCCCGAGGGCATCGTCACGTTGTTGGCCCTGAGCGCGCCGATGACCGTGCCGAGTCCGAGGCCGTAGGATTCGAGGGCGATTCGGTCGACGACGATATCCAGCTCCCGCTTCGGCGCGCCCAGGAGAGTGACGGTGCCCACTCCCCGCAGGTTTTCGAGCCGCTTCCTGAGCGAGTCCGCCGCCGCGCGGAGCTCCTCGTAGGGCAGCTGCCCGTAGATCGCCAGATCCATCATCGGCTGCGCGTTGATGTCGTACTTGCTGATCACCGGCCGGCCGGCGTCGGCGGGCAAGGACTCGGCCATGGCGTCGACGGCCTTCTGCACGTCGAGCACGGCCGTGTCGGACTTGGTCGCCATCGTGAACTGGATGATCGTGTAGCCGAAGCCCTCGCCCGAGACCGAGCGTATCTTGTCGATGCCCGGCAAGCCCGAGACGGCGTCCTCTATCGGCTTGACCACGTCCTTCTCGACCTCCTCCGAGCCGGCGCCCGGATATTCCGAATGGATCGAGACGACCGGAGTGTCGGCCGCCGGGAAGAGGTCCGCGCCGAGCTTGAAGTACCCCATCGCGCCGAGCCCGAGGAGGACGATGACGGCGGCCACGACGGCCGTGGGACGCCGGACGGCCAGTTCGGTGATGCTCACTCGAGGCCTCCCGGGGCGATCCGCTCGAGATCGGCCAGGGCTTCCTCGAGCGTGTAGCGGGCCGAGGCGAGGTCGAGGCGAGCGCCCGCCTCGCGGATCGCGGCGGCGTTGAGGTTCTGGCGCGAGAGCAGCTCGTTCCGCGCCGAGGCGCGGGCGTTTTTCAGGGCCTCGGCCGCCCAGGCCTCGCGCGCCTCCGCTCGCTCCAGCGCGGCCTCGGCCTCGCGGGCCGCCTGGATGGCCCGCCGCGCGGCGAGGCGAGCCTCGGTCCGCGCGCCGCGCAGGGCCGCCTCGGCGACCGCGCGCTCGGCTCGGGCTTGGTCGATCTTCGCGGCCGCGGCCCCGCCGTCGAAGAGATCCACCGAGGCCGAGAGTCCCAGGCTCAAGTCCCAGGTCCAGGTGCCGGTCCAGGTCGACTGGGGGCCCGTGGCGTCGAGGCTGGCGAAAAACGCGAGATCGGGGAGGAAGGGCGACGAGCCTTTCGCGAGATCGATCCTTTTCGAGGCTTCCTTCAGCCTGATGCCGGCGGCCTTCCAATCGGTCGAGGAGAAGCGGGAGGCGTCCTCGATCCTGCCTTCGTCCAGAGCCGGGAGTTTCGAGCGATAGGCTGAGACCGCCTCGATCCTCGTCCCCGCCGGCAGGCCCGTCAGCGCCGCCAGGTTCTCTTGCGCGCTCGCGGCGCCTTCCTCGGCGTCGACGATCCTCGCGTCCAGGTCCGCGAGGTCGGCCTTGGCCGAGAGCAGCTCCTCGCGCGTGCCGAGCCCCTCGTCGAGCGAGGCTTGCCGGTCGGCCACGATCGAGGCCGCGAGAGCGCGGAGCTCGCCGAGGATGGCCTCGCTCTCCGCCGCCAGCTTGACGGAGTAGTAGGCGCGGTTCGCCTCGCGCCCGGCGTCGAGCCGGGCTCCGTCGCGCTCGGCCAGGGCCGCCTGCGCTTCCAGGTCGGCTAGGCCGACCGCCGCGCGGATCTTGCCCCAGGCCACGATGGGCTGCTTGAAGGTGATAGTGCCCTGGTAGTACAGGTCGGAGGCTTTCTGCACGACGGCGAGGTCCTGCGAAGGAATGGGGAAGGGCAGCGCCGCGAACGAGCCCTTGGCGAGGGTCAGGCCGGCCGGCGGATTGAGGAGATAGGCTCCCGAGGCCGAGGCCGAGACGCCGGGATAGAAGGCGGCCCTGGCGGCGCGCGCCGCGGCGAGAGCGGCGGCGAGGGCGGCGGACCTCGCCGCCACGCCGTCCGCGTTTTCCTCGGCCAAGCTCTCGGCGTGCGCGATGAGGAGCCGGAGGGCTGCCGGAGTATCCGACTGCGGCGCCGTGGAGTCCTGGGCCGCGAGAGTCCCGGGGCCTATAACCGCCAGCGCAACGAAGACAGCGGCGACGACGGCGAAGCCCGGCCGTTTCACGGGGATCTGTCCAGGCCTGCCGCCGGCCGCTCGGAGGATCCGGACTGGCTGTCCAGGTTCCGACTGAGGCGCAGAAAGGCCAGCACGGCGAATCGCAGGTTGCCGAGCCTTTCCTCGGCGTCGTTGGAGTCGCCGAGGGCGGCGCCGAAGAGTATCCCGGTGACCAGGATGCGGATGAGCGCCTGTCGAGGCCTGAGTTCCAGGAGCCGCCCCTCCTCGTCGGGGCCCTCGCCCTGGTCGGGAGCCAACAGCCTGTCTATCGATGCGATGACCCGCTCGAGCTGAGGCTCGACGAGGCGCTGCTTGCTCGCGTCGAAGAGCATCCCTCGAAGAAGCGGCAGGGCTTGGGTGAGGGCGGCGAATCCGCGGTCGAGCAGGAAGGAAAGCCTCGCCTCCCTGTCGACCCCCGATTCAGCCAGGGCCGCCAATTCCGTGTTGAAGCTGTCCCAGCCATAGAGGACCGCGGCCTGGAAAAGCGCTTCCTTGTCCTTGAAGTACGTGTAGATGGAGCCGGTCGATATGCCCGCTCCCGCGGCTATGTCCTTGAGTGTCGTGGCCTGGAAGCCCTGCTCGCCGAAGACTTCCATCGCGGCCTCGATGATGCGCCTCTCCATGCCCTCGTCGCGCGATCGTGCCATACAGCACCTCACCCCGGCAGTAGCCAGCTCTTTCGCGATGCAGCAGTTCGAAGACGATTAATTAATTGACCGTTCAATCAATTAATGGCGCAAGCGTTTCTCCCTGTCAATAGCGAAGGGCCGTCGGTCCTGAGACTCGGCCCCGGGGGCCTGTGCTATACTGGGCGAGTGAGTACCTTCTCATCTCGCCTGGCCTGGCCGGCTCAGGCCAACGCCCTTTCGGCCCTCCGAGCCGAGCGCTGGACGGCTGGCCTCCCTATACTGGATTTTTCGGAAAGCAATCCGACGCGGGTAGGGCTGCTCCGCGACGATTCCCTCATCCTTTCATCCCTCCGCGATCGGCTGAACCTCCTCTACGAGCCCGATCCGCGGGGGCTGAGGCGCGCCCGCGAGGCGGTCGCCGAGAGCTGCGAGGCGAGGGGCCGCCGCTTCGATCCGGACGATGTCTTCCTCTGCGCCTCGACTTCCGAGGCTTACGGCTGGCTGTTCAAGCTGCTCTGCGATCCGGGCGACGCCGTGCTCGTGCCCCGTCCCGGCTATCCCCTGTTCGACTACCTCGCGGGCCTCGAATCGGTGCAGGTGCGGCCCTACCGCCTGGAGTACCGGCACCCCGCGGGCTGGAGCCTCGATCTGGATTCCCTGGCCTCGGCCCTGGCCGACGGGCGGGTCCGCGCCCTCGTCCTCATCAATCCGAACAATCCAACCGGGTCCTACGTGTCCCCGCGGGAGCGCGAGGCCGTGGTGGAGCTCTGCGCCCGACACGGCGTCGCGATCATCGCCGACGAGGTGTTCCTCGATTTTCCTGTGGAGGGAGGCGAGCGCGACTCCTTCCTCGGCGAGCGGAGGACGCTCACCTTCGTCCTCGACGGACTGTCCAAGTCCGCCGGCCTGCCGCAGTTCAAGCTCGGCTGGATCCTCCCCTCCGGCCCGAGCCGCGAGCTCGCCGAGGCCGCCGGACGGCTCGAGATCATCGCCGACTCCTACCTTTCGGCGGGGACGCCCGCGATGAACGCTCTTCCCGTCATAATGGAGGAAGCCGCCTCGTTCAGAAGGGAGCTGGGCCTTCGCGCCCGGAAAGATCTGGAGGTCCTGCGCTCGATCCTCGAAGGGCCGGATTCTCCGCATCGCGTGCTCCGCTGCCAGGGTGGCTGGACTGCCCTCATCGAGTCGCCGCGTTTCGACAGCGAGGAGGAGCTGGCGCTCGGACTTCTGCGCGAGGCGGGCCTCTGGGTCCACCCGGGCTATTTCTTCGACATGGAGCGCGAGGCGTACTTCGCCGCCAGCCTCATCCTGCCCCCCGAGGTCCTGGAGGCCGGAGCGCGCTCGTTCTGTGACTTTTTCACCGACTTCGAGCGGTTTTCCGGCGAGGCTAGCCGACGTTGATCCCCGGCCTCATTGGTGGTACATTTGGCCGACGCCGGTTTCATGCCTGCCCCGCCTGGTCGAGCCCAGTCATCCAATCCGGTTAATATAACTTACCAGACGGAGGAAGCTATGTCCGCCAAGATCATCGATGGCAAGAAAGTGGCCGAGGAGATCAGAGCCGAGATACGCGCCAGGACCGCCCGCCTCGCCGACGCCGGCGTCGTGCCCGGGCTCGCCGTCATCCTCGTGGGCGACAATCCCGCTTCGGTGTCCTACGTCACCGGCAAGGAGAGGGCCTGCGGCGAGAACGGCCTCAGGAGCTTCGAGCACAGGCTGCCGGCCGACGTGCCGGAGGCGGAGCTCCTCGCCCTCGTGCGCGCCTGCAACGCGGACCCCTCGGTCCACGGCATTCTCGTGCAGCTGCCGCTGCCGCCCCACATCGACGAGCGCAAGGTCATAGCCGCGATCGCCCCGGGAAAGGACGTGGACGGCTTCACGCCCACCAGCGTCGGGCGGCTCGTCCTCGACGACCCTCTGTTCGTGCCCTGCACGCCGGCCGGCATCGTCGAGCTCATCAAGCGCTCGGGCGTCCCGACCGACGGGGCCCATGCGGTCATCGTGGGCCGCTCCAACATAGTCGGCCGTCCGCTCATGAACCTCCTCATCCGGCGCTCCGTCAACGCCACGGTCACGGTCTGCCACACCGGCACGAAAGACCTCGCCCGATATTGCCGCGAGGCCGACATCCTCGTCCCCTGCGTCGGGCGGGCCGGACTCATCACCGGCGACATGGTGAAGCCGGGCGCCTGCGTGATCGACGTGGGAGTCAACCAGGTCGAGGACCCGAGCGCCAAGCGCGGGCACAGGCTGGTCGGCGATGTGGTCTTCGCCGAGGCCGTCGAGCGGGCGGGCTGGATCACCCCCGTCCCCGGCGGCGTCGGCCCCATGACCATCACGATGCTGCTCTGGAACACCGTCCTGGCCGCCGAGACGGCCCGCGGCGCCTAGGCGCCGGAAAGGCGAGCATGCTAGACGTTCAGGCCATGAAGGACGAACGCCAGATCCCGATCCAGAAGGTCGGCGTCAAGGGCGTACGCTATCCCATAACGCTGCTCGACAAGGCCGAGGGCCTGCAGCACACGACGGCCACGGTCAACCTGTACGCGGACCTGCCCCACGATTTCAAGGGCACGCACATGAGCCGCTTCATCGAGGTCTTCGAGGCGCACCGGCGCGATCTCTCCATGCCGCGCTTCCTCGACATGCTCGCGGACGTCAGGACCTCGCTCGAGGCCGAGACCGCCTACGCCGACCTCCACTTTCCGTATTTCATCGAGAAGCGCGCGCCGGTCTCGGGCCAGAGCTCCATGATGAGCTACGACTGCGCGTACATGGGCAAGGTCTGGAACGTCGGCCACGAGTTCGATGTCTCGGTGGCCGTGCCGGTCCAGACCGTCTGTCCCTGCTCCAAGGCGATCAGCGCCTACGGAGCGCACAATCAGCGGGGCATCGTCACCCTCACCGTCGCCCTCGGCCCCTTCTTCTGGATCGAGGATCTGGTCGCCCTGGTCGAAGGCTCGGCCTCGAGCGGGGTCTACACGCTCCTGAAGCGAGAGGACGAGAAGTTCGTCACCGAGCGGGCCTTCGACAACCCGCGTTTCGTCGAAGACCTCGTGCGCCAGGTTTCGCAGGAGGTCGAGGCCCTCGGCAAGTTCCCGCGCTTCTCGGTCGAGGCCGAGAATTTCGAGAGCATCCACAACCATTCGGCCTACGCCTTCGTGCAGCGCGGCTGAGAACCCGGAAGGAGCAGCATGGCTTTCAACAGCGTCGAGCGGGCGCCGGACCTCGTGGCCCCGCGCAACGTCCTCGTATCGGCCTACGACAAGACCGGCCTCGCGGACTTCGTCGCGGCCCTCGCGGCCGCCCGGCCCGAGTGCCGCTTCTACGCCACCGGCGGCACCGCGGACGCGCTGCGTTCGGCCCTCGGGCCCGCCGGCGGCGGCAGGGTGGTCGCGGTGAGCGAGTACACGGGACAGCCCGAGATGCAGGGCGGGCTCGTGAAGACCCTCGACTGGAAAATCTACCTCGGCCTCCTGTCCGAGAGCGGGAACGAGAGCCACGAGGCCGACCTGGGGCGAGCGGGCGCCGTGGCCTTCGACATGGCCATCGTCAACCTCTATCCCTTCTTCGAGGCCGCGGCCGATCCCGCCGCCGCGCCGGAGGAGCTCCGGCAGCGCATCGACATCGGCGGGCCGGCCATGCTGCGCGCCGCGGCCAAGAATTTTCTGCGCGTCGCCGCCGTCTCCGCTCCCGCTCAGTACGAGGCCCTGCTCGACGAGATCCGCGCCGAGGGAGGCACCCTGCTCGGGACGCGGCGCCGGCTGGCCGCGGCGGCCTTCTCCCTCACCTCGCGATTCGACGCGGCCGTCTCCGCTCGCCTGGAGGGTCTCGGCCCCGCCGAGCTGGCGCGGGCCTACGGCCTGCCGCAGTCGAGCGCGGGCCGCCCGGGGCCGAAACAATGAGCGGCCGGAGCCTTTCGAGCGCCTATCGCGCCATGGCCGCCGATCCCTTCCCCGGCCGCATGGAGCTCTCGTTCTACGACGAGGGCGGCCGCCGGACCGCCCTCGTCTACGAGAAGGTGCGGTGGGAGGTCGAAGGCGAGCGCCGCGGCCTCCGCTACGGCGAGAACCCCGACCAGAGCGCGGCGCTCTACCGGCCCGTGGGCGGCAACCTTTCGCTGGGCGGGGCCCTTCTCCTCGAGCCCGGCGAGGGCCTGGTGTCCGCCGCCGAGCTTCTGCAGTTCGGCAAGCATCCCGGCAAGATCAATCTCACCGACGTGGACTCGGCCCTGGGCATCCTGCGCTATCTCTCCGAGACCCCGGCCTGCGCCGTCATCAAGCACAACAACCCCTCCGGCGTGGCGCTCGGCGCTTCCGTCTCGGAAGCCTACCGCCGCGCCTACCTCGCCGACCGCGTCGCGGCTTTCGGCGGCGCCGTGGTGGTCAACCGCAGCCTGGACCTCGCCTGCGCCGAGGCGATAGCCGCCTCGTACTGCGAGGTCGTCGCGGCTCCCGACTACGAAGAGGGGGCCATCGGCGTCCTCGCCGGCCGCAAGAACTTGAGGATCATGCGCATTCCCGCGATGGAACGGCTCGAGGCCTGGGCGCTCCGCGCCGAACTCGACTTCAAGTCCCTCCTCGACGGCTCACTCATCGTCCAGACCTCCTTCGTCTCGCGGATCCGCTCGCGCGAGGACTTCCTGGGCGCGGAGTGCGAGAGGCAGGGCGGCCGACACGCCGTCCTCCGCGAGCCGACCGAGGCCGAGTGGAAGGACATGCTCTTCGGCTGGCTGGTCGAGACGGGCGTCACGAGCAACTCCGTCATCTACGTCAAGGACGGTGTCACGGTCGGCATAGGCACGGGCGAGCAGGACCGCGTCGGCGTCGCCGAGATAGCGCGGGACAAGGCCTACCGCAAGCTGGAGGATCGCCTGCTCTGGGAGCGCAGCGGCCTGGGCTGGAACGAGTCCGCCGACGAGGCCGCCAAGGCGGCGGTGCGCGAGGAAGTGCGCGAGCTTCACGGCGGCCTTTCCGGCTCGGTCATGATTTCGGACGCCTTCTTTCCCTTCAGGGACGGCATCGACGTGGGCCTCCGCGAGGGCGTGAGCGCCGTCGTCCAGCCCGGAGGCTCGGTGCGCGACGACGAAGTCATCGAGGCCTGCAACGAGTACGGCGCCGCCATGAAGTTCACCGGCCAACGCTGCTTCAGGCATTGAAGGGCCTCGGGCGGGATGGCGGGCCGATGCCGCCGGAGACCCCGTTTACCCGAGGGCCGTTTTTTTGTACTATTTACGATATTATCGCGCCCGGCGAGTGACATAGCGGCCCCCGCCCGAACGGGGTGGGCTGCACGGGCCGAGGCGGCGAACGGAGGTCATCATGAACGATCTGCAGCCCATGGACACGAAAGAGCTTTCGGAGCGCGGTTTCAAGGGCATAAGCGCCACGGTGGGCGGTGTCGCGATCCTGGTCCTCAAAGGCATCGCCGGCATGTTGGGCGGCATCGTCGGCGTCGGGATAGGCGTCATCGCGATGGGGCTGGGCATTTCGGGGCTCAAAGGCCACACCAAGACCGACAAGACGGGCGGAGCCATAGCCTTCGGCACCGGCGCTCTGTTCGCCCTGGCCGGCGTATCGCATTGGCACATTCCTTTCGTTTCGGCCTTGGCCGGAATTCCGGCCGGCCTCGTGACCGTGGGCGCGGTGGGTCTCATCGGCTACGGTCTCTACAACGCCTTCAGGTTCATCCGCGGCCTCAGGCACCGCGCCTAGCGCCGCCGGTCGGAGCCGAGGCTAGAGCCGCGGCCGAGGCCTGCATTCTTCGACAACCGGGAGTTCCGACCAACACCATGACCTACCTCATCGAAACCTACGGCTGCCAGATGAACAAGGCCGAATCCGCGGCGCTCGAGAGCATTTTCCGCGAGCGGGGCTGGACCCCGGCGACACAGCCGCCGCTCCCCGACCTTCAGCGTCTCGTCGTTCCGGGAGAGCCGCGCCGAGAGGAAGAATCCGCGCTCGACGATGTCGACCTCGTCCTCATCAATACCTGCTCGGTGCGGGCCACGGCGGAGAACCGCGCCTGGGGCCGCATCGACCGCTTCGCCGCCCTGAAGCGGGGCCGCGCCGCCGCGGGGCGCAAGAGCTTCGCCCTCGTCGTCACCGGCTGCATGGCCGAGCGACTCAAGCGCCGGATCACGGCGCGGCAACCCGCGGTGGACTACGTCGTGGGGACCTTCCAGAAGCAGGCCTTCGGCCTCGTGCTGGACGCAGTCGCCCAGGGCAGGGCCCTCGACGAAATCGAGGAGAGCCCGGCTTTCGTGTTCGCGCGGTCCTACTACGAGCCCGGCTCCTTCCGCTCCTTCGTCCCCATCATGCACGGCTGCGACAACTACTGCTCCTACTGCATCGTGCCCTATCTGCGGGGCCACGAGGTATCGCGCCGCCCGGCTGACATTCTCGCCGAGATCGACGCCCTCGAGGACTCGGGCGTCCGCGAGATCACGCTCCTCGGCCAGAACGTCAATTCCTACCGATGGAAGGGCGAGCTGCCGGAGGAAGCGGGCGCTTCGGCCTCCGACCTCGGCGGCTCGGCCTCCGGGCTCGACTTTCCCGGCCTCCTGCGCCTCGTCTCGGCCCATCTCCGCGAGCGGGGCAAGGGCGGGATACGCTGGGTCCGCTTCCTCACGAGCCACCCCAAGGATCTCTCCGACGAGCTCATCGGCGTCCTCGCCGAGGACGAGCTCTTCTGCCGCCATGTCCACCTCTGCGTCCAGTCGGGCTCCGACCGCATCCTCGCGGCCATGAACCGCCGCTACACCGCGGCGGACTACCTCGACCTCGCGGCGCGGATGGAGGCGGCCATCCCCGGCCTCTCGCTGTCGACCGACATACTCGTCGGCTTCCCCGGCGAAACCGAGGAGGACAACGACGCCAGCCTCGAGCTCATGGAGCGGGTCCGCTTCGCCTACTCCTTCATGTACCACTTCAATCCCCGCGACGGCACGCCTGCCGCCTCGCTTCCCGATCGGGTGTCCGAGAAGGTCAAGCGCGAGCGGCTCTCCCGCGTCATAGCCCTGCAGAAGCGCATCACCGGAGAGCTCATGCGAGCGCGCATCGGCTGCGAGGAGGAAGTGCTGGTGGAAGGCCTCTCCCGCCGCAGTAAGACCGAGGTGCTGGGACGCACGCAGCGCGACGAGATGGTGGTCTTTCCGGCTCCCGCCTCGCGCGTGGGCGGTTTCGCGCGAGTGAAGCTCACGGGACTCTCGGGAAACACCTTCCGCGCCGAAGAGATATGAGATGGACAATCTCCGCGGCCCTTCCTTCGCGCTCCGCTTCGCCTTCGCCGCGATAGCGGCCGCTCTGGCACTCTGGCCCTGCCGCGCCGCGGCCCAGACTCAAGGCGCCGCGGTCGCCGCGCCTGCTCCGGCCTCCGCGCCCGTCGCGGCTCCGGCGCTCGCGCCAGGGAGCGAGAGCCTGGCGGCGGCGCGCAAGGACCTGATCTCAGTCCCCCCCGCGGAGCTCGCCGCCCGCTTGGCCGCCCTGGCCGCGGCCCTGCCTCCCGCCGACGCCGTCGACCTCATAGGCGAGCAGGTGGACAAGGTGCCGGTCCCCGCGGCCCGCGCGAAGCTCTGCGAAACCGCCGCGGGCCTGTATCTCCTCTTGGGCGATTTCACCGGCGCGGCCGCCTTCTACCGGCGCAGCTCCGCTCAATCTCCGACGGGCGATCCGGCGGCCCTCCTGCGAGCCGCCCGGTGCGAGATCGCCGCCGGCGAAAACGACCGCGCCCGGGAGCTGGCCGCCTCGGTTCTGCGCAGCCTCTCCGGTGCCGCCGGCGCGGCGCCCGCCGCCGGCGCCACCGAGGCGCAGGCGCATCTCGTCGATGCCTGGGCCCTTTTTTTCGCCGGCAGGACCGAGGCGGCCCGCTCCGCCGCTCTGGCCGTGAAGGCCGCTCCTTCTTCGCCCGGACGGAAAGAGGCGGATTTCCTGGCCTGGGTCTCCTCGACGCCCGCGGCCAAAGCGGCCGCCGCAGCCCGGCTCGCGAAAGAATTTCCCGACAGCCCCGAGGCGCTCATGGCCGCGGGCAGCCTTCCGCTCGCTCCCCTCCCGCATTGGTATCTCGGGCGAAACGCCCCGGAAGGCCCCGCGGGAGCCGCGGGAGCCCCGGCCTCCGTGGGAGCCGCGGGGGCCCCGGCCTCCGCGGGAGCCGCGGGAGCCGTGCCCGTTTCCGCGACGCAGGAAGCCGCCGAAGCCGCTTCGGCGGCTTCCCCGTCTCCGGTCGCGGGCTCGCACGAGGATTCGCGGCTGCAGGTCGGCTATTTTTCTGTCGAGTCCAATGCGCGCAATTTCGCGGCCGAGCTCTCGGCCAAGGGTTTCCGCGCCGCGATCGACGTCAGAAAGCCCGCTCCCGGCTCCGTCGAGGGCACGCGGTGGATAGTCTACGTGGAAGGCGGAGCCGATCCCGACGCCCTGAGGCTTCGCCTCAAGGACGCCGGCTACGAATCATATCCCATGGACTGAGGAGCGCTTCGCGGCCGGGCGCCGCGGCCGATGGCCGGGGCGATTCATCCGCCGATTCGCTGCTCGAAGACGAGCTTGTTCTCCTGGAGAATCTCGAGCCCCGAAATGCTCACCCGCGCCGGATCCAGCACGAGGCGCCTCGTCGTCGTCGGGCCCGACTTCGTCTCGGTGTAGGTGGCCCGGTAGGTCCGCCTGCCTCCGGAAAGCCCGTTGTCCTTGAGCACGCTGAGAGAGAGGACCATGTCCGAGCCGAGGCGGTACAGGTCGAAGGCCCCCCGCTCGACGGCGCCGTTCCGCTGCAGACTGTATCGCGGGGAGGCGAAGAGCAGGACCGAACCGTCGGACGAACGATAGGGCCCCTCGAGCCTGAAGTCGGGGAGGGCGCTCTTGGACGCGTTGTGCGCAATCGATTCCATCGCGTCGGACGGCAGTTTCTGGTAGCTGCCGTCCCAGGAATTCTGCGAATCCACCTTCATGCGCAGGTCCTCGAACACCCGCACCGAAATGGTATCGGCGCCGGTCAGCTCGATGTCCATGAGCCGCCGGAGATTCGTGATGTCCTCGTTCTGGCAGCCGGCGTAGAGACCGTAGCGGGTCGCGTGAGAATCGGTCCAGCGGAAGACTTCCTGGGTGTCCGTCGTATAGAACGTGATGGTATTGTTCGGCTTGTCGAAGATGAGGAAGCGCGCTCCCGGGTCGAGCGGCCCCTTGTCGGACTCGTACCATCCTCCCTGGAGGAATTTCTCGAAATCCTTCTCCGATCCGGTCAGGACCTTCGCTATCGCCTCTTTTTCGACCTGGGCCCCCGGAATGCGCGCTTCGGCGGTCTTGACGTAAATCCCCCGCTTGAGATCCCAGGTGTAGGTGCTCTCTATCTGGTCGAGCAGGTTCTGCGAACTCTTGTCCCGGTCGAAGCCGTAGATCGGAATGCTTTCGCCGTCGGTCTGGCCGAGCTGGTAGCCTTCCGAGCGCTGGACGTCTCCTATGCTGACGGAGTCGGCTTTCAGGGAAAGGATGGGCGTATAGCTCAAGGGGCCGTTTCCGGGAGATCGACGGAACACGACGATCGTCTGCTCGTTCGAATCGTCCATGCCGGTGCAGATGATCTCCATGTTGTGGTCGCCTATGAGGTCCTTCGCCTGCACCGCGAAGGTGGTCAGCTTGGTCGCGAGGGTGTCGCCCTCCCAGGCGCGTATCCAGGTCCGTCGGGCGGGCACGTAGACGGCCACCACGATGGTGAGGCGGCCGTCGCTTCGGTCGGTCTTTCTCACTATGAGTATCTGCTCGTCTCCCTGGCCGCCCTCGTCCTGGACGAGAAGGGTGGAGACGACATCGAGGATGACTTCGTTGGGCAAGGCCGCGATATGGTTCACGGCCGAGGTTCCCTGGAGTCCGGCGCCCTGCTCCTCCGGAGTCGAGCCGCGCGGAGCGATCACCACCTGCTTCGTGGCCACGGGACGCGCGGCGGCGGCGGCGCCGGCGCGCTCGCTCAGGAAATAATAGACCGACAAGCCCAGGACTACGGCGCAGACGATGAAAAATGCAGCCTGGATGAGACGCTTCATGATGCTCCAGTGCGCAGCGAACCGCATTTCGCGGCGGGAGGCCTATGGGTCGCGCGTATTTCCGACGCCACGCTAGGCGCGCGACAGGGCCTTTCCGATGGTTTGTAACACGTCGGCTTTGCTGGATTCAAGGGGCGAAACGCAGGTGAATCCCGCGGCCGTCTTGTGACCGCCTCCGCCGAAGGATTGGGCTATGTGGGCTACGTTGATTTGCCCCTTGCTGCGCAGCGAGCAGCGGAGCCGGCCTTGGAGGTTTTCCTTGAAGAGGATCGAAACCTCGATGGTCCTGCCTTGGAGCGGGATGTTCACCAGGTCCTCGGCATCTTCGTAGGCGGCTCCCGAGACGGCCAGATCGGAACGCCGCAAGGTCTGGACGGCGATCCGGTTTTCGCTGTGGAGCTCGAGCGTCGAAAACACCATCTTCTGGAGGATGAGGACGCCGATCGAGCCGGATTCGTACAGGTGATTGTGGATCGCGTAGGGCTGGACGCCGAGCCGGACGAGCTCCGAAGCGAAGGCGAAGGTCCGCTCGCTCGTCTTCGGGTAGGCGAAGGAGCCCGTATCGTACACCATGCCCGCGAATATGGCTTCCGCAGCGTCCCGGGGCAATTGCACCCCGAGGCGCCGGACGAGCTGATAGACGAGTTCGCAGCTGCTCGAAGCCGTCGGGTCGACGAAAGACAGCGGCCCCGGATCGCCCTTGAGTTCGTGGTGGTCTATGGCCAGGTATCGCCGGGCCGCGGCGAGCAATCTCTCCCCGGAAGAGCCCAGATAGGTGAAATCGTGGGTATCCATGACGATGAGCGTCGATTCCGCCGGATCGAAGGGAGGCCAGTCCGAAGCCGAGACGGGGACGAAGATGCCGGCTTGATCGATGAAGCGGTACTTCGCGGGCACGTTGTCCGCCACCGTCGGCACCGCCTGCTTGCCGATCGAGCGCAGCGCCAGCACGAGAGCGTAGACCGCCCCCAGGCCGTCCGCGTCGGGGCCGTCGTGCGAAGCTACGATAAAGCGATCGTTGGCCAGGAAGTAGTCGGTCAGCTCGTCGAGCGTCATCAGTTCTCCCGCTTTTCTTTATCGTTTCCCCTCCGCGATCTTAATAGCAGATAGGACGCCGCCGCAAGCGCCAGTATGAGAACGCCGAGCGCGGACCAGACGAGAAGAGGCGAAATCGGTCCAGAAGAGCCTCGATCGGCGGCCCCTGTCCCAGCGGAGCCGCCGTCCCCGGTCTCCGGCTGCGCCGCCGCGGAACCGCCTCCGGTCGGCCTGTCGGATCCCGCCGCTGTCGCGGCGGCCGTCCCCGTAGACCTGTCCGCGGCCTGGCCGCCGCCCGAAATGCCGTCGGCCGAACCTGCGAGCCGGTTCGTCGGCGCCTCGGTCAGGAGTTTCATCACCTCGGGCGCGGCCGCATCGACCTTGGCCCCTACGCCGAATCCGACCGTGATGGCGCGGAACTTGCCCAGGTTCACCCGCTTGACATATTGGAGAGCCGGGTGGTTGAGCCGATAGTCCTTGGCGACATAGGGACTTCCCTTGGGCGCTTCCTGCCGTTCATCGGTCACGAGCAGCACGTATTTGGGCCTGCCCGGCTGTCCCAGCTGCGCAAGATCGCGTTGCGCGGCGTCGAGGGCGGCTCCGATGTCGGTGAAGCGCCCGTCGGCCTTGACCGCCCGCAGCGTACGGATGGCGGCCGCCTTGTCCGCCTCCGAGGCGATGGTGCCGTCGTAGAGCCGGCCTACCTTGCCGTAAAAGGCTTCCAATATAAGGCGGTCGCCCGGAATGAGAATCGGTTCGAGCACATTGCCCGCAACATAGGCCTTGACCTGATCGAAAAAAGGCGCCATTGACAGGGATTTGTCGAGCAAAACGATGACGTCCAGACTCGTCGAGCGCTTTTCGGATGTGCTGGACGCCGTCGGAAGCTGCTTGGCTGCCGTTTTCGTCGTCGAGGTCTGTGCCGCCGCAGCCGGAAAATTGAATACAGACCAAAAGCACGCTACGATGAAGGAACACGAAGCGAGGAAGCTGTGAGGTCGGTTCACGAGTGCCTTCCTTTCCGCGGGGTGATGAGCCGCCGCTTTGATTCTACCATATTAGGGCCGGAATCGCTCACAAAAATTTCATTTCGGCCTTTACAACTTTCTTCCTACTTCGATACTATACAGCAAGAAAGCTTAATCGCGTAAAGGAGATACTATGGGTGCGATAGATCTGCCTAAGAGTCCTAATGTATTCCATCCCGAGAAGCCTTCGGCCGTCGGTTCGCGCAATTCGCTCGCCCAGGAGGGCCGCGACCAGCAGCGCGAGGTCAACCAGCTGCTCGAGGAGGAGACCAACAAGGTCATTCACCACATCAACGCTCGCCTCCCGAAAGAGGTTCTCGAGCGGCTCGATGTCATGGGCGGGTTGAAGGAGAAGCTCTACAACTACTTCAACCAGAACTACCAGAACATGTTCAACCGCTTCATGGTCACCACCGAGGACGAGATGGTGAAGAAGGTCAGGAACTTCATCGACAAGGAAGAGATGAAGTCCCTCGCCCGCTACACCCCGAAAGAGATAGCCGAGCTGCTCGACCAGGTAGGCGGCGCCGACAAGTTCAACACCGGCGAAGTCGAGAAGTCGATGGTCAACATGTTCGGCCACTTGCAGGGGCACATCCAGCGCGGCGTGAACGAGCTGGAAAACCTGACCAATGCCCTCCTGCGGCAGAAGACCGATGTCGGCGCCTTCATCCGCGGCGAGAACGCCTATTCGGTCGTCAAATGCTCCTTCAAGGACAATCTGGCCAAGCCCAAGACCGTCACCGACGTCAAGCTCTCGGTCAACATCCTCGACTCCGAGCTTATCTCCCCGATCTTCCACTACCAGGTCACCGTCGAGTACCTCATCAAGGATCTCATCTCCAAGCACCTCATCGACCAGATCGACAAGGAGATCGAGAAGCTCAAGGACCGGCTGATCGACGCCGGCAAGGAAGAGCTCTCGGACACCGAGATCATCTTCGAGAAGATGAACCGCATCCGCGACTACACCGACGACGACGCGGAGAATCCCAAGTCCAAGCGCTACACCATCATAGCCAAGGATCTCATGGAGCGGATCAACAACCTCCGCGCCGAGATCGACCCCGCCACCTTCGATCAGCTCAACATCCGCGAGAACCTCAAGAAGATCGTCGACATCGAGAACATCCGCAACCGCGGCTACAACACCGCGGTCAACTCGATCACCTCGATCCTCGACACCTCCAAGATGGGCTACCAGTACATCGAGAACCTCAAGAACGCCCGCGAGCTCATCATCCGCGAGTATGAGGACACGAATTTCGCCATCCTGCCCGACGAGCGCTACCAGATCCGCCTCCAGTACTACGACAATGCCCAGCTCATCGAGGAGCGCAAGGCCTACGCGGTCCAGCTCGCCAGCTTCGAGACCGAGGTCCAGCACCTCTGGGACGTCCTCGAGATGATGTACGAGGATTCCAAGTTCCTGAAGCGCATTTCCGACTTCAACGATCTGGCCGGCATCTATCGCGGCAAGATCAAGCGCCGGATCAAGGACAAGAGCAACGAGCCGCTGTACGAGAACATCGCCAAGGTCTGGGACGAGATTTCCTTCGTCAAGGCCGCCGACACCGACGTGGAGAAGAACAATCCCACGAAGCTCTACGAGAAGGACAAGATCCGCTCCAGGCTCATCCTCATGTCCGACAAGCTCAAGAGCATGTACTCCTACCAGTACCCGATCCAGCGGCGCGTCGTCGAGGAGCGCCTCGCCTTCTTGTCGAGAGAGTTCGACAAGTTCGCCTACATGATCAATCCCTACCACATCCAGCCGGGACTCCTCCTCGATGTGGACATCACCTCGATCAAGAGGAAGAAGGCTACGCTCGACGGCATGGCCAACGTCCTCAACGAGTTCCTCCACGGCGTGTCCAAGGGCTTCCAGGACGCGGCCTTCGCGGCCTTCAGCCGCCGCCGCTCCACGGTCCGCGAGGACATCGCCCAGTCCTTCTCGCCCGGCGATGTCGGCGAGCAGTCCGGCGGCCCCGCCGGCGCCGACTACCTCTCCATGCTCAACGCAGACACCGGTCCGGCCCTCGAGGAGGCCATCGAAGAGATGCCCGCCCCGGTCAACGTCCAGGCGCCATCGCGGCGCGGCGGCGCCCGAAGCAAGGGCGTGGTCGATTCCGGCAAGAAGGGCTCGGCGAAGCCGGCCGGTAGACGAGGACGCCGAAGCGACGATGGAGGACTTAGGCAGCTTTAATGCCTCATGAAAGACCGGCCGGTGTAAACCGGCCGGATTCTTTTTCCGCAAGCTCGGTTCCGTTGAAATGCGAATGCATTTCGCAGGAATCGGTGGAAGTCCCGGCGAGAGGGCGGAGCGGTTTGATAGGGACCGGCCCCTGGTTCGTGGAGAAACTGCCGGTCACCGCGGCACTTGCGTTCAACGCCCGAGTGTATATCATTAAGGCATGCCCGAGGGGCCGTCCTCCCGCTCACGGGGGACGGCCTTTTTCGCAGGAGGAGTTCAGCCCATGAAAAGCATGATCAGTCAATTCGAGGGGCTTGCCGACCGAGATGGCTTCAACGCTTCGGTTCGGCATATTCAAACCGTGGTCGCGTCGGTGGATAGGTTGGCCGACAAGGAAAATTTAGCCGACATCATAGGCGAGCTTCTCGAGGACAAAAAGCTCGACAAAGACGACATCCGCCCGGTCGTATCCATGATCTTAGGCCAAAAATACCCGTATCGCAGCGTTTCGGCCAACCTGGATACGGTAGCGAGCGAGCTCGGCACCGTGTCCGACGAGACTGCCTCGTGGAACGGGGTGGACCTTGTCGCGATCTACTTCCATCCGGATCTCGGAGCCTTGATCGTCAATCCCAAGAACAAGCAGCGCATGGCGCAGATCGACCGCCTCAACCGCTCCGAGCTGGTCGTCGTCTATGCCGGCCGGTTCACCAAAGAAGGCGATCCGGCCGTGCTCGAAGCCGCCGCGCGCGCCGTCATCGATCTCTTCGCCGGACGCAAGCCCAAGGTTAAACCCGAGTTCCTGAAGGGTGACTGCGCCTACAGGCAGCCCAAGTCGCCCGCCGCGGCCGCCGAGGCCAGGCCCAGGGCAAAACCGAAGGCCAAGGCGGCCGTAAGCGCCGCCAAGGCGCCTCCCAAGGCGAAGAAAGCGGCGGAGCAGCCTGCGGCGGCCGAGCCCGAGGAACCGAAGGCGGCCGTAGCCGCCGAACAGGCGGTCAAGCCGGGCGCCCGCATGACCCCCATGTATTCCGTCAATGTCACGAACGAGCTTTTCCACAACGGCAACGTCGAAGCCTGGAAGCGCATCATAGCGAGCTACAACGCGAAGCATCCCGACCTTCAGGTTCTCGTCTACTACGACGGAGAGCGCATCACCAATCTCAACGCCCTTTTCAAGTGGGGCAAGGTCAAGCACGGCTCCTCGATCCAATTCGCCATAGCGGGCGAAAACATCTCGGATGTGGCCAAGCTCCAGCGCTATCTCGCTCAGGGCGCCAGCCACATGTTCGAGGCCTTCCTGAGAGGCCCCGTGAACAGCGTCATGGCGCTGTTCTAGTCGCTCAAGCCGACGAAGGAAAGGAAAGGCCATGAAGAATAATGTCCATTTTTTCAGCCAGAAGGAACCGGTCAAGAAGGACGTCGAACTCGACAAGCTCGGCATGCGCGGCCGCCAGGCCAATGAGTTCGCCGAACTTTCCCTCCCCATCCTTCCCGGTTTCATCATCGATTCCGACGCCGCTTCCCGCCTCGCCGAGGAGAAGGTAGGCGAAGAACTCAAGCCCTTCATCAAGAAAGCGGAAGACATAGTCGGCAAGCGGCTCGGCGACCAGAAGAATCCCTTGCTGTTCAAGATCGTCGTATCGCCCAACCTGGCCATATCCAATTACCCGACGCTCCACGACTTCGGGCTCGCCCGGGACACGGTCGAAGGATTCGCCTCCTGGGTCGGCGCCAATTTTGCGGCCCACGAAGTGCTTTTCCTCGTGCGCGGCATGCTCGCGGTCGAGGATCGCATCGCGGAAATCGAAGGGCGCGACAAGGACCGCTTCGCCATCGCGGCGGCGGCCGAGGGCTGCACCAAGAGCTTGCGCGCTGAAAAGGCGGCCAAGTCCGCCTCGGATTTCATGGACGAGTACGCCCCGCTGCTTCCCGCGGGTTTTTTCGACTCGGCTGGCGCTCAGATGGAGATCGCGCTCAAGCGCGTTTCCCGCCTCGTGCGCCTCGACGAGCAGGATGCCGGCGACACGGCCATTCTCGTGCAGCCGATGGTCTACGGCAATTACGGCAAGGACTCTTCCTCGGGAGCCTTCTTCACGCGCGACATAGTCACGGGTCAGGCCGTGCTGCAGGGCGAGTTCTACCAGGAGCGTTTCAACGAGATCGGCGCGGAAGGCAAGGACATCAACAAGATCGACGCGGCCGACCTCAAGGAACTCGAGCGCATCGCCCGCAAGCTCGAGGACAAGCATCTCGAGATCAGGCAGATTCGCTTCACCATCGAGAACAGGAAGCTTTGGCTCATCGAGCAGCGGCAGGTGGTGGCCAAGAGCACCCAGGCCGACCTCAGGCTGGCGCTCGACCTGAACGCCCGCAAGGTGGTCGATGAAGCCTACGTCGTCAGCTCGATAGCGCCCGGGCGCCTCAACGAGATCCTGCACGATATCGTCGACTTCAATTCGGTCAAGAAGCTGCCGGGCGTCACCGGCGGCATCGCCGGAGCCCCGGGCGCGGCCATCGGGCGCGTCTACTTCAGCACCGAGGCTCTCCTCGAGGCGTATCGGCTCGCCCAGCAGAAGAACGAAGACAAGCACTTCATCCTGGTGATGCCCTCCACCTTCGCCGAGGATGTCAAGGCCATAGAGGCGGCCGCCGGCGTCCTCTCCTGCGAAGGCGGCTATTCCGCCCACGCCTCGGTCGTCGCGCGGCAGTACGGCAAGGTCTCGCTCGTAAAGCCCGAGATGAGAATCCGCGGCAAGAAGGCCACCATCGGAGATCTGGCCATCGCCGAGGGCGAGTACATCACCATGAACGTGCCCTTCTACGGCGAGCCGCAGGTCTGGCTCGGCAAGGCCGATCTCATTTCGCCGGATCCCAAGGACTCGGGCCTCCTCGACTTCATAGCCTTGGCCAAGAAGCAGATGCGGCATTTCCACGTGCGCGCCAACGCCGACACCCCGAGGGACGCGGCGCGGGCCCTGCTGTTCGGCGCGGAAGGCATCGGCCTCACCCGGACCGAGCACATGTTCTTCAACGAGAAGCGGATCAACGTGATCCGCGAAATGATCCTCTCCGACACGAAAGAGGAGCGGATCAAGGCCCTCGACAAGCTCAAGCCCATGCAGCGCGAGGATTTCTACGGCCTGTTCAAGACCATGGCCGGCAAGGAAGTGACGATACGCCTCCTCGACGCCCCCCTGCACGAATTCCTGCCCCACAATCCGGCCGAGATGGAAGCCCTCGTAGCGCATCTCACGGCCCGCAAGGGCGCGAAAAAGCTGTCGAAGAACGAGATCCAGGCCCGTTGCGACGCGCTCTCCGAGTTCAATCCCATGCTCGGCCACCGCGGCTGCCGCATCGCGGTCTCCTACCCCGAGATCTACGAGATGCAGGTCCGCGCGATCTTCGAGGCAGTCTACAGGCTGCAGAAGGAGAAGATCGACGTTCGTCCCGAAGTCATGATCCCCGTGGTCATGAACGCTTCCGAGCTCAAGCTCGTCGTCTACGGCAAGAAGATCGAGGGCAAGCAGTATCGCGGGCTCGTCGAGATTGAAGAGGAAGTCCGCAAGGAGCTCGGCGCGAAGAGCGTGCCCTTCAAGGTGGGCACGATGATCGAGCTTCCCGCGGCAGCCCTGAGCGCGGGCGACATAGCCCGCTACAGCGAGTTCTTCTCCTTCGGCACCAACGATCTCACGCAGACCACCCTCGGCATCAGCCGCGACGACTTCAACTCCTTCATGCCCGACTACTCGCTCTACGATCTCATCGAGGGCAATCCCTTCTCGCTGCTCACGCCTCCCGTAAAGGATCTCGTCGCCACCGCGGTCCGGCGCGGCAAGCTCTCCCGGCCCGACCTCGTGACGGGGCTCTGCGGGGAGCACGGAGCCAACCCCGACAATATCCGCTTCTGCATGGCAGCGGGCCTCGACTACGTTTCATGCTCGCCGTACCAGGTGCCCCTGTCCATCACGGCGGTGGCCCAGGCGGAGCTCGAGCTTCGCAAGGCGGCGGAGAAGAGCTAGCCTTCTTTAGTCTCAGTCCGGGAATTCAAAGAGGCCGCCCGTCAGGGCGGCCTCTTGCTTGTGTGCGACGAGATGATGCGGCTCCTCCTCGCTCCGCCAGATTCCGGCCGGGCGCTAGCCCGGATCCGGCGGCGGGAGCAGCTGCGGCTATTCGCTGTGATAGTCCCAGACCATGGAGCGCTTGATCGTCTCGGCGACCGAGGCCGCGACCTTTTTCGCGTCGATCAGGGGTACGCCTGCTTCCTTGTTGAAGGTCTTCTCGAAGAAAAGCTGCATGGATTGGTACATGTCGGGGAGGAAGTAGAAGCAGAAGGCGAAATTGATGCCCGCGGGCCGCATGATCGTGAAGGCGCCGTAGGAGATCACCGCCGACTTGCCCACGTAGATGCGGGTCTGATTCTTGCAGGTATGGAGCTCGAGCTCGCTGAAGCGCAAGGGTATTTTCTCGATGCTCGAGCGCACGAAGGGTTCCATGCCCTTGTTGGGATAGTTGGACGGCTCGACGAGCACGAAGAGCTTTTTTCCGTCGGTCTGGAAGGTAAGCCCTTCCTCGTTGGGATAGATCGATTTGACGTTGCTGTAGGAAACGATCTCGTATCGCGAATAGGCGGTATTGGACGCGAAAAAGGACGACACGATATAGCCGTGGTCCTTGGGCAGGGCGTTCTTCGAGTAGGCATCGAACAAGTCCATGGCTTTTACCGGCATTTTTCCCTCCAGAGCAAGTATAGCATTCGAGCCGTAAAGGTCAACGCCCCCGGCTTTTGGGCTTGGTGCGGCCGATGGCGTCGGCCAGCCCGCTTGAGCCGTCCGACGCCGCCCCGGTCGATCGCGTATTCGCCGGCCGGGGCGGCGTCGCCGGCCGGGGCGGCGTCGCCGGCCGGGGCTTCGTCGCGGGCCGAGGCGCGGCGCCGGCGGCTTCCAGCTCCTCGGCCCGCTCCAGGCACCGGCCGGCGAAATCGGAAAGCCCCTGGCGCTTATACAGGAGGCCGAGATTTCGCCAGCCGCGGGGATTGCCCGGAGCGATTTCCGTGGCGCGTCTGAGGGCGTCTACGGCGGCCTCCGCCTTTTCGAGACGGGCATAGAGCGCGCCTTGGAGTATCCAGGGTTCCGGGCCCGACTTGGCCTCGGCGGGAGCCTTCTCGAGCAGAGCGAGCGCGAAGCCGGTCTTGCCGTCCTTGTCCAGGCAGTGGGCGAGACCGACGAGGAGTTCGCCCGAGGAGGGCGTCTGGCGCAGGAGGTCGCGGTAGACTATGGCCGCCTCGCGGTAGCGCCCGGCGTTGCGATAGCACAAGGCGAGGAGGCGGCGGCCCCGTTCGCCCGGCTCGGCGTAGGGCAGTCCTCCTTCGAGCGCGGCGGCGGCCTTCTCCCAGTTTTTTCCGCCTACGAGAAGGTTGACGTATTCGCGGCGGAGCTTGGCGTTGTCGGGATAGCGCTCCAGATAGGCATCGTAGGCGGCGGGAACGGCCTCGGTCGAGCCGAGGGACTCCGCGACGGAAATGCGGTAGAGAAGCGAGAGTTCATGTTCGGGCACCATGATCAGAACCTTCTCGAACCAGCCCGAGGCGAGGTCGGGACGGCCGGAACGGTAGAGGGTTTCGCCCAGGGCGAACATGAGCCGGGGATCAGCCCCTTCGCCGGCCGCCGTGCGGCCGCGCATGAGAGCCTGAAGCGTAGGCAGGAGGGTTTCGCCGTCCTCGCCGAGCCGGGCGCGGCACAGGGCGGAATAGTAGTCGACTTCGCCGCTTTCCGCGCCGAGGCGTCGGGCGCGCTCCACCGCGGCGAGAGCCTCCTGATAGTCGCCCAGGTCCCAGAGGGCCATGGCGAGTCCGAGCCGCAGCTCGGGCGACTTGGAATCTGCCTCGACGGCGCGGAGCCAGTGGTCGCGGGAGCGTTCGTATTCTCCGAGGGCGCGGAGACTTTCGGCGGCCAGCGCCCGAAGAGGCGCGTCCTTGGGCTCCGCGCGCAGGAGGGCGAGGGATTGCGATGCCGCCTCCTTCCAGCGGCCGTCGAGGAAGGCGGTCGAGGCGCGCAGCCGCGCGAGCGAGCGGTCGTCCTGGGGAAGGGCCGAGGGAAGATCGGGATTGTCGACGCGTATCCGCTCGAACTCGGCGAGGGCCTCGGCCTGCCTGCCTGCCGCGAGCAGAATGCCGGCGTGCACCCAGCGGATGGAGACGTCGGCAGGGGCGTGCCTGAGCGCGGCCTCGCAGTCGGCCAAGGCTTCGTCGAGCCGGCCGAGGGCCCGGAAGGTTCGCGCCCGCCAGAGCCGGGGCGCCGTCCCGTCGAGACCGTTGGCTATGGCGTAACTCAGCATCTGCCGGGCCATATCGGCGTCGCCGCGCGCGAGAAGCCGCAGCGCGCGGGCGAACAGGATGTTTATGTAGCCGCGGTGGATGCGCTCGTCGGCAGGGGCCAGGGTGACCGCCCGCTCCATGCAGTCCACCGCCGATTTCGTCCGGCGCAGCTTGAGATAGGTCGCTCCGAGCAGGGCCCAGGTCGGCGCCCGCTGTGGTCCCGCTTCCGCGCTTCGCCTTAGGCATGCGGCCGCGCTGCGAGTGCGGCCCAGCGCGAGGTAGGCCCTGCCGAGAAAGAAGAAGCCCGCGTCCTCCTCGCCGCCCGATTTCAGGTAGAGGCGGAACGCGTCGATCGCCCGGGCCCGCTCGCCGAGCGCGTAGCGAGCCCTCCCGAGATAGAGGAGGGCTTCGGGCATCGAATCGGTCTGGGAAAGCACGGCCGTGAGGAGCTCGGCGGACTTTCGATAGTCGCGCTCCTCTCCGGCCTTGAGCGCCCGTTCGAACAATCGTCGTACAGCGGTTTCAGCCATCGCGCTTGAGTGTACACCGTTCGGGCCGGGGTAACAATCGAGTTCGCGGCCCGGGTACGCCGTCAACTTGCCGCTTGAGTCTCCGGAGGGCTAGAATGGGGCATGGACAGCGGAGAGCGCGCCTTTCCTCGATTCATCCTCCTCGCGGGACTGACTCTCGGCATAGTCCTGGCTCTGGTCTGGTCGATGGTATTGAGCGAGAGGGGCATCCGGCGCCTGTACCTCGAGTTCGAAGCCTATAGAGCTTCGACGGTCCTGGCCGAAGCCTTCAGGCAGAGTCCCAATCTCCTGCCCGAGGACGATCGAGTCCTCGGTTTCGGGATCTACGCTTCCGACGGCTCGGCTCTGTTCCGAAGGGGCACGGCCCCCGGGACTTTGGCCATACCGCAGTTCCCGACGCCCTTCCCTCGGATGCGAATAGGCGCTTCCTCGCTGATACTGGAACGCCCCCTCGGCCCGGAGGGCTCCGGCATGTCCGGCATGGGCTACATGATGCGCCGCGGCACGCCCGGCGGCCAGCCGCCGCCCTTAGGCGCGAGGCATTTCGGCGGACCGGGCATGTCCATGGCGGCTTTCCCTCGGGCGCTCTGGCTGGAGTACGGGATCGGCAGCTACGCGCGACAGCGACTGGCCCTCTTGGGCGGGGCCGCGTTCGCGACCGCGGCGCTCCTGGGCTTTTTCATCATACTCGTCCGCCTATACCGCAGGAACGCCGAGCTGCGCGAGAGCGAAATCCGAAGCCGGGAGCTTGTCCAGCTGGGGGAGGCGGCGCGGACCCTCGTGCACGAGATCAAGAATCCCCTCGGCGTCATACGGATCCAGGCGGCCTCCTTGAAGCGCCTGGGCGACTCGGAGGCTTCGGAGAAGGCCAGAGCCAAGGCCCTGCTGATAGACGACGAGGTGCAGAGGCTGGCCGGACTGGCCGATCGGATACGCGAATTCCTGAAGGGAGGGGAGGGCGAGGCGCGCGAGGTGGACCTGCGCTCCTGGCTTCGCGATTTCTCCGCGCGCTATTCGGGGCAGCTGGTTCTCGCCGGGGAGGAGGTCGCGGGGCCGGCTTGGGTCCGCGTCGATCCCGAACGGCTCTCTCTGGCCCTCGACAACCTCGCGCGCAACGCGCTCGAGGCCTGTCCCGATCCGGCGCCCGAACTGGCTCTGGCCCGACGCGGCAGGCACTGGGAGCTCGTCGTCAGCGACGGCGGCCCCGGCGTCCCCGCCGAGCTTGTCCAAAGAATTTTCGAACCTTTTTTCACCACGAAAGAAAAAGGGACCGGCATCGGCCTCGCCCTCGCGCGCCGCATAGCGCGGAGCGCGGGAGGAGAACTCGCATACCGGCCCCGTTCGGGCGGAGGGGCGGTCTTCGCGCTCAGCATGCCGGCTCGCCGCGGAGCATGAGGACGAGGCGTGGGCGCGGCCGTTTCTCGCCCGCGCCCCGCCCTGCGAGCCTCAGGCTATTGCCTCAGGCTATTGCCTCAGGCTATTTTCTCGAATACCGACTTGATGATGGCGATGGCTTCCCGCAGCTCCTTCTCGGTGATGACCAGGGGCGGGGCGAAGCGGATGATATTGCCGTGGGTCTGCTTGGCGAGCAGACCGGCGTCGCGCAGCTGGAGGCACACGTCCCAGGCTTCGAAGCCTTTTTCGAAGACGACGGCGTTGAGCAGTCCCTTGCCGCGCACGAGCTTCATCTTCGGGCAGGCAAGCTTGCCCACTTCTTCGCGGAATATCTTGCCGAGCCGTTCGGCGTTTTCCTCGAGCTTCTCATCTTCCAGGACCTCGAGCGCGGCGATGCCGACGGCGCTCGCGAGCGGGTTGCCGCCGAAGGTCGATCCGTGCGTGCCGGGCGTGAAGACGTTCATGACTGCGTGATCCGCCACTATGGCAGAGATGGGCATGATGCCGCCGCCGAGAGCCTTGCCGAGGCACATGATGTCGGGGCGCGCCCCTTCGTGCTGCCAGGCGAAACGCTTGCCGGTTCTGCAGAAACCCGTCTGTATCTCATCGCAGATGAACAGGGCCCGATTTTCCGTGCAGGTCTCGCGTATGGCCTTGAGGTAACCCTCGGGCGGCGTGACGACGCCCGCCTCGCCCTGGATGGGCTCGACGATGACCGCCACCGTATTGGGCGTGAAGGCATCCGCGATGGCCCGCGCGTCGCCGTAGGGAACGCGCTTGAAGCCCGGAACGTAGGGTCCGTAGTTGACGGTGGAATCGGGATCGCTCGACATCGAGATGACGGCGATCGTGCGGCCGTGGAAGTTGTCGTCCACGCAGATGATTTCCTGCTTGCCGTTCTCGACGCCCTTGACCTCGACCCCCCACCTGCGCGCGGCCTTGAGCGCCGTCTCGACGGCCTCGGCCCCGGTATTCATGGGCAGGGCCATTTCGTAGCCGGTGAACTCGCAGAGCTTCTTGAGGAAGGGGCCCATCTTGTCGTTGTGGAAGGCCCGGCTCGTGAGCGTGCAGCGATCCAGCTGATCGCGGACGGCCTGCACTATTTTCGGGTGCCGGTGACCCTGGTTGACCGCCGAGTAGGCGGAGAGGAAATCGTAGTAGCTCTTCCCTTCGGGATCCCGTACCTTGCAGCCCTCCGCCCAGGTGATGACGACGGGAAGCGGATGGTAGTTGTGCGCGCCGAATTTCTCATCCAGGGCGATGTAGTCCTGGGACTTCATAAAACAACCTCCTTGTTTCCGGGAGCGACGATGGATACGCCCTGCGAAACAGTGAAGCCAGTGTAGCACCAAGGCGGAAAACGCGCCAGTCCTTCTTTTAAGTATTTATATTATCAATAATTATTTACTAGTGGTGCATGATTATGCAAAGAGCTCCCGCCTCATCGGCTGAAGCGCAGGGAGGCCCGCAGGGCGTGTTTCTCGATGGCCAGCTCGGCGAGCTTCGTGATGAGGGCCGTATAGGAAATGCCTCCCGCCTCGCACATGCGCGGATACATCGAGATGTGCGTGAATCCGGGAATCGTGTTCAACTCGTTGAGGAGCACTTCGCCCGTTCTCTTGTCGAGGAAAAAGTCGACTCGGGCCATGCCCGAAATCTCGCAGGCGATATAGGCGGCTAGCGCGACCGAACGGACCCGCTCGGCCTGCTCTTCGCTGATGGCCGCGGGAACCTCGAGCCTGGCTCCGTCCGGATCGACGTACTTGGCCTCGTAGTCGTAGAACTCGTGCGTCGGAGCCACCTCGCCCGGCCCGTAGGCGGCCGGGGAGGCGTTGCCGAGAACCGAGCATTCGATCTCGCGCGCGTTGACGAAGGGCTCCACGAGCACTTTCGTGTCCCAGGCCAGAGCCTCGCGGATCGCAGGGACGAGTTCCTCGGCCGAGTCGACCTTCGTGGCCCCGACGGAGGATCCGGCGCAGGCCGGCTTCACGAAGGCGGGCCAGCCGAAGCGGGCGCCGACCTTTCTGCGGAGCAGCTCTTCGCTTTCCTGCGTGCCGAGCTCTCCTTTCCTCACCGCGAGGAAGGGCACGACCGGCAGGCCGGCGCGCAGCCACAGTTCCTTCGCCTTCTCTTTGTCCATGCCGAGGGCCGAGCCGAGCACCGACGCTCCCACATAGGGAAGGCCCGCCACTTCGAGCAGACCCTGCACGGTGCCGTCCTCGCCGAAGGTTCCGTGGAGCACGGGAAAGACCAGATCGCAGGGCAGGGCGCGAATTTTCGTCGACCCGCCGGAGCCGGCCTTGCCTGAGGCTTCGCCGCGCCAGGCCTCCCCTTCGACGGCGAAGAGCCCCGCGGCCGGCGCGACTACCACGCGGGGTCCGGGCAGGAGGGGGAGGGGACCCTCGGCCATGCGCTGACGGACCGGCAAGTCCTTCTCCTGCAGATGCCAGACGCCATCCTTGTCTATGCCGACGAGGATCGGTTCGAATGTTTTCAGATCGATGTGGCGAACGATGCTTGCCGCCGACATCAGGGAAACTTCGTGCTCACCCGATCTGCCGCCGTAGAGAATGACGATGCGCTTCATGCTGCCTCCTGCTGCCGATGTATCCGGCCGATGCGTGCTGCTTAGTCTGCGGTTCGAGCGAGCAGTTCGCCGAGGGCCTTCTCCGCCTCGGCGATTTCGTCGTAGGGGACTGTCCTGTCCGCGTAGATGATCGAGTTTTCGTGGCCCTTGCCGAGAAGGGCTACGAGGTCGCCGGGGCCGGCGAGCTCGAAGGCCTTGCGGATGGCCGTCGGCCGGTCGGGTATGATGAATAGGTCGAGGCCGCGCCTGCGCTCGGGGCAGCCGGCGGCTATCTCCTCGAGCAGGGCCGTCGGATCCTCGCCTCGGGGATCCTCGTCCGCCAGCACGACGACATCGAAATAGTCGGCCGCCAGCCGCCCCTGCTGCGGCCGCTTTTCGGTATCCCGTTCGCCCCCGGAGCCGAAGACGCAGATCATCTTGCCCGCGACGCGCGCGCGCAGCGGGGGAAAGACGGTCTGGAAGGAAGATGGCGTATGCGCGTAGTCGACGATGACCTCGAAGTTCTGGCCTCGATCCACCGTCGTCATGCGGCCGCGCACGGGGCGCAACTGCCGCAGGAGGGGCACGAGCTCGGCTACCGTCATGCCGGTCAGGCCCGAAACGGCGAGCAGGGCGGCCAGCGCGTTCCCCACGTTGAAGGCGCCCGGCAGCTCGAGCCGCGCCTGGTGCCTCAGTCCGGAATTCCTCTCCAGGATCTCGAAGGATTCACCCGCCGCGTCGACGACAAGGTCGCTGGCGGAAAGCTCGGCCTCGGCCCCCGCCGCGCTGAAGCTTCGCACGGGCACGGCTCCCGCGGCTTCCAGGAAATAGTCGAAGGAAGGATCGTCCGCGTTGGCCACGGCGAAAGGCGAACGGGAACCGGAGGTCTTGCGCCCGAGGGCGCGGAAGAGATTGGCCTTGTCGCTTCTGTACCGCTCCCAGGTGCCGTGGAACTCGAGGTGCTCGTGCGTGACGTTCATCATGACGCCGACATCGAAGGCGACATCGCCGAGCCGGTTCGTCCGCGGCGACAGCCCGTGGGAGGAGGCTTCGACGACGGCGAAGGCCATGCCGGCGTCGCGCATCTCGGCGAGCATGCGATGCACCGCCGGAGCCTCCGGAGTGGTCTGGTGCTCGGGATTGGGGCGCTCGCCGCCGCCGGTGTCGGACATGACCGTGGAAAAAAAGCCCGCGCGCCGGCCGACGAGGCCGAGCAGCTGGTAGATGAGGTAGACGGTGGTGCTCTTGCCTTCGGTGCCCGTCACCCCGACGACGGCCAGATCCGCCGAAGGACGGCCGTAGAAATCGTCGGCGATGGGCGACATGGCGAAGCGCGGATCGGCGACCCTCGCGTAGCTCGCCCGGGGATCGTAGGAGTCCAGCTCCTCGGAGTGGACCACCGCGGAGGCGCCGGCGGCCAGGGCGGCGCCTATGAAGCGGTGGCCGTCGGCGTGGAGTCCCGGGAGCGCGAAGAACAGATAGCCCGGACGCACCGCCCGCGAATCGTAGGCCAAGCCGCGCACGACGACATCAGCCGCACCGCGAAGCTGGAGAACCTCAGCCCTGACGAGGATGTCCGACAATCGCTTGAGCATGGGCTAGACCATAGCATCGCGGGCGCGGGTTGAAAAAGGGGGAAGCGACGCGGGCTATCTATCGCCCTCAGAGAATGACCGAGAGCTTCCCTCCAAAGTAGAGGAGGAAGGGCATATCGCTGCCGAAGACCGAGGGTACATCGAGTCCGACGATGCCTCCTCCGAGCCTGAGATTGCGCTCCTTGCCGAGCTTGAACCAGGCCGAGAGGTCGGGGATGAAGACGTTGCCGGTGGACGTCGAATTGGCGAGGCCGAACATGGCGAAAGCCCCTCCGCCGAACTGCGCCTGGACCGCGAAACGCCCGAAGTCGAGTTCGGCGTAGGCGTTGGGCCAGAGAATGGTCTCGAGAATGAAGCTGAAGGCGCGGGCTCCTATGCCGAGCTTTACGAGCCCGAGATCGCCTTGGTAATAGAGCCCGGCCTCCGGCAGGGGGATGAAGGGCCAATCGGAGACGAAGCTGCCTTCGGAGGTGGCCCCCGAGGTCGTGCCGAGGCCTCGCGGCACTATGATCCCCACATCCAGCCGGAACTGGGCGAAGGCCGGGGCCGCAAGCAGAACCAGCACGATTGCGATGAGAGCGAGACGTTTCATGGCTTCCTCCTACCGTGAGATCCTTGATTCCAGTGTAACCCCTATCGTAGATTTTTTCACGGGCTATATGATCTAATGCGGCGGGGTCCGGAGGTGGAAATGTACGAGGTTCGCGTCGAGGCATCGTTCGCGGCTGCCCATTTTCTCAGGCACTACAAGGGCAAGTGCGAGCGGCTGCACGGCCACAATTACCGCGTCAGGGCCTGGGCCCGGGGAGAGCGGCTGGACGAGGGCGGCATGCTGCTCGATTTCGGCGAGCTGAAGGCTGCGCTCCGGAAGGTGCTGGAAGGGCTCGATCACAGCCTGCTCAACGACATGCCGGAGTTCAAGGACGACCCGAGCGCGGAACGGATCGCCGAGTACGTCTATCGATCCGTCGCCGCCCTGCTGCCGGCCGCCCCTCTCGCGGCCGTGGACGTCTACGAGACGGACACCAGCATGGCCCGATACGCGCCCTGAGACGTCGAAGCATGAAGCGCGGCGACGCGGAGGGCGGCGGACCCTGGCTCCGGGGCCCGGCGGTCTCGGAGGCCGATTATCTGTCATCCTCGCTCATGGCCTACATCGGCAACAAGCGCTCCCTGATTCCCTTTCTCCGGAAAGTGTTTCTCGAACTCCAGCTCCGCTCGCCCATACGATCTTTCCTCGACCCCTTCGCTGGAACGGGCTCGGTGAGCCGGCTGGGCCGGACCCTGGGCTGGAGGGTCGCGGCGAATGACATCGAGCCGTATTCCCTCGCCGTCAACTCCTGCTACCTGGGTGTCTCCGCGGATGAGGCCGGCGAGCTTTTCCGCGATGTAGGAGGACTCGGGCGCGCCGTGGAGCTGCTCAACCGGCTTCATCCCCAGCGTGAGGATGTCGGCGCCCCCGGGGAGCCCGCGGCGCCGTACATCGCGCTGCACTACGCTCCCGCGGAAACCGCCTCCGCCGACTGGAGGCGGGAGCGCCTCTTCTACACGCGCGAAAACGCGGTCTTCCTCGACAGGGCGAGGCAGGCCATCGATGAGCTCAGGCCGCCTCGCGCGGGCTCGGTTCCCGAACGCGGGCCCGAATCCACCGAGGAGAAGGAGCGGGCCCTTCTCCTCGGCCCCCTGGTCTACGAGGCCGCGACGCACGCGAATACCTCGGGAGTGTTCAAGGCCTGCCACAAGGGGTTCGGAGGCCACGGCCGCGACGCCTTGGGCCGGATACTCGCTCCCATGTCCCTGGAGCCCCCGCTTCTCTGGCCCGGCCCCGCCGCCGGGCTCGGCCGCGGCGACGCGGCCGCCTTTTGCCTCGGGCGCGGCGCCGACCTGTGCTACCTCGACCCGCCCTACAACCAGCATCAGTACGGCTCCAACTACCACCTGCTCAACACCCTGGTCTCCTGGGATCGCCGGCCCGTCGACGAGGAGCGCCTCTCCGACGGGAGCCTGCGCTCGAAGGCCGGCATCCCTCCGAGCTGGAAGGAACGGCGCTCGCGGTTCTGCTCGCGCACGGACGCCCTCGCGGCCTTCAAGGAGCTCCTGACCGCGGTGGACGCCCGCTTCATCGTCCTCTCGTACAACAGCGAGGGCATCGTCCCCGTGGACGAGCTCTACGAGCTGCTGGCCGACAGGGCCGACGTGAGTCTGCGTTCGGTGAGCTACACCGTGTACCGCGGAGGGCGCCAAAGCGCCTCGCGCAGGACGGGCAACAGCGAGATCCTCTTCGTCGCCGAGCGCCGCGCGGGACGCGGACCCGCACAGCCCGCGGCTGCCGACCGGGAGCTCGGCCGCCTGGCGGCCGAAACCCGGCTCGCCCGGGTGCTCGCTGGCCCCTTCGTCCCCGCCCGCCTCGCCGGCCTCGCTTCCGAAGACGGCAGCATCGGCGTCGAATCGAAGGCGGGGCGCTTCGTCCTGTCGACTTATCGCCGCCTGCTCGTGGAGGAACCGCGTCCTCCGCTGTCGGAGTCGCTCGGCGCGGACGAGATGCGAGAGCTGGCCGACCGGCTCGAGCCAGCCCTGGCCCGCGACAACGGCGAAGCCTGCGAGGCCTGCGCCCTCCTCCTCGAGTCGGGGGCGCGCGATAGGCGAATCCAGGACCTGTCCCTCGGTTGGCTCCGGAAACTCGCGCATCGGAAATATTCCGAGCGCTTCCGGGAACTGGGCGATCGGTTCGCCCGCTGCGCCGATGCGGCGCCGGCGGAGCTCTCCCGGCTGCGCGCGGGGCTGGCCGAGCTCAGGTCGCTCTACGAGGCGCGCACGGCGGGGCAGTCCCGCGCCCCGCGCGGCTGAAAGCGAGGGCCGCTCCCTTCAGTCGCGATAGCCGGTGACGCGGATCGACGCCGATCTCGCCGCCTTCGCCCCCAGGCGGTCGAGCCAGGAGGCGAGGCGCGCCTTTCTTCCCAGCGAGAGCCTCGCCGTGAAGGCTCCTTCCTCGCTCGCGTCGTCGATCTCGACCCTATAGACACAGTGCTTCTTGAGATCCCGGCCGCCGGGCTCGAGCAGTCGCTTCCCCCCGAGACGGCGCTCGACGACTTCGATGCGCTCCGCGGACAGCCATGAGCGCAAGGCTGCGTAGGCGCCGGCGCCGTAGGGAGGGCTCAGGCCGATTTCCACCTCGACCGCGGAAGGCTCGGGAGCAGCGTCGAGGAGGTCGAGACCCGCCGAGCGAGCCGCCTTTCGGACGGCTTCGGCATCCGGTCCGAAGAGCGCGAAAACGCAGAGTCCGTGGCAGGAGCCCAGCATTCCGGCCATGGGGCCCTCCGAAAAGAGCGCCTCCCGGGCCTCGAACACGGCCGGTTCGACGCCGGGGGAGGCCGCGGCCAATCGGCGCAGCAGCCAAGCCGCGCGGTAGGAATCCGTCGCGCCGAGCAGGCTGGCAGGTACATCGACGCGCGCGAAGATCCGCGCGAAGGAGCGCTTCGCCGCGAGCAGACGGCCGAGGCGTTCGGGGAAATCGCCGGGGCCTTCCTCGATTTTATGGCCGGCGAGGAACGCCCTGTCTTCGGGATCGTCGCAGGCTCCGCAGTCCGAACAGCCCGAGCCGAGGCAGGAGGAGCGGTCGCGGAAGGCCCTGGCTTCGAGGTAGTGAGCGTAGAGGCGATCGTGGCGCGAGTCCTCCTCGACGAAGGCGAGGGGAGGCCGCCAGGCCCGGTCTTTCTCGTTCCGGAAGCTCCCTTCGAGCAGTCCTCGCTCGCGCGCATGCTCCGCGAGCGAAGCCGCGGCTCCGTGCGGCAGGGTCCCGTCGAAGACGAAGCCGCGCGCAGGCGCGCCGAGGAGCCAGTCCGCGAGGGCGGAGCCTCCGAGGGCCAGGAGCTGATCGGCGAGATAATCGTCGAAATCGACGGCGAGGCGGAACTCGATCCCGTTCTCCTCGCAGGAGCCTCTCACGGCGGAGGATATGCGAGCGAGGTCGCTCTCCTCGAGGGCGAGGGGCGCGAACTGCAGGGGGGTGAAGGGCAGGCGCACGAGATAGCCCGCCGACACTATGACCCGCAGTCCCGGCGCTCCGGTTTCGCGCATCGTGCGCAGCTTCCGCGCGAACAGGGCGAATTCGGCCAGATCCTCGCTCCCCTCGAAACCGGCCAGGATGTAGAAAAGCTTGATCTCCCTGACCCCCGGGACGAACAGCGCCGCGAGCACCGCGTCCAGGTCGCGGTCGTCCAGGCCTTTCCTGAAGTAGCGCCTCATGCGCGCCGAGAGCCCCTCGACGCCGAGCGTGAACGAGCGTTTGTCCGCGGCCAGCTCGGCGCGCACGAGCGGCCGTTCCCGCGCGAGCAGGTCGAGGCGCTGGCTCATCAGATTGACGCGGCGGAAAATGCGGTTGAGCTCGAACAGGAGCGCGTAGATCCGGGCGTGGGTGTTGAAGTTGAAGCTGAAAAGCTCGAGCGTGTCGGCGCCGCTGCGGCGCTTCAGTTCGCGCGCCGCGGAGAGGAGCGAGGGCAGATCGGCCTCGCGGTAGGGCCTGCGATCCCAGCCCTCGAGGCAGAAGGAACAGTAGCCGGGGCATCCTGCCGTGATCTGCAGGCGCGCCGTCCCGGCCTCGTCCGAGTTGAGCACCGGATACGAGACGAGCGGCGGCGGCATGGGGCGCAGCACGCGCCGTCTCGCCGGAATCCCCGAGCCCGAGCGCCAGAAGCCCTCGATCGCCGAGGCGGCGCGCAGACGCTCGGATCGGGGCCGGCCGCGGTCGGCCAGGACGCGGACGAGATCGCCTATCGCGCCTTCGCCTTCGCCGAAGAAGATGCCGTCGAAGAAGGAGTCGGCGCCCGGACCCTCGCCGCCGAACAGGACCGCGCCGGAGGAAGCGGCGTTCGAGCCGCCCATGACGAGGAGGGGTTCCTCCTCGCCCCGTTCGGAGGCTCTGGGAGGGATCCGCGACGTCGAGAAAAGATGGGGAAGGTTGACAAGTTCGAGACCGAAGGCGTTGGAAGCGAGGACGAGGTCGAAATCGCGGGGCGAGCGGCCAGAGACGAGACCGGAAAACCAGGGCAGTCCCCGGGCTTCCAAGGCTTTCCTTTCCTGCCTCTCGGGGAGGAAGGCGAAGTCCACGAAAGAGAGGGGGAGGGCTCTTCTCGTCTCGGAGAAAAGCACGAGATGGGAACTCGACTTCTGGACGTCGCGGAAGCCGGATAGGCGGACGATGAGAATGCGCTGCGGGGCTGTTTCCCAAGGCGGATTGCCGAGATCCTCCACCACGGCGGGGATGAAGGCGGTCCGTCCGAACAGCGAGGCGAGAATCCCTTCAGGTAGCGCGGACATCGCCGCCTAGGGCCTCGGCGGCCGCCCGTCGGCGGGACCGCGCCGAGGAGGGCGCCCTTGAGGCGAACGTCCCTGCGGAGCGCGGTCGCGCGGACCATGTCCCTGCGGAGCGCGGTCACGTGGAGCGCGCTCTTGCGACGGGCGCCCCTGCGGAGCGCGGTCGCGTGGACCATGCCCCTGCGGCGCGCGGTCGTGTGGGCCATGTCCCTGCGGCGCGCGGTCACGTGGAGCGCGCTCTTGCGACGGGCGCCCCTGCGGAGCGCGGTCGCGCGGGCCATGTCCCTGCGGCGCGCGGTCACGTGGAGCGCGCTCTTGCGACGGGCGCCCCTGCGGCGCGCGGTCGCGTGGGCCATGCCCCTGCGGCGCGCGGTCCTGAAGAGGGCGCCCCCGCGGCGCGTTCCGGGCGCCGTCGCTCTCGTGACGCTGCGAGGGCCTGATTTCGCTCGATGTGGTTTCGGATTGCGCTTTGCGCTCCTCGCTCCTGGCCCGATACGCCCGGCCCTTCCCCTCCTCCGAATCGTCGACGCGGTAGACGCGCGGCGCTCTTCCGCTCTTCCGCTCTTCCGTCGAGCGGTCGTCGGACTGATGCATCGGCCTCGGTCGGTCTTGGCCGCGCTGAAACGAGGCTTCGCGCATCGGGCGATCCCGATTGGGGCGGCGCGCCACGGCTTCGATGCGCGAGGCTTTGGCCGCTATCCGCTCTTCCTCGGCCGCCGCGGCGGCGGCGAAGAAGTCGTCCGTGCTGGGCTCGAGCAGCAGGCCCGATTCGAGCACCTTGCAGCGAAACACGAAGCCCCCCCGCACGGCGATCTTGGAAGCCCGGGCGAGCTCCACGCCGTCGGCGAGGACCACGCTGACGCCCTTCGCGCCCGCCCGGCCCGTTCTCCCCGCGCGGTGCGTGTAGATCGTATATTCTTCCGGCAGGTCGAGGCTGACTATATGGCTCACCGCGGCTATGTCCAGGCCGCGGGCACCGAGATCGCTCGTCACGAGGTAGCGGATCTCGCCCTTCGCGAAACGCTCCAGGGCGACTCTTCGAGCTTCCTTTTCCATGGAGGCGTGGATCGAGCCGACGGGAAGCCCGTAGGCGGCGAGGCGCTCGGCCGAGCCGGGGACTCTGGCGGCCTGGGAGATGAACACGAGGCAGCGCTCGGGATGGAGGGCCGCCTCCATGCGTCTCACGAAATCGAGGCGCTTGCGGCTGTCGCAATAGAAGCACCAGTGCTCGATGTTGCCCGCGAGGACCGGATCGCCGCGGACCGAGATCTCGGAAGGATCGTCCAGGAGCGGCCTGATCTCCCGCCTGAACCGTTCGGGCAGGGTGGCCGAGACGAAAACGCGCGAGCATTTCCGGGGGGCGGCCTTGATGAGCGCCAAGGCCAGCGCCGAAGTCTCGGGCGCCATGAGCCTGTCGGCTTCGTCGAGCACGAGATGGCCGAGTCCCCCCGTTCGCAGCCGGCCGAGCGCGATCAGGTCCGAAAGGCGCCCGAGCGTGCCGACGACGATGTCCGGGCGGTCGCGGAGCTTGGCGACCTGCTTGTCGAGCGAGGTGCCGCCGAGCACGACGGCGACTCTCAGATCGAGTCCGGCGGCCGAGGCGAGGCGGTCGGCCTCGCGTCCGATCTGGACGGCCAGTTCCTGCGTGGGGGTCGCGACGATGATGGCCGGATCCGAGGCTTTCTTGCGGCCGGCCGATGCGGAGACCTGCATCGCAGGGGCGAGGTAGGCGAAGGTCTTGCCGGTGCCTGTCTCCGATTGAACGAATGCGTCGCGGCGTTCGAGCACGAGCGGAATGGTGGCTTCCTGTACGGGAGTCGGTCCCTCGAAACCGAAGGATGCGAGGGCTCTGGCCAGCGGCTCGGAAAGTCCGAGGCGTAGAAATTCGTCCATGGCATATCATCGCATGCTCGGGCCTTCCGCCACAAGCACGGTCCTCGCGCGGCCGACAGGGGCCGCCGGCGCCTCCTTGCGGCCGCGGAGGGCAGGGCGGTCATTGAAGCGAGCCCGGACTTTCGAGTATAGTCCTGCGAAATGAACCTGGAAGCCTTCGTTCTCGGCTGCGGCGGCATGATGCCGCTCCCCCACAGGCAGCTCACGAGCGTCCTCCTGCGCAGGGAGGGAGAACTCTTCCTCTTCGACGGCGGCGAGGGTACGCAGATCTCCATCAGGAGACTCAACCTCCGCTGGAAAAAGATCACCGCCATCTTCGTGTCGCACATGCACGCCGACCATGTCACGGGTCTGCCGGGCATCCTCATGCTCTCGAGCCAGGTCGACCGCGAAGAGCCGCTGTACATCTTCGGGCCGCCCAAGATAGCCGAATATATCGAGAACAACCGCCGCGCGCTGGACATGTACATCAACTACGAGATAGTGGTCCGCGAAATAAGCGCGCCGGGGCCCGTCTGGGCCGGCGAGGGTTTCGTCATCCGCGCCTTTCCGCTGCGGCACACGAAGACCTGCTACGGCTACGCTCTCGAGGAGGAGCCGCGGCCGGGGGCCTTCCATCCCGAGCAGGCCGCCGCTCTCGGCGTGCCCCGCGGACCCCTGTGGTCGAATCTGCAGGCCGGAGAAAGCGTGCGGCTCGAGGACGGCCGCGTCATCGAGTCGGCTCAGGTGGTGGGGCCGCCTCGCTCGGGGCGCAAGTTCAGCTACGTGACCGACAGCCTCGCCTTTCCCGAGATCTCCCGGGAGGTCCAGGGCTCCGATCTGCTCATCTGCGAAGGCATGTTCGAGACCGCCCTCGCCTCCAGCGCCGTCGAGAAGAAGCACATGACCGCCGCTCAGGCGGCCAGGATCGCCTCCGACGCCGGGGGAGTCAAGACGCTGGGACTCATCCATTACAGCCCCCGCTACGCCGAACGCGATCTCAAGGTGCTGCTCGACGAGGCGCGCGAGATCTTTCCCGCCGCGGTGTTGACGCGCGACCGGATGCATTTCCCCATCGCGTACGAAGATTAGCCTCTCGGCCGCGAACCGAGCGGACGCGTAACCCGGAGCCCGGCGGCATTGTTTTACCTCGATGCAGCCTTGCTCTGCCCGGCCCGGCTGAACGCCAGAGTCGGGCAGAGCAAGCCCGCGGCATTACTTTCAACTCTGGCTGAGCCGCAGATTTGGATAGCTCCTGCGAAGTGCGTCTGCATTTCGCAGGTGCCTCGGCTCACATGGCTTTTTCGCGATGCACCGGCATTCAAGGAAAGCCTCATCTCATGGGGAGCTCTCTCGGCCCGTCTTGGGCGCGCCGGGAACTCCGCATATCGCAAGGGGGAACCGTGATAGAAGCGCGCGAACTCCGCAAGAGTTACGGCGAACGGGAGGCCGTCCACGGCGTCTCCTTCGTCGCCGAGACGGGCTCGGTGCTCGGCCTTCTGGGACCGAACGGCGCCGGGAAGACGACCATCATGAAAGTGCTCACGGGCTATCATTTTCCTAGCTCGGGCACGGCGCTGATCGACGGCATGGACGTCGTGGAAGACCCGCTCGCCGTCAAGCGGCGAGTCGGCTACCTGCCAGAGTCGGTGCCGCTCTACCAGGATCTGAGCGCGGCCGAGTATCTCGATTTCGCAGCCGACTCCCGCGGGCTCGAGGGCGCGGGCCGACGCGCCGCGATCGAGCGCTCCGTCGAGTCCTGCGGCCTCGGTCCGGTCTACCGGCGCCCGGTCGAAGAGCTGTCCAAGGGTTTCCGCCAGAGGCTCGGCCTCGCCCAAGCCATCCTCCACGATCCGCCGATACTCATCCTGGACGAGCCCACGACGGGCCTCGACCCCAATCAGATCATCGAGATCCGGGCGCTCATCCGCGAGCTCGGACGCGAGAAGACGGTCATACTCTCGACGCACATCCTCCAGGAAGTCGAGGCGGTCTGCTCCCGCGTGATCATCCTCAACGAGGGATCCATCGCCGCCCAGGGCCGGCCCGAGGAAATCGGCGAGACGCTCAAGGGCGAGGAGCGGGTGCGCCTGCGCCTCAAGGCCGCCCGCCAGGGCGACCGGCTCGACGCGCGGCGCCTCGAAGCGCTCTTCGCGCGCCTTCCCTCGCTCCGCTCGGCGGGCGAGCTCCGCGAGGATCAGCTGCACGGCGTCTTCTCCGCCGAGCTGGCCTTCTCACCCTCGTCGCAGGAGCCGGGCGAGCTGCTCTTCGATTGGGCCGTCGCCAACGAGCTCAAGCTCCTCGAGCTGGAGCGGCGCCGCCTCTCCCTCGAGGAAATTTTCGTCAAGCTCACTTCCGAAGGAGGAGCCAAATGAGCCGCGTCCTCGCCATCGCCCGGCGCGAGTTGCGAAGTTCCTTCAATTCGCCCGTGGCCTACGGCGTCATCATCAGTTTCCTGCTGTTCACGGCGGTCTCGCTCTTTTTCCTCAGCGCCTTCTTCACGATGAACCAGGCCGATCTTAGGCAGTACTTCGACCTCATGCTCAAGGCTTTCGCCTTCGTCATTCCCGCGATAACCATGCGGGCCTGGGCCGAAGAGCGGCGCACGGGCACCTACGAGCTGCTCCTGACCCTGCCCTTCACCGAGGCCGAGCTGGTGCTCGGCAAGTTCCTCGCGGCCTTCGCCCTGGCCCTGGTCGCCATCCTCCTGACCATCCCGGTGCCCCTGGCCATCTCCCTGCTCGGGTCCTTCGATCCCGGCGTGCTGGTCGCCCAGTACCTCGGCGTCATCCTCGCGGCGGGAGCGGCGGTGGCGCTCGGCCAATGGGTCTCCTCGCTGGCCAAGAACCAGATCAGCGCCTTCCTGGGGGCGGCCTTCGCCATGATCTTCCTGGTCTTCATCAACGCCCTCGCCAATTTCCTGCAGTTCGGCGGGGTCCTCGCCGCCATTCTCAATTGGCTTTCCCTCGCCTTCCATTACGAGGCCTTCTCGCGAGGAGTCGCCGACAGCCGCGACCTCGCCTACTTCATCGCGTTCGGCGTCCTGTTCCTGTACCTCTCGACCTGGAACCTGACCCGTCGGAAGTGGAGCTGATCATGGACGCAACAATCGGAAAGCGCCGCGCGCTCGCGATCCTCGCGCTAACGCTCGGCGTGCTCGTCTCGGCGGTGCTCGTGACCGACCGCTTCCACTTCCGCCTCGACCTGACGGCCGACCACGCCTATACGCTGTCCAAGGCCTCGCGCGAACTCTACAAGTCCATCCCGGAGCAAGTCCGCATAACGTATTACATCTCTCCGATTCTCGCGGCCCGGCATCCGGGCCCCCGGGCGGTCAAGGACTTCCTCGAGGAATTCGCCGCCGCCTCGCACGGCAAGATCTCGGTGGACGTCTCGAACCCCTCCACGGGCAACGGAGAGCGGGCCGCCGCCATCGAGGCCCTGGGCATCCAGCCGCAGAGGATGCAGATCGTCGACCGGAACGAGCAGCGCGTCGCGCTCGTGTACTCCGGCATCGAAATCCAGTACCTGGACAAGACCCAGGTCATTCCCTTCGTCCTGGGCACCTCCACTCTGGAATACGACCTCGTGAAGGCCATCCGCGCGGCGGTGTCCAACCACGGCGACGTCGCGGCGGTCCTCGTCGGGGATTCGGACAAGAGCCTCGGCACCGACTACCGCACGCTTTCCGACACGATGAAGCGCAACGGCTGGACGGTGCAGGAAATCCATCCCGGCGATGCCGTCCCGCCCGAAGCCTCGGTGCTCATCGTGCTCGGCGACACCGGCATGGACGACTACGCGGCCTATCGCGTCGACGACTACCTCGCGAACGGCGGCAAGGCCCTCTTCGCCGTCAAGGGAGTCAACGTCGACGCGCGGCAGAACCTCACGGCCACGCCGCTTCCCGACAATCCCTTGCTCGCGGATCTTCAGGCCTACGGCGTGAAGGTCGATCCCGACCTCGTGCTGGACCCCTCCTCGCTCACCGTCCCCTTCCAGGAGGCCTCTCCCTACGGGGGCGCGCTCATCCGCTACGTCAGGTATCCGCACTGGGTCGTCACGAGGCCCGAAAACCGCGACGCCAAGAACCCGCTCACCGCTCGGCTGGCGGGCCTCGACCTCTTCTGGCCCAGCCCGCTGGAGCTCATCCAGCGGAACGGCGTCGACGAGCAGGCTCTCGTGAAGTCGACGCCCAAGGCCTGGCTGCAGACGAAGCGCTTCGCCATCGGCCCCCAGGACGAGCCGTACTACGCCGACGAAGCCGACAGCACCACGGGACAGTATGTCCTGGCCGCCTCGCTCTCGGGCGTCCTGCCGCAGGCCTTCGCGGGCAAGAGCGTGCCGACCCGGCCGGGCGCCAACGCCCTGCCGCCCCTGCCTGCGGTCTCCCGCCCCTCGCGCATCATCGTGGTAGGCTCCTCCGATTTCGCCACCGATCTCATGACCATGACGGACTCGCAGTTCAACGCATCCTTCGTCTCGGACGCCGCAGACTGGCTGGCCTCGGGGAACCAGCTCGTCTCGATACGGACCCGCGGCACACGCGATTTGCGTCTTTCCAAAATCCAGGATCCCGACACGCGCAACGCGGTCATCAAGTTCATCTATGTGCTGAATCTCGGCATCATCCCGCTTCTGGTCCTCCTCTTCGGCCTCATGCGCTCCAGGCGCCGACGTCGCCTCGCGCGCGACATCGTGCCCGTCGCGGCGGCCCACGCCGCGGCGACGGGAGCGGCCCCGGTCCCGGGAGCCGGTTCGGGCCACCAGTCCGACGATAAAGATTCCGAAGGAGGGCGTTCATGATGCGCTACAGAAGTAAGGTGCTCGCTCTCTCCGCCGCCATCGTCGTCCTGCTCGCGATCTGGGCGCTCGGCCTCGTCTTCTCGCCCCTCAGCGTCGAGGCGCGATCCGAGATGGGCAGCCTGCTGAGGGGCAAGGTCGACGAAGCCGCCTCGGTGGAACTCGGCGGCGCCGGGAGCGTATCCCTCGCCAAGAAAAGCGATTCGTGGTTTTTCGTCGACGCATCCAGCCGCTTCCCCGCCCAGTCGAAGCGCGTCGAGGACTTTCTCAAGGCCCTGTCTGACGTGAAGAGCTTGAAGCCGCTCGCCCATTCCAAATCCTCCTGGGCGGGCCTCGGGCTCGACGAGGGCAAGGCCAAGTCCATCCTCGTCAAGGACGCTTCGGGCCGAACCATGGCCGATCTGCGAGTCGGCGGCTACGGGCCCACCGGCTCGGACATCTACATCAGGAGAATCGGGTCGGACGAATCCTACGCGGTCGACTCTGCCTTCGCGGCCTACCTCGACTACGGGCGCGGCGGCTGGCTCGACCTCCGCGTCATGCCCCAGCTGCCCGAGTCCGATGTCCAGTCGATCTCCGTCAACGCCGATCTTGCGCTCGACGGGCCGCATATGCCCCATCTCAAGCTCAATTACCGGCTGACCAGGGCTGGACAGGGCTGGACCGGCATCCCCGGAGGAGTGGAAGCGTCGAGCGCCGACACCATGGTCCGATCCGTCATCGCGATCGAGGCGGCGGACTATGTCGCCGCGCCGCCCGCCGACGCCTTCGAGCCCGTCACCGCGCGGGTGGAACTCAACCTCGGCGCGGGAGGCTCGAAGGTGCTCGAGGTCGGGCGGCCGATCGTCGTGCCTGCGCCCGCCAAGAGCGCGAGCCCATCGAGCCCCGCCGGCGCGGCGCCGGAAAATCGCTTCTACGCCCGCCTGGCCGGATCGCCGTACATCTTCGCGATGTCGGCCTACAGCCTGAGAGCCGCGCTCAAGACCCCGGCGCAGCTTCTGCCGAAAAAGTGATCGTCGCAGCTTGAAGTGAACGAAGAAGGCGGCGTTCGGGAAGATCCCGGACGCCGCCTTCGCTTTTATGCGAGGGGGGCTTAGGCGCAGCCCTTCGACGACAAGTAGAGACGGTACTTCTCCGGATCGGGCCGGAAGGCGACTATGCGCGAACCGCCTTCCGTCTTCGCCTTGTCGAGGGCGGCCGTCGCTTCTCCCAGCATCCGGACCGAATCCACGAGGCGGCCGGTCCTGGAGGAAAGCCCCATCGTGACCGAAGGAGCTTCGATCCCTTCGATGTGGGCGTCGAGTTTCTTGAGGAACTCCTCGGCCATCCGCAGGGCGTGCTCGGCGTCGATGTTGGGCAAGATGACGGAGAAACCGGCCTCGCCCCGCTCGAAGGCCAGATCCCGGAAGGTGAAAAACTCGGCTAGCGCGTCCGCTATCGCCTTGTAGTGCGGTGAAACCTCGCCATGAAGATCCCCGCAGCGGATGAGCAGCAGGCTGAGATCCTGCTCGAAGGAGGCCGAGCGCTGGAGTTCGGCATCGAGCCGCGACTCGAGGTAGCTCTCCCAGCCGAGAGAGGATCGCGGCGAGAACAGCCCGTTCGGCTTCTCTTCAGCCTTGTCCTCGCTGGAGGATGCGATGTCGGGGATGTCGAATTCCTCTTTCGGCGAAGAAGCGTAGCCGGAAGCTTCGCGGGCAGGACCGCTCTCCCCGAGGCCCTCCGCTTCCGGGTCGCCCAGGCCCATCACGGTTTCGCCCGCGGCGTCGCCCTCGGCGGCAGCGGCTGCCATGCGGCTCGACAGGCTCTCGTCCAGGTCCTCGACGTCGAGGCTCCGGGTCGAGGCCAAAGCCGCCGCGACGGCAATGGCGACCGCGGCCAAGGCGATGTAGATGGCCAGGGCGAGAAGCGCGTCCCTGAAGGCGAGGAACACGGTACCCTGATCCACCGTCCGGTAGAGGGCGTCTACGGCGAGCATGCCGCTGGGATCCCCCGGCAAGGGCGCCGAAAGCAGCACCGAGGAGAGGGGAGAGTAGGCGACCTGGGGGCTGGGAAGGACATTTTCCTTCGCGGGAAGATAGGGCGAGTAGGCCGGAATCCTCCAGCGCAGCCCGGCGCCCCGCTCGTAGACCGCGGCGAGCAGGAGATCGGGGCTCGCGCGATATTGGGCCATCAGGCGCGCCCGAAGAACGGGGTCGCCGAGGTCGGAGGCGGTGCGGACACGGGAAAGCGAGTACCTGAGCGTCTCGAAATCGACCGCGGCGACCTTGCGCCCCGCCGCACCGGCCTCGTAGACACGATAGGCGACCGATAGGGCGGAGAGAAGAGCTACAGCGATGCTTGTTGCCGCGAGCACGGCGAGAAATCGTCTATTCATGGCGACTCCCCCATAGTATACTGATATCGGCAGTTTCGCCAGGTCGTTCGCGAATTTTCGTCCAATCGCCGGAACATCGCGAAGGAGGACGGCATGGTAGTGCGTAAAATGGCGCTTCCCGCGGGCTGGTATCCTCGCCACCGATCGGAAGTCGAAGACTCGGTCGCCTCGTGGCGGGCCTTCTCCTCCTCGGTCGCGGGAACACCCTCGGCCCTGGCCGCAGTCGCGCCCCACGCCGGCTGGGTCTTCTCCGGCCGTTTCGCCTCGCGAGCCGTCCAATCCCTGGCCGAGGCCGATACGGTCGCCGTCATCGGAGGCCATCTTCCCGCCTTCGCCTCTCCCCTGGCCGCGTACGAAGACGGCTTCGATACCCCGCTGGGCCCGATCGAGGCGGATCCGGAACTCCTCGGCGCCCTCGCCGACGCATTCGGCGAACGCTTCGGCGGCGTCGTGGGCAAGGACGAGGATCGCGACAACACCGTGGAAGTCCAGCTCCCCCTCGTCAGGCTCCGCTTTCCCGCGGCGCGGCTCCTGTGGCTGCGCGCTCCCAACGGGCCGGCCGCCATCGAACTCGGCGCCGCCCTCGCGGCCGCGGCGGCCTCGACCGGACGCCGGCTTGTCTGTCTGGGCTCCACCGATCTCACCCATTACGGCCCCTCCTACGGCTTTTCCCCGAAGGGCCGCGGGCCCGCCGCCGAGGACTGGGTCCGCGGAGTCAACGACCGCCGCTTCATCGAAGCCCTGCTGGCCTTGGATCCGGCGGAAGCCCTGCGCCGCGGCGAAACGGACGGCTCGGCCTGTTCCTCGGGCGCGGCCGCCGCGGCTCTCTCCTTCGCCCTTTCCGCCGGAGCCTCGCGCGCCGAGCTGCTCGGCTACGGCACGAGCCTCGAAACGCGGCGCGACGAGTCCTTCGTCGGCTATGCGGCTCTCGCCTTTTACTGACGGAATTTCGACTCGCGTCCGGATATCGGCGCTATACTTAAACTGAAAGCACGGAGGCACATAATGTCCATGTTCGAGATCCTCTCCTATTTTCTCGGTTTCGTCATCGTCATCTTCTTCTTCTCCGGCATCCGGATCGTCCGCCCGACGCATCGCGGTCTCATGGAGCTCCTGGGCCGCTATCACGGTTTCGCGCAACCCGGCTTCCATTGGGTCTTCCCCGTCATCACCAAGATGTATCAGATCAACACCACCGAGCAGATGGTCAACGCCGAGCCGCAGGAGATCATCACCAACGACAATCTCAACGCCCGGGTCGACGCCCAGGTCTACTTCCGCGTCAAGGCCGACGAAGACTCGGTCAAGGCCTCGCAGTACAACGTCAACAACTACCAGTACCAGATCGTCAACCTGGCCCGCACCACATTGCGCAACATCATCGGCACCATGACCCTCAAGAGCGCCAACAGCGAGCGCTCGCGCATCAACTCCGAGCTGCTCCGGACGCTGTTGCAGGAGACCAGCACCTGGGGCATAGCCGTCGTCCGCACCGAACTCAAGGAAATCGATCCACCCAAGGACGTCCAGGAGACCATGAACAAGGTCGTCAAGGCCGAAAACGAGAAGATCGCCGCGATCGACTTCGCCACCGCCACCGAGACCATGGCCGACGGCCAGAAGCGCGCCGAGATCAAGAAGGCCGAGGGCATCCGCCAGGCCGAGATCCTCAAGGCCGAAGGCGAGTCGCAGGCCATCAAGCTCGTCAACGAGGCGGCCAATCTGTACTTCGTCGGCAACGCCCAGCTCCTGAAGCGCCTCCAGACCGTCGAAGAGTCCCTCAAGAACAACTCGAAGATCGTGCTGCCGACCTCGGGCGAGCTCGTGAATGTCATAGGCGAGATGGCGGGCGTTCTTCCGATCAAAGAGCAGCGCAAATAGCCGAAGCCGAGCGTCGGCTCTTCGAACGGGTTTCGAGGAGCCGACACCTAGGCTGCCTCAAGGAAGCTCGCTCGCCCTGGACCGCGGCTAGTAGGTGCTCCCGTCCATCTTTTCGAAGGCTGCCCGCACCTTGGCGAGCCGATCCAGCTGGGTCGCTATGATGTCGGCGTAGTCCAGCTCCCCCGATTGGATGCGCGCGGCTTCGTCGATCCAGTACTCGGCGCCGTCTACGAGGACATAGGGGGTCTGCATGGCCTTGGCCGCGAGCGACTTGGCCTCGCCCCAGTACGCCAGCGCGGTGCGGTAGGCTGATTCGGCTATCTTGAGGCTGTCGAGGTTTTCCTGCTTCCACGGCGCGTTGTAGAAGTACGCCTTCCGCTTGTCGAACTTCGAACCCAGGATGAGATGCTGCTGGATGAGCATGAGATCGATGTGCATGTCGAGCAGGTACCGGTACCGTTCCCACTGCTGAGGATTCGTGATGACGGCCAGGGCGTACAGGGGATTGCAGAAATCGGCCTTCTTGGCGAGTTCGAGCCAGTAGATGTTCTCTATCGAGTCGTCGGGCGATTGTATGTAATGGGTATGGAAGAGCTGGTAGTATTGCTCCTTGTAGTAGACGGGGTAGGCCGACAGGGATGCCGCCGCCAGAGCGAAGATGGCCGCCACGAGAAACTTGCGCATGCTACGCAGAATATCGGCACTTCGGCCCGCCTGATAAGCACGGGACGTCCCTCCCGTCCCCGCGCTCTTCGGCCGCGGCGGAGCTCCTTGACCCCGCAGCCGCGGAAGTCTACATTGTGCCGCATGGTCAAGGCCGTATTCCCCGGTTCCTTCGATCCGCCCAGCTACGGACACCTCAACATAATCGAGCGGGTGCAGGGTATCTTCGAGGAGATACTCGTCGTCGTGGCGGTCAACCGTCAGAAGAGCGGCTTCTTCTCCCCCGAGGAGCGCCGAGACCTCCTCGTCGAGCTCCTGAAGCCCTATCCGACGGTCTCGGTCCATCTCTGCGATCGCCTGATAGTCGAGTTCGCCCGGGAAAACGGCTGCAAGGTCCTCGTCCGCGGCGTGAGGAACGTGACGGATTTTTCCTACGAGTTCGACCTGTCCATCCTGAACAAGGGCCTCGATCCGGGCATCGAGACCATGTTCGTAGCCACCGATCCCCGCTTTTTCGTCCTCAGGTCGAGTTCCATCAAGGAGCTGGCGTCCTTCGGCGGCAATCTTTCGGCCATGGTGCCGCCCAGCGTGGCTCGGGCCATCGCGGCGAAGGTCGAAACCTCGGCCTGACTCATCGCGCGGAATTTCGTTTCGGCATTCGGCCGGCCAGGTCCGAGGTTTGCATCTCGGACTTGACAATTTCGGAACCTTTGTGTAGGGTTCCTCGGCATACGTTCAGGAATATCTTTTTGAATGAGGTTTGAGAATGGCTGTACCCAAGTTTAAGACTTCGAAAGCCAGAACTCGAAGGCGAAGGTCGATCAATATGAAGTTGACCGCTCCAGCCATCGTAACCTGTGGGAACTGCGGCAATCACGTGCTTTTGCACCGTATTTGCCCCAAGTGCGGCTTCTACCGCGGGCGCCAGATCATTTCGCCCGAATCAAAGGCATAAGAGGAGAACGAGATGGACGATCTGTTCAATAAGGTCAAGAAGATCATCGCCGAGAAGCTCGAAGTCGAGGAAGACAAGATCACTCTCGAGGCGAGCTTCCGTCAGGACCTCGGAGCGGATAGCCTCGATACCTACGAACTGGTCTACGGTATCGAGGAAGAGATGGGCATCACCATCCCCGACGAGAAGGCGAACGAGTTCGAGACCGTCAAGGATGCCTACGAGTACATCAAGTCTCAGGTAAAGTGATTTAGCCGGGCGTTCGGAGCGGAGGCTTTGTTCTTTTCGGGCAAGGATTCTTTATCGCGCCAGCGCAAGGTAGAATTGGCGGCCTTCCAAAAGGCCGCCAATTTCCGTTTCAAGAGCCTCGAACTCCTCAATTTATCGCTCACCCACCGATCCTGCGGCAACGAAGACCCTCACCACGTACAGAACAACGAACGACTCGAGTTTCTGGGCGACGCCGTCCTCGGCGTCGTGGCCGCTTCCTGCCTCTACAGCCTCCTGCCGGACAAGTCCGAGGGCGAGCTCGCCCGGGTAAAGAGCTACGTCGTCTCCGAAGAGGTGCTGTCGGAACAGGCGAAAGCCCTCGGCATCGATGCCTGCATACTCCTCGGCAAGGGTGAGGAGCAGTCGGGCGGCCGCGAAAAGCGAGCGATCCTGGCCGATGCCATGGAAGCGGTCATCGGGGCCTACTATCTCGATGCCGGCTTCGACTCGGCGAGCAGATTCGTGCTGTCCCTCGTGGAGCCCGAAGTCCGCAAGGTGCTGCAGAACCGGCATCGCAAGGATTACAAGACCATCCTGCAGGAGTACGTCCAGAAGTATCGCCATGGATATCCGCTCTATACCCTGGTCAGGCGCACCGGGCCGGATCACGATCGGACCTTCTGGATCAGCTGCGCGGTCGGCTCGGAGGTCTACGGACCCGTCTCCGGCAAGAACAAGAAAGAAGCCGAGCAGAACGCCGCCAAGTCGGCGTACGACGCGATCATCGGCGCGGGAGGCCTCGAAGCCGCCCGGCTTTCCCAGGTCGAGAGCGGCTGAGCGCCGCCCCGCCTGGCCGGGGGCGTGGCAGGGCTCAGGCATGCTGTATCCGACAGCATACTAGCTCAATCCGTATTTGTCCTTGAGGCGCACGGCTATTTCCTTCAGGCGCTCGGCCTCGTTGAGCGAAGGGTCGTCGAGGACGGTCTCGAGCAGCTCCTTGAGGATCAGGCCCATGACCTTTCCCCGGGGCACGCCGAGCGAGGCCAGCTCCTCCCCGCCGATGGCGAGGTCCTTGAGACCGAAGGCGTGATCCTCCGAAAGGACGCGTTCGATGCGCTCCCGAAACGCCCCGAGGCTGCGGGGATCAGCCGGAATGCCGGTCATCCCGCTGCCGTCCGCCAGCCTGAGCGCGAAGAGCCTCTCCACCCTTTCAGTTCCGACCCTCGCCAGGAAGCGCCTCACCGCGGCGTCGCTCCAGGAATCGTCGTAGGAGAACATGTGGCAGCGCACGAGGTGGGCGGTCTCCTCGATGAGGGCGGTGGGGAAGCGGAGCCGGCGCATCAGGCGCTCCAGCTGCCGCGCCGACAATTCCTCGTGCCCGTGGAAGGTCGGCTCGCCGCCGGGAACGTCGACCTTGGCGGCCGGCTTGCCGATATCGTGGAAGAGGGCCGCCAGGCGAAGCGCTAGTTCGGGCGGCGAGGCGTCCGCGCTCTCGAGCAGGTGGTCGAGGACGTCGAAGCGGTGCATGCCCTTCTGCTCCACGCCCCTGCAGGCGGCCAGTTCCGGCAGGACTTCCCCGAGCATGAGCGAGTCCTCCATGAGCCGGATCCCGCGAGAGGGCCGGCGCGCGAGGAGGATTTTCTGGAACTCGTCGCGGACGCGCTCGGCCGACACCAGGGCGAGCCTGTCCAGCGCGCGGGGAATGGCCGCGAAGGTGGCCGCCTCGATGTCGAACTCGAGCTGCGCGGCGAATCGGACGGCCCTGAGCGGCCGCAGACCGTCCTCGCGGAACCGTTCGAGCGGATCGCCCACCGCGCGGATGAGGCGGCGCGACAGATCTGTCTGGCCGCCGTGCGGGTCGACGAGGCGCTTGGCGCGCAGGTCGAAGGCCATGGCGTTTATCGTGAAGTCGCGGCGCGAGAGGTCCTCGTCGATGGTCGAGGCGAAACTGACCCGGTCGGGATGCCTGCCGTCGGAGTAGTCCGATTCGGAGCGGAAGGTCGTGGTCTCGACGGAAAGGCCCTTGTACAGGATCGTGACGGTGCCGTGCCTCACTCCGGTCGGCACGACGCGGCGGAAAAGGCGCATCGTCTCCTCGGGCACGGCTTCGGTGGCCAGGTCGAAATCGCTCACGTCGCGGCCGAGGAGATAGTCGCGGACCGCTCCGCCGACGAGAAAGCAGCTCTTCCCCGCGCCGGCCAGGATGTCCGCTATCTCGAAAACCGCGCGGGGAGGGGAGATGCGCGGCATCTAATAGGCGCCCCTGAGCCGCTCGAGCGTTTCGCGGGGGTTCTGCACGAGCACCCGCGCGCCGCCTATCAGCTCGGCGATGCCTATCTCGCGCGGATAGCGCGGAATGATATGCAGGTGCAGATGGTCGATGCTCGCCCCGGCGGCGAGGCCCATGTTGAATCCGATGTTGTAGCCCGCCGGCTTCATTACCAGATCGAGGACGGCGAGGCAGCGGTCGACGGTGGCGTCGAGCTCGACGCGCTCCTCGGGCGAGAGCTCGCGGACATCGAGCACGTGGCGCTTGGGAAAGACGAGGAGGTGGCCGGGATTGTACGGATAGAGGTTGAGCGAGACCACGAACGCGCCTTCGTCGCTCACCACCAGGCGCTCGACCGCGGGAGAGCCCGCGGTCACCAGGCAGAGAATGCAGCCCTCGGGCCGCTCTCCCTTCAGATACGGCAATTTATCGAAATTGAATAAGTACTCCACCCCGTTCCCCTCGCAAGCCGAGTGCGGGTATACTAGCTTACAATGCGCTTCAATGCTAGCGCGGACGCCGCTCTGATCGCAGGCAAGCCCTTCTCGCTCATCCTCGTCAAGCGGGCCAGCGTTTTCGCCGCCGCTCTCTGCGGAATCGAAACGCTCTATTGGTACGTGGGCTCTTTCCAGTCTTTCCTGGACGCCACCCAGGTGATGCTCATGATGTTCCTGCGCTGGTCGGCTCTGGGACTGCTCCTGACGGCCCTTCTCGGCCTCGCCTTGTCGATCGCTTTCGCGCTGTTCCGGCGCTACCCGCTCCGGGTCGGCGGGTTCGTCGTCTACATTCTCCTCGTCCTCCTCGCCTCCGGCGCGCTCATGCTCGCCGACTCGCTCATCATTCTCCATCGGGGCCTGCCCTGATCGACGTGAAGTCCGTCCCCGCCGCGGCGGCTTGACGAGCGGAGGGCGTACTCATATCCTCCCGTCATGAGCATGGACTTGCTGGCCGCGAGAGGCGCGATCTGTCTCGCCGCCGACACCGCCTCCCTCGTCGACGACGCCGCAACCAGGCTCATGTCGGCCATCGCCGAGGCGAACGCGATCGAACCTTCCGCCCTCGTCTTCGTCCTCTTTTCCGTGACGGGCGATATCCGCTCGAAGAATCCGGCTACATCGGCCCGAAAAGCGGGCTGGAACGTCCCGCTCTTCTGCGTCAGGGAGGCGGAATTCGACGACTCTCCGCCGCTCGTCCTGCGCGCGCTCGTCGCCTTCCGCGGCGGGCCTGGGGCCGAGGCCAGGCACGTCTATCTCGACGGCGCGGAAAAGCTGCGGCCCGATCTCTTCCCCGGCGCCGCCGACTTCGCCGACACTTCGCCTTGACCCCCTTCGGCGGCTCTGGCTATACTCATTCACCGTCGCATTCGGCGCACGGCGGCTGAAACGGGCACAGCGAGGCCCGTTCGACGCCCGCAGTCCAGGAGTTCCTCATGCATGTCAGGGTTCGCTACGCACCGTCGCCCACGGGCAATCAGCATATCGGCGGGGTCAGGACCGCGCTGATCAATTACCTTTTCGCGCGCGCCAACGGCGGGACCTTCGTGCTCCGCCTGGAAGATACCGACCGCAGCCGCTCCTCGGACACCTACGTGAAGAATCTCTACGACACCTTCAAGTGGCTCGGTTTCTATTGGGACGAGGGCCCGGATGTCGGCGGCCCCTATGGCCCCTACGTGCAGTCCGAGCGCTTCGCCCTGTACAAGGAGCACGCCGAGCGGCTCGTGGCCATGGATCGCGCCTACTATTGCTTCTGCGGCGAGGAGCGCCTCTCCAAGCTGCGCGCCGTCCAGGCCGAATCCGAGACTGCCGATCAGGGCTACGACCGCCATTGCCGCTCCATCCCGGGCGCCGAGGCCGCGGCCAGGGTGGCCGCGGGCGAGAAGGCGGTCATCCGCCTCAAGATACCCCTGGAGGGCTCGACCCGCTTCACCGACACGCTCCTGGGCGAGATCGAGTGGAAGAACGAGGACATCAGTCCCGATCCGGTGCTCCTCAAGTCCGACGGCTTCCCGACCTATCATCTCGCGAACGTGATCGATGACCACTTCATGGAGATAACGCACGTCATGCGCGCCCAGGAGTGGATTCCCTCCGCCCCCCTGCACATGATCATGTACGACGCCTTCGGCTGGAAGCCGCCCGAGCTCGTCCACCTGCCCATGGTGCTCGGCCAGGACGGGCACAAGCTTTCCAAGCGCCACGGCGCCACGGCGGTCGACGAGTTCCGCAAGGGAGGCTACCTCCCCGAGGCCCTCGTCAACTACGTGTCGCATCTCGGCTGTTCCTACGAGGAGGGCCGCGAGCTCTTCCCCCTCGCCGACCTGGAGAAGCTTTTCAGGATCGAGAAGCTCAACAAGGCCCCGGCGGTCTTCGACTACCAGAAGCTCGAGTGGTACAACGGGCAGTACATCCGCATGAAGAGCGACGCCCAGCTCGCCGAGCTCGTCACCCCGTACCTTGTCGAGGCCGGCCTTCTCGGCGCCACCCAGAATTCGGCGCAGGACGCGGAGCAGCATGCGTCGGCCCAGGCCCGCGTGCTCGGCGCCATGCCGCTGGTGCGCGAGCGGCTGCACTTCCTCAGCGACGCGCCCGGCATCATGCGCTACCTCTTCGAGGAGCCGCCCGTGCCGGCGCCGGAGGAGTTCATCCCCAAGAAGCTCGACCAGGTCCGCGCCGCCGAGCTCCTGGCCGCGGCGGGCGCCCTGCTGCCGGGCAGCGATCTCGGCGATCTTCCGGCGACCGAGGCGCGCTACCGTGCCGAGGCCGAGCGCCTCGGGGCCAAGTTCGGCGATCTCATGATGCCGCTCCGCGTCGCAGTGACCGGCTCGCGGGTGAGTCCGCCGCTCTTCGAGTCGGTCCGCCTCATCGGAGTCGAGCGCGCTGTCGAGCGCGTCGAGCGCGCCTTGGCCGCGCTTCGCGCCTAAAGCCGGCCGGCAAGGGGAGGGCGGCACATGATCGAAGAACGTCGAGCGGCGGCGTACGGCCGCATCCACGCCCAGCTGCGCGAGCTCGTGTCGGAAAAGTCGCCTAGCCTCGTCGCTGGCATGGCGACGATCGCCGCCCTGCTCCACGCCAAGATGCGGCATCACTTCTGGACCGGCTTCTATTTCGTCGCATCCGACGACGAGCTCCACGTAGGCCCCTACCAGGGCTCGGTCGCCTGCCAGGTCCTCAAGGGCCGCGGCGTCTGCCTGCACTGCGCCCGGACCGGGGCGCCCGTCGTCGTGCCCGACGTCGAAGCCTTCCCGGGCCACATAGCCTGCGACTCCCGCTCCAAGAGCGAAATCGTCATCCCGCTCAGGAAGGACGGCCGCGTGGTCGCCGTCCTCGACATCGACTCGGACAGGCTCGGGCAGTTCGACGAGGACGATGTGGCCCCCCTGCGGGGAATCGTCGAGCTGCTCGTCCCGCTCGTCCCCTAGAGGCTCCTCCGCGGCCTATCGGTCCATCTTCCGATCTCGCCGCCCGCGATCGCTCATCCTTGACCCGCTCGCTCCCTTCGCGCCATAGTGGCCTTGCCGCGCCCCTGAAGCGCGGTCCAAGGAGTTCATCATGAGCGATCCCGGCACGAATCCCGCGACACAGGCAGCGGCCGAATCCACGGCCCCCGGCAGCGACTTCATCAGGGAGGCCGTGGCTGCCGACCTCGCTTCCGGCCGTTACGACTACGTGCGCACCCGGCTGCCTCCCGAGCCCAACGGCTGGATGCACATCGGCCACGCCAAGGCCTTCTCCATCGACTACTACGTCGCCAAGGACTTCGGCGGCAGCTGCAATCTCCGCTTCGACGACACGAATCCCGAGAAGGAGGACATGTCCTACGTCGAGGCCATCAAGCGCGACTCGCGCTGGCTGGGCCTCGACTGCGGCGACCGCGCCTTCTTCGCCTCGGACTACTACGAGAAGCTCTACGAGCTCGCGGTCAAGCTCATCAGGAAGGGCGTCGCCTACGTCGACGACCTCAGCGCCGAGGAGATGAGCGAGTACCGCGGCACCGCCGTCCCCGATAAGCACAACATCACGATCACCCCGCCGGGCAGGAACAGCCCCTGGCGCGACAGGAGCGTGGAGGAGAACCTCGATCTCTTCGAGCGCATGCGCGCAGGGGAGTTCCCCGACGGCGCCAAGACCCTCCGCGCCAAGATCGACATGGCCCACCCCAACCTCGTCATGCGCGATCCGCCGATGTACCGCATCCGGCGCGAGCCGCACTACCGCACCGGCGACGCCTGGTGCATCTATCCCATGTACGATTTCCAGCACCCCCTCTCCGACGCGATCGAGGGCGTGACGCACTCGCTGTGTTCGATGGAGTACGAGATCCACCGTCCCCTCTACGAGTGGTTCATCCGCGAGGCCGAGGTCTTCCCCTCCCGGCAGATCGAGTTTTCCCGCCTCAACATCACGCACACCGTGCTCTCCAAGCGCTGGCTGCTGCAGATCGTCAACGATGGCCTCGTGTCCGGCTGGGACGACCCCCGCATGCCCACGATAGCCGGCCTCAGGCGCCGCGGCTACACTCCCGAGGCGATCCGCGATTTCATCACCCGGATCGGCATCGCCAAGACCACGAGCATGGTGGACATCCAGCTCCTCGAGCACTGCCTGCGAGAGGACCTCAACAAGCGCGCCCGTCGCGTCATGGCCGTCTTGCGGCCCTTGAAGCTCGTGATCGAGAACTGGCCGGCCGGGAAGGTCGAGCTGCTCGAGGCGGTGAACAATCCCGAGGACCCCGCCGCGGGCACCAGGCGGATACCCTTCTCGGGCGAGCTCTACATCGAGCGCGAGGATTTCCAGGAAGTGCCGCCGCCCAAGTATTTCCGGCTCTTCCCCGGCAACTCGGTGCGGCTGCGCTACGGCTACATCGTGACCTGCACGGGCTTCGACAAGGACCCCGCCACGGGCGAGATCAGCCGCGTGCGCTGCAGCTACGATCCCGCGACGCGCGGCGGCGACGCCCCCGACAACCGCAAGGTCAAGGGGACGATCCACTGGGTCTCGGCCGCCCAGGCCGTGGCCCTCGAGGCCAGGCTCTACGACCATCTCTTTTCCGCCGAGCGGCCCATGGAGGTGGCGCCTGGCGGCTCCTTCCTCGACAGCCTGAACCGCGGCTCGCTCGAGCGCCTCGACAGCGCCTTCGGGGAACCGAGCCTCGCCGACTCCCCCGAAGGCGACCGCTTCCAGTTCGAGCGCCTCGGCTACTTCTGCGTCGACCCCGACTCGAAGCCCGGCCGGCTGGTGGTCAACCGCTCCGTCTCGCTGCGGGACAGCTGGGCCAAGATCGAGAAGAAGGGCGGCTGAGCCGCAAGAGCGCATTCGCCGATAGAAACGATCCCTGCGCGTCTTCGGAGTTTAATCGATTTTTCGCTCGACCGATCGGCGCGGATGCCGCATTATATCCGCATGAGCGAAACCAAACTCAGGGACAGAGCGTCCCTCGACAAGCGGTATCTTTGGAACGCCGAGAGCGTTTTCGCGGACAGGGCGGCATGGCGATCGGAGCTCGAGCTCGTGAAGGGACTCGTTCCCGGACTCGCGGCGAGCGCCGGCACTCTCGCGAAGGGCGGGCCTTCGAAGCTGGCGGCTTTCTTCGACGAGATGTTCGACCTGATGGAAAGGACGGGACGCCTCTACGTCTACGCCTCCATGGCCCAGGCGGTCGACACCGGCGATGTGGAGGCCCAGGGCATGAACGGGCAGGCCGCCAGCCTGTTCGGGCAATTCATGGCGGCAGTGGCCTTCCTCGAGCCCGAGCTGCTCGCGATCGGACAAGCGACGCTCGGGTCCTGGATCAAGACCGAGCCGCGGCTTTCGTCCTACCGGCACTATGCGGACAACCTTTTCCGCAAGCAGGCGCACGTCCGTTCGGCGGAGGTCGAGGAGCTGCTCGGCCTCGTCTTCGAGGTCTTCCAGAGCGCCGAGAACACCCATGACATGCTCGTCGACGCCGACCTCACGTTCCGCCCGGCCTCCGACGGTTCGGAAGTGGCGCAGGGCAGCATCGAGAAGCTCCTGGGCGACCCCGACCGCGAGGTCCGGCGCAGCGCCTGGCGCAGCTACTGCGACGCGCATATAGAGCACGAGCATACGCTCGCGGCGGCCCTTTCCACGGCCATCAAGCGCGATGTCTTCAACGCCCGCGCCCGGCGCTTCGGCTCCTCCATCGAGGCCGCCCTCTTCGAGCACAACATCCCGCGCGCGGTCTTCGACTCGACGATCGACACCTTCCGGAAGAATATGCCCATTTGGCACCGCTACTGGCGCGTGCGGCGCCGGGCCCTCGGCGTCGAACGGCTCGAGCACTGCGACATCTGGGCGCCCATCGCGAAGGAGCAGCCCGTCATCCCCTATGAGCGGGCGGTCGACTGGATCGCCGCCGCCCTCGAGCCGCTCGGCGGCGCCTACGCCCAGACCCTGCGCCGCGGCTGCCTCGAAGAGCGCTGGGTGGACGTCTACCCGACCGCCGGCAAGAGCTCGGGCGCCTTCTCCACGGGCTGGAAGGGCATGTTCCCCGTGATCAAGATGCAATACACCGACGATCTCTCGTCGATGAGCACCTTGGCCCACGAACTCGGCCACTCGATGCATTCCTGGCATACCTGGCGACACCAGAGCTCGGTCTACGCCGACTACTCGGTTTTCGTGGCGGAGGTGGCTTCCAACTTCAACCAGGCGATGGTCCGCGCGAGCCTCTTCGACCGCGAGAAGGATCCGCAGTTCCAGATCGCCCTCATCGAGGAGGCGATGGACAACATCCACCGCTATTTCTTCATCATGCCCACCTTGGCGCGCTTCGAGCTCGAGATGCACGATCGCATCGAGTCCGGCAAGGGCTCCACGGCCGAGGATATGAATGCCCTCATGGCGGATCTCTTCGCCGAAGGCTACGGCGGCGAGCTGGAGGTCGACCGGCACCGCGAGGGGAGCACCTGGGCCCAGTTCAGTCATCTCTACATGAACTACTACGTGTTCCAGTACACGACCGGCATCAGCGCGGCCCACGCCCTCGCGGCGCCCATCCTCGCCGGCGACAAGGCGGCCGCCGAACGCTACATCGACTTCCTCTCCGCCGGTTCCTCCGACTATCCGGTGGAGGTCCTCAGGCGGGCGGGCATCGACATGAGCGGCCCCGCGGCCATCGAGAGCACCTTCCAGGTCCTTTCCGGCCTCGTCGATCGGCTCGAGCGGCTGACGGCCTCCTGACGGATCCGCCTGTCGGCCGACCGGGGGCCCGCTTCCGTCTCGGAAGCGGGCCCCCTTTTTGCGAACGTCGGATTTCTCCAAGCCCTAGCAACCGCGACCCGGCGTCGGCTATACTCCGCCGACCGGAGAGAACCCTCGCCTCGACCGGGCCCGAGGCATGGCCAAGCTTTTCCGGCATCCTACCGCATCCGGCGGCGGGATGAAATCAGGGCCTTCGCCGAGGAGCTCCGCTCCTCGGCGGCGCGGAACGCCGGCGCGTTCCGCGGGATAGGAGTATCGGGATGGACAACGCGACGCATGACTCTGGAATCACGATGGAGAAGATCGTATCGCTCGCCAAGCGACGCGGTTTCGTGTTCCAGTCATCCGAGATCTACGGCGGTCAGGCCGGCGCCTGGGACTACGGGCCCATGGGCGTCGAGCTCAAGAACCGCATAGCCCGGTTCTGGTGGAAGGAGATGACCCAGCTCCACGACGACATCGTCGGCCTCGACGCCGCGATCCTCATGCACCCGCGCGTCTGGGAAGCCTCGGGCCACGTGGAGAATTTCACCGACCCCCTCGTCGACTGCAAGAAGTGCAAGCAGCGCTTCCGCGCCGACATGATCCCGCCCGACAAGCTCGCCAAGAAGGAATGCCCCGAGTGCGGCGGCGAGCTCACCGACACCCGCAAGTTCAACCTCATGTTCAAGACCAACATCGGCCCGGTGGACGACGGCACGGGACTGATCTATCTCCGCCCCGAGACGGCCCAGGGCATCTACGTCAACTACAAGAACATCGTGCAGTCGAACCGGATGAAGGTGCCCTTCGGCATCGCGCAGGTCGGCAAGGCCTTCCGCAACGAGATCGTCACGAAGAACTTCATCTTCCGCACCTGCGAGTTCGAGCAGATGGAGATGCAGTACTTCGTCAAGCCGGGCGAGGACGAGAAGTTCTTCGACTACTGGCGCGGCCAGAGGTGGGCCTACTACGAGAAGCTCGGCGTGCGCATGGACAAGCTGCGCTGGCACCAGCACGGGCCCGACGAGCTCGCGCACTACGCCAAGGACGCCTACGACATCGAGTACGAGTTCCCCATGGGCTTCAAGGAGCTCGAGGGCGTCCACAACAGGACGGACTTCGACCTCACCCGGCATCAGGAATACTCGGGCAAAGACCTGCAGTACATAGACCAGGACAACGGCAATGCGCGCTACCTGCCGTACATCATCGAGACCTCGGCCGGACTCACGCGGCAGCTCCTCATGCTGCTCTGCGACGCCTACGAGGAGCAGAAGGTGGCCGACAAGGGCAACGACGACGACTGGCGCACCGTCCTGCACTTCCACCCGAACATCGCGCCGGTCACGGTGGCGGTCCTCCCCCTCATGAAGAAGGACGGCCTCGCGGAGCTGGCGCAGGACATCAGGCAGGGCCTCAAGGAAGAGTTCGCCACCGACTACGACCAGTCGGGCGCCATCGGCCGGCGCTATCGCCGCCAGGACGAGATCGGCACGCCCTTCTGCGTCACCGTCGACTACCAAAGCAAGGAAGACGGGACCGTCACCGTGCGCTTCCGGGATTCGATGGAGCAGGTGCGCGTGCACCGCGACGAGCTCGAGGCGACGCTGAAGAAGGCCATCAAGGACTACAGGCGGGCCTGAGCCCCGGCGGCGTCCACGAGACGCCTTGCGGCCATTGCAGCCGGCGCATCGATCGCCCCCTCGCTTCCGCACAGGATGCGAGGGGGCGTTTTTCGCCGCTTCGCGATCCGGGCGACCGCCGCCTCGGCTCCATTATGTCAAAATTCAAATGCCGTCGAAAACTCGAAAATCACGAATATTGCCAAAGATATGCTATACTTCTGTCGTGCGAGAGGGGCGGGGAGCGGGATACCTCACCGCCGCCCGCACGCAGTCTTCGCATTCCGAGACACACTAAGGAGATTGTCATGTTGAGAGCCGAGCGACTCGTCCTACTATCCGCCGCCGCCGTCCTGGTCTGCGCGGCGTTCTTCAGCTGCGCGACAGTGCCCCCGGCCTCGCCTCAGGCGAGCGTGGCGGAGGACGCGTCCGCGAAGCAGTTCGTTCCTCCGGCGGGCAAGGCGGATATCTACATCGTGCGGAGCCGCGACCTCGTCTCCTTCGGTCAGGTCGAGCCTTTCATGATCGAAGTGGACGGCCGGATGATCGGCTATCTGGCCCCCGGCATGTTCTTCCTGGTGCCCGTCGAGCCCGGCAGGCACGAGATCACGGCCGCGTCCATGGCGGGAATCGACAGGATCGGCATGAGCACCGCGGCCGGCGAGAATCACTTCTATCAAGCCTCGGAGGGATCTTCCTCCGACTCTTCCTCGTCCGGCAGGCCGAGTCTCGGCATCCTCCTGATCCCCGGCCTGGCCAAGATGCAGATTCAGCAGTCGAGACTGGCGCAGAGCTCGGCGCCCTGAGGCCGGAGTCGCGCGGGCCGAACCTCTCCGTCCGCGAGGAGGAGGCCCGCGTCGGCCGTCGATGGCGATCGAAGGGAGGGGCGTGCTTTCCGGCCGAGTCGGCGCGGGGAGTCCGACGACCCGAGGCGTGCTGCAATGCGATTGTCCGTGGGATTATAGCGACCGATGGGAGTCGAACCCACGTCTCCAGCTTGGAAGGCTGGGGTAATAGCCGTTATACGACGGTCGCGAGCGGAGGAAAAATAGCCTGAAGCGACGCGGCATGTCAAGTTGAAGCCGCGGATCGTTCGATCTGGTAGGCCTGCATGGCGGCGAAGGCGGCGAGGAGCCGCGACTTGTCGGGATACTCGTCGACTCCCGCCGCTTCCAGGGCGAGGAGGAGCTCGTGGGCCGCCTCGATGGTGGCCAGGCAATAGTCGGCGGGCTGCCGCTTGATGACCCAGCGGCTCTTCTCGCGCGGCGTGAACATGATGCGCGGCAGGCGCGCCAGGCCGGGGCTCGCGCGCAGCACGCTGTGCGAGCAGGCCCAGGTCGCGTCGATGAGAAATACCACCAGCGTCCTGCCCTCGGGAACGGCGAAGGGCAGGGGGCCGTCGGAGATGTCCGCCGCGCCCTCGCCGGGGTAGAGCAGCACCGGGAGGTTGCGCGGATCGTCGACGAGGGCGCGCACGCGCCTGTCCTCGTCGAAGCCGATGCCCTGGATGATTTCGCTGTTCTCCAGATGTATGCAGGTCAGGCGGCCCGTGTTGCTCTTCGTCTTGCGCGCCTCCTTGGGATGCATGAGGAGGACTACGCGCGTGCGCGTCCTCATGGGCGGCTCGGCGGGGCAGAGGCAGGCCGCCTTGGGTCGGCGGCAGCGCAGGCAGAACTCACGGGGCATATCGCCGTCTTCCTCCCGGTACGGGCCGCGCGGGGGCGTAGGCCCCGCGCGGAAATCTTGCTCGCGGCGCGCGCGTCCTGCGTCTCCGGGCCGCTTTCGCCGCGCCTCGAAGCCGAGCCGGCGCGAACGATGTCAGAACGGCAGCTTGTGCGGCATGCCGAGCCGCTGCTTGACCTCGCGGAAGGCGTTCTTGAGCGGATCGTTGAAGGGCACGCCCTTGTCCTTGCGGAAGAGCCAGGTCTCGTGCTCTTTCTCGCCGGGCGTGTAGATCCGCTCGGCCCCTGGCGCCTTCCTGGAGGCGCGAATCTGCCTGAGGATGTCGCCGATCTGCTTCTTGAAGGCGTCGAGCTCCACGAAATTCTCGATCTTGATCGCGAGGAAGCTGTGGCCGAGCTCGATGGGCGTGGGCTTTCCCTCGGGGGACATCCCCATCAGGGTCTTCATGAAGTTCGCCTGCGAGAGGCAGGATGAGAGAATTTCGACCGTCAGGGTATTGCCGTAGCCTTTGTAGCCGCCCAGGTCCTCGCCGAGCCCGCCCAGGGGGGTGAGCGCGGCCTTGTCCTTGGTGAGGTCCACGAGCACCTGTTTCGTGTCGTGGCGATACTTCCCGTCCTGGCCGATCACCCAGCCGTCGGGCAGCTCCTTGTCCATGCGGCCGTAGAGCTCGATCTTGCCGCGTTGGGTGACCGAGGTGGCGTAATCCGGCATGTAGGGGAAGTCCTCGTCGGTGGGCATGCCCCAGGTCATGGGATTGGTGCCGAGCATGGGCTCGACGCCCCAGGTCGGCGCGATGGAAGGCCGCGCGTTGGTCGTCGTCATGCCGATCATGCCCCGCTCCACGGCCATCATCGAGTAGTAGAAGGCCGCCCCGTAATGGGTCGAGTTGCGGACCACCGTCATGCCCAGGCCGTATTTGTCGGCCTTCTCGACGGCCATCTGCATGGCCCGCTTCGCGATGTAGTGGCCCATGCCGTTGTGGCCGTCGATCAGCGCGGTCGTGGGCGTCTCGCGGACGACCTCGAAATCGGTCTTCGTGTTCAGCGTGCCGTTCCAGATGCGGTCGAGGTAGATCGGCTTGAACCGGCCCACGCCGTGCGAGTCGACGCCGCGCTTGTCCGCCGACACGAGCACGTCGGCGCAGACCGCCGCCTCGGCGGGCGGCACGCCTATCGCGACGAAGCCGTCCTTCATGAACGCCTCGACCTCGTCGAAGGCCCACCAGGTAATGTTTTGATCAGCCATGGAAAACTCCTCGGATTGAGATATCGCGAGTCCGCCCCGGCATTCGAAAGCCGGCAGGATTTCGAACTCGGCTGGGCGCCTGGATGCAACTCTTCATTGTACGGTTTATCGCGCGGCTGTAAAGCGGCCCGCCGCCGCCGGGTGCGGGCTAGGCCAGGTACTCCGGATTGAGGTGCGACATCGATTCGAAGATGTTCCGCTTGAGCTCGATGGAGCCGCCGGTGAGCTCCCGCAGCTTCGCGCGCATCACCTTGCGCTTCGAGTCCGCGTCGAAGGGGCAGACCGTCGTCGAGGCGCCGAATCCCTTCTCCTTCACGAAGGCGAGTATCTGGGTCTCGTCGCAGAGCGCGAGCGGGCGAATCACGGCGAGGGGATATTTCACGTAGCGGACCACGGGAGGCATGCCCGACATTTCGCCCTTGTAGAGCATATTCATGAAGAGCGTTTCCACGATGTCGTCGAGATGGTGCCCCAGGGCGATCTTGGTGAAGCCCTCGGCCTGGGCATAGCGGATCAGCTCGGTCCGCCGCTGCGTCGCGCACCAATAGCAGTTCATCGTGCGGCCTTCCTTGAGGCGGCCGACGACGGGCACATCCAGCGCGACATGGGGAATATCCCAGGATTCGAGCAGCTCGGCCAGCTGTCTCCGATTCGACTCGGGCGCGAAGTCCGTGACGATGTGCAGGGCGAGCATTTCGTAGCGGACGGGCCACCACTTCCTTTTCATCGCCAGGTCGTAGGCGAGGGTCATCGAGTCCTTGCCGCCCGAGACGGCCACCAGCACCCGGTCGCCTTCCTCGATCATGGAATAGCGGCGCATGGCGATTTCGGAAAGCTTGGCTACGAGAGTTTCGGCGCTTTTCACGGTGTGTCATCGTATCCGCCGGGCGCCGCGTTCGGCAAGCGGACATCGGCGAGTCCCCGGCCGGTCGCGGCGCAGGGGACTCGCGTTCGCAGCCCGGGATCGGGCCGCGTGAGTGCTATTTCGCCGTTCCCAGGATCGAATCCTTGCAGGACTTGGATACGGTCATCTTCACCGTCGTCTTGGCGGGTATCTTGATCTGCTCGCCCGTGGCGGGATTGCGGCCCAGGCGCGCCTTGCGCTTGTTGAGCTTGAGTATGCCGACGCCGGGCAACGCGAATTTCTTGTTCTTCTTGGTCTCGCGGCAAGCGAGCTCCACCAGGGACTCGAGAAAGGCGACGGTCTGCTTCTTGGTCAATCCGTTCTTCTCGGCGAGTTGGGCCACGACTTGGGCCTTGGTGAGGGCTTTGGGAGCGGCAGGGGTAGCGGGCATGTTCATCTCCTTCGAAAGTTTCTCTTATCATAATCCCGTGACGAAGCCTTCGCAAGCTCAAATGCTTGCTGGCCCGTCCGGCGCAGCGGCGTGCAGCTGATCCTATGTTCCGTGGCGGTCCGAGTCAAGCTCCGGGTCAAGGGGCGGTATCGCGTTCGCGGCGGCCCGGCGCCCTCCGGCCGAAGCCAGGCGAGCCTCCAATTCGAGCTTGTCGTCGAGGCCGTCGATTTCAGCCCAGGCTTCATCGTCGAGGCGGTAGGCCCTCGCCTCCATCCGGTCCAGGGCTCGCCGCGGTATCTCGTCCCAGTAGAGCCGCTCCCAATCGGGCCAGGTCGGGGCTTCCTCCAGAAGGGAAGCGAGGAGCCGTCCGTCTTCCTTTGTCCAGTACGAGAGCCCGGTGAGGGTCCAGCCGGAGCCGTCGGCGACATCGATGCGGCGCACCCGGCCCGTATCGTCCGTCCTGACGACCCACTCGCCGCGCATATCCTTCCGCCAGCCGACGTACCACCCGCTCGCTTCCGGCGGCCGCTCGGGAATGATCCCGTCGGCCAGGAAAAGGTCCCCGTCGAGCACCACCGTATCGCCGAGACGCTCGCGGACGAGGTACATGGACCAGATGTTGTTCCGATCCGAGAACCGGTCGTTGTGGACGAACTCGAGCCCGCTCTGGTCCTTCCAGGGCAGGAAGGCCTCGGCCTTGTAGCCGGTGACGACGGTCACGCCGTCTATGCCTGCGGCCGCGAGCAGCCTCCGCTGCCGGGAGAAGAAACTTTCACCTGCGATTTCGACGAGGGACTTGGGCCGGTCGTCGGTGAGCGGCCGCAGCCTCGTGCCCATGCCCGCAGCCAGCACGATCGCGTTCACGACTCCGCCTTCCCGCCCTTGAGGTCTTCGTCGTAGGTCTCGGCCTCGGCGCGGGCGCGGTCCGCCTTCACGCTGCGATACACGAGTACGGCTCCAGCGATGACCGCGATCGGTCCGAGGATGGCGAGGATCTTGCCGAAAAGGCTCACTTCCTGATCGAGCTGGGCGCCGAGCGCGTAGCCGACCCCGAGCCAGACCGGAGTTCCGATGAGGATCGCGAGCCCGTCGTAGGACATGAAACGCCTCAACTGCATCCGCAGGAAGCCCGCGCTCAATATCCCCGGCATCCTCAGGCCGACCACGAAGCGGCATACGAAGACAATGCGCGGTCCCCGCCTGCGGAAATAGTGCTCTCCCGCCAGAATGGCGCTGGGCTTGACGAGTCGGGAGATCAACCTGAACCGGAGGAAACGCGGGCCCACTATGCGCGCCAGGCCGTAGTACACCAAGTCCGCGAGCGCGAGAGCCGCGATCGAAACGCCGAGAGTCTGGACTACGCCCAGGTTCGTTCCGTTCACGAGAACCCCGACCAAGGCCAGGGCGATCTCTTCGGGGATGGGGAGCATGAATCCGAAAAGAAACAGGAAAAGGAAGATCGAGAGCATGGGATGGCCCGTGACGATGGGACCGAAAAATCCGAGTATCTGACTCATCGGCGCTTGCCTTCGGGGCGCTTGTCGATCCCGAAACGGGCCTCGACGTGGGCGAGTCTGTTCCGGGCTCTCAGGAATCGATCCATGCCGTAATCGCGGTAGCTTCGAGCCCGCACGGGATCGCGGCTGGCCGTCTCCTGCAGGATCGACCAGAGCGACCACAGGAAATCCTGCAGGAGCTTGTAGGCATCGACGCGGATCTTGAGACGCTCCGTGACGCGGCCGTCCGCATAGACGGCGAGGAAGCGGGCCTCCAGCTCCTCGTCGAAACCCGACTCCAGAGCGAAGGAGGCGAGGTCCCAGGCGGGGTCGTTCATGCCCGAATATTCCCAATCGATGAGCGTGAGCCCGTCGGGCGTGGCGAGAATGTTCTCGGGAACGAGGTCGTTATGGCAGGCGACGTGCTCTCCGGCGATGAGGGAGAGGGGACGCTCGATGGCCTGGACGCGCGTGCGGATATGGGCGTACCCCTCGTAGAAGCGCGCGAAGCGGCCGCGCGCGACTCGTTCGTAGGTGCGCGCCAGCTTGAACACGTCGAAATCGTTGACGAAGCGGAGTCCCGAACGATGGAAGCGCGCGAGCAAGCCAGCCACCGCCATCACTTCGCTTTTCGCGGCTCGCGGATCGAGCGCGCAGGACTCCCCGAGGAAACGGGTGATCTTGACGCCGGTGCGGCCGTCGAAGAAGACGGAATGCGGCGTAAAGCCCGCGCGGGCGGCCGCTTCCTGATTGGCCCGCTCGATCGAGCGCCGGATGAACCGGCCGGTGCCCCATCCCGGCAGGCGGAGGACGAGCGCCTCGCCGCCTACCATGATCTTGTAGTTCTGGTTGGTGAGCCCGCCGAGGCGCTCTCTCGTCTCGAGATTGACCCCCCTGCGCCGCAGGTCCGGCGGCAGGGCCGCTTCGATCCTGCGCCCGTCGATGAAACGCCGCAATCCCTCGAGCAAGCCTAGATCGCCCCGGGGGCCGTCGCGGCCGGGGGCGGAACCGCCCAAGTCGGCGGCCGCGGCCAATCCAGTGCGTTCTCGTCTGCCGCCGATGAGCATCATTGCATCACCTCTTCATGTTGAGTGCGGGCCAGCCGATATCGGCGCAAATATCGCGGCAAGGCAATTTCGCAGAGTAGCTTCATAAAAGTTTCGCTGTCAAGCTCGCTCAGGCCGTCAAGGGCCACAGGAGCCCCCGTCCCGTCACGGCGCGCACGCGGGCCACGGTCCGAACGAACTGGCGAATCAAGGCCAGGGCAGTCCAGGCCAGCGACACCCAGGCCGCAGCCAAGGGAATCCAGGCGGGAAGAGCGGGCGGCGCGGCCGTAGCCAGGATGAGCGCGTCGACCGCGAAGATATCGGGAATGAAGGGCCTATACCGAGTGCCGACGAGCCGCTCCCGCAGGAGTTCGCCCGAGAAGCGTGAGCCGGAAAAGCCCAGGAGCAGCCCGCCCACGAGCAAGGCGGTCCCGCCGATCCGCGGATACATGATGAGAATCCAGGCCGAAATGGGCGCCAGGGACAGAAGCTGCGGAAAATACTGCAGCGCCTTCGCGGAGTCTTTGGCGCAGCTGAGGGCGGTCCATGACATCCCCGCCAGCAGCACGAGGTAGCCGATGGTGATGAAGGGCAGGCCGAGAAGCAGCGGGCGCGCGAAGAGACTATAGCCGAGAATCCAGATGAGGACGAAGAACAGCTGATCGAGTACCTGGCCCTCCTCGCTCGAGACGGGCGGGAAGACCAGAACCTCCAGAGACGCCATGGCGCGCAGCTGGAACCAGTCCGCCGCGGCGAATACGAGGAGCGCCGCGGCCGCGAGCTGGTAGGGCACGACGGGGAAGGCCAGGGCCAGGCCCAGCGGCAGAAGAAAGACATTGAAGGAATCGAACCAATGGTCGACGAATTCCCCCAAGGGGCCGGAGGACCCGGTGCGCCTGGCCTGGATTCCGTCGAGGGCATCGAGCGTCTGGTAGAAGAAATACCCGAACGCGACGAGACCGAATATCCATGGATGCTCGAGCCCCGCCGCCGAAACCGGCCCGAAAAGCAGTCCGGCTAGGACGAGAAAAGAAAAATACGAGCCCAGGTTCCCGACCATGCTGACCAGATTGGCCGGCGCGCGGCGCGGGATGGCTTTGATCGCCAGGGGCCACCAGTGGCGCAAGAGGTATTTGTCGACGAGGGAGCGATTGTCGGCCCGATACGTGTAGCGCAGGGGGCGGTCGGGATCGACGAATATTTCCATGAGCGATGATCCTTGCTAGGTATTGAAGCAGTAAACTACACTGCGAACCGCGTTTGCGGCAATGGGCGAGCGCGGCCAGGCTTGAGATAGCGCGGCCTTGCCGATATACTCCACTCTCATTCGCCCAGCTCGGGCGCTCAGGCTATGCGGCAGGGAGGAAGCTTATGAACCCAGCTCTCGGGACGCTCAAGGAACGCGGATTCCTCCAGCAGTGTACCGACCTCGAGGGTCTTTCGAAGGCCATGGACGAAGGCCCGATCACCTTCTACGAAGGATGCGATCCCACCGGTCCCTCGCTCCACATCGGCCACATGGTGCCGTACTTCGCGATGCACCACCTCAACGAGGCCGGTCATCGCGGCATAGTCCTCATGGGCGGCGGCACGGCCCGCATCGGCGACCCCTCGGGCAAGACGACGATGCGCCAGATCATCAGCTACGAGGACATCGACGCGAATACGGTCCGATTCCTCGGCCAGATCGACCGCTTCCTCAAGCTCGACGGAGAGACCCTCTATTCCGAGAACAACAAGAACTGGCTCGCCGACCTCAACTACATCGACTTCCTCCGCGACATCGGCCGCCATTTCTCGGTCAACCGCATGCTCTCCTTCGAAGCCTACAAGCAGCGCATGGAGACCGGGCTCTCCTTCATCGAGTTCAACTACCAGCTCCTCCAGAGCTACGATTTCCTGCAGCTTTACAAGCGCCACGGCTGCCGTCTCCAGATCGGCGGCGACGACCAGTGGGGCAACATCGTCGCCGGCATCGAGCTCATCCGCCGGACCGAGGGCGCCGAATGTTTCGGTCTCACCTTCCCCCTCGTCATGACGAGCGACGGCAAGAAGATGGGCAAGACCGAGAAAGGGGCGCTTTTCCTCGACCCGGCCATGACCAGCCCCTACGATTTTTTCCAGTACTGGCGCAACGTCTCCGACGCCGATGTCGAGCGCTTCCTCCTCATGTTCACCTTCCTGCCCACGGAGGACTGCCGCGAGCTCGGCCGGGCCAAGGACAACGCCATCAACGCCTCGAAGGAACGCCTGGCCTGGGAGGTGACGGCCCTCATCCACGGCAAGGACGAGGCGGATAAGGCGCTCGCCGCGGCCAGGGCGGCCTTCGGCGCGGCCGGAGCCGCGGGCGGCGACATCGACCGCGTGCCCTCGAAGAGCATCGCGCGCGAGAGCCTGGCCGCGGGCATGGGCGTGCTCGACCTCTTCCTCTACTCGGGGCTCGTGCCCTCCAAGAGCGAGGCGAGGCGCCTCGTGCAGCAGGGCGGGGCCATGGTCGGAGAGCGCCGCATCGACGACGAGAAGACCCTCGTCGATCTCGGCTGGCTCGACGCCGACGGCGCCCTCATGCTGCGCGCCGGCAAGAAGCGGGTGTTCCGCCTGAAGACGGACTAGTTCGGGACGGCGCCGCTGTCATGACGCGAAGCGAGTTCCAGGCCGAGCTGGGCGGCATCCTGCGCCTTCTGCGCGAGCACTCCTTCCTCGCCTATTCGCCCTCGGGGCGGCGCGAGTACGAGCAGAAGCTGAGGACCTGCGCGGATTATTTCGCCTATCTCGTCTTCCGCAAGACCGGCGTGCCCGTGCGCGCCCTGCCGGGTATCGTCTCCATCGAATCGGTGCGCGAGGCCAGCTACGGCTCGGGGCGGACCCTCGCGGTGCGGGCCGGGAAGCGCGCCCGCGCGCTGGCCTCGAAGGCGACCGGACTCGACCGGCAGTACTACGCGGAATGCGCCGCCGTATGGGAGCGCGCCGCGGCCAAGCTGGCCGAGCCCGACCGCGACTGAAGCGCGGCCGCGGGCCCGACTGAAGCGCGGCCGCGGGCCCGACTGGCCGCGCTCCGCCGCGGCTTTCCTACATTTCCGCGATCACGTGCCCGCGGTAGTAGCCGTCCCGCAGCTCGGACACGCCCTTGTCCGCGAGATAGTCGTCGAAGCTCATGTACTTGTCGATGACGCCGCCGGGGCAGATCTCGACGATGCGGTTGGCTATCGAGGTGATGAACTCGTGGTCGTGGCTCGTGAAGAGGAGCACGCCCGGGAACTCGACGAGCCCGTCGTTCAAGGCCGTGATCGCCTCAAGGTCGAGATGGTTGGTCGGCTCGTCGAGGATGAGGCAGTTGGCGCCGGAGAGCATGAGCTTGGACAGGACGCAGCGCACCTTCTCGCCGCCCGAGAGGACGCGCACCGGCTTCAGGGCCTCGTCCCCGGAGAACAGCATCCGCCCGAGGAAGGACCGGATGTAGGTCTCGTCGTCGGAGTTCGTATATTGCTTGAGCCAGTCGGTGATCGACAGATCGGTGTCGAAGAGCCGGGTGTTGTCGTTCGGGAAGTAGGACCAGGTGATCGTCTGGCCCCAGGAGACCTCGCCCGAGTCCGCGCTTTCCTCTCCGGTGACGATCTGGAACAGGCTCGTCTTGGCCAGGTGCTCCCGTCCCACGAAGGCTATCTTGTCGTCCCGGTTGACGGTGAGGTCCAGGCCGCGCAGCACGCTCTGGCCTTCGATGCTCTTCACGAGAGCCGCGACCTTGAGCACGTTGTTGCCCACCTCGCGGTCGGGCTTGAAGCCCACGTAGGGAAAGCGCCGGCTCGAGGGGACGTAGTCGCCGAACTCGAGCTTCTCGAGGATCTTCTTGCGCGAGGTGGCCTGCTTGCTCTTGGACGCGTTCGAGGAGAAGCGCTGGATGAACTCCTTGAGGTCCTTCATCTTGTCCTCGCGGCGCTTCTTGTCGTCCTTCTGCTGCTGCACGAGGATGCGGTTCATGCGATACCAGAAATCGTAGTTGCCCGCGTACATCCGGACTTTTCCGAAGTCGATGTCGCAGGTGTGGGTGCAGACCGAGTTGAGGAAATGGCGGTCGTGGGACACGACGATGACGATGTTCGGGAACTCGATGAGGAATTCCTCGAGCCAGGAAATGGATTCGAGGTCCAGGCCGTTGGTCGGCTCGTCGAGGAGGAGAATATCCGGGGTGCCGAACAGGGCTTGCGCGAGCAGGACCCGCACCTTGACGCCCTCGTCGACCTCCCGCATGAGCTTCTCGTGGTGAGCCTCCGGCACGCCCAGCCCCGACATGAGGATGCCCGCCTGGGCCTCGGCCTCCCAGCCGCCGAGCTCGGCGAACTCGGCCTCGAGCTCGCTCGCCCGCAGCCCGTCCGCCTCGGTGAAGTCGGCCTTCTCGTAGAGCGTCTCGCGCTCCCGCATCACGGCGAAGAGCTTGGGCCAGCCCATGATGACCGTGTCGAGGACCCGCAGCTCCTCGTAGGCGAAGTGATCCTGCTGCAGCAGGGCCACGCGCTTGCCCGCGCCGATGACTATCTCGCCCTTGTCGGCCTTGAGCTGTCCGGAAAGCAGGCTGAGAAAGGTGGTTTTGCCCGCCCCGTTGGCGCCGATGATGCCGTAGCAGTTGCCGGGGGTGAATTTGAGGTTGACGTCCTTGAACAGGACTCGCTCGCCGAAGGCGAGCGCGAGGTCGGTTACGCTTATCACTGTGTCGTCTTTTTCGCAGAAAACCGCGAAAAAGACAAGAGGGGCGCGCCTGGCGCGAGAGGCGACCTGCCTGCGGCGACCTGCCTGCGGCGACCGAGGCGCCGCGCCGCCTCCCGCCGCCTCCCGCCGCCTCCCGACCCTCCTCGGCTTGAAGCTCGGCAGCCTTCGTGCTAGCGTGCCGCTATGGTCAATGCCAGTCAGACTCCCGCTTGGTCTCTCGCCGACGAATACGAATCCTATGAGGATCGGCTTTTCCTGGACGATATCGCCCGAGTCGAAGCCTGCATCGCCGAGCTCGAAGGGATGGGCGGGAACTTCGCCCAGGCCCTCGCCTCGATCGAAGGCTTGGAAATCCCTGTGGCCGCCTCCACGCCGGAAAACGCCGCGACGGCGGAGCTGCTCGAGCGCTGCAGGTCCGCGATGGTCCTGGCCGAAGAGGCCTCCATGCTTCAGGAAAACACCCGGGTCTACGTCAGTTGCCGGCTTTCCGTCGACGGTTCGGATATACGCGGCAAGGAACTTCGCGGCGAGATCGGCTCCCGCTCCGCGAGGCTCCTGGGAGCGGCGGCCCCTCTCGAGCTGTTGCTCACGCTGGCGCCCGACTCGTTCTTCTCGCGCTTCCTCGACGACGGCCGCGTGGCTCGGCAGCGCTTTCGTCTCGAACAGCTGCGGAAGCTGCGCGATCAGCGGCTCTCCCTCGAATCGGAGCGGCTCCTCTCCGCTTTCTCGACCGACGGCTTTCACGCCTGGGGAAACCTCTACGACAGCCTCTCCGGCACCCTGTCCTGTTCGGTGGAGCAGGACGGGAAGCGGATGAGCATGGGGATCGCCGAGGCGGCCTCCCTGCTCAGAAGCCCGGATCGGCCGCGCCGAGAGGCGGCCTGGCGCGCCGTCAACGGAGCCTACGCAGGCCATGAAGAGACCCTGGCCGCCATCCTCGACGCCCTCGCCGGCTGGCGGCTCGTCGAGTACGGCCTCCGTTCCACGCGCTCGACGGTGCATTTCCTCGACCCCTCGCTGCATCAGAACCGGATGAGGCGCTCCACCCTCGACGCTCTGATATCGGTCGTGGACGAATCCAAGGAACTGGGCCGCGAAGCCCTGCGCCTGCAGGCCAAGCTCCTGGGAGTGGAGAGGCTGGCGCCCTGGGACATCCTGGCCGGAGCCCCGGAGCTTCGCGGCGCCGAAGGGCGGCCGCTCGATTTCGAAGCGGCCCTGGCCCTCGTCGCGCGGGCCTACGCCGGGGTGCATCCCTCCATGGCCGAGTTCGTCCGCGGCGAAGCCGCCGCGCGGCACATCGAGGCCCGCGCTCTCGCCGCGAAGCGGCCGGGCGCCTACTGCACGGAATTCCCGAAGAGCCGCAGCACGCGCGTCTTCATGACCTACGGCGGAAGCCTCTCCGACGTTTCGACCCTGGCCCATGAGCTGGGCCACGCCTACCACAGCTCGCTCCTGGCCGATCTGCCTCTCCCGGAGGCCGACTATCCGATGAGCCTCGCGGAAACCGCGAGCACCTTCGCGGAAACGCTGCTCGGCGAACTGCTCGCCGAGGAGGCCGAGGATGACCGGAGCCTTCTCCCCGTGGCCTGGTCCGACGCGCGGAACGCGGCCACCTTCCTCCTCAACATCCCCGCCCGCCTCGCCTTCGAGTCGAGGTTCTACGAGCGGCGGAAGGAGCGCCCCCTCGGCCCCGAGACGCTCTCCGCGCTGATGCGCGAAGCCTGGGCGGACTATTACGGCGACGCCCTCTCCGAGTACGACGGCTCCTTCTGGTGCTCGAAGCTCCATTTCTACAAGACGGGCGTCAGCTTCTACAATTACCCCTATGTCTTCGGCTACCTCTTCAGCCTCGGCCTCTACGCGCGCAGGGAGACTCTCGGCGGCGAGTTCCACGCGCGTTATGCGGCTCTGCTGCGGGACACGGGGCGGATGGAAGTGGAGGAGCTCGCGCGGAGGCACCTCAGCGTCGATCTTTCGGCCCCGGAGTTCTGGCGCGGTTCCCTGTCCATCCTCCGCCGGAAGGTCGAACGCTTCGGCTCCCTCGCGTCCCGGCTCGATCAGGCAGCGCGATGAGCGACGACGCCGATCCCGCCCGGGCCCTGCCCGAATTGCTCCTCCCGGCCGGCAGCTTCGAGTCGGCCCTGGCGGCGATCGAAGGCGGGGCCGACGCCCTCTACTTCGGCTTCGCCGATTTCTCGGCCCGCAAGCAGGCGCGCAACCTCGACCGCCTGGAATACCGCCGCCTTCTGCGGCATGCGAGCGGACGCGGGGTCAAGCTCTACGCCGCGCTCAATACGATAGTGCTCGAAAGGGAGCTGGAGCAGGTCGCCGAACTCCTCGTCTTCCTCTCGCGCTTTCCGCCCGACGCGATCATCGTCCAGGACTGGGGACTGGCCCGCCTGGCGCGCGAGCGCTTCCCCGCCCTCGTCCTCCACGCCTCGACGCAGATGGCGATCCGGACCCCTCAGGCCGCGCGCCTGGCGGCTCGGCTCGGCATCCGCCGCGTGGTGCTCCCGCGCGAGTCCTCCCTCGCCGACCTTCGCCGCTTCCACGCCGAGGTTCCGGAGCTCGAGTTCGAGGTTTTCGTCCACGGGGCTCTCTGCTATTCCTTCTCGGGCCTCTGTCTCGCCTCGGGCATCCTCGTGGGCCGCTCCGGCAATCGCGGCGAGTGCGCCCAGGTCTGCCGCTCGCGCTACGAAGGGGAACTCCCCTCCGAGATGCCGGCCTATCCCTTCTCCTGCCGCGACCTCAATCTGACGCGGCGCCTGGAGGCCTTGGCCCTGGCGGGCGCGGCGAGTTTCAAGGTCGAGGGGCGGATGAAGGCGCCCGAGTACGGCTACGCCGTGGCTCGGCTCTATCGCGGTCTCCTGGACAGGCTGAAGGGCGCGGCCGTCTCCGACGAAGACCTGAGCGCCCGCGCGGCCGCCGCCGATCTCGCCTTCGCGCGTTCGCCGACCGAGGCCTGGTTTTCCGCGCGGGGAGGGGAGCGGCTCATCGATCCGGTATTCCCCGGCCATCGCGGCGTCCACGCGGGCCGGATCGCCGCCCTCCGCGGCGGCTCCATCGTCGCGGACATCGAAACGAGCCTCGGCCTCCGCGACGGCGTCATGATCTTCGAGGACGACGATCCTTCCCGGCCTCTGGCCTTCCCCGTGACGGGACTCAGGGACGCGCGCACGGGCCGCGAGCTCGGCGTCGCCCGCGCGGGAAGCAGGGTGGAGCTGGACCGTTCGGGCTCGCCTCGGGTCGGCGGCGAGCTTCGCAGAATCTCCGCGCGCGAGCTGGACCGACGCCGGATCAGCCCGGAAGAGTATCCCGCGCGGCTCCAGGAAATCCCCGCGACCCTCGTCTTCGAAAAAGGCTCCCTGGCTCTCGTGCTCGGGAGCCCCCTCTTTCCCGGCGATCGCTCCGCGGCGCTGCGCGTCGGTTCCGGAGAGGCTCTGCCCCTCCAGCGCGCGAAGCGCCCGGACGGCTTCCTCGAGGCGCTGAAAATTTTCGAGGAGCCCGGCGAGAGCGACTTCACGCTCGTGCCGCGTTTTGACCCCGGCGCCGCGGTCGAAGTCCCCTCCGAGGGCGGGCCCCTGTCGCTCGCTCCCGGCGAGCTCTTCATCCCGCCCTCGATGCTCAAGCGCGAGAAGAACCGCCTGTACGCCGAGGCGCGGCGCCTCCTCGCGGAGCGTTGCGAGGAGCTCGCGGCCGCTTCCCTCGGCGGCTATCTCCCGGGAGATAGCCGCGCGGCCGAAGAGCCCTCGGGCCGCGCCGGCGGCCCAGCCCCGAGCCGCGCCGCCGGTCCCGCGCGGCCAGGCATCCCGCCGAGGTCCTCGCTCGTCTTCCCTATGGAGGGCCTGCCTTCCGGCATGCCCTTCGCCACGCCTCGTCTCCTGCGCGAGGGCGCCCCCCTGCCCCGCGCGGAAGGAAGGCAGTGGCTCCCCCTCGCTCCCCTCGTGCGGGACGACGCCGCGTACGAGGAAGCAGTGCTCGCCCGAGCGGCAGCGGCCCTCGATGCGGGCGAATCGATAGTCCTCGGCCTAGACGCCCTGCATCATCTCGCCCTGGCCGAGCGCCTCGTCGAGAGCCTTGCCGATAGGGACGGGGCGGCCGGGCGGCTCCTCTTCTACATCGATATCCACCTCTACGCCGCCAACCACCTCGCGCTCGAAACCTTCGCATCCTTGCCCTGGCTCGCCCCGCGGCTCGCCTTCGCCTACTTCTATCTCGAGGCCGGGGAGGAGGAGCTGCCCCCCCTGCGTTCCGCCATCGGCGAGGGCGGCATCCCCCTGGGCCGGGTCGATCCCGCCTTCGAGCCTCCCCTGTTCCTGAGTTTGGGCTGCCTGCGCAAGCACCATGCCGAGGGCGGGGTCTGCCCCGCCGACTGCGACCGGCGCTGGACCGGCCGGCTCCGCGATCGGGAGCGAAGCTACCTCGCCCTGGTGGACGACTGCGTGAGCATGCTTTTTCGGGTATAATTCCCCCATGGATCGAATCGTCGAACTTCCTCTCGCGCACGATCACCATTCCCACGTCAGCCTCTACGCGGCCATGGACGGCCTTCCCGACCTCTCTTCCCTGGAAGCCGAAGCGGCGAAGGCTCTCCTCGCTTCGCTGCCTCGCGACGATCTGAGCCTCGTCAAGGGATGGCGCAGCGACAAGCTCGTCCTCGCACAGGCGGAATTGGCGCAGCTGCCTCCCGTGCTGGTCGTCAACTCCAGCCTGCACGGCTTCGCCCTCTCGCCCTCGGCTCGTCCCTTCGTCGGGAAGCTCTGGCCCGAACTGGCCGAAAATGCCGAGGATTGGCGCTGGGGCGAGCGTCATCTACCCGAGCTTTTCGTCTTCTACACCCGCCTCGCCGGACTCGATCGCGAAAAGCTCGAGCGCTTCATGGGCGGCATGGCGGCCCTCGGCATCCATTCCCTCGAAGACATGACGATCTCCGGAGCCCGGACGCTCCGGGCCTTCGCCGAGGCGGGGCTCGGGGATCGCGTTCGCTCCTGGGCGACGCCGGAGGTCTTCGAATCCCTCTCCGCGGGCGATCGGGCGCTCTGCGAGGGGATCAAGATATTCCTCGACGGCTCGCTCGGAGCTCGAAGCGCCGCCCTCGACGAAAGCTTCCTCGACGGCTCTCCGGGGGCCTTGCTCTACGGCGACGAAGAGCTCCTCTCCCTCCTCGCGGACCTGGCTGCCCATCGGACGGGCTTGTCCGTGCACGCCATCGGCCATCGGGCCATAGATCAGATACTGGGCGCCCTGCGCGGCCTGCGCAGCGAGGGACTCGAATTCAAAGCGGTGCGACTTGAGCATGTGCAGTTTATTTCACAGGAGCAGGGAAGGGCGGCGCGCGATCTCGGCCTCGTGCTTTCGATGCAGCCCAATTTCAGCATGGATTCCGCGTTCTACGCCGACAGGCTCCGCGAGCGCCACAGAGCCGAGAACAATCCCTTCAGGATGTTGATCGATCGGCTCGGCTTCCGTCCCGGCCAGGACCTGGTCTTCGGCTCCGACGGCATGCCGCACGGCCTGGCCGAAGCCCTGCGCTGGTCGCTTTTCCCTCCCTACGAAGGCCAGGCTCTCGGCCTCGACGAGCTCCTCGCCGGGGCGAAGTCGCCGCGGACCTCGCCCGCCGCCCCGCGCCGGTACCGCATAGACTCGCGGTCGCGCAGCGTCGAGGCTCTGGAGGAACACTAGGCGGCGATGGGGTCGATTGCCTGCGGCTTCCATCTTTCGCCGCGGGCTTCGCGGCATTATACTTGCTGGTATGCGGATCTTGATCCTATCGGACCTTCATGGCGCGGTCGAACGGCTGCCCGAATTGGAGCAGCGCATGAGATCCATGGATCTTATCCTGATCGCCGGCGATCTGACCGATTTCGGCGGCTCGAAGGAGCTGCGCTATCTGCTCGATCTGCTCGGGCCACTCTGCTCCAAGATGGCCGCCGTGCCCGGAAACTGCGACCGACGCGGCGCCCGCGAGCTCCTCGAGCTGGAGGGGCTCTCGGCCGACGGCCGGCTGCTCGACAAATGCGGCGCCCTCGTGGCCGGTTCCGGCGGCGGCATTCTGCACACCGGTCTCACTCCCTACGAGCGCCGCGACGAGGAACTCGGCGCCTCCCTCGAGAACGCCCTGGCCAACCGGCCCGGCGCCGCGGCCGAAGGCCGGCCGCTCATAGTGCTCAGCCACACGCCGCCGCACGATTCGGGCGCCGACACCAGGCACGGCAATTCTCTCGGGTCGAGACGCTACAAGGATATTCTGGAAAAGGAGCGGCCGCCGCTCTGGGTCTGCGGCCATATTCACGAGTCCCGTTCCTCCGCTCGCCACGGCTCCACCCTGGTCGTCAATCCGGGGTCGTTCAAGGAAGGGTTTTACGCCATGGTGGAGCTGCGGGAGCAGAGGGGAAATGCCTGGAATGCGGAAGCCGAACTATGCCGCATCTAGAGGAAGCCCGGTATTGCGCGCGCTCGCAAGGCGCCGATATATATGGTATCAGTGAGGACGTGAAATGACCGTGACCGGCAGCTCTGGTCTTTTGAAGCGGGCAGCGCAGCTGCGGGCTCAAGACGACTCCTTCAGTTTCGGGGCCGGATACGAATCGGCCGGCGAGGCCGATGGGATCACCGTCGAGGACCGCCGCGAGATACTCCAGGCCATAGAAAAAGTCGCCACCGGCAATCGGATCACCGCCGGCCCCGAATCGCTGGCCCTCCACCCGCTCCGCAAGGGCTTCGTGTTTCCCCTCATCGTCAACCTCCTCGCCGCCTCCCTCACCGTCGGGATCCTCTTCGGTCTGTCCTACCTTTTCCGCCAGCGCGACCGGAGCATCGAGGCGGGCGGCGCGGCCATGACCAGCGCCGAAGGCAAATTGCTCCAGGAGCTTCGCCGCGAATCGGATTCGCAGATCCAGGCCAAGGACAAGGCCATAGCCGACATCCAATCCCGGCTCGCCACGCTCGACCAGGAGCGGAACGCCCTGGCCGCTAACATCGACACTCGCGTCAAGCAGCAAGAGGCGACGCTCCAGGCCCAGATGCAGGCCGAGCTCGACAAGGAGCGCCAGCGCCTGACCAGTCTCGGCCTGTCGACCGCTTCCCAGCAAGCGCAGATGAAACGCTTCGAGGAGCAGAAGAACGCGCAACTCAAGCTCCAGCTCGCCGCCTATGATCGAAAGGCCCAGGCTGAACGCGCCCAAGCCGACGCGAACTACGCGAAACTGCGCGACGAATACCAGGCCAACATGTCGGCACTCGGCACCGAACGGCAAAAAATCCTCGCCGAGGCCCAGCAGCGCGAAGATGCGCTTCGCGCCTCGCTCGACGCGAAGACCAAGGCGCTCGAATCGCAGAACGTCGCCGCCCAGGCGGGCTTGGCCCAGGCCCAGGCCCAGCTCGCCCAGCTGAACGCCCAGCGCACTCAGCAGCAGGCGGTCGAAGACCGGATACTCGGGCTCTACGACAGCATTCGCCAGGCCCTGCGCGACCGGCGGTTCGAGGATGCGGCAGCGGGAGCCGCGGCCTTAAGCTCCTATCTCAACGACCCGAGCGTGGCGGCCATGCCCTCGATCCAGGGGAGGCGCACGGCCGATCTTTTCGTCGCCGACGCCCTGAGCACCCTGGCCAAGGAAGAGCTCGACCGCTCGAGCTCCGACGCCAACAAGCTGCTGGCGCAGGCCGATCTTCTGGCGGCCGCGCGAGCCGACGCCGCGGCCGGCGCCAAGGCCATGCAAGCCGGCGACCTCGCCGCGGCCCAGGCCAAGTACCAGGAGGCTCTCGCGACCGTCCCGGAAATTCTCGCGGCCCACGATTTCTTCCTCAATCGCCTGCAGGACCAGGAAGCGGCCAGGAAAGCCCGCCTCGACGATGCCCTGGGCAAGGCCGACGCGGCCTTCGTCGCCCGCGATTTCACGCTCGCGGCCCAAGGCTACGCCGAAGCCTTGAACTACCTGCCTGTCGACACGGCCGCCCGCGACATGTTCGTCCAGCGCCTCGAGACCATGGGCGCCTACGCGACGGACCGCGACCGGACGGCTGCGGACAGCCGGGCCGCGCGGCTTCCCCTGGCCGCGGCCAAGAGCGACCTGGCCGCCGGGCGCTGGACCGACGCGATGACGGGCTTCCTCGGCCTGCTGGCCTCCTATCCCCTCGCCAGCCAGAGCTCCGAGGCGATCGCCGGCATAGCCGCCGCGCGGGACGGCCTCGCCAAGGAAGCCGCGGCTCGCGCCGCTTCCGACGCCGCGCGCATAGCCTCTCTCCAGGCCGCGAGCGACAAGGCTTCGCGCGATCTCGCGGCGCAGAGCCAGAGCCTCGACGCGTCGGCCGGCCGCGCGAGCACCGAGCGCGATCAGGCCCGGGCTGCGCTCGCGGCCGCCCAGCTGCAGATCGCCGATCTCACCGCCCGGCTCAAGACCGCCCAGTCCGATACGGCCGCCGCCGCGGCCAGGACGCAATCGGCCACGCCCGCCGCCACCCAGGCCGCCGCGAGCGGCGACTACGAAGCCCTCCTCAAGGAGAAGAACAGGCTCGCCGCCCTCGCCGGACGCTACGACGGCCTGCTCTCCACCTACGCCTCGTTCTCGAAGCAGGTCCAGGCCAACCCCGGAGCCGCGGGTTTCAATGCGCGCCTCGCCAGTCTCTATTCCTTCCTCGACAGCCCCGAGACCCGGAGCGCCTTCCCGATCCTCAAGGACTTCATCCAGCAGAGTTTCCAGGACTACCAGGCGACCAGGCCGGCCGACGACATCAACAACGCGGCGAACATCGCCGCGAAGGCGATTTCGTACGGCGACCGGGCCGCGCGCCAAAGCTTCCTCGACGAGCAGTCGAGGCGCTTCTCGCAGGCCGGCGATACCTTCCTGGTCGAGTACATCGCCACGCTGAGAGCGGCGCTCAAGTAGCCGCGATCGGCGCGCGGACGGCCGCCGATCGCGCAGCTCGCCCGCGCGCCGAGGTCAGTTCCCGAGGCTCGAGAAGGAGCCGGTAGGCAGCCTCCAGAGCTCGATGTAGACCTCGGTGTTGCCGCTGTTGTCCTTGGGGGCGAAGAGGCTTTGGGCGAAAATGCAGTACTCGACGCCGGAGTTGTCGACCTCGTGGACGAATCGCACCGAGCCGGCGGGCGTGCTGAATATCTCGCTGCCGTCCGGGCGGTAGGCGTCGAGGTAATCCTTGCCCTGGCACACGAGGGTGCCGTCCGACAGCACGGCCACGAGAGGGTCCTGGACGGCGATCGTCGCGGGAGTGCCGCTCGCGCCCACTCCGGCCGTCCAAATCCAGCGAAGCACGGTGTTCCCGCCGCCGTAGTAGTAGAGCGCGTTGCCTGCGCCGTCGACGCCTATGAAGGCCCTGCCGACCGCGTCGACGCTCGCGGTTCCGGCGTCCAAAGGGGCGTTGCTGCCGATCGCCGGGACGGCCGAGCTGGACGTATAGTTGGCGGCCATGAGCTGCGAGGAAGTGTTGCGGTATATGAAGGCTATCGTATCGCTCGGACTGCCCGCGACCTGGGTCGCGCCGAGGCCGAGGACGGATTGCACGCCCGCGGGCGCATAATTGCCTGTCAGTGACAATGAATCCGGGGATCCGGCGGTGAAGGTGTAAAGCGACATGGTCGTCGTCGCGGTACCGTCGCCCGTGCCGAGAATGATAGTCTGGTTGGTCGTGAAATAGGCCGAACCGGCGAAGCCCAGGCTCCCGCCGTTCGCCGGCATGCTCGTCGCCGCCGTGGAGAGAGCGTAGCTCCCGCCCGAATATTTGATGAAATTGACGGTGACGCTCGAAGATTCCTTTCTCACCCAGAATCCATTGTAGGGATCGAGGATCCGTTCCGGCAGGAATGCTCCGTCGATCATGTCGCTGTTCACGCTCACCGGGCCGATCGTGCGGAAGGGAGAGCCGATCTTGTCGTAGAACAGCGCTCCCGAGGATACCTGCTCGTCGAAGATCGGCCTCCAGCAGGAGGCGAGCAGCACGGCCGCCAGAAGCGTCGCGACCGTCCTCGCGAGAATCGCGCCGGCGCTGCCCAGGCTCGATGCCCTCGTCTTCATAGGCGCAACCTCAGGCCCATGCGGAATATGGGAATCTCGAGGAACCAGCCGTTCTCGCCCGGGAACCATCCATTCCCCCAGAATACGAGGCTCGAAGGCGAGTCGCCGCCGAGCGAGGCGAGCATGAGGCCCGGCTTCGCCCAGGGATAGTACACGGCGCCCATCTCGAGGTACAGGCGCGCCACGGGGCCCCGTCCCCATTCGATGCCGTAGGAAGGCTGAACGCCGATCGGGGCCACGGGATCCAGATAGATGGCGCGGTTCTGGGGCGAGAAGAGGCGGACGAAGAAGTCGGTCGCGAAATAGGTCCTCAATTCCTTCATTGGCGGGGCGAAATAGCTTCCGAGCCCGAGCCCGGCCTGCAGCAGCGGGAAGGACAGGGTGAGCGGCTCCTCGACCCCGTCTCTCGGCGACTGGAGGCTCAATCCGAAGCCGAATTGGGAGATCGTCGCCCGCGCGAAGAAGCGCGATGCCGGCGCGAAGCTTAGGCGGAGTTCGGGAAAGGCGAAGCCGTAGGCCCCGAAATCGAGCGCCCACTGCCGTCGCGGAATCGCGAGGGTTTCGCCGTCCTTCGAGGCGTAGAATACACCGCTCTCGGGATAGCGCTCCGGCGTGCCGGCCGCCCAGGATATGCGCGCAGGCACTATGAGGGGGAGGACTAGGGAGCCCGAGTCGGGCAGGAGGATGGGATCGCCGAAGCCTTGCACGACCGTGCCCGGCAGGCCGGTGATCCGCAGATGGGCGACCTGCAGTTTCGAGAGGAATCCGTTCACCGCGTCGACCGTCTCGACCCAAAACGAGCTGGCCAGTTCGTCCTCGCTGGGTGCGGGCTTCGTGAAGGAACCTTCGACTTTTTTTGCCTCAGCGGCGCCTGCTCCGGCAGCGGCGCCCGCAGCAGCACCGGCGGCGGTACCCTTTGCCGCGCCTTCGGCGGAGCTGATCTCCCAGCGGGCGCTCACGTGACGCCCTTCCAGGGATAGCCGGAGGTCCAGGACGACCGGGTCGCCCTCGTAGCGCGCCAGGCTCTCGAGGCGAGCGGGGTCGTCGTTGTAGGCGCGATGCACGGAATGCAGCAGCTGCGAGCGCATGAGCACCGCCGACAGGGTGTCGCCGTAGCGCCAGAGGTCGAGGGTCTTGGGGCCGGAAACCTGCAGAAGCATCGAAATGCCCTCGCCGAACTTCTTCGCTGGGGCGGACACGGTCGGCGTCGCCGCGGTCGACGCCGCGGCAGCCTGCGCCCCGACGGAGCCGACCGCGACCGTCGCGAGGACCGCCGCGAAGATCGCGGCGGCGAACGCGAAGATGCGCCTTCCGCTCACCACCAGGTCCTCATCTTGTAGAGCCGCCCTGAGCTCTGCTCGTAGTAGTAGAAGTAGCGGCCGTCCGGCTCGACGTAGGCCTGCGAGGAACCGTTGTTGCCGAGCGTGTAGCTCGAGGACTTCCCGAATCCGCCGAGCTTGTACAAATCGAGCTCGAGGCCGTTGTTGGCGTAGCTGCCGACGACCAGACCTTCGCTCGTGAGCCAGGCCATCGGGCTACTCTGGCTGTTGAACGGGGCGATGGCGGTCGCCGCCGGGGCATAGTCGATGAGCTCGCCCGCGCCGCTCAGCGTCGAATATATCGAGGAGGCGGGATAGGCCACCTCGAGCGCCATGCCCGAGGCGGTGAAGAGGAGGAGGAGCTGATTGTTCGCGACGGCGGCGTCAGAAAGCTGCCAGCCGGGATCTATGCCCGCAGTGAGCGGCACGGGGGTCGAAGAGTCCGCCCCCCACGACGAGCTGTAGCTCGCCAGAGAGAGGGAGTTGGCGCCCGACGTGGCCTGCAGCGAGATATTGTTCGACCCGTCCGCCGCGAGACAGTAGGGGCCGCTGACGGCGGGAAGGGGCGCCGCGATCGCCAGCGTGGGGCTCAGGGCCAGGGCGGAGGGGTAGCTCGTGACGAAATTGCCGTTCATGTCCACCGCGATGTTCGAACCGCTCTGGTAATAGATGCTTGAAGGGATGCTGTCGACGAGGTTCAGGCTCGTGCCGTCGAGGGCCGCGAAGAGCTGGGTGTTGGCGTCGGTGTTGATATAGAGGAAGAGGTAGGCATGGCCTCCCGACGACAGGTAGCTCATCCTGTTCACGTACCTGACACCCGAACCCGTCGCCGACTTGACCGCGGAGTTCAGGTCCACCCAGGCGACCGCCCGCTGGCCGATCGCGCCGTAGGGATCGCCGAGAAGGTAGGAGCACGAGGACAGGAGGGTCGCGGCGCCGAGAGCGAAGGCGGCGATCGCCGCGGCGAGGAGGGTCACGGTGAAGGCCGGGCGATCGGCGGGCCGGAGTCGTTTCAGATTCGCCATACCACCCCCGCTCCCAAGGCCGGAACCCCGTCCCCCATCCACTCTCGGCCGAGTATGCCGGAGGATCCCGTGCCCAAGGAGAAGGCGGAACTCAGAGACATCCAGAGGGCCGCCTTGCGCGAAAGCGAATACTCGCAGAAGAGGTAGACCGGCAGGAGGGCCAGGTCGAAATACAGGCGGCGCTGCGCCTCGGGCACGGTGGAGTAGCTGAACAGATAGCCCAGGCCCGCCTGGGCTCCGAAGCGGAAGCGCGATTCGGGGCCGAGGACGAGGTAGCTCCCGACGCCTGTCCAGAGCTCTTCGTGCAGGAAAGGCGAAGAGCCCGGCAGGAAATCGTAGCCCGCGAACAGATGGTCGTCGGCGAAGAGGAAGATCCACTGCGGCACGATATAGCGCCGATACCCGGCTTGGATTCCGAGCAGACGCCCCGAACCGGTGCCGACGATCAAGTCCTGATAGCTTTGCGCTTCGAGGGGAGGCGCCGAGACGACGGGCGCGGCTTCGCCCAAGTGGATTCGCAGAATCTCGGTCCTGCGTCCCGGCTGCGAGAGGTAGAGCCTGACGGTCGAGCCGCGGGCGAAGGGATAGTAGGGCAGGGTGAGCTTGCCGTTTTTTATCTCTCCCGCCCGGATCGACAGCCTGAGCTCGGGCGGACCTATCGTGATGCGCGCCCCTTCGTCCGGAGAGAGGATGGTTATCCGGTAGGAAACCGGCCGGCGGGGCGAGTCTTCGGGGGCGGCGACATAGGCCGCGAGCCGCTCGGCCACTCGCGCGGCTGAGTCGTCGATGAGGGGGAAGGCCGTCGGGCCCGCGTAGGCGGAGAAGCTGTCGGCCGCCACGAGGTCGCCGCTCCACGAAGAGAAAACCTCGATGCGGTACGAGAGCCGGTCGTTCCGCACCTCGGCGAAAATGCGGCCGTACCAGTCTTCGTTGAAGTTCCGGGCCTCCGCGGCCGGGTCCCGCGGGGAGCCGGGCAGGGCGGCGACGGCGAAGCCGCGAGCCTCGGCCGCGCTCGCGAAGGAGCTGCGCAAGGTGGCGGCGAAGGGCTCGGCGAGCTCGCGCCCGCCCGCGTCGCCTTCGAGTATGGGGGGCGGCAGGAAAATGCGCCGCTCGGGCGGCCGCGAGCCGAGGTCCTGCGCCCGCGCGCTTCCATTCCAGGCGAAAGCGAAGAGGAGGACGGCGACGACGACGAAAGATGGGCGGAATCTCATTTCTCGGTGAGCACCGCGACACCGTTCCAGTCTTCGGGTGGCGGAGCCTTCAGGAACGCCGAGGCGCGCTCCCGGAAAATCGAAGCGGGATAATCCTCGCCGTCGATCTTCAGGATCCGTCCGAAGCCTTCGACGGCGCCTTTGAAATCGCGCCGATAGTAGCTGTCGATCGCCTCGGCGTGGATTCCCCAGATTTCACTTTCCTTCGGCGTGAGCTGCCGGCGGGGGGTATAGATCTTCACTCCCTTCTTTTTGCCCTTGACGGCGACCGTATCGATATGGCGGCAGGGTAGTACGTCCTTTATCTTGTACTGCACGCTTTCCGAAACGATGATCGGCTGATGGTACATCTTCGTAGCGCCTTCCAGCCGCGACGCCAGGTTGACCATGTCGCCGATGACGGTGTAGTTCATTTTCTTGTCGCAGCCGATGTTGCCCACGGTGACGAGGCCGTAGTTGATGCCCACACCTATCCTGAACTCTGGCTTGCCTTTCGCTCGCTGGACCTCGTTGAAGGCATGGAGCCCTTCGGTCATCTCGATGCCTGCGGTCACGGACTGAAGCGCGTCGTCGTCCTTCTTCTTGGGCGCGCCCCAGAAGGCCATGATCGCGTCGCCTATGTATTTGTCGACGACCCCGCCGCGTCCCATGATCACGTCGACCATGGTGGAGAAATAGCGGTTGAGCGAGGCCACGAGGTCGTCGGGCTGCATGTTCTCGGAAATGCTCGTGAAACTCCTGATGTCGGAGAAGAGCACGGAGAGGACGCGATTGTCGCCGACGAGCATGCCCTCGGGATTGGTGAAGACCTGATCGATCACTTCCTTGGGAACATAGACCTCGAAGATGCTCCTGATCTTCCGTTCCTTCTTCTGGGCGACGACGGCGTCGAAGGCGTAGCGCTTGATCTGCTCGTAGGCCTTGCCCAGCTCCGCGAGCATCAGGTTGAAGGTGTGGGAGAGCTGGCCTATCTCGTCCTTGTACTCCACGCTCACCCGTTCGGAGAGATCGTTCGAGCCGATGATGCGAAGCATGGCGGCCGAGACCCGCTCCAGCGGCTTGGTGAGGAAGCGGGCGAGGGCGAGCAGCAGCAGCACCGAGACGGCGCTCACCGCGAGCAGGAACTCCAGGGTCGTCCTCAAGATGGATTCGACATCGCCGTAGAAGACCGCCTTGTCTTCGGTGACGAGGACCAGCCAGCCGAAGGGGCGGAAGGGGAAGTAGGCGGCCACGCGGTCCCGGCCTCCGATGCGGAGCGTGCCGAATCCGCGAGCTTCCTTCCCTGCGAGGCCGGCGAGCGTCTCGCGCTCATCCGGAGCGATCTCGGCCGGGCCCGCGCGCATCGTGGTCCGGCCCTGGGCGTCGACGGCCAGGATGGCCTCGGTGTCGCTGCGCAGGATGGAGCGGGCGAAGGACTCCACCGCCGCGTGCGCGGCCGCCTCCATATCCGGCCTGCCGACGAAGCCGTTCTGCGCGAGCAGGTTGAACTGGCTATTGGCGTATTTCTCCAGCTCGGAGGCCTTGAAACTGAGGAAATCCGTCGCGATCCGCGTGACCGCCGAGGCGGCGACGAAATACGAGGATATGCCGACCAAGACCACCGCGGCGATGATCAGCGGGAGGACGATCAGTATGATCTTGAGCCGTATGCTCATATGGAGCAACTATAATCCGCGCCGGCGGACCTGGCAAGCGCGCTCGCGGCGGCGGCTCGCGCGATCCGCGTCTTCTGCGAGGCCGGGCTCACGAAAGTCTCGCGCGATCGATGACGAGCGGGATGTCGAAGCCAGGGAACAGGCGCTCAAGGCGGCTGAGCCAGGCAGAGGGGAGGGGGGCCGTTATGCGTTCGGGCAGGTCGGGGAGCATCCGATCGGGAAAGGCGAGCGAGAGCGCATGGAGGAGGTAGCCTTCCTTAGTGCTGCCCCCGCCGTACTTCGCGTCGCCGAGGAGGGGCAAGCCCCGCGAGGCCGCCTGCACGCGGATCTGATGCGTCAGTCCGGTCTCTATCGCGACGAGGGCGAGCGTGGCGGCCTCCGAAACGCAGAGCGGGCGGGCGCGGGAGATGGCTTGCCTCCCCCCTGAGCCCTTCACGACGCGGCTGATACCTGCCACGGTATCGCGCTCCAGCGTATCGCTCCAGATAGCCTCGTCCCTCAGCTTTCCTCGCAAGAGCGCGAGATACGACTTGCGGATTCTCCGTCCCCGCAGGCACTCCGAGAACACTCGGGCTCCGCGGGCGCTGCGGGAATAGACCACCAGGCCGGAGGTGTTGCGGTCGAGGCGATGCAAGGGCCCGGGCGAAAAGGACAGCGAGGCCGATATCCGGTCGCCGAGAGCGGCGCGCACGCGCTCCTCGAGGCTGCCCGGGCCATGGACGAGCTCTCCCGCCGGCTTGTTGATGAAAAGGAGGTCCTCGGTGGCCAGGATGAGGATGGGGGCCAGGGAATCGAGGCTGTCCGTCCCGGGGGCGCGTCCTGCGGCTTCGATGCCCCCGAGCAGGGCCTGATCGATCTCGATTCTGTCGCCCGCGGCGATGCGGCGGTCGGGACGGCATGTGGAGCCATTGACGCGGATGCGCCCCCTGCGGATGCAGCCATAGAGGGCGGAGAGAGGCATATCGCCCAGAAGCCGCCTGAGCAGCCGGTCCAGGCGCTTGTCCAGGTCGTCAGGGCCCGGCCTGTATTCCGTGTAGTTCAGCTCTCTAGGCATGACGGAGTCTAGAATCCAATACGCCATGGGGTCAATGCCGGGCTTCGCAGGTCGCTTGCGCATAGTCGGCCCCTCGCCTTGACAAGGGGCCTCCCTTCGGGGAAACTTAGCCGGTGATAATGCAGGTCCGCCCCTATGGAGGGGAATTGTTGAGGAATCCCGTTTTCCTGTCGGCCCTGTTTAGTCTTATTCTAGCTCAGTTTATCAAGGCGCTCATCAACATTTTCAGGGCTCGTTCGCAGTCGTTCCACGATGTCATCGTGACCTTCCTGTGGCGAACCGGAGGCATGCCCTCCAGCCACAGCGCTCTCGCCGTCTCGATAGCCGCCGCGATAGGTTTCACCCAGGGCACGGATTCTTCCGTCTTCATCCTGGCCGTCTTCTTCGCGCTCGTCGTCATCCGCGACGCGATGGGCGTCCGCCGTTCCGCCGGCCAGCAGGCGCGGACCCTCAACCTTCTCGGACGCGAACTCAGTTCGCGGCTCGGCATCACCTTCCATCCCGTGAAAGAAGTCCACGGCCACAGCGCCGTAGAGGTAGTGGTCGGCAGTCTGCTCGGTTTTTTCATCGCGATGGCATTCTGTACCCTCTAGACGGTCAGCATGGATGCCAGACCTCGAAAAGCAGCAGCCCGCTCAGTCGCGCTCTTTGCGGCCCTGCTGCTCGCCGCGGGTTTTTCCGCTCTGGCCGGGTCGCTTTCGATGCCGCATTCCCTCCCCGGCAGCATCTGGCGGGGTTATCGCATGCTTCTCGTCGACTCCGGCGTCGACGAGTCCCTCGTGCTCGACCGGCTATCGTCCCACGGCATACGCGGCACGATAGCCGAATCCACAGAGCCCGTCCTCGTCTCGGACTGGGTGCGTCTCGAAACCACGACGCTCTCCTCGGCGCTCCGCCGCCTGATTCCCGGCGATCCGCGCCGCGATGCCTACCTTCAGCGCCTAGGCCAATGGTTTGGCGCCGAGGTCGAAGGCCGCGCCTACAGGGTGTATTACGTGCCGACTCGCTTTCCCTTCGGTTCGAACGGCAAGCTATCCTCGGCGCTATCCGGCCTCGGCGGACGATTCGTCCTGCCGGACTCGCGACCCTCGTCGGTCGACGGATGGCGCTGGCCGGCCTTCGCCCTTTCCGCGCTCGTCCTCGTGCTGCTCTGGGGACCCGGTCCCCAGCGGACGGCGGCCGCCCTGCGCGGCGAAAACGGGCGCGGCCGCCTGGCTCTGCGCGGCGCGATCCTCTCCCCCTGGTTCCTCTTCGCCGCCTTCGGTCCGGAAGCCGCCCTGGTCGGCCTCCTGTGGGCGGCCGCCCTGATCGACCTGAGCGATGCGCTTCTTCTTCCGTTTTTGGAATGCCGCCGCAGCGCGAGTCTTCGATCCGCCATGAGGAGCCTCGCGGGAGGCCAGAGGCCCAGGATAGCTCTCTTCCTGCCGGCCTTCGGAATTCTCGCCCTGAAACCCGCTTTTTCCCTTCCGGTGTCCTGGACGCTGCTCGCCGTGGCCGGTGCCACGGCTTTGGCCGCTTCGTGGCCACGGCTCGCATTCGGCCGCCGGCGTCGCGCCTTCGTCCCCCGTCCGCTTGGAACCGCGGCGAAATCGCCCGATCGCGCGACCGCCGTCGCCGTCCTCATGGCCATGGCCCTGTGGGGCGGTTTCAGTCTGCTCGCGCCCGAGCGCCCTTCGGCTCAGGGCCGGGACATCCAGGCTCCCATGCCGGTTTACAGCGCCGGCAAGCTCAAGCCCGGACCGGCCGAGGCCCGCCAGATGATCGACGCTACGGCGGCGGAGGTCCTTCCGGGCCTGCCGGAATGGCTCGCCCACCGGGCGCTCGAGCAGTCTCTTCCCCTGCGCGTGGTCGGCACGCCCATCGACGATCCCTTCGCATCGGTAGCCATACCCGAACCGCAAGGCCTGGCGCGAGGCACGGGACCGAGCCTGCGTTTCGACGATGCCTGGGCCAGGCAAGCGTATCGCTCCATTCCGTCCGATAGCCTCGAGTCCATGCTGATCGCCCAGGGCCATGCGGTGGCCGCGCGGCCCCTCCCGCTTCCGGATGCGCCGAGGCGACCGCTTGCGCCGATCGAGGTCATTCTGTATATAATCCTGCTCATCCTTCCGCTGAGGCGGATCGTCGGCGTCATTCCGCCCATGAGGGACTCTTCGACGCGCGAAGTACGGCAGGAAGCATGAGTTCCATACGGACATTCGAACGGGGAGGAATCCGCGTCCGCGGCGACGGCGAGCAGGAAGAGCCCGTCTCCATCGCCAACGCGTTCCTTCCCAACAGCGCGGTAGTATTGCTCAAGCAGCATGCGGGAGCCCCCGCCCGCTGCGTCGTCAGGCGAGGGGAGTACGTCCGCGAAGGGATGATCGTCGGCCGGGGCCTGGGGCCCGGTTCCGCCGATGTCCACGCGCCGGTGCCGGGCGTCGTCCGCGACATCCGAGTCGTCCTCCTCCCCGAAGGAGGCGAATCCGAAGCCGTCGTGATCGCGCTCGAAGGCTCCTTCGACAGGCTCGGCCGCAGGGCTGAGCGCTATGTCTGGAACAGCATGGGCCGCGCCGACCTTCTCCGCACGGTGCGGGACCGCGGCGTCGTGGATACCGAGGCGCCGGGAGTGCCGCTCTACGATCTGCTCGCGGACCGGGAATCCACCGATGCGCTCATTCTCAACGCCGTGGAAAGCGAACCCTATCTCCGAACCGAGTCTTCTCTCCTGAAAGAGCGGGCCGAGCAGGCCTCCGACGGTCTGGCCATACTCGCGAAGCTCACCGAGCCCGCCCGGATCGTCGTCGCCGTCGACGAGCGCTGCGACGAGGCGAGCCTCCGCCCCTGGGCCGGCGACGCTCGGATCGAGATAGTCCGGTTCGAAGCTCGCTACCCCCAGGATATGCGAAATCAGATGCTCGAATCGATTCTCGGCGCCAGGAAACGGTCCAACTCCTCGGTTCTCGTCGTCCGTCCCTCGACGGCCGTCGCCCTCCATGAAGCCATCGTCCTGGCCAAGCCCGTGATGGAACGCTACGTCACGGTGGGCGGCGGGGCGATCAAGAGACCCGCGGTGCTCAAGGTGCGCATCGGCACACCTATAGGCGACCTCATCGAGGAGTGCGGCGGTTTTCTCGGACCGCCGGCGCGGATCGTCCTGGGCGGCCCCTTCCGCGGCTTTCCGGTCCACGATCTCGACGCTCCGGTCACGAAAACCAGCTCGGCCGTGCTGGCGCTCTCCGAAGACGAGGTGGGGAGCGCGCACCGCAATCCCTGCATCCGCTGCGGCAGGTGCGCGAGCGTCTGCCCGGAGAAGCTCGATCCCGAGCGTCTCTTCCGCCTGCTCTCGCATCGCAGAGTGGCCGAGGCGGAATCCTGGGGCTTGAAGGACTGCACCCTCTGCGGGGCCTGCGGCTATATCTGTCCCTCGCGCGTGCAGCTCGTGGCGGCATTTGCGGTCCGTCTGCGCTCGGGCATATCGAAGGCGATGGAGGCTAGACCATGACCAGGGTGCGCAATCTCGTGCTCGGCCAGGCGCCTCATATCTACAACGCGCAGTCGACCTCCTCCCTCACCTGGGGCATGTCCCTCGCCCTCGTCCCGGCGGCGGCCTGGGGCATCTACTGCTACGGCGCCGCCGCCGCCCTCGCCATCGCCTCGGCGATCGGCGCGGCCTGCATCGGCGAACTCGCGGTCGGCGGCCTTTCCCGTCGCTTCACGCTCGGCAACGGCTCCGCCTTCCTGACGGGCTTCCTCATCGGCATGGCCATGCCGCCGAACGTGCCGCTGTATATCCCCGTCGCCTCCTCCCTGTTCGCCATCCTCATCGTCAAGGCGGCCTTCGGCGGCCTCGGCTCCAATTGGATGAACCCTGCCTTGGCGGGGATCGCCTTCGCCATCCTCGATTGGCCCAAGGCGATGAATGTCTGGATCTTGCCGCGCGACATCGCGGGGGCCGTCGGAATCAGCGGAACGACTCCCCTGGAATTCGTCCGCCAGCCGCTCGCGGCGGCCGCGACAGGCTCGAATCCTCTCGATCTCCTGAAATCCGCCGGCTTCCGCTTTTCGGGCCTCGATCATCGAATCACCGATTTCCTCAATCAGCTCCTCTTCACCCGCATCGGTTCGGATCTGCCCTCGGGGTATTTCGATCTCCTGATCGGCAACAAGTCCGGCGCTCCGGGCGAGCTCTCCGGCATTCTCATCCTCGCCGCCTCGATCATCCTCCTCGCCCGCTCGATGATCCGCTGGGAAATACCCGCGTTCATAGTCGCGGTCTTCTCGGCCTTGACCTGGGTCTTCGGCGGTCTGCCCTACGGCAGCGGTTTCTTCAGCGGCGACGTGCTCTTTTCGCTTTTCACCGGGTCCTTCCTCCTCGTCACTTTTTTCATGGCCACCGATCCGGTGACCTCGCCCTCGACCCGCATCGGCATGTTCATCTACGGCGGCGGAATAGCGATCATCACCTTCCTGATCCGCAGCTTCGGATCCATGTCCGAGGGCATGGCCTTCGCGGTGCTCGTCATGAATTGCCTGGTACCGCTTCTCGACAGGAGAAGGGCGCCCCTGGCCGGCGGCAGGCCCCTCGGGGCGAAGGAAGTCTGATGGCTCGGACGAAAAAGGAAATCCTGGTCGAAAATCTCCTCGTCGCCTGCGCGATGGGGCTGCTCGCCTTGCTCGTGGCCGGCGTGATTTTCGTCGCCAAGTCGGGTTCGATCGCGCGGGAGCGGTCCGTCCTTTCCGATCTCGCCGGACGCCCCGTCGCCGCGCAGCCTGTGGCCATAGACGACCCGTCGATCCGCCGGCTCTATCGTCTTCTGGGCCAGGGTCCGGCGCTTTTCGGAGCGGTCATCGATCTGGACTCGCGGTCAGGCTCCGCAGTCGTCGCCGCGGTCGTCGCCGCCGACGGGCAGATCCAGTCCATCCGCCTCATAGACATAAGCTCGCCGCGCGCGCCCTTCGCCGCGGCCGCCTGGTTCGCGAACTTCATCGGGAGGGGAGGCGACCGGCCATTCCCGTCCCGTGTGGACGCGCAGAACATCGCCGTCGTCTCCGGTGCCACCGAAAGCTACCTCGAGACCGGCGCGGCGCTCGGCCGACTCTCCGTAGCCGTTCGGGCCCTGGCCGGGGAGAAGTCATGAACGAACAACGCTATTCCTACGTTCCCAACCCCGTCTTAAGCGGGCTCCTGGGCGTATTTCCTCTCGTCGCGGCGGCGAATAGTCTCATGAACGGCTTCGTGCTCGGCATCGGCGTGGCCTTGTCGTCCCTGACACTCGCCCTCCTCATGCCTTTCCTGCAATCCTTCGTGCCCGATCGGCTCAGAACCCCGACTTCCCTGACTCTTTCCGCCGCCCTGGCCCTCCTGATCGGCGCCGGGGTCGAGGCTTTTTCTCCCGCCGCGGCGAGATCTCTCGGTGTCTATATTCCCCTCCTGGCCGTCAACTGCCTGAGTCTGCAGACGCTTCGGCATTATCATCCCGCCACGGACGGCGAAGGCCGGGTGTTCGCCGGCCAGTACGGCACGGGAATATCCTCGCTTCTCAAAGAGGCGCTCGGCTATATAGCCGCGGCGATCCTGATCGGCGCCTTTCGCGAGCTCCTGGGGAGCGGGACGCTCAACTTCGCCGGACCCGACGCGCAGCTTTTCTCTTTTTCGCTGACCGACGAGCCGCCCGCTCGTCTTTTCGCCGCGCCGGCGGGCGGCTTTATCGTGCTCGGCTGTCTGGCGGCCCTGTATCGCATCGCTACGCTCAAGCGGAAAAGGAGGGGCGCGTGAGCTATCTCGGTATCGTCGCACTGTCGGTTTTCGGCGCGAACGCCCTGCTCTCCTACGGTTTCGCCCCTTGCCCGGCGTCCCGACTGCGCGGCCTGGTCGGCCTCGCGGCCTTCGTCGCCTTATTCCTGGCCAACGCCCTCGCCGCGAGCCTGCTCTGGGCCCTGCGAGCCCTGGTCCTTCGGCCCCTCGGCTTGGACTACATCTCCTTGATCATCTTCGTGATGATCGCCATTCCTCTCGTGCGGCTCTTCTTCCGCGCCATCGCCGCGAAATCGGGATTTCTCCATCGGCTGAGCACGGCCGCCGACGACATCCTCGTCAGCAGCATCGTCTTCGGCATAGCCCTCATTTCGACCCGCAGCGGCTATTCCATCCTCGAGGCCCTCGTGGCGAGCGTCTCTTCCGCGATCGGCTATTGGATGGCAGCCGTCCTCCTGGACGCCCTGCGCGAACGGCTCGAGCTGAGCGATGTGCCCGAAGCCTTCCGGGGTGCGCCGGCGATGCTCATATCGGCAGGACTCATGGCCATGGCGCTCATGGGCTTCGACGCCGTCTTCATAAAGAATCTAGCAGGTTGACGATGCAGTGGATAAAGGCGCTTTTCGTTTTCCTCATATCCTTCGGCGCTTTTCTGGGCGCTTCCTTCCTCGCCGCAGTCTGGCGCCGCCGCAGGCTCGATCCCGACTCGTCGCGGCTGGAGCGGATACTTCCCGGCTACGATTGCGGCGTCTGCGGACACCTCGATTGCCGCGATTATGCGGTCGCCCTCTTGAACGACGGGGCCGATCCCGCGCTCTGTCTCCCCGGAGGCTCAGCTACCGCGGCGAGCCTCCGTTCAGTGCTCGCTGAAGGCCGGGACGAGACCGCCCGCGCGCTCAAGCGCGCCGTGGTGCGCTGCACCGGCACCTCGGTCGCCGCCCGAGTATCCTACGCCTACTCGGGCTACGACGATTGCGCATCGGCGGCGGCGCTGTACGGCGGTCCCAAGGACTGCAAGGACGGCTGTCTCGGCTTCGGCAGCTGCGTTCGCGCCTGCCCACTCGGGGCGATACGGATCGAAAAATCCTGCGCGACGGTCGACCCGCGGGTCTGCACCGGATGCGGGCTCTGCCTTTCCTCCTGCCCCAAGGCCCTCATCGTCCTCATACCCGTCGATCAGCAGTGGTTTGTCGCCTGTTCCGCGAAAAAGCCCCCCGAGGAGAGGCTCAAGGACTGCGATACCGCCTGTACCGCCTGCGGAGAGTGCGCCCGGCGCTCGGTTCAGGGCGAGTTCGTGCTCGATCAGGGCATGGCCCGCGCCTCGGCCGTATGGTCCCAATCCTGGGAAGATATCGCCCGCGCATGTCCGACCGGCGCCATCAGGCGCGTCGACGATATAAAAAAAACCTGAACCGTCTTACGAAATCCAAGGCGGTGTACTATAATCCCCTCTATAATTTACCAAGGAACGCCGGTACATGCATAAAAGTTCTGTCATCATAGGCAGCTACAGTCATCTTCCTCCGGGTGCCGACGAATCCCTTTTCGAGGAAACGTATCAGATAGCCTGGCGTCCCTTCCTCTCCGTGCTGTATCGCTTTCCGGATATAGCCGCGACGGTCTCGTACTCCGGCACAGCCCTCAAATGGCTCGAGTCCCGTCATCCCGAATTTCTCATGCTCATGGAGGAGATGGCGATCAAGAAGCAGATCGAGCTGCTCGGAGGAGGCTTTTTCGCACCTCTGCTGCCCCTCGTCCCCGGGCCCGACAGGCTCGGACAGATCGAGCTTTTGACCACCTACATCCGCAAAGCCTTCGGGAAACGGCCGCGTGGATGCTGGATTCAGGACTACGCCTGGGAACCGACCCTCGCTTCCACGCTTCAATCGAGCGGCTTCGACTTTTCCTTCCTCACCGCCCGCCATTTCAGGCTCGCCGGCATCGAAAGCGGGGACATCGGCAATCCGGTGATGACCGAAGACCAAGGCCGCAGCCTCGTCGTGTTTCCCGTGATGGATGCGCTGGAGAATTACCCCGCGGTTCCGACCCCGGCCGAGGCCCTGCACGAGGCGAGGAAGACCAAGGGCGAGACGCCTCTGCATTCGATCTTCTACTCCGAAAGCGCGATACGATCCCTGTGGGCCGCCTCGAAGATGGAATCGCCCGACGTGATGTTCGAAGCGGCCTTCGCCGCCCTGCAGAAGCTGGCCCCCGATATAGAGACCACGACGCCCTCGCGATACCTCAAAACCCTTCACAACTTCGATCGCGCCTATTTCCCCGGCGGCGCCTCCCTGTCGCTCATGAAGAAAAGCCGCGAGCGAGGGCCGGCATTGCGCGGCGCGGCGGCCGCGGCGAAGGACGATTCTCCGGAAGCGGGCAGTCTCCGAGCCCTCCTTCTGCGGCACGAGGAAAGCCTGGCTCTCTACGCCAAGATGCACTATGTGCGGATTCTCGTCGGGCAGCTTCGCGGCGACAAGTCGCGCAAGAAGACGGCGCAGGAAGAGCTCTGGAAGGGGCAGTGCGGCGATGCCTATTGGCAGGGTCCCTCCGGCGGCATCACCCAGCTCCCGATCCGAGCCGCGGCCTACGGGGCGCTGATCGAGGCCGAAAAGACGACGCGCCTGCGGGGCAGTTTCGCCCCCGGCGTCATCAGCGCCGATATCGACTTCGACGGGGTCAAGGAGATCCTGTATCAGGGGGCCGATCTCAACGCCTACGTCCATCTTCGGGGCGGCAGCCTGACCGAGCTGGACTCGTTCAGATCCTGCTGGAACTATGTCAATGCGATGTCGAATTTCAAGAGCGCGCCCCGGCGCCTGGCCCTTCTCGACCGCTGCATGAAGAAAGGCGGATTCGGAGCCGACCTCGGCGATTTCGCCGAGTCGCACTACGCCCTGGTCGAAACCGATCGCCCCGCGAATATCACCACCCTGTCGCATGAGGGCTGGATGGATGTCGGCGGAAGGAAAGCCGCCCTCGTCCTGAAAAAGACCTTCATCTTCCGCAAAGGCAGCGTCACCGTCGAGTACGAGCTTACCAACCCCTCGTCGGCCCCCGTCGCGCTCCGTTTCGCCGTCGAGAACAATTTCTCGGCCGGCCTGTCGCCGGGCGCCGTCGGCCTGAGCGTGTTCAGGGGCCGCGATGCCTCGGTCCTCGATTCGGCCGCAGGCTGCGGCGCCTCGGCCTGCACTTCGCTGCGGCTGGAGAATGGACGGTACGACGAGCGCATCGAGCTTCGCTCGGATCGGGCCTTCGAGCTGCATCACGAGCCCGTTTTCCTCTCGTCGGGGGAGGGCGACTCCGCCGAGGAGCGCTACCAAGGCTGCCGGCTGTGGCTCGGATGGGATATCGACATTCCCGCGGGAGCGGCGTGGCAATCCGCCCTCACCCTCGAACTTCGGGCCTAGGGCAAGCTTTGCGCCTTGCCCCGCTCGTGGCCTTCCGATAAAATGCTGACATGAATCAAAGCCTGCTCGCGGCTCCCCTCGCCGGCCTCAGAATACATCTCGTCGGCGCGAAGGGGACGGGAATGGCCGCCCTGGCCGAGATCCTGGCGGCGAGAGGGGCTCTCCTGAGCGGCAGCGACGTCCCCGACGTGTTCTACACCGACGCCATCCTGGGCGCTCTCGGCGTGCCGGTGGGGCTGGGCTTCGAGGCCGGGCGCATAGACGGGAGTATCGCCCTGGTCGTGCATTCGGCAGCCTATTCCCGGGACTCGAATCCCGAGCTCGTCGAAGCGCGACGCCGAGGCATCCCCATTCTCAGCTATCCCGAGGCGCTGGGGCAGCTTTCGGCGAGCTTCGATTCGTCGGGCATCGCGGGCGTCCACGGCAAGACCACGACGACCGCCATGGCGGGATCGATCATCGCGGCCTTGCGTCTTCCGGCGACCATCCTCGCGGGCTCGGCGGTCGCGGGTTTCGGCGGCCGATCCACCTTGCGCTCGGGCGACAGATATTTCGTCGCGGAGACCTGCGAATATCGCCGCAATTTCCTCTTTTTCCATCCCCGCAGGATCGTCCTCACCAGCATCGAGTCCGACCATCAGGATTACTATCGGAGCTTGGAGGACATCTTCGCCGCCTTCGCCGAGTACATCAGCCTCCTGCCCGAATCCGGCGAGCTCATCTATTGCGCCGACGATTCCGGCGCCGTCCGGGCGGCCGAATCCGCCGCAAGGGAGCGCCCCGATCTGAAGCTGACGGCCTACGGGAGGCGCGCCGAAGGTCCGTACCGACTGGTCTCCTACGACATAGACGAGGGCCGGGCCGTCTTCCGGCTGGCCGGATTAGGCTGCGGCTTCACGCTGCGCGTGCCCGGCGAGCACCTGGCGCTCGACGCCTCGGCCGCTCTGGCGCTCGCCTTCTCGCTTCTGCGCAGCGAACGGCATCGCCCTCCCGACGCGGAGGATTTGGCCGCCGCGGCGGGGGCCCTGTCGTCCTTCGCCGGCTCGAAGCGGCGCTCCGAGATCCTCGGCGAGGCGGGCGGCGTGCTTTTCATGGACGACTACGGCCATCACCCCACCGCCATCAGGGAGACCCTCCGAGGCGTGAAGGCCTTCTGGCCGCGGCGGCGCCTCGTCGTCGACTTCATGTCGCACACCTATTCCCGCACGGCAGCCCTCTTCGACGATTTCGTGCGCTGCCTCGACGAGGCCGATGTCCTCGTCCTGCACAAGATATACTCGTCGGCGCGCGAGCAAAAAGGCGAAGGTCCCGACGGCCGCGCGCTCTACGAAGCCCTGCTCGGGCGGAGGGCCGCGGCGGCCGGGCGCGGAGCCTGCCTGTACTTCGAGGAGCCGCTCGACGCGCTCGACGATGTCGCCGCCCTGCTCCGTCCGGGAGATCTCTTCCTGACCATGGGGGCCGGCGACAACTGGAAGCTCGGGTCGGCTCTCTACGGGCGGATTAAGGCATTTTAAGAGGAAAACATGATAAAGAGCATGACCGGTTTCGCCCATCGCGATCTCAACCCGAAGGGCCTGAGAGGCAGCCTCGAGCTCAAGTCCTACAACAACCGCTACCTGGACATATCCGTTTCGCTTCCGCCCTACCTCTCGCGTCTCGAGCCGAGCTTGCGCGGATTCATCGCCTCCCGGGTGACCCACGGCAAGGTGGACCTCTATCTCCGCGTGCGCGAACTCGATATGCCCGTCACGGTGAGCGCCGACATCGCGGCGGCCTCGGCGGTCTTCAAGGTGCTCTCCGACATCTCGGCCGCCTGCGGCATCCAGGAAGCGCCCCGGCTCGGAAACATCCTCTCCTTCGACGGGGTCGTGGCCTACGAGCGGGATATTGACGAAGACAAGCTCTGGTCCCGGCTGGAGCCCGAGCTCGAAGCCTGCTTCGCCGATTACGAGGCCTCGCGGCTTCGCGAGGGCGAGGCGACCCGCCTCGACATTGAGCGCCAGCTCGCGCGGGTCGCCGCGTCTATCGCCGTCGTGCGCTCGCAGGTGCCCGAGATCGAGCGCACCGTGCGAGCCCAGCTTTCCCAGCGTTTCCGGGAGGTCATGGGCGATCTCGTCGACGAGGGGAGGGTGCTCGCCGAAACCGCCTCCCTTCTCATGAAGTACACGGTCAACGAGGAACTCGCCCGGCTCGACGCGCACATCGCTTCCTTCCGGCGGATCGCCGCCGAGGACTCCGCGCCCGGCAAGAAGCTGGATTTCCTGTGTCAGGAGATGAACCGGGAGGTGAACACGATAGGCTCGAAAAGCATCCTGCTGCCGGTGAGCCAGTCCGTCGTGGAGCTCAAGGACGCTCTCGAGAACGTGCGCGAGCAATTGCGCAACGTCGAGTGAGCGGCATGCGGAGCGACGGCATGATCATAGCGATATCCGGCAAATCCGGCTGCGGGAACACGACGGTCAGCCGCCTGCTCGCCGAGCGGCTGGGGCTGCGGCTGGTGAACTACACCTTCAGGAACATCGCGGCCGAGCGCGGCGCCGGCCTGGCCGAGATCATCGAGAAGGCCAAGTCGGACGACTGGTTCGACCTCCACGTCGATCGGCGGCAGGTCGAGCTGGCCCACGAAGGCGATTGCGTCATAGGATCGAGACTCGCCATCTGGAAACTGCCCGACGCCACCATCCGAGTCTACCTCACGGCGAGCGAGGAAGTGCGCGCCGAGCGGATATGGAGCCGCCGCCAGGGCGATGGTCCCGAGCGAGGCGACCGCGAGACCGTCCTCGCCTTCACGCGGGAACGCGACGAACAGGATCATGCGCGCTATCGCCGGCTCTACTCCATCGACAACGACGATTATTCCTTCGCAGACCTCGTCATCAATACGGAGAAATTCCGCCCCGAAGCGATAGTCGATATCATCGTGACGGCCGCGACGCGGATGGCCGGCAATCCGTGAGCGTCGGAGGGGAAGCGTCTTAGAGACCAGAAGGTTCGAAAAGGAGTGAGAAAACATGGATCAACATGAGAAAGTCGTGATCGTCACCGGAGCGTCCAGCGGCATCGGCAATGCCTGCGCCACCCATTTGGCCAAGAAAGGCCTGCGTGTCTTCGGCACCTGCCGGAACCCGTCTTCCTATATGAAGAAGGCGGACGAATTCTTCGAAATGATCGCGATGGACGTCACCGACAACGATTCGGTCAACAAGGCGGTCGCCGCCGTTTTGGAGAAAGCCGGCCGCATCGACGCCATTCTGTGCAACGCCGGCATGGGCATCGCCGGCTCGATCGAAGACAGCAGCATGGAAGAGATCCTGCTGCAGATCAACACGAATTTCCTCGGCGCCGTGCGAAGCGTGAAGGCGGTCCTTCCCGCAATGCGCGCGGCCGGGACGGGCAAGATCCTCGTTCTCAGCTCCATAGCCGGAGTCGTCGGCATGCCCTTCCAGGCCTTCTATTCGGCGAGCAAGTACGCCATCGAGGGCATGATGGAATCGCTGCGCTACGAGGTCCGCCCCTTCGGCCTCCAGGCCTGTCTCATCGAGCCGGGAGACTTCCGCACCGGCTTCACGGCGGCGAGGCGCTACGTCAAGAAGGCCGACGACTCCAGCGCCTACAAGAAGTATTTCGAGCCGGCCATGGCCGTCCAGGTCCGCGACGAATCCCAGGGCTTCGATCCCCTCGTCGCCGCCAAACTCGTCTTCAAGCTCATCGAAGCGCCGCGCCTGCCCGTCCGCACCACCGTGGGACCCGGCTTCGAGCGTTTCGCGGTCATAGTCAAGCGGCTTATTCCCGCGCGCTGGTTCGAGAAATTCTACCGCATGTACTACAAACTGCCCTGACGAGGAGCTGCGCATGTCCATTCAGCGTTTGTCGTACGGAATTCTTTCCACGGGAGAGGAAGCCTCCCTCTTCGCGCTCCGCGCCGGCGACTTCGTCGCGACCTTCAGCGATTACGGCGCCACGTTCCTATCCATGCTGCTTCCCGACGGCAGGGGCGGAGTCGTCGACATTCTTCTCGGCTCCTCGACCTTGGCCGGACTCGCCGCGCCGCATCCGTATTTCGGCGCGACTGTGGGCCGCTTCGCCAATCGCATCGCGAAGGCCGGCTTCACCCTCTCGGGCGCCCGCTACGAGCTCGCGGCCAACGATGGGGCCAATCACCTCCACGGCGGACTGAAAGGCTTCGACAAGTACATCTGGAAGGCCGAAGCCGCTGAAATCGGCGGGAGTCCGGCGCTTCGGCTCAAGCGCACGAGCCCGAGCGGCGAAGAGGGCTATCCCGGCCGCCTCGAGGTCGAGGCGCTGTACAAGCTCGATGCCGACGGCCGGCTGGAGTCGCGCTTCGAGGCCCGCTCGGACGCGGAAACCATCGTCAATCTCACGAATCATGCCTACTTCAATCTTCGAGGCGAGGGCAATGGCGACATACTCGATCACGAGCTCCGGCTCGCCGCCTCGCGCTACGTACCCGTCGGGAAGGATATGCTGCCCCTGGGCGGCATCGCGCCCCTCGCCGGCACCGCCTTCGATTTCCGCAAGCCGAAACGGATAGGCGCCGATATAGCCGCGGCGGGCGGCTTCGACCACTGCTATGTCATCGACCGCGAAGGCGAGGGACTCGTGGACTTCGCCGAGCTGCGGGAGCCCGCGAGCGGCAGGCGCATGACCATGGCCACCACGATGCCCGGCGTGCAGTTCTACACGGGCAATTTCCTTTCCGGGATTCCCGGCAAACGAGGTTCGACCTACGGCAAGCACGCCGGTCTCTGCCTCGAGACCGAACTCTTCCCCGATGCGCCCAACCAGAGCGATTTCCCGACGGCGGTTCTCGCCGCCGGGCAGCCCTGGGCCCATTCGACCGTCTACCGGTTCTTCCCGTGACGCTTGACGCCGCCACCGTCGTCGTCCGCTCGGCTCGACTCTCCGATACGCGCGGACGACGTCAGTCTTTTCTCAGGCGATAGAGGACGAAGTCGATCCACGGTTTCGTTTCGACCAGATAGCTCTGTCGGGCGGTCAGCAGTTCGAAGAAGGCATCTCGATAGGCTCCGGCCCGGGTCAGGGCCTCGCCGAGATAGAAATGCGCCCGCGCGGTCACGGCTGGGCCGCGATTGAGCGAGAGGTAGGAGCGGAGTTCGTCTATCGAGGCTTTCCAGTCTCCGGCGGCGACTTTCCCCGAAACGATCAGGGAAAGCGTGTACTCCTCTCCGCCCGAAGGGCTGGTCCTTTCCTCGGGTAGAATGGCGAGAGTCGGCATTTTCGGCTCGGACTGGGGCTGGCTTGCGAGAAGGAAAGCGATCGCCTTCTCCGTCTCCGGATCGAGGGCGGCTCTGGGCGGCGGGGAAAGCATCGGAGGCAAGGCTGCCGCGCCTTCCTCGGGCGCCCGGGTGAGCACCAGGGAGGGCAGGGGCGTCATCCTCGGTTTGGGGATGGCGGCCGCGAATCCCGCCTCCGACGCGCTCCCCGCGACACGGACGGATTGCGAAGTGACATCGTGACCCGAAGACAGGACGATACTCCCGGCCTTCAGGTCGTTTTCTCCGAGAACGGCGTACCAGTAGTCGATTCCCGGGACGGGATAGTCGGTAAAGGTCCCGTTCTTGTCGGCGAAGCTGGCGATGAGGGTGGCGTCGAGCAGATCCGTCGGTTCCGTCAGGGGGGCTGTTCCGCGATAGGCCACCAGGTTCATTCCCGCCGAGGCGGGCTTGTACGAAAGTATCACCGCATCGCCCTTGACCGTGGCGCTCAGGGCATCGACCTCGGGCGGCTTCGGAGCCGCGGCCGGCTGGACGGCCGGCGTCGCCGCTTGCGCCGGTACGGCCGCTTGCGCCGCCGGCGGCTGCGCAGCCACAGGAACCAAGGTCTCGTTGCGCGCCGGTATGACGACCTTGTACGGCGTGCCGTCGGGGGCGAGGGCTAGAACCAGGTAGAAATAGCGCCCCGAATCGCCCGGTTTGTCGAGATACTGCTGCACGCCGCGCGGCACCGTGGCCAGACGAGTGGCCGAATCCAGATCGGCCGCGGCGATGGCGACCTTCGAGCGGTAGACCGCGTAGGCCCCGGCGGTATCGGGCGAGTCTTTCCAGCTTAGGCCGATTCCGCCGTCCGTCGCCTCCGCGATCAGGCGGGAGGGAAAGGGAGCGAAAACGGCTTCCGAACCGCTTCGATCGGGAACCGAAACCGCCGCCGCTTGCTGGCAATAAAGGAAAGCCGACCCCGACAGGCTCGCCGCCGCGACAGCCGCCAGGATCACGCGCGCCGTTCTACTCATAGTATAATGATTATCGGATCGCGCCCTTTTCTTCCAGAGCGTATACGGGTCAATCGGAGCGCCGGCCGGTTCCACGGTCCCTTCGACTTCAATTGACTGTCGATTTCTTTTCGGCTACCATATTTCCATGTTCGTTGCGGTGGTGTGCGACATGGGAAGCGAGGATTCTCGTGCGGCAATCTACAATCTGCTGCCGCAGTACGGTTTCGAACGCGTCCAGAAGGCCTGTTTCGAGTGCAATTCTCTCTCGGACAAGCTTCTCGCGGCGCTGAAGCGCGATATAGACCGCATCACCGATTCCTACGACACCGTCCGCCTGTACCAGTATCCCGTCGACGGTACTCTCGCGCTCACCGTGCTCAAGGAAAACCGCTGGCGCAGGATCGTCATCCGCGATCCCTCCCGCCCCCGCGAGTGACTCGAGCTCCGCCGATCGGCGTCGAGTAGGCGCTTCGGCTTCCCGGCGCGCGCAACGAAACTATCTTTGGAGGAAACCATGCTCGACGACATCGCCACGCCTATCTCCTCGCTCCGGGGAGAAATACTCGACATCTGGGGGCGTCTTTGACCCCGCGGCCCTCGAACGGCAGATAGCGCAAAAAGAGGCGCTCACCGCCGATCCGGCCTTCTGGAATGACTCCGCCAAGGCCGGCCGCGTCATGACCGACATCAAGCAGATCCGGGATCGCCTCGAAACCTGGGCGCATCTCAAGACCGATGCCGAGGCCCTGGACGAGGTTTTCGCGATGGCCATGGACGAAAACGACGACTCCATGGAGTCCGATATCCGCGCCTCCTTCAAGGATGTTTCCGCCCGTTTCGACAAGGCTATCGTTCTCGAACTGCTTTCCGGCGAGGCGGATCGTTCGGGCGCCTTTCTGTCCATACATGCCGGCTCGGGCGGCACCGAAGCCTGCGATTGGGCGAGCATGCTCTTGCGCATGTACACGCGCTGGGCCGAGCGGCGCAAATTCAAGGCCGAAGTCGTGGATATCCTCGAATCCGAGGGCGGCATCAAGTCGGCGACCCTCGAGATCGAGGGCGATTTCGCCTACGGCTACCTGAAAGGCGAGTCCGGCGTCCATCGCCTGGTGCGCATTTCCCCCTTCGACGCCAACGCCCGCAGGCACACCTCCTTCGCGTCCGTCTACATCCTGCCCGTGCTCGACGAGTCGATCGAGGTCGATATCCGTCCCGAGGACCTCAGGATCGACACGTATCGATCGGGCGGCGCGGGGGGACAGAAGGTGAACAAGACCGACTCGGCCGTGCGCATGACCCATCTTCCGACGGGCATCGTCGTGACCTGCCAGAACGAACGCAGCCAGTACAAGAACAAGGATGTCGCCTTGAGCGTCCTCAAGTCCCGCCTGTACGAACATTACCGCCAGGAAAAGGAGAAGGAGAACGCGCGCTTCGCCTCGGAAAAGAAGGAGATAGCCTGGGGCTCCCAGATACGCTCCTACGTTTTCCAGCCCTACACGATGGTGAAGGATCACCGCAACAAGTTCTCGGTCGGCAACGTCCAGGCGGTGATGGACGGCGACATCGATCCCTTCATCGAGTCGTTCATGCGCTGGAAATGGCAGGGTGGGAAGGCTTCCCCGACGGAAGACATCGATGAGGACGAGGAGCTCTAAACGGAGGATCGTGTGCGGCCGCTCGCGCTTTCCATCGTGAGCCTCGGTCTCGCCGCGGCCTTCCTCACCGCTCCGGCATTCGCCCAGACCTCTTCGGCCGTCTGGACCATCGGTCTCGCCGAATTCTCGCTCAGGTCGCCGATAGGCACATCGACCGGCGACCTGGGCTCGCTTCGCTCGGTCCTGCCCCTCCTGATAGCCGCCGACCTCGCCGATCTGCCGCCGCGCCACAGCAGCGCGGCGGATCGGGCCGCGGCCGCCGAGCATGCGGCCCTGCAGGAGTGGTTCGGCGCGGGGAGCGAGCTCTACGGCAGTCTCGACGCCAGAGCCCTCCGCTTTCTCGATCCCTCGCCGAGTCCGGCGCAGCGCGCGGCCCAGCTCCTCACGGCCGATCAGAACGTGGCCAAGGCCAGGGCCAAGCTGGAGTCGTCCATCGCGGCGCGCCAGGCTCCGTCGCCCTCCGTCGACGCGCCGATGCGGAGCGCGCTCTGGGAAGGCAACTCGCAGGGCCGCTTGATCGATCCGGATTCCGGCATCCCTTCATCCTTGGCAAAGACGAACAAAGTGGATCTTCTCGTCTTCGGTTCGCTCCGCGATCGATCCGGCTACGCCGAGGCGGTCATCAGAGGCTACGACGCGCAGCTGGGGAAGGATGTCTTCACCTGGACCGGCTACTGTTCCATCGAGGATCCCTCGCCTTTGGCCCGTTCCTTCGCGCGCAAGATCGAGGAATGGACGGCCGGCAGGCCTTTCTCGCGGCTGGTGGTCGATCCGACGCCGGATTCCGCCCGAATCGCCGTCGACGGCGACTATCTTCCCATCGGGCAAAGGACGATCTACCGCTATTCCTCCGGACCGATCGTCCTGCGCGTGGAGGCCCCGGGCTGTGTGCCGATCAAGTCGCAGATCGAGCTCAACCTGGGGGAGTGGAAACAGGTCGATGTGCGACTCGATCCCAAGAAGACCGGCACAGCCGTCGTCAGCGTTTCCCCGCCGGCCGCACAGATATCGCTGGATTCTCTCCCGAAAGGGCCCGGACCCCTCACGGTGGATCTCGACGGGACGCGGATCATCGCCTCCGCCTCCGCGCCCGGCTTCGAACCCGGGACAGCCGTCTTGCCGAAGTCCGGTGATGCGGAGATCCATATCGATCTCCGTCCGTCGGACGGCTTGGGGCCCGGCGGCCGGTTCGAGAAGGCCAAGGACTCGTTCTACGGTTCCTTGGGCTGGTTCGTGCTTTCCGTGCCCGTCACCGCCTTGACCGCGGGTCTCGCCAACGGCTACGCCGAAGCGGCTATCCGAACGGGCGATCCCGGACTGGCGAGCAGCGCCCAGAGCTCGCAGGTGGCGCTCGGAGCCGCCATAGGCACGAGCGTCGCGCTCGCCATCAACGCGATAATCCATCTCGTCATCTATATCGATTCAACCCGCTAGGAGTGCAGCACGATGTCATTTGCCGATAGGATCAAAGCGCTGTTCCGCAAGGAAGCGTCGGACGAAGGCCTTTTCGACGACCTCGCCGATCTGCTTGTGGAAGGCGATCTGGGCCCCTCTCTCGCGATCTCCGCGGCCGAGGAATTGCGCGCCGCGTGCCGCGAGAAAGGCATCGCCGGCGACGAAGCCGTCCGCAGGGAGCTCAAATCGATCCTCATGCGCCATGGCCGCTCGATCGACCTGGTTCCCGCGGCCGGCAAGCTCAACATCTTCCTCATGCTCGGCGTCAACGGCGTGGGCAAGACCACGACCTGCGCCAAGCTCGCCGATTACTTCATGCGGAAATCCCTGGCCCGGGGCGTGATACTCGCTGCCGGCGACACGTTCCGGGCCGCCGCGGCGGATCAGCTGCAGATACACGGCCGGCGGCTCGGCATCCGCGTCGTGGCCCAGGCCCCCGGAGCCGACCCCGGAGCCGTGCTGTGGGATGCCATCGACGCGGCTCGCTCCGACGGGGCGGATCTGGTCATAGCCGATACCGCCGGCCGCATGCATACGCGCAACGATCTCATGCGCGAACTCGGCAAGATGGACAAGATCGTCTCTTCGCGGGCCGAAGGCGCCAACTATCGCAGGCTCCTGGTCGTGGATTCCACGACCGGCCAGAACGGCTTGCGCCAGGCCGAGACTTTCGGGAGCGCCGTCAGGATCGACGGGGTAGTCCTGACCAAGCAAGACTCCACCGCCAAGGGCGGCATGGCCATCGCCCTCGCGAAAGAGTGTGGGCTCCCGACGGCCTTCGTCGGCACGGGCGAAGGGTATGGCGATATAGCTCCCTTTTCGCTGGACGGCTTCCTGGACGGCTTCCTAGGACTATGAACCGATCCTTCAGGCCTGCGGCCGCCCGGCTCCTCTTCTCGGCCTCCTTGCTGCTCCTGGCCGCGAGTCTCCTCGGGGCCGAGGATCGGACAGAACGCGGCCCCGACCCGCGCGGAAGCCGCGAAAAGCTATTCCGCGACAATGTCCTCGTCGAGGAGCGCGTCTACGCCCCCGATGCCGCGATCCTCGAGGATATCCTCTACAAAGCGGGGAAGCTCTGGGAGTCGCGCAGCTACATCCGTTCGCTCGGCGCGCTGAGGCGTGTCGAAATGCGCAATGCCGAGGGCGCGGTCGTCGGCGAGCTCGTCTACGTCTACGACACCTCGGGCGGCCTTCTGCGCGTCGACGCCAGCGGGTCTTTCGGAGATTCCTCGGCCGGAATGCTGGACTCCGGCTCGCCTCCTCTGGCCTCGTGGACGATCCAAGGGAAAACCCTGTCCCTCGTCCGCTACGATCCGCAGGGTCGCCCGGTCCTGAGCGTCACGGCCGAGGACGGAAAGCCTATCGCCACCCGCGGCGACAGCTACGGCCGGGGCCCGTTGCCCAGCCGCACGGTGGTCAAGGACGCGGCGAGCGGACAGACGCGCAGCACCGACTACGATGCGGCCGGCAGGCCCCTCGTCGTCGTCGTGGACGGCGCGACGGGCCGCATCTCGCGCAGCGACTACCGCTACGATTCCTCGGGGCGGCTCGTGGAGGAGCGCAGCAGAGAGGGGCCTGAGCTCCTCTCTCGCCGTCTCGCCTACGGCGCGACCGGCGTGCTCGAGCGCGAGGAATACCGAAGCAACGGGACCCTCAGCAAAATCATCCTGCGGCCGGGGGAGGACAGGGTGGAAGAGCTCTTCAACGACGGGGCCATGTTCGTACGGGTCAGATTCTCCCAGGGCAGGAAAGTCGAGGAAGAGTTCTTTGTCGACGGCAAAGTCGCTTGGACGAGGAAATACCCATGAGTCGCCGCCGCTGGATCTTGTTCGTCTCCCGGCGCTGGTTCGCCTCGCGCCGCGAGTCAGGAGGCTCGGCCTCGTCGTTTTTCGCGGCCTCGGGCATCGCGATCGGCGTCGCGGCCCTCATCGTCGTCCTGGGCGTCATGAACGGCTTTCAGCTGGGCTTCATCGATTCGATACTGGAGATAGCCTCCTTCCATGTCCGGGTCGAAGCCGACCGCAGCGGCGGCCCCGACGAGGCGCTCGCCGCTCGGATCGCAGCCGACCCCGCGGTGCGCAGCGTGCTGCCCTTCGCCGAGACCCGCTGTCTCGCGCGCTCGCCGGACGGTCGGAGCCAGGCCATCGAGCTCAGAGCCCTTCCATCCGATGCGGCGCGGCGAGACCCGGCCCTCCTTCCGGCCCTCGGCCTCGAGGGGCCGCTCTTTCCCCCGGGGGGAGGCATAGTGATCGGCACGGAACTGGCTCGCCAGCTCGACCTGCGGCCGGGGCAATTCCTCCAACTCCTGGTCGTCACGGCCAGCGCCGCCGAAGGCGTGGAGGCCAAGACCATACGCCTGCGCATCGCCGGAATTTTCCGCTCCGGATACTATGACTACGATGCGGGCCTCGCCTTTCTCCCGTTCTCGGAAGCCGGAGGGATATTCCCGGAGACCGGCCCCGTCCCCTACATCTACGGCATAAAACTGAAGGACCGCTACGCCGACGCGGCCTTCGTGGAGCGCCTGCATTCGGTCTACGGCATCCCGAACGCCGACATCGAAAGCTGGAGAGACTACAATCGCGCCTTCTTCGGCGCGCTCCGCACCGAGAAGAGCCTGATGATGCTCCTCATCGGCCTCATTTTCCTCGTCGTCGGCGTCAACATCTACCATGCCATGCGGCGCACCGTAGCCGAGCGCATGGAGGACATCGCGGTGCTCCGCGCCCTGGGCTCGCGTTCGGAATCGGTGCGGTGGACTTTCATGCTGGACGGCTTGGCCATCGGAGCGGGGGGGGCCCTGGCCGGACTCATCGTCGGCCTCTTCATCGCGGTCAACGTGAACGATGTCTTCTCCGCGGCTTCGGCCCTCGTCAACGGGGCGGTCCGGCTCCTCGCCCATCTCAGGGGCGTGACCGCCGGCGGGAATTTCCAGGTTTTCTCGCCGCAATATTTCTATCTCGTGGAGGTGCCCGTGCGAATCCTGTTCCCCGAGACGCTCTTCATCTTCGCCGCGGCGGTGCTCTCCGCGGTGCTGTCGGCGGGCATCGCGGCCAAATCGGTCTCCCGCCTCGAGCCTGCGGCGGTGCTTCGCTATGAGTGAGCCTCTCGTCTCCTGCCGGGGCCTGGGCAAGGTCTTCGCGAGCGCCGCAGAGGAGCTGCATGTCCTCCGCGGCCTGGACTTCTCCGCCGACTCGGGAGCGAGCGTCGCGATCACCGGCGCGAGCGGAAGCGGCAAGAGCACCTTCCTCTCGATTCTCGGAGGGCTCGACCGTCCCAGTTCGGGCGAGCTCCGCGTCGGCGAATGGAACCTCTCCGAGCTTCCCGAACGGAAGCTCGCCGAGTTCCGCGCCGCGTCCGTGGGCTTCGTCTTCCAGTTCCACTACCTGCTCAAGGATTTCGACGCGCTCGAGAACGTGGCGCTGCCGGCCTACATGCACGGAGAGTCTCGCGCGCAGGCTTTCGAGAAGGCCCGTATCCTCCTCGAGGACATGGAACTCGGATCGAGGCTCCACCATTTCCCCTCGCAGCTCTCGGGCGGCGAGCGCCAGCGCGCGGCGATTGCGCGGGCCCTCGTCAATTCGCCGGGCCTCGTGCTCGCCGACGAACCTACCGGCAATCTGGATGCGGCGAACGCGCGCAACGTGCGCAAGGTCCTCTTCGGACTCTCGGCCCGCTACGGCGCCACCTTGATCCTGGCCACCCACGACCGCGAGCTGGCTGAGGCGGCGGATATCCGCTACGAATTGTCAAGCGGGGAGCTTCGCCGAACATGAGGGCCGGACCGCTGATATTCCTGGCCCGCCGGACGCTCTTCGGCCGGAAGTCCGAGGCCGATCGCCGCGGCAGACGCTATATGCGCGGGGCGGTCGCCGGCGTGGCCCTGAGCCTCGTGCCGCTCGTCGTCGTGCTCGTCGTGGCCGACGGCATGATCCAAGGGATCACCTCGCGCTACATCGAGACCGGAACCTATCATCTCGAGGCTCTTCCCTACCTCGACAATTCCTTGGGCGAGCTTCGCCGCGCTGCTGTCTCGATCGCCGGCGTCCGCGGCGTCACGGGCGCGTATCCCGAGATGCAGGGTCCCGCCGTCGCGCTCGATCATTCGAGGACAGCCGGCGCTCTCGTTCGCGCGGTCGATCCGGCCTTCCTGGCCGACCGCGGGACCCGAGCCTATCTGCGCGCGCTCGACGGCAACCTGCGCCTGAAGAGCGGCAACGACATTCTCCTGGGCGAGGCCCTCGCCCGGAATCTGCATGCCCGCGTGGGCGATCTCGTGAGCATAGTCACCTCGCGAGACGGAGCCATGAGCGGCCGAACGCCCATTCCCAAGGTCTCGCTTTTCCGGGTCCGCGGCATAGTCTCGGCAGGCTACCGCGAGCTCGACGCCCTGTGGGCCTTCGTCTCCATCGACGCGGGCTTTCGGATCCTGGCGCCCGACGATTCCCGGGCCTTCATCGGCATAAAGACCGCCGACCCCTACCACGGACTCGCTCGGGTCGCGTCCGCGGTCCAGCTCGTCGTGGGTCCCGAATGGAACGTCAGTCCCTGGACCCAGATCGAGTTCAATCTCTTCAAGTCCTTCCAGACGACGCGAGCCTTGCTCCTGCTCGTGATGACCCTCGCTGTGGCGGTCGCCGCCATCAATGTGGGCTCGGCCCTCGTCATGCTCGTGCTCGAACGCAGGAGAGAGATCGCGATCCTGAAAAGCGCGGGAGCCGATTCCTCGGCCGTAGGCCTCGTGTTCCTCCTGGCGGGCCTGGCCACGGGAGGCCTGGGAACCCTGCTCGGACTCGCCATAGGGTCGCTCTTGGCCTGGCGCGTCAACGACCTCATAGCGGGCATGGAGGCGGTCGTAAACGCCGTGGCCGATGTCGGCGCCTGGCTCGCACGCTCTCCCATGCCGCCGCACCTGCATCTCCTCGATCCCGCCTATTACCTCGAGCGCATTCCCGTCCATTTCAGGCTTCCCGAACTCCTCCTGGTCGCCGGAGCGAGTCTCCTGGTCTGTATCCTCGCCTCTCTCTTTCCGGCGCGCCGCGCCGCCCGGCTTCCTCCGCTCGAGATTTTCAGGAAAACGTGAGATGAAGCCGCGGCAAAGCGCGACGCGAAGGAGCTTCCGCCAAAGGCATGTCCGTGTTCAACGATGGCCGGCTACAGGCAAAAGCTTCCCGGCGGCTTCAAATTCCCCTCGAATCGTAGTATAGTTTCGCTTCAATCGCGGCGGCCGAGTGCGAGCGTAGAGACATCGGAGGAAGTATGGTAAAGAAAGAGACGGCACAAGGCATTGTGGATATGGACGAAAAGCTCAAGGCCCTGGATGCTGCCCGACTCCAGATCGAAAAGCAATTCGGCCAGGGCTCGCTCATGAAGCTCGGCTCCCACGACAATGCCGTGGGCATAGATTCCATCCCCTCGGGTTCCATTCTCCTCGACGAGGCCCTCGGCGTCGGCGGCTATCCCCGCGGCCGTGTCATCGAAATCTACGGCCCGGAATCCTCGGGCAAGACGACGCTCGCCCTCCATGCCATAGCCGAGGCGCAGAAGAAGGGCGGCATAGCCGCCTTCATCGACGCCGAGCACGCCCTCGACCCGGTCTATGCGCGCAATCTGGGCGTCAACGTCGACGAATTGTGGGTTTCCCAGCCCGACAACGGCGAGCAGGCTCTCGACATAACCGAGTCGCTCATCCGCTCGGGCGCGGTCGACATCATAGTCATCGATTCCGTCGCGGCCCTCACTCCCCAGGCCGAAATCGAGGGCGACATGGGCGACGCCCATGTGGGCCTGCAGGCCCGCCTCATGAGCCAGGCCCTTCGCAAGCTCACCGGCACCCTGTCCAAGAGCAAGACCATCCTCGTCTTCATCAATCAGATCCGCATGAAGATCGGCGTCATGTTCGGCAATCCGGAGACGACCACGGGCGGCAACGCCCTCAAGTTCTACGCTTCCGTGCGACTCGAGGTCCGGAAGGTCGAAACGATCGAGAAGGGCGAGGAAGAGGCCGTAGGCAACAAAGTCAGGGTCAAGGTCGTCAAGAACAAGTGCGCGCCGCCCTTCCGCAAAGTCGAGCTCGAGATCATGTTCGGCAAGGGCATTTCCTGGTCCGGTTCGCTCATAGACGCCGCGGTCAAGTACAACATCATCGACAAGAAAGGCGCCTGGTATACCTGGGGCGAGGAAAAGGTGGGGCAGGGCAGGGACAACGCCAAGCTCTACATCGAGCAGAATCCCGACGCCGCCGCCCAGATCGAGAAGCGGGTCCGCGAGCTGGTCTTCGCTGTCCAGCATCCCGAGGAAAGCAAGGCTCCCGCCACCGCTGCGGGCGTGGCATCCGTCGCCGAAAGGCCCGCCCCGGTCGCCGAGCCCGTCCGAAAGGCTCCCGCCCGCCAGGCCAAGACGGGTCCCGCGCCGGCTCGGCCTGCGCCTCCCGCGGAGGAAGAGGGCCTTTTCTAGCTCATGGCTTTCGTCTATCTGGGCCTCGGGGCGAATCAAGGCGACAGCGCCGACACGGTCCTTGCCGCCTTCCGGCGCCTCGAAGCGATTCTCGATGAGGCCCGCCTGTCGCGCTTGTGGCGCTCGCGGGCCCGGTATGTCGCGGATCAGCCCGATTTCGTCAACGCCGTGGCCTGCGGACGCACGGACAGCTCGCCTCGGGAGCTCCTGCGCTCGGTCAATGCCATCGAGGCCGATTTCGGCCGCGACCGCGGGAAAGAGCGGCCGAAAGGTCCTCGCCCTTTGGATATCGACATACTCCTCTACGACGAGCTGCTCGTCGTAGAGCCGGATCTCATTATCCCGCATCCCGGCCTGGCCGAGAGGAAATTCGTCCTCCTGCCCCTGCTCGAGCTCGCCCCCGATCTCGTTCACCCCGCCACGGGCGAGCCGCTGCTCGCCATCGTCGAATCTCTCCCCCCCCAGGGTATTTACCTTGTGCACGCCCCCCGCTATGATCGCCTGTACATCTGATGACCGAAATCGCCAAGGAACCTGAGACCGCCGGAGAGGGCAGGCTCTTCAGGCTCAAGGACTTCGAAGGTCCGCTCGACCTCCTCCTCTTTCTCATCCGCAAGAACGAGGTGAGCGTCTACGATATACCCATAGCCTCGATCACCGAGCAGTATCTCGGCTTTCTCGACGGAGACGAAGGCGTCGACCTCGACGATCTGACAGGCTTCTACTCCATGGCGGCGAGCCTTCTGTATATCAAGTCCCGCATGCTGCTTCCCCTCGAGACGGACATGGAAGGCGAGTTCGAAGACCCGCGCCGCGAACTCATCGAGAAGCTCATCGAATACCAGCGCTTCAAGCGGCTTTCCGATCTCATGGAACGCAAGGAGATGGAAGTCGAGTGGATAGTCGAGCGCAAGAAGATCCAGCGCCCCCTTCCTTTCGCGGTGGAGGAGGAGCTTTGGGAGCGCATAGACGTCTGGGATCTGCTCCGATCCTTCTCGGGCCTCGTATCGAATCTCTCTTCCGAGCGGATCATCGATCTGTACGAAGAGGTGTCGATCAACGAAAAAACGGCTCTCATCCACGAGCTTCTGGAGTCACGCGAGTCCTTCGCCTTCACGGATCTGATCACCAGATCCCGCTCGACGATGGACGTCGTCTGCGCATTCCTCGCCATCCTGGAAGCGGTCAAGTACAAGGTGATTTCGATCTTTCAGCATAGGCTGTTCGGAGATATCGTGATACGAGCGTACAGTGCGCAGGAGGAACATGGAACTCAGGCTTGACAGGGAAGCAGCCCTCATCGAGAGCATCCTCTTTCTCGAGTCCGAGCCGCTCGACGAGGGCAGCATCGCGCGCATTTCCGGTCTGGCGCGGGAGATCGTCGACAAGGCGCTCGAACAGCTCGTCGAGGAGCGCGCGTCGCCATCGCATGGACTCGAGCCTCTCCATTCGGGCGGTGGATGGATTCTCGCTCCCAAGGCCGATCTCTGGGAATCGCTCAAAGACCGGTACGGCAAGAAAAACGATTCCCGGCTGTCCCGCGCGGCCCTCGAGACCTTGTCCATCATAGCCTACTCTCAGCCGATCACCAGGGCCGAAATCGAAGCCATACGCGGAGTCTCGGTCGACGGAATGATGCGGTTTCTCCTCGAAAGGGAACTCGTAAAGGAAGTCGGGAAGAAAGACGCACCCGGGAAGCCCAGCCAATACGGAACCACGAAGGAATTCCTCAAGTACTTCCGGCTCGGGAGCATCGCGGATCTCCCCAAGCTCGACGAAATCGAGCGGGAGCGATTCGACCTCGAGTCCGAGGATGCCTCCCCGGAGGCCGAACCGAATGCCTGACGAAGATGATGGACGGATTCGCCTCCAGGTGTACCTGGCGAGGGCCGGAGTCGCCTCTCGCCGTGCCGCGGAACGGGTGATCACCGAAGGCCGCGTCTCGGTCAACGGCCTGCGCGTCATGGAACTGGGCACCAAGGTGGGCCCGGATGATCATGTTGAGATCGACGGCCGTCCCGTGGCCGCCCGCGAGCGGCTTCGCTACCTGATTCTCAACAAACCTCCCGGCTACATCTGCGCCATGTCCGATCCCGAAGGCCGCCCCCTCGCGGTGCAGCTGCTCAAGGCCGCCGTCGCGGAAAGAGTCTACAATGTCGGTCGATTGGATCAGTGGTCCGCCGGACTCCTGCTTTTCACCAACGACGGCGAACTGGCCTCTCGGCTTGTCCATCCCTCGGGCGGCATCGACAAAGAGTATGAATTGCAGGCCGATGCTCCCTTGCCCGACGAGTTCTTCGCCGATTTCCCTCGCGGCGTCGAAATCGACGGCCTTGTCTACAAGGCCGAAAGCCTCCGTAGAACGGGTCCATCCTCCGCCCGTGTCGTGCTCCTCGAAGGCCGGAACAGGGAAATTCGACGCGTCCTCGAAAGCTTCGGCCGCCGCGCCTTGAGCCTTCGCCGCGTGCGGATCGGTCCCCTCCAGCTCGGGGATCTCGCAGAGGGCTCGTTTCGGGATTTGAGGCCGGAAGAGCTGCGCGCTCTTTCCCAATACCGAGGAAGCGAGGGGAGTCGCCCTCAGGACCCGTCTTCGCCCAGGTCCAGCCAATCGCGTCAGCGTCACTGATTCGGAGTTGTTGCATGATAATCGCCATCGACGGCCCGGCCGGGTCCGGCAAGAGCACCATCGCGCGAATGATCGCCGAAGCCTTGGGCTTCGCCTACGTCAACTCGGGAAGCATCTATCGGGCCATGACCCTGCGTCTCCTCGAGTGTTCGGGCGATCCATCCGACATCGAAGCCGTGCTCGAATGCGCCCGCTCGGCTTCGATCGAGTATCGCGGAGGGCGGCTCCACCTTGACGGCCGCGATGTCAACGACGAGCTCCGCTCCGCGAAAGTCGATGCCGTGGTCGCGCAAATTTCCGCCATCCCCCCCCTGCGGGAGATAGTCAACGCCCATGTGCGCGCCATCGCCGACGCCACGGACGCGGTCGTGGAAGGACGCGACATGACGACCGTAGTGTTTCCCGAGGCCGAGTCCAAGTTCTACCTTGACGCCAGCCCCGAATCGCGCGCACTGCGCAGGTACAATCAAGGTGTCAGCGAGGCGTCGTTCGAGGAAATCGAGCGCAATATCGAAATGCGCGACGCCATAGATCGATCCAAGTCGGTCGGTTCCCTAAAAATCGCCCCGGATGCCTTCTATTTGGATAGCTCAGGCTTGACCATACAGGAAGTTTATGACAAAGTATACGGGAAAATTCTTCATATAAGGGAAACACATGGGCGCTAAGGAAGTGGAAATGGGTGCCGCTGTCCCCTCCAAGGACGACATCCAAACACAATTGCAGGAGCAGTACCTCAAGAGCCTTGAGGGGCTGGAGGAGGGGGATCTCGTCGACGGTCACGTCATACAGATCACCAATGACTTCGTTTTCGTCGACGTCGGCTACAAATCCGAGGGGAAGATTCCCATCATCGAGTTCGGCGAGAACCCGCCGAAGGTCGGTGAAACAGTCAGCGTCATACTCGTCAAAAAAGAGACCCATTCGGGCGAAATCGTCGTGTCCAAGAAAAAGGCCGACGAAAAGATGTACTGGCGAGCCGTCGCCAATGCATTCAAGGATCATCAGCCGATCGAGGGTCAGATCGATAAGGAAATCAAGGGCGGCTTCGAGGTGAATCTCGGCCACGGCCTGCGCGGCTTCCTGCCCGCATCCAAGGCCGACGTGCAGAGAATCGAGAAGGGCGACAATCTCATCGGCCTCAAGTCCGAGTTCTATCTTGAGCGGCTGTATTCCGAGAAAAAGGTCAACATCGTTCTCAACCGCCGCAAGTGGATGGAAGAGGATATCGAGAAACGCCGCGAAGACTTCTTCCAGCGCACCCAGATCGGCGACACCGTCAAGGGCGAGGTCAAGAGCTTCACGAGCTTCGGAGCCTTCATCGATCTCGGCGGTTTCGACGGGCTTCTGCACATCAACGACATGAGCTGGGGCCACGTCACTCGGCCCAAGGATTTCGTCAAGAAGGGGCAGGAGATCGAGCTCAAGGTCATCCGCATGGAGCCCGAAGAGCGGAGGATCAACCTCTCCCTCAAGCATTTCACCCCCGACCCCTGGTCCACTTTCGAAGAGCGCTACCACATCGGCGACGTCGTGCACGGCAAGGTCACGAAGCTCACCGACTACGGCGCCTTCATCGAGGTCGAGGAAGGGATCGAGGGCCTCGCCCACATCTCCGAGTTCTCCTGGGTGCGGAAGGTCCGCAAGCCCGAGGAGATGCTCCATGTCGGCGACGAAGTCGAATGCATGGTGCTCAACTACGACCTCCAGGCTGGCAAGGTTTCGCTCGGCCTCAAGCAGGTGCAGGACAATCCCTGGGACCAGGTTTCCGAAAAGTACCCGGTGGGCATGCGGCTCACCCGGAAAATCGTCAAGCTGACCGCCGTCGGGGCCTTCGTCGAGCTCGAAGAAGGCATCGATGGCTTCCTCCATATCGACGATCTCTCCTGGACCAAGCACGTCAAGAACCCGGCTTCCGAGCTCGCCGTAGACCAGGAGATCGAAGTCATGGTCATCGAGAGCGACTCCCAGGACCGCAACATCAGGGTCGGCGTCAAGCAGCTTTCCGAGGATCCCTGGCGTTCCTTCGCCAAAGCCTTCCGCGTGGGCTCCACGGTGGACGGCGTCGTGTCCTCAGTGACCGATTTCGGGGTCTTCGTCAAGGTTCAGGGCGATATCGACGGTCTCATCAAGAAACAGGACCTTTCCGAGAACAAGGACGAGCAGTACGACGATGCTCTCAAGCGTTTTGCTGCCGGCATGCCGGTGAAGGCTCTGGTCATCGAACTCAGTCCGGAACGACAGAAACTCGGCCTCTCCATCCGCGACCTCGTCAGGCGCCAGCAGCGCGAAGAGATGTCGCGGTTCATGCAGGATGATTCGAGCGAGGGATACACTCTCGGCGACATCCTCAAGGAGAAGGACGGCGGCAGAAAAACCGACTAGGCGCGCGAGCGCTTGGTCGGGGTCATGCGGCGGCAGCTGCGATGTTCGACGTCATAGATCCCGCGAAATTCGGGACGCTCATAGAAATCAGCGCCCTGATCAACTCGAAATACGGGGACGCGACATCGCTGCTGACGCAAATTCTCGAATCCGCCACGCGGCTCACCGAGGGTGAGGCCTCCTCGCTCATCCTCGTCGACCGCGACTCGGGCAAGCTGCGGTTCGAAATCGCGCTCGGGCCCAAGGGGCGGGAAGCCAAGCGTTTCCTCCTCAATCCGGGCGAAGGTATCGCGGGCTGGGTTGCCATGCACGGGCGCTCGCTCATCGTCAACGATGTCGATACCGACTCGCGCTTCTATTCGGATATCTCCAAATCGATAGGCTATCCCACTTTCTCCATCCTGGCGGTCCCCATGCGCGTGCGCGAGGAGACCGTCGGCGTCATTGAAATCCTCAACAAGCGACAAAAGAAGTATTTCACCCAGGAAGACCTGGATTGGATGGAAGTGTTCGCGGTGCAGGCCGCCCTGGCGATCGAAAATGCCCGCCATCTTGAAAAGGCCCAGGATGAGATCCACTACCTCAGAGAGAAGGTCGAGGCCGACAAGGGCTGGCATAGCCTGATCGCTCAGTCCCCCCTCATCCTTGAAAAGCTCGAACTCATCGGCAAGGTGGCCAAGACGGATTCGTCCGTTCTCATCCTCGGCGAGAGCGGGGTCGGCAAGGAGCTATTCGCCGAGCAAGTGCATCTTTGCTCCTCTCGTTCCGGAGCGCCTTTCGTCCGCGTCAACTGCGCCGCCCTCCCGGAGGGCTTGCTCGAAAGCGAGCTATTCGGTCACGTCAAGGGAGCCTTCACCGACGCCGTACAGAATCGCAAGGGACGCTTCGAGCTGGCCGACCACGGCACCATCTTCCTCGACGAAGTGGGCGATCTGCCCCTGAAGCTCCAAGCCAAGCTTCTGCGGGTGCTCCAGCAGAAGAGCTTCGAGCGCGTCGGATCGAGCGACAGTGTCACCGTCGACGTGCGCATCGTCGCCGCCACCAACAAGGACATCGAGGGGCTGGTCAACAAAGGGGAGTTCCGCTCCGATCTCTACTATCGCCTGAACGTGCTGCCCATTCATGTCCCTCCGCTTCGGCAACGCAAGGAGGATATTCCGGCTCTCGCCGATTTCTTCCTGAAGAAATTTTCGCGCGAGACGAACAAGCGTTTCACCGGCTTCACCGAGGCCGCCATGGAACTCATGCTCTCGTATTCGTGGCCCGGCAATGTGCGCGAACTCGAGAATGCCGTCGAACGGGCGGTGGTCATCGCGAAGGATGCCCGCATCGCGCCGCGCGACCTGCTGCTCGGCGCTGTCGCCGTCGAGACGGATGAGTATCGCGGCAAGAGCCTCAAGGAAGCCCTGATCATCTTCAAGCGGCATTTCATCTGCAAGGCTCTCGAGGATAACCGCTGGAACCAGACGGAGACGGCGAAAATTCTCTCCATCCAAAGAACCTATCTTTCGCGGTTGATCAAGGAACTGGACATAGTAAATCCCAAGGAGTGATACACATGAACAACGCACCACGTTCTGCAAAAGCCAAGTCGGAGGAGCAGCAGCACATTACCCATCATGTAGCGGATTTCCTGCGGAGATTCCGCCTTGTGCTGTTGGGCATTCTCGGAGCGGTCATCGTCGTCGTCATCGCCGTGGCGATATGGACCGCCGTCACGGAATCCCAGATGAAGGACTCGACGCTCGCCATCGAAAATGCCGAGAACGAACTTTCCACCTATCAGAGCGAACAGGACCAGACGAAAAAAGCCGCTCTCGAGAAGACCCTGACGGCATCGCTCGACAAGATCATAGTCTCGTGGCCGAAGCTCTATGCCGCCCAGAAGGCGCATGCGATCAAGGCCCAGCTGGATGAGACCGCGAAAGACTGGGCAGGAGCCGAGAAGGAATGGGCCGCCGCGTCCAATCTCCTGAAAAACGATTTCCTCGCGCCGATAGCTTTGCAGAGCGCTGCGGCAGCCGCCGAAGAGAGAGGCGCCGATGATAAGGCCGCGGGCTACTACAAGACGCTGCTCGCCAAGTACGGCAAGAATACGGTTGGCGTCGTGCACGCGTATTTCGCCCTCGGACGGATCTCCGAGGAATCGAAGGACTACACGGCTGCCGTCGGCTACTACGAGAAAATCGTTGCCGGCTATCCGAATGACGATTGGACAAAGCTCGCCAAGGACCGTATACTTGCCTTGCGATCCCAAGGCTTGGTGAAATGACCGGATGTGACGGCTTCCATCCGCTCGTCGGGAGCGTGGAAATCGTTCGCAAGCGCATCTGAAAACGGCGGCCCGGGCATGTCCCGGGCCCTTTTAGTTATGAAATTTGCCCCGCAAGGAGGCCGATGAATGGCAAGGAAGCGCGCGAAATTCCTCGAAACCAGGATATTCGGTTTCGTCATAGCCGCCGCAGTCGTCGCCGCAATGCTCGTCATCACCTACGCTACGGGCCTCTTGCAGACCACCGAGATGCGGGTGCTCGATACGCGCTTCCGACTCAAGGATTACCATCGCGGAAAATCCCTGCAGGAAGGTTCGGTGTTCGCCCAGCGCAATCCCAAGATCTCGGACGACATCATGATCATCGGGATCGACGGCAATACGCTCAATAAGTACGGGCGCTGGCCCTTTCCGCGATCGCGTCACGCCGACCTCATCGACGCCTTCTCCCGGATCAAGGATCCCAAGCAGCGCGAGAACGCGCTGCTCATGGATATCTTCTTCAACGACCCCACCGATCAGCCCAAGGACGACGATCTGCTCGAATCGGCCATCAAGGAATCCGGCAGAGTGTTCCTGGAAACCAGCCTGGAGGCGGTGGCCAACGACTCAGCCCAGGCTGCCGACCTGGCCGCTCGGGAAAATCTGTTGTATCAGCGCTTCGGCAGCCTGCGCAACGTGAAAGGGCCGTGGCAGGACATGCTCAGCTTCCAGAGCGCGGATCCGCCGCTCGCCCGCTTCAGCGCCGTGGCGGACGGCTACGGTCATGCGACCTACATAGCCGATCGGGACAAGGTCTTCAGGAAGCAGCCTATCATCGCCAAGATCAGCACGATCGAGGATACGCTGAGGCTGGACGATCTCAAGCCTGGTTTTACGGTCGACTCGGCAAATTATGAACGTCTCGCGTGGATGGACAGGAATCAGGTCTATCACAACATCCCGACACCGCTCACGCAGGCGGGTCTGGACAAACTCAAACGCGAAATGGCGGCCAAGGCGCCTCTCAAGATCGATTCCAGCCTAGGCGACGGCTCCTCCGGGTACTACATCGTCCGCAAAATCAAAGATACTTTCGTGCCGGCCATCACCCTTTCCCTGGCCCTGAATTACTTCGGAAAGAGCTACTCCGACGTCCAGGTCGTGATCGGGAAATACCTGCGCATCCCTTCGCCGACCATCTACAATCCCGACACCGGCGAGCGGGAGCCGTACTCGATCCAGGTTACGCCCGACACCTACGACAAGGATGGCAATCTGATCAAGGCGGGAGTCAAAAGGCTAATTCCCTTCATCGATATTCCGATCGATGCCAACGGCCAGATGCTCATCAACTTCATGGGCCCCGCTTCGAGCGACTCTCCCGACGGCATCCAGACTTACACGGTGCGGCCTTATTCCGGGTACGCCGACAAGGCTCCCGGCCCGAATCCGAACACGTGGCGGCGATCCATGGCGGCGGCCAACAAAATTCTCATGGTAGGCGCCTTCGCCCAGGGCATGGCTTCGGACGACAAGCGCACACCCTTCGGCATCATGTACGGCATCGAAGTGCACGCCAATGCCCTCAATACCATCATCATGGACAACTTCCTCGTCCCCGTTCCGGTCTGGATGGACATCATTTTCCTCGCGGGCCTGACATTCCTCGTCGCCTTCATGACCTCGCGACTGCAGACCGTCTTCTCCTTCTTCGCCACCCTCGTCCTCATCGCCGGCTTCTTCCTGGCCACCGCCATGGTTTTCGACGGCGATTCGCGCATCGTCAATTTCTCATCTCCCGCGATCGCCATGATATTCACCTTCATCGCCATCGTGGTTTACCGCGCCATGACCGAAGAGCGCGACAAACGCATGATCCGCGAAACCTTCGGCAAGTACTTGAGCCCCAAGGTCGTCGATCAGCTCGTCGACAATCCGCCCGAGCTCGGCGGCGTCGACAAGGAATTGACCGTCCTCTTTTCCGATATCCGCAGCTTCACGACCTTATCCGAGAGCATGTCCCCGCAGGAACTGGTCAACCATCTCAATGTCTACCTCACGGCCATGACCGATGTGATCCTGGAATACGGCGGCTATCTGGATAAATACGTCGGCGATGAGGTAATGTGCTTCTGGGGAGCGCCGCTGCCTCAGGTCGATCACGCCGTCCGGGCCTGCACGTGCGCGCTCAGGCAGATGCGGCGGCTCAAGGAACTGAACGACGCCTGGCCCGAGCCCGTACGGATCAACATCGGCATCGGCGTCAATTCGGGCATCATGACCGTCGGCAACATGGGCAGTCCCACGCGGATGAACTACACGCTCATGGGCGACAACGTCAATCTCGGAGCCCGGCTCGAGGGAACGAACAAAGAGTATGGGACCAACATCATCATCAGCGAGTTCACCTACGGTCTGGTCAAGGACAAGTTCATCGTCCGCGAGCTGGACAACATCCGCGTCAAGGGCAAGAACAAGCCCGTGCTCATCTATGAGTTGGTCGATTGTCTCGAAGATCTCGCGCCGCCGCCGCTCGAAGCCCTTGGCCGGCGGGGCACGTGACCGACAGCCGCGAGGGGAGGGGGCCCTCCCTCGCGGAGTCCGACGGCTACCCCGCCGTGCCCTGATCCTGCTTCGAGCGGCACTTTTCGCATCGGCCTCGCTGCTGCCTCTTTCCGTCATGGGAAGCTGCGGCATCGAGTCGGTGCCGTACTACTACCCGCCCAATGCGACGACTGCAAGTAGCGCTTCGACTACTCTGACTTTTTACCATAATACTTCGAACAACACGAGCGATTTCAAGGGTTACGAACTCTACTATCGCTGCTATGCGGATTGGAATAAGGCCGAGTATGACCGTCAGTCGATAGAAGCCTTGGCAGCATCATCCAGTGCCGCACCGGACTCGGTTTTGTACTCTATGATCAATACGTACAAGTTCAACCGGATGTATGACAGCAGCACGTCAAGCGGCAATACGCCGCTCTTGTGGTTTTCGAACCCCGCCTATAAACAGAGTTCCATCACCTATGTGGTCGCTATTCCTTCAACGTCCGACTGGACCGTTCACACTACCTATGGCTATGACGGTTCTAGCCTGACAACCAACCTCTACAGGGCTGCATATCCATCCAGCGGATCCTACACCCACAAGTATTTTTCTAATCCTCCATCAGGTACTAACCTGGCCGACTTTACTGCTTCAAATCCGACCGATAACGATTACGATGGAAACACCTATAGTTCTGCAAGCTCTGGTACTATCGCCACTAGCGGCAACAACAACACCTATAATTCCGGTGTTGCCTTATACATGGTCGTCTTCGCCGTCGGGATCGGCTTGCCGCAAGACACTCTCAACACCGTACCAAGTCTCCCCGCTAGCTTCGGCGCCTCGATCAAAATTCGATGATTTCTCAACTGACAATGGTGGGCATCCTGATCAATTAGTTTGCCACAGTCTTAACTTCGTATAATGTATATTCTGTCTACTTATTTGTTACTACCATATTTCTTCTCCCAGCCCCCTCGATACTTCATTCAAGCTCTTTGTAGGCTCTAAAGAAATCCAGCTCAGAGCCTCCAACCCGAGCGTAGGCCTCCAATCGAGTAATCGAAAAGGCCGACTGGATGGGACGGGACGGGTCGCAGCGCTCGAGCAGATGTACGAGGTTTTGTTCCTTGGACAAAGGCTCCGGAAGGCGAATCAAGATTTTCCCATCGGAGAGCTTCGATTCGCTTCCCTTGATCTCCAGCTCGGACAACACACGGCGTATCGTGGATTCGTAATCGCCGCTCTTTTCCGGCCGAGACGCTTGCGCCTCGAAAAGCGATCCCCAGAGAAGCGAACCCAGCGAATGTTGCTTCTTCCCGGCCGAAAGCGGGAATATGCTGAAATGCGATATCGCAATCCCCGAAGGCAAGCGCGAGTTTATTTCATCGATCAAACCGTCAAGGCCATCCAAAGAAGAGGATAGCAGCAAGGACCCTATTTCGCCTCGCGAGGCAAACCCGATGGGAAGAGGCTGCAGCACCTCGAGGCGAGGGCTGGGATTGAAGCCGACAGAATAGGCCATTGGAAGCCTGCACATGAGAAAGGCCCTATTCAACGCTTCGACAATCGAGAGATGCGGGTAGAATCGGGCGATTCCTGTCTTGGTGAATTGGAACAACAATCTGAATGAAGGCACAGCATCGGCTTTTATGATCTTCGACGGAGATTCGAATCGAATATGTTCACTATTGTCGACAACCCGCAGCGCGTCCGAACAGGACCCGCAGGGTTCAGTGCAATTATTCATACATAGTGAAGTCGAATTGCCTTCGATTGATCGCTGCAACTCCCTCAAGAGGCTCGATTTGGAGACTCGTACATGAATATCGTCCCAGGCAAGAACGTCGTCGAGCGGCTTCGCCGAACAAACCGTGGTCTCGACATCCCATGGCGCGGACGTCACAACCTCCCGCCAGAGCTCCCTGTCGAAGCGATCCTCCCAGGCGTCGAGGCGGGCCCCTTTGGAGAAAGCGTCGAGCAGCAGTTCCCCTACCCGTTCGTCCCCTCGGGATATCAGCCCCTCGATAAAAGATAAAAACGGGGAGTGATAGGAAATCTTGAGATTGCGGAGATGCTTCAGCCGCGAGCGAATTCCATTGATAGCCGATAGCCCTTCGGATTCGCTGAGTTGCGGGGACCACTGGAACGGCGTATGCGGCTTAGGCACGAAGACTCCGATCGTCGCGTTTATCTGCATCGGGATGCGCCGATTCAAGTCTTCGAAAAAATCGACTATGGCCGCAGCCTCCCCTTCGCCTCTCCCCGGCACGGGAAGTCCGATCATGAAATAGAACTTCGCCTGCCGAAAACCTTGAGCATGGGCCTCCCGCAGAATGGCTACTGTCTGCTCAAAGGATACATCCTTGTTGATGACCTTCTGCCATTCATCCACCGGTGTCTCCACCGCGAAGGTAAGGCCCGATTTCCTGGTTTCGGCGAGCTCTTTCAGCACCGGAAGAGTAAAGGAGTTCACCTTCAGGGATGGGAGCTGGAAGGAGACCTTTTCATCCCTCCACTCCGCATTCAACGCGGCCAAAAGCTCGCCGACGTAGGGATAGTCCCCCGAAGAAAGCGAGGCCAGGGTGATCTCCCGATATCCGCCTTGCCGGACGAGGTATTCGACTTCCGCCCTGATGGTCTGGTAGTCCTTGAATCGCCTCGGCCGGTAGTAATAGCCGGCATGGCAGAAACGACACCCGTTGGGGCAGCCCCTCATGATTTCGACCGTCCCGTGATCCTGTACGGTCTTCATCGTGGCGACCGGCAGCGCCGTGCGGTAGCTTTCGCTCCCGAAGCCTTCGTACATGGCCCGCGTGGCCGACTTGCCTTCGCGGCCTTCCCTGGCGGGAAACCACATCGCCGGCTCGGAGAACATTCGCGCCAGCAAGCCGTCGCGGTCGCCCCCCTCGGCCTTCAGCTTGGCCAACTCTTCGACAAGGGAGAAAAATCCTCCCTCCGCCTCGCCTATGAAGGCGCAATCGAGAAAGTCGGCGAACGGATGCGGATTGCTGATGGCCGGACCGCCGGCCATGACGATCGGGGCGTCCCCTCCCCTATCTCGGCTCTTGAGCGCGACCCCTCCGGACTGCAGGACGGCGAGCATGCTCGTCGCCGCGAGCTCGTACCCGATTGAGAAGCCGAGAATATCCACATCGGCGAGCGGTATTCCCGATTCCAGCGTATAGAGCGGGATCGACATCTCGCGAAGGAGCGCCTCGAAATCCGGCGCCGGCGCGAAAACCCGTTCGCAGCGGAGGCCCGGGATCCTGTTTAGGCCGTCATACAGTATTCGAATGGCATTATTGGACATCCCGATCTCGTAGAGATCGGGAAAGCAGAGGGCTATGGTGAGCAATCCCTCGTCTTCCTTGCGAATGGCGCCGTATTCTCCACCGAGATAACGGGCGGGTTTCTCCACCGATAGAAGCCGCGGTCCGATATCCGCAAGCGGATCGATCCGACGCCTCAAACGCGGAACCTCCGCGCGGATATGCCCAACAATAGTCCGATCGAGAGCAGCACGGTCCAGAGGGAGGATCCTCCATAGGAAAGGAAGAACAGCGGTATGCCGGTGATGGGCATGATACCCATGACCATGCCGGAATTGATCATGAAATGGAAGAAGATCATGCCCATGACGCCTGCCACGATGTAGTTCGCGTAGCTGTCCTTGACGGTCTTCAAGAGGAGGAGGCATCGCCGCAAGATGACGAAAAAGAGCGCGAAAACCGTCAACCCGCCCAAAAATCCCCATTCCTCGGCGATTATGGAAAAAATGAAATCCGTGCTCTGCTGCGGCAGATACCGGTAATGGCTCTGGGTACCCTGGAGGAATCCCTTGCCGGCAAATCCGCCCGAGCCGATGGCGGTCATGGATTGGAGGATATTCCAGCCGGAACCGCGCGGGTCGATGCTCGGATCGATGAACACGATGAGCCGCATCACCTGATACTCTCTCAGGACATGGTGGGCGACCGTCGAGAACAGGATCGAGGCCGCGAGTATCAAGGACACGAAGGCTATCCAATAATAATATCGCTTCTTGAAAGAACCCCAGCCCCATGCCGCCAGGGCGAAAATGAGGGCCGAGCCGCCTAAGATGAGAAATGAATACGGCGCTCGGTAGAATACGAAGAAGAAGGCCGAGGGCGCCTTGAGAATATATTTTTCCCAGAGCGGCAGGATCGTGAAAAGGGCCGAAAGGGCGCTCACCGCGAGAACGAATAGGACGTGCCGACGTTCGAGCCCCGCGACGAAAACCATGAACAGGAGAACGGGAAAGAAGACGAGCGCGGTTCCGAAATCTCCCTGCGGCAGAATGAGCGCGATCGGAACGAAAATGATGGCGAACGAAACGACGAATCGCCTGAGAGAGCTTTGATGCTCGGAACTCGAAAGGTATTGGGCCAGGAAGAGAATCGTCGCGAGTTTCGCGAACTCGGATGGCTGGATCCCGAAATCGCCGATCCCGACCCATGACCGAGCCCCGTTGACCACCTTGCCGCCGATATTCGTATAGAGCATGGCCAGAAGGAAAAAAAGATAGATGAAGAAGGAATAGTCCTTCATGCGATTGTGGTCGAGGAAGGCGATGAAGACCATGAGGACCAGCCCGAGGGCAGCCCAGATGATCTGCTTTATATACTCGTTGGACACCACCATTCCGCTTGCGGTGACGCCGGATGAGTAGATCGAGAATATTCCGATCACCACGAGAGCCAGCGTCGCGCCGAGCAGAGGCAAGTCGATGTCTTCGAAGAGAAGTCTGAGCGATCTCATTCGACGCGTCCCCAATGCTGTTTCTTCATGAGATACCTCAGTCCGAGCGTGTCTACGGCCTGATCGTATGTCTGTCCGGCGAAAATCGCCTGGAAAATGATATCGGAAGCGTAGGGGGCCCACCATTCCCAGGGATTGGAGGCCTCGACCATCACGACGACGACGATCTGATCCTTGGGATCGGCGTTGTAGGGACCGAAAGCGACGAACCACGAATGCCATCTATCCTTGAGTCCGACTTCCGCCGTTCCCGTCTTGCCGGCGATTTCGACGGCCTTGGTATTCAAGGGAAAGCGAGCCGTGCCGTTGACGATGACGTTCCGCAGGTAGTCCCGAAGCGTCGCGAAAGTCTCGGGGGAGATGTGCGAATTCGTCAAGGTCTCGGGCTGGACTTGGCTGATTATCGCTCCCGTGGTCGGATCCCTGACTTCCTTCAGGACGTGCGGGCGGTAGATGATGCCGCTATTGACGACCATGGCCATCATGTCCGCCAGCTGCAGCGGAGTCACCAGAAGATAGCCTTGTCCGATGGAGAGGTTCATGGTGTCGCCGCCGAGCCATTTCTCGTGGAAATGCCGCTCCTTCCACTGCGGAGTGGGTACGAAGCCATCGAGCTCTCCCGGAAGGTCGATTCCCGTGTCCTTGCCGAAACCGAACTCCTTGGCATAGGAAACGATCCGCTCGATTCCGAGGTCGTCCCGTCCGACTGTCCAGAAATAGATATCGCAGGATTGCGCGAGGCCGCCTTCAAGATCGAGCCACCCGTGGCCGGGCTTGTGCACCCAGCAGTTCCAGACGCGGTCGCCGTAGGTGATCTGACCGGTGCACAGCACTTTCTTGTCGAGGGGAAAGGCTTTCTCTTCGATGATGCCGGCGCTGAGGACCGTCTTGAACGTGGACGCGGGAGGATAACTCGACTGGATGGTTCTGTTGAGGAGAGGCGTATTCGGGTCGGCCAGGAGCTTGGCGTAGGCGTCCCCCGCGTGGAGCCCCATGAAGTCGTTGGGGTTGTACCAGGGGTAGGAAACCATCGCGAGCACTTCGCCCGTGGAGGGCTTGAGGATGACGACGGACCCCATTCTCGGACCGAGGGCCTTTTCGGCGATCTGTTGCATATTGTTGTCGATCGTCAAAACGAGATTGGACCCCATGACCGGAGGCACGATTCTTCCGCGGTTCGAGGCGATACGCCGGCCCCTGACGTCGACTGTCCGGTATTCCCAACCGTCCTGGCCGCGAAGGATCTTGTCGTATTGCTTTTCGACGCCGTCTTTTCCGATGACATCGCCGGCCTTGTATCCCTGGTTGTAGAGAAGCTTGAGCTCGTCGCGGGTTATATCTCCCACATAACCGATGACATGCGAAATGGAGCCGGTTTCCAGATAGTTCCTGATCGGCTTGGAGTGCCAGGAAACACCGGGAAAATCGTCTATGCGTTCGGCGATGGACGTGATGGTGGTGTAGGGAACCGATCCCAGAATTTCGATGGGCTGATAGAGATGATAGTAGGCGGGGGGCACGCGCCTTCGTATTTCCTCGATGGGCATGCCGAGCGTCGAAGCGAGTTTTGTGAAAGTGGCCTCCCGGCGGCCGGCCGGCAGCTCAGCGGGAGTCAACTCGACTGCAAAGGAATCGGTGTTGATGACCAGGGGCGCGGAGTACGAGCGGTCGAAAATCTCGCCGCGCTGAGCTGGAATGATGCTAGCCTGCGTCGTGATGGAATGAGCGCGATTCCGGTACTCGCCTCCCCTGACGACCTGCAAATAGAAAAGGTACGACGAATAGACGACAAAAAGCAGGGTGGCCAGGATCGAGAGAATCCGTATCCGGCTGGCGGGCGTGCCGGCGCCGAACGCGAGCCGCTCGGGGATGGAAGATCTCATTGTCTGCCGCGCTCCGTGGCCAATGCTCGCTTAAGGGGCCCCAGCAGAAAGAAAATCACGGGGGCGATGAGGCCGTTGTATGCGACTTCGATCCACAGCATCCGATCGGTAAAGGAATAGGAATGGATTTTCCCGCCGAAGAGGATAGAAAGAACGCCGGCGGCCAAAGCCTTGACTACGGTGCCCAGGGCTCCGAGCACGATGGGCAGGAAGAACCGGTCGATGAAAAACGAGCCATGCAGCAATGCCGCCAGCGTGGCGACGACGGTCTTCACGAAGGCGTGGAATCCCAAGGGAGCCGCCGAAGTCAGGTCTTGAACGATTCCGGAGAAGAATCCCGCGAAAGGCCCCGCCACCGGTCCATTCACATAGGCTATCCAGATGAGCACGACGAGCGAGATATCCGGAACCACCCCGAGGATGGCTATGCTCCCCAGCCATGCGGCCTGGACGAAGGAACAGGCGATGAGGAGCAAGGTGGAGAAAACGACGCTGCGAATCAAGGTGTGGCCTCCCCGGTCTGGGCGATCGGCACGGCGCGTATCACGAAAACGTATTCCAGACGCGAGAAATCGAGCACGGGGTCGAGATCCAATTCGATCGAAGTCTGATATTCGATGTCGCGGATTTTCCGGACTCGGCCGATGGCGATGTCGGGAGGGTATATCGAGTCGTAGCCGGACGTTACCACGAGATCTCCATACTGGATTTCGTCCTTGGCGCTCTTTTTCACATATCGCATGACAAGAGCCTCGTCGGCCGAACCGGAACCGCCGACGAGGCCTTCATAGCGCGCCCTATCCAGACGGGCGGCTACGTAGAAGCTCTGGTCGTAGACCGGGACCACGACACTCGTGCCATGGCCGACGTCGAGAACGCGGCCGACGAGGCCCTCCACTCCGTCCTGGAAGGCCACGACCGGCATATCCTTTCGGATGCCGTCTTCGATTCCCTTGTCGATGAGAATCGTCGGATACAGATTGGCCGGATCCTTGGCCACGATACGTGCGCTGATTCTCTCATAGCCGATCTTGTCGACGAGGCCGAGCTGTTCCTTGAGGCGTCGATTCTCAGCCTGCAGATCGGCGAGACCGCGTTCCATGTTCGTGTATTGTTCCAGCTTCGTAGCGACGTCCTGATAATCAGCCCTGAGCCGGTGCAGTTCCGCGATCGAGGCGACGGTATCCGAAACGAAATTCCCGACGGCCGAGAATCCTGTCTGGAAAAACCCGAAAACGGTGATCCCGAAGCGTTCAGGCACTCCCACCAGGCTTCGAGTCGAAACGATGAGACAGATGAGACTCACCCCGATAAGGGCTCCTGGAACGGCGCGACGAGCGCGCCGGTTTTCCTTGGGTGAAGAATCGGACACGAGGCGGCTTCCTAGATATTGAGACTATCGTAGACGCTCCGCGACCCGTCCTGGCTGCGCATCGTCTCGAAATACTTGCCCGCTCCGATCGCGACGCATTCCAAGGGGCGCTCCGCGAGGATTACGGGTACACCAGTCTCTTTTGCCACGAGTTTCGGAAGTCCCTTGAGCAGCGAACCGCCGCCGGCCATCACGATGCCCCGCTCGACGATATCGGCGGCCAATTCGGGCGGCGTCTGGCCGAGCGTCTTCTTGATCTCCTCGACGATCTGCGTAATGGGTTCCTGCAGAGCCTCGCGGACCTCTACGGAGTCGATCTCGAGCTTCCTCGGCAGGCCCGTTATCGCATCCGTCCCCTTGATCTCGACCTTTTCGATCACCTTGTCGGGGCTGGCGTTGCCGATCTCTATCTTGAGCCGTTCGGCCGTCTGCTCGCCGATTATCAGATTGTGGACATTGCGGATGTGCTTGATTATCGCCTCATCGAATTCGTCTCCGCCGATCCTGATGGCGTTGGTGACGACCATTCCCTTGAGCGAGATTACCGAAATCTCCGAGGTTCCTCCGCCTATGTCGCAGATCATGTGTCCGGCCGGCTCGGAGATGGGAATGTCGGCTCCGATCGCCGCAGCCAGGGATTCGGCGATGACCTTCACGAAGCGCGCTCCCGCCTTGTAGGCCGAATCCACGACCGCGTTCTCCTCGACCTTCGTGATGCAGGAGGGCACGCCAATCACCATTCGCGGCTTTACGAACCAACGTTTGGCGATGACTTTCTGGATGAAATACTTGATCATCTTTTCCGTCATATCGGGATCCGCGATCACGCCATCGCGCAGAGGACGTTTTGCGATGATGTCGCCCGGAGTCTTCCATAGCATCCGCTTGGCCTCGGATCCGACCGCTACGACCTTGTTCGTTCCGCGCTCGACGGCGACTACGGAAGGCTCGTTGACGACGATGCCCTTTCCTCGAACGTAGATAAGGGTGTTGCATGTTCCAAGATCGATGCCGATGTCGAGAGAAATCGAATCGAAAATGTTGTGTATGGGCATGGAAACCTCCGAGGGGCTAGAGTTTTTCAGTCAGTTTTTCGCGGGCTGCGGCAAAGCTCGGGTTGATGGAAACGGCTTTTCGCCATTCCGCGCGCGCCCGAACCGCCTCGCCGCGGTCCTGGTAGATGAGACCGAGCCGGTAATGCGCTTCGGCCGAATTCTGGTCGCTTTGAAGCACGAGATCATATTGTTCTTCGGCTTTCGCCGCGTCGCCGGCGGCGCGGTATATAGCGCCGAGCATGAAATGGCATTTTTCGGCCACCACGGCGTTCTTGCCGGAAGCGAGAGCTTCGATCAAGAGCGGCTCGGCGTCGCTGTTGTCTCCCATGTCGATGTAGGTCTTCGCCGCGGCAAGCAACAGCAGCTCGGCCTTGCTCTTCTCAAGCGCCGCCTTGAAATATTCCACCGCCTTCTCTTTCTGATCCAGGCCGGCATAGGCCATCGCCAGGTACTCGTTCGTGTCGGGGGCGCCGTAGCCGTCTGCGATTGATTCCTCCATGTATTTGACGGACTCGTCGAAATATGAGAACCCTTTCAGGTAATATGCCTTACCGAGAATGTATTCGATCTGCGCCTTAGGCAAGGCGCGTCTGGTGGCGAGCGCTTTTCGGAGGGCCATCACGCTTTCATCGAGCAATGCGGCGCGATCATCGCCTTCGGGCAACTCGAGCGCTTTATAAAATGAAGCGAAACCCTTGAACATCAGGTAGAAGGGATCGAGCGGAGCCGTAGCGAGTGAGGTAGTCGTTTCATCTATGACCTTGTTCCAGCTTTTGGCGTTCCAATCCGCAAGGACGACATGCTTGGCCACTCTACGGGCCGAGCCATGGGCCGCGAAGAACCCGGCGTGCGTGAGCTGCAGCACGCCCCCGGCCACCAGGACCGCTACGGCCAGCACCGACAACGATACTACAAGGCGTTTTCGCCGGCGCCGTGCGAGATAGCTTCCGGTGTAATTGTCTAATGTTCGGGAAAAGGATTCCATTTGAATCGCAGCCCAGATGAACCGTGAACACTTGTAGCATGGATACAAAGTACTCGTCAATCGCGAGGACCTTTTGAATAAAAAGGCGGGTCTATAAGCCGGGTTCTGTACCCCTTGCGGGGCCGCCGCCATCCATCCACTCCGCCGCTTGCGCGGCGGATCGAGCGACCTACCCGCGAATATGGGCGAACCACCCTTCGCTGCTCGGCCTTGCTCACAACGAGGCTTGCCGTGCCGTCTTCGTTGCCGACGACGCGGTGGGCTCTTACCCCACCTTTTCACCCTCACCAACCCGGGAAACCCGCAGCCGGCTTTCGCCGAGCGGCGGCCCGAGCGGCAGTCTGTTTTCTGTGGCGCTGTCTGTCTCCGACCGCTTGAACGGCCGGAGCCCGGGAGTTACCCGGCGTTGCGTTCTCGTGAGCCCGGACTTTCCTCTTCACGCTCTTTAGGAGCGCAAAGCGGCGGCGCGACCCGCCCAAATTACCATGTCAATCCTCGGCATCCTCCATCGACGAATCCTTGTCGCCCTCGTCTCCGTCATCCTCGAACGAGTCATCCTCGCCTTCTTCGGAATAGTCTTCCAGATCCGAAAGCGAACCGGACTCGACGTCCACGAAAAGCTGCTCGGCTTGTTCTTCCGTTTCCTGGTAATAGAGCACACGGGAGCAATAGGGGCAGAAAATGATCCGGTTGCCGGACCGAACCTCGTTCACGAATTGGGCCGGAAGGATCATGTAGCAACCCGTGCAGACATAGCCTTTGACGGGAACGATGCCGAGACCTTGCTTCGAGCGAATGATCCTCTCGAACTTATAGAGAACATCCTTATCCAGCCCGTCCGAAGCCTGAGCCTCGTCGTGCTTGAGCTGATCGATCTCCTGGAGCTTCATGTCCTTCTCGGCGTTGATCTTCGTGCTTTTTTCCGAGATCTCCGATTCCTGGAGCTGGATCATGCTCTCGTCGCGACGAAGCGATTCTTCGATCTCGACCAGGTTTCGCTCTTCGCGCTGAAGATCCTTTCTGAAGCCGTGCTCCCGATCGGTCGCGTCGCGAATTTCCTTGTTGAGCGCCTCGTATTCCCGCTGAGTCGAGATGGAATCCATCTGCTTCTCGGCGTTCTCTCTCGAAGCCTCCGCCTCGGCGAGCTGTCCGCGCAAATCGCGGACTCGGGCCTCGGCCTCCTCGAACAGCTGATGCTTCTCGAGATAGGACTTCTTCAGGCGCGACAAAAGTTCCGTCTGCGCATCGAGCGCCTTCGGAATATCCTGAACCTCACTCTCGATCTCGACTCGCTTCGTGAGGATCGTCTGGTATTCCCGCAGCCGCTCAAAGACTTCTTCCATCAGCATATACTACCTCGCCCAGTCAGGTTTCCTGCCTGCGGAGCCCGTTCGGGCCCGCGTATCAATGATCCATGTAATCGCGCAGTTTTTGGCTGCGCTTGAAATGTCGGAGCTTCTTGAGAGCCTTGGCCTCTATCTGACGGATACGCTCCCGCGTGACGTTGAAATACAGACCCACCTCCTCGAGCGTCAGGGAATAACCGTCATCCAGGCCGAATCGCATGCGCAAGACTTCCTGCTCGCGAGGCGGAAGCGTCGAGAGAACGGCCCGTATCTGCTCCTGAAGGAGCTTGTAGTCCGTTTGGACGGAGGGGTTCTCGACTTCCTTGTCTTCGATGAAATCGCCCAGCAGGGAATCCTCGTCTTCTCCTATGGGCGTCTCGAGCGAAATAGGCTCTCTCGCTACATTCTTGACGCTCTTCACCCTCGTCACCGGCCAGCCGAGCTGCTCGGCGATCTCGTCGTCGGTGGGCTCGCGGCCGAGCTTTTGCATCAGCTGCCGGGATTCGCGGACTACCTTGTTGATCTGCTCGATCATATGGACGGGAACGCGGATGGTCCTCGCCTGATCGGAAATGGAACGGGTTATGGCCTGCCGGATCCACCACGTGGCATAGGTGGAGAACTTGTATCCCTTGCGGTATTCGAATTTCTCGACCGCCTTGATGAGGCCGATATTGCCTTCCTGGACGAGATCGAAGAAGTGCAGGCCGCGATTCGTGTATTTCTTGGCGATCGAGACTACGAGGCGGAGATTGGCCTTGATGAGCCTGTCCTTGGCGTTTTTCATCATGATCCGGCCGCGGTTGATTTCCTTGGCCATGACTATGATGGAATCGGTATCCGACTCGAAGCCGATTTCCAGCTCGCGGAGTTTCTTCTCGGTGACCTGAATCTGGCGGATGCGCTCCTTGATTTCGTCCGAACCGAGGCCCAGTTCCTCCTCGATGTCCTCGCGCTTCTCCTTGACCGTGAGATTGCGGCCCAGGGTCCTCAGTTCGCGCATGTTCGAGATGCGGAGTATCCGCTCGATCCGCTCCTGTTCCTTCCGGTACTTCCGGATTTTTTTCGCGGCGACTATGAACTTTTCGGAGAAACTGTTGATTTCTTCGGGATGTATCTCGGCCTCTTTGAGGCGCCCGGTGAGGCGCTCTCGCTCGACGAGGAGGTCCGAATCCCCGAAAATGTCTCCGCCGCGCGCCACCACGCGGCGCTTGTGCTCGACATAGTCCTTGAGATCACCGAGACAGTCTCGAATGACGTCGCGGTAAAATTGATTGAGCCTGCGTCGCTCCGCGATTTTTTCCGTGTTCTCCTTGCGCTGGAGCGAAGAATCCTTGGCTTCGCGGCGAGTGGCCTTGACGACGATCAGGTGGTATTCGGGAATCAACACGCCCGAGCGCTTGATTATCCCCTTGATGATATTCTCGCCCTCTTCCATCTGCTTGGAGAGCTCGACTTCCTGTTCCGCGGTCAGCAGGTTCTCTTTGCCGATCTCGCGCAGATAGAGCCGGATGGGGTCGTCGACGGAGGTTTCCTTGTCGGAATACACGAGCCGCTTTTTTTCGGTTCCCTCTTCTTTTACGACGCTCTCGTCTTCAAGCTGAACGTCTTCCTCTTCGAGCTGGATATTGTTGCTTTCGAGAAGCGCCAATATGCCATCTATCTTGTCGGAATTGAGGACATGCTCCGGGAGAAAATCGGAGAGCTCGTCGAAACTGATGGTTTTCTTGACACGAGCATATTCGAGGAGCTTCGCAATCGCCGGATCAAGTTCAAGATCGTTCATCCCGCTCACCCTTCATTGTCTCCAATTCGCCGTCCAATCGCATTTTTTCGTACAGCAGATCATTAAGCGATTCAGTGAGCGTCCCTGCTTTTATCGCAGCCATTCTGGCCACGACCCGCTCTCGGCGACGCTCGATACTCCGACGGCGGAGATTCTCGATACCATCGTCTATAAGACGCTCGATATTCGCCGACAGCTCACCTGTCGCCGCGCATTCCCGCACGAATCTCCTCGCAGTTTCGTCCTCGACCCGTGAAAGAACGGATTCGACCGAGAGATCATCGGCACGGAATGATTCCTCGAGAGCGATAAAGAGATCGCGGGCGCGAGTATCGTCGATATCCTCCTGGGCAACGCTGCTTCGAAGCGCCGCAAAACGGCTGGCATCAAGGACAACGGCCGCCATGAAAAGAAGATCGGGGGTTCGAGCAGCCGTCGCGGCCCGCGATTCTCCCCCTTCGGAGTGTTTCGAGCCACCTCGTTTGGCTGTTTCATAGTCTGATCTGATGGAAACAGGATTGGCCCCGAACTCCCTCGCCGCGAATTCGAGAAAAGCGTACCTCTTGGTCTCCATATCCAAGGCGTCCGCATAGGGGTACAAAAAGGCAGCCGCCCGCGCCTTTCCCTCTATGCTTCCGATATCGAATAGCTTCTGTGCCCTTCTTACAAGAAATTCGCTACCCTTTATAGTGAAATCTCGCGTTTTTTGCAATGTCTCCTTCCCCTGTTTTTCCAAGATTTCCGAGGCGTCTTTGCCGCCGGGAAGCAGAATGACCTCCGATTCGAGTCCTGCGGACGCGGCGATCGAGCAGGCGCGTTCCGCGGCCTTCTGGCCGGCTTCGTCAGCATCGAAGCAAAGCGCCACTCGATCGACCCATCGCTTGAGTATTTTGGCCTGAAATGCGGTAAAAGCCGTGCCGAGGGGGGCGACAGCCGAGCTGACTCCGGCCGTATGGAACGAAAGAGCGTCCATATAGCCCTCGCAGATGATCGCCGCTCCTTCCTTGCGCATGCCGGGAAGAGCTTTATCCAAGGCAAAAAGATTTTCCTGCTTGTGAAAGAGCGCCGTATCGGGGCTATTGAGATACTTCGGGCCATCACCCTCGAGGATCCGGCCTCCGAAAGCGAGGACTCGGCCCTTGGCGTCGGAAATCGGGAAGATGAGACGCCCGGCAAAAAGATGGGATCCCTGCGTATTAGCCGAAAAAAGACCTGAACGAGCGAGGAAGGGTCCCGAATAGCCCTTCGAGCTCAAAAAGCCGAAGAGCCAGCGTCGATCGGGGGGACTGTAGCCTAAACGGAATTCTTCGATCACCTGCTCATCGACGGCACGTGATCTGAGCCGGTCCAATGCAGGCTTGCCCGCCGGGCTTTTCATGAGAAACCAATGGAAGGTAGAGGCAAGGCGCTCATACAGCTCCAGAAGGGAGCGCCGCTCCTTCTCCTCCTCGCTCGGCGCCTCTTCGACTTCGAGGAGAATGCCGGCGCGTTGCGCCAAATCGGCCACGGCCTCCGTGAAGTTCAGCCTCTCCTGCTCCCTGAGAAAGGTGATGACATCGCCGCCTTTTTGGCAGCCGAAACAGTAAAATATTCCTTTATCGGGAGTTACGTAAAACGAGGGAGTCTTTTCGTTGTGGAAAGGGCAGAGCCCCTTGTACTGGGATCCCGCACGCTGAAGCCGAACATAGGAGCCGATCACCGAAACGATATCGGTTCTGGCTAGGACTTCCCTGACAAGACTGTCGGGAATCCTGGACATCAACCGCCTACCTTCTTGATGAAGAGTTCGCGAGCATCGATATGCTCGGCGAGATTCGTCGAAAAATGATGCCTTCCCTCCACGGGATCGACAAGCCTGAAATAGAGATAGTGGGTTTTCGCCGGATGGAATACAGCCTGGAGCGAAGTCATCCCCGGGCTGCAGATCGGACCGGGGGGCAATCCTGGATGAATATACGTGTTGTAGGGATCGCGGATCACGAGATCGCGATCATAGATGATTTCGGGATGAGGTTTCCCTTCGCGCTCGGTGAGAACATAGACGACCGTGGCGCAGGATTGCAGAGCCATATGAATCCGCAGCCGGTTCTCGAAGACGCTTGCGATTATCGGCGCCTCGTCGGGCTGCTTGTACTCCCGCTCGACGATGGAGGCGAGAATGACACGGTCATTGAGCTCCCGGGCCGAAAGTCCGGCGGCCTCGGGAATGCTGCTCAATCGTTCCCTGAAAGTCGAAACCATCTCGCGCAGAGCGGCCGCTCCCCCGTAGGAAGCCGGGAAAAAATAGGTATCGGGGAAGAGATAGCCTTCGGCGCTCGGGAAAGGCAAGCCGAGCTGCCCGAGCAACGCCGGGTCATGGCAGGCTTTTTCGAAATCCGCCGCGGTGGCGATGCCGTTTCGATCGAGCAGAGCGGCCGTCTGCGAGATGGTGAATCCTTCCGGCACGGTGATGCGCACGAGGGCCTGCCGGCCGGAAAGCAAGAGGTCCATGATCGCAGCGGTGGCCATCTTCGGCATAATGCGATAGGTGCCTATCTTGAACGAGGCCTCGGGACCGCGAAGCTTGGCCAGGACGCGGAAAAGCAGCTCCGACCTGATCAGGCCTTCGTCTTCAAGCTTTTTGCCCAGAGAATGGGATTCATCGCCCCTCTCGACACTGAAGAGCTTCCCGCCCGCCGGGATTCCGTCCGCAGGCCGTAATTCGAATGCCAAGGCCGCCGCGACCAGAAAGCCGGCGACCATCACAACTACGAAAGCTAGCAAGATTCCGCGCAGACGGCCAGGCCACGATGCAGGCATGTAGATCCTTCCTCGGTCATCGGCTGTTGTTGAGGCGGGACAGGAGCTTTTCCGGACGCTCCATTTCCTCGATGGACAGCCGATCATACAGATAGTCTCGAATGCGGCCGGCGAAGGCAGCTACCGCATCCGGCAATTCCTCTTCGCACCCGCGGAAAAAGATGTAAAGGGCGAGCGCCTCCCCGACGTCAAGTTCAAGAGAGCAGGGTTCCTTCGTCATTGGACCTCGATCTCGAGACCTTCATGCGCGAGCAAAACCTGAACGCCGCGGGTTTCGAGGTGTTCGACATACCATTGAGCATTCTTGAAGAGACTCTCGATCTTTCGATCGGAGTACGAAGGCTCATGGTGGAACAGCACGAGTTTCTTGATTCCCCAGGATGCGGCGAAATCGGCGGCCAAGCTGAAGGAAGAATGCCCCCAGTTGTACTTCTCCAGCGATTCGCCGAGGGTGTACTGGGCATCTATCACGAGCAGGTCCGTGTCTTGAAAATACTCAATATTTTCCGGCGTACGCTGGAAATCGTCCTCTCGGAGCTCCGTATCGGTGGAATAGATGATTTTCAGCCCCCCCTCGCGAATCTGATAGCTGTAGCACCCGCCCGGATGGTGCATCTCCCGGTAGCGCACCTCCACGGCGCCGACGCGCACAGGATTGCCGTCGAGCACGGTGAATCGCTTGGCCGAAGCCATCAGGTCCATAGTCACCGGGAAATAGGGCTGTCGCATCTGGTTTTCCAGGATGACACGGAAGTCGGGGACCGGGCTGTAGAAATTCAGAATGTTTCCGGCTTCGAAGGCGGGCGTAAAAAAAGGCAACCCTTGGATATGGTCCCAATGAAAATGCGAGAAGAAGACATGGCAGGCCACTGGCTGGTGAAGGGCCGCGATTTCGACGCCCAAATCCCGTATTCCCGTTCCGGCGTCGAAGATGAAGCGGGCATTTTCGCCGGTCTGCACCTCGATGCAGGCGGTATTGCCGCCGATCGTGGAAAAGAGATAATCGGGAAGCGAAGCGAGAAACAGTTCGCGGCTCTCCTGCGTTTCTATGTCCTTGAGCGTCACCCGCTGCAGAACGGAGGATAGCTTGCTCCTGAGCTTGGCAGGCGGGAGCGGGGTCGGAATCGAGCCCCTAACGCCCCAAAATCGAATCCGCATAGAATGTCTCCGGGTCGACGCCGTACGGGAAAACGATCGTAGGTTCGGACCGACGAGCTACGAGCCTATCTTCTATTTCGGCGGGGCCTCTGAGCGCCCCTTGATCTATTCCTGGACAGGCCCGCTTTTCATCGTACCAGGTTCGAGACGACTCGAGCACCGAGGCCCAAAAGGGATAGGAGGAGCACTGAATAGGGCGAGCTTCATATACCGTACAGCCCTCCGATGCCCAGAAAACGCAGTCGTAATTCTCTTTCTCGGCCAGGCTGAGCGCCATTCCAAGACCTGTATCCACTTTTGTACAATATTTATGGAAGAAGCCGTGAAAATCAAGCGAAAGCAGATCGAGAAGACGGCTGAGGTCGGGTTTCGATAAAAAAACGTATCCGGGACCCCCGCGGCAACAGGCAGAACAGCGCGTGCAGGAGAACTTGAGGCCCTGGGAGTAGAACGGTGAGTTCATGCCCGCTCCTAAGAAAAACCCCTTCTCTACGAGAAGGGGCTGATGGGGAGAGAAGGATTTGAACCTTCGAAGGCGTAAGCCAACAGATTTACAGTCTGCCCCCTTTGACCACTCGGGAATCTCCCCAGGGGATCGAACCATCCGCTTCAGCCCGAGCCATCTCCCGGAATCGAACCGAGGACCTCGAGATTACAAGTCACGCGCTCTACCGACTGAGCTAAGATGGCATCGACAACGCGATGCACTATACCTGGTCGAAGGATTTTTCGTCAAGAGAGGCTGTTTAAAAGCTTCCTCAAATCGCGACATTTGTGCGCGCTTTCGAAGACACCGCCCGCGTCGCGCCACTCGCTATTTCAAGGGGGCGTAGTATCCCAGTTCGTCTTTCCCGCTTTTCTTATACAGATATGCCTCGACACCGATAGATAGATACGCTCGTCCGAATCCGGGATCGGCTTTGGACGTGAAACTGAGGCGATATCGGCCGCTGGGCGACGAGACAATGTCAGCCGCCAGATCGCCGAGTCCTCGGGGACGCGAAGCCGAATAGATGGCCCCGTCGCTTGCCTGGGCCAGATAGCGCAGGGGAGCCGAGGGGATTCCCAGAACGACAGCGTAGAAATGCAGTCCATTGTTCTTGAGAAAGGCTCCCAATTCAGACAGGCTGGTCCCCACGAAGGATGTCTCGTCGATGTCCCCCGTGCCGACGTAGACGATCGCATCGCGGGCGCCGGACGGCAATAGGCTCGTCGCGGCGAGCCTGATACCGGCGTCGAAATGTCCCGCTCCCTCTGCGGGCGCGAGGGCGGCGCGCATCGCGGCCGAGACATCCGACGCGGCTTGGCGGGCCGGCACGTTTCCCGCCGTAAAGACCAGGGGGCGGGACAAGCCGGCGGCGGCCAAAGAGGTGTAGAGATCGGTCAAGGCGGACCGGAGCTCGTCCGATCTGGCGGTCAGCGCAGGAGAGCGCTCGAGGACGAGGGCTATTCTGCTGTCGTGGGCGAGTTGTCCGATGCCGATGAGTTTCTGCTCCGCGGCGGGGGCGATGACGACTTCCCGTCTGACCACCGCCTTGCCGGCCTCGTCGAACTGCTTGGTCGTGCTCAGTCGTTCGGTGAGATAGAAATTGCCTCCCCGCAGACCGACGACCGGCGCCCCGCTGCGGTCTCGAACGCTCACGTCGACATCCACGACGGGAAAGGCATCGGACATGATCCGCTCTATCTCGACATCGTAACCCGCCGCGATTTGCGACGATTCGGAAATCACGGCGACGGCGGACGCGTCGAAATCGCAGTAGATCAGATTTCCGTTATGATCGGGAACGGCGTCCACGATCCTCGCATGCCTGTCCGGGGGGCTATAGACCATGCTGAGCGTTTCGCTCGACAGATCTATGGAAACGATGCGGTCCGTATCGGCGACGAGCAAGGCCGAGCCGGCTTGCCAGAGAGCCAGGCCTTCGGGGAAATGCAGCTCCCCTTCCGCGAGAACTCCGAGGTAGTTGCCGTTGCCGTCGAATTCGAAAACGGACTTGCGCAAGGAATCGGCGACGTAGACGGTTCCGTCCTTGACCACCAGTCCGGCAGGGCTCTCGAGGCCGGGGAAGCCCGAAGCGTCCTGCCGATCCCCGAAGGAAAGGATGTACTTGCCGTCGGAATCCAGTTTGCAGATGCGATTGTTGCCGTAGTCGTCGACATAGACGTACCCCGCGTCGTCGCAGGCCAGATACTGCGGCCCCAGGAACTTGCCCGGTCCCCGTCCCTTCGAGCCGATACTTCTGGTGGAGCCATCGGGGGCTATGCGCAGGATCCTGTCGCCTTCGAACTCGCTCACGAAAAGCGTCCCGTCCGGCAGTTCGGCCGCTCCGAAAGGGCGATCCAAGCCCGGCAAGCCGCCCGTAACCCGCTTACGGACTAGCCCGGAGCTGTCGAGGGTCACGACTTCGTTGGAGCCGTGGCCCACGACGAGCGTAGTGCCGTCCCTCTGCGAGATGATCGTGGACGGGCGCAGGAAAAGTGTCGCGTTCCCTTGCCGTCCCTTGTATCGCTCCACTTCGACGTAGCTGAGATCCCTCGGTAGCTGGTCGAGCGCGCGCGAGGAACGGATGAACTCAGCTCTCGCCGTGAGGAAGGGCGGGGCATCGGGAGCCGACAGGATGGGGCCCCATGCGCGCAAGGCGGTCTCTTCGAAGCCGCTTTGATAGTAAGCCCTGCCCAGCCAGTATTGTATCAGGGCAGAATCGGGCTGATACGCCAGCGATTTCTCGAATAGGAGGATGGACTGTGCGTAGCGGCCGCGGTGAAAGGCCTGGACACCCAGCCTGAGCTGCTCCGCGGCGCCCGGGGAGGCTATGTCCGCGCTGAACTGCGCGGCAGCCGGAGCGGCGGCCAGAAGAACACACAGGATCGCAAGGACTGCAGATTTCATGTCTAAGCCTCCGCGCCGGAAATGGCTCGAGCATGCTCGCGTATCTCGGTTTCCTGCGGCGCTATGACGAGGGCGCGGTGGATATAGTCGCGCGCTTCATCCAAAAAGCCGAGGCGATAGTAGGCCCAAGCCAAGGAGTCGAGATAGGCGGGACTATCGGGGCTCTTGTCGACCGCCCTGCGGCACAGGGTCAGAGCGCGGGCTCCGTCCCTCCCCTCGCAGGCGAGGAGGTAGCCCATTCCGTTGAGGGCGGTCGCGTTCTCCACATCCAACGCAAGCGCCTTCGCGTAGTAGTCGAGGGCCTGGTCGATCCTGTTCTGGGCCCAGGCCGTATAACCGAGGAAGGAAAGGACCTGCGACGAGCCGAACCCGGTGTCGGCGAGACGTCCAAGTTCATAATCCGCGAGTCTATATCGCCCGGTCAGCGCGTAGACGTAGGCCAGGGCGAGCCGGCACTGATAGACGCGCATGGCGTCGACTTCCGCCGTGACGACCTGTTCCAGATAGAGGAGCGCCTCGTCCCAATGCTCCAGGCGCGCATGGCATAGTCCCAGAAAATATGCAAGGTCGAGATGGTTTTTCTCCGTCGAATCGATGCCTCTGAGAGCTTCGAGCGCTCCGGTCCAATCGCGGTCCGCATAGCGCCGAGCGACTTCTTTCAGCGTCTCTTCCATACCTTGTCCTAGCGAAACTCCAATCCTGCCACGAAATCGACCGGAACCTGAGGATGCACCAGCACGGGACTGATCGCGACTTTGCCGTTGGCCACGACGACATGATCCGAGCCCTCGCCCTCGTGCGTCTCGATCGTGCTGTCGGCGAGAAAGTGATAGCTGAAGCCATCCGGCGCGTCGAAGGAGCGGAGATGATCGCGATACCTGCGCCTGCAGGGAATCGCCCACTCGCCCTCCAGATCCGTCGCCTCCGAGCTCGGCGCGTTGATGTTCAGGAAAACGCCGTGGTCGCACAGATCGAGCAGCCGGCGGAAATGCCGTCTCACGAAGGAAGCCGCCGCCCCGTAGTGCATCGGGTCCTTGTACGCCGCGCAGGAGACGGCTATGCCCGGCAGTCCGTTCAAGACCGCCTGCCGCGCCGCGCCGCAGGTTCCCGAATAGATGATATCCGTACCGAGGTTGGGGCCGCGGTTGATCCCCGAAACGACGATTTCCGGTTCGAAAGGTATGGCGCCCAGACTTGCCAGTATGACGCAGTCGGCGGGAGTGCCGGAGCAGCTGAATTGCCTTTCTCCGAGTTTTCGAACCTTGCCGGGATGGCGCAGTGTCATCGCATTGGATACGCCCGAGCGCTCCTGATCCGGAGCGAAGATGCAGACCTCATGATCCTTCGAAAGTTCACGCACGAGCACGTTGAGCCCTTCGGCGTGAACACCATCGTCATTCGTTACGAGAATTTTCACGATTGTGCGATCTCCCAGGACGCTGATGCATTGTACCGAAAGCGGGGGGGATACTTCAACCGACGAGGTGAAGCCCACCGGCGACTCGGGCTTCGTGTACCACGGGTCGAAATCCGAAAATTCTTTCGTAATCTTCCAGGCGCTTGCGGTATTCGGGTATCGCGGTCTCGCTCATGACGCTTACGGTGCAGCCGCCGAAACCCTTTCCGGTCAGCCGGGAACAGAGGACCCCGTCGATTTCGAGAGCGCGCTTGGCGAGCCAGTCTATCTCCGGGCAGGACACTTCAAAGAGATTGCGCAAGGAGGCGTGGGACTTGACCACGGTACGGCCGAAACCGCCGGCATCGCCCTTTACGAGGCAATCTTCGGCCTCGGCCACGCGAGCAGCCTCCTCGACGACATGGAGACATCGCCGGCGGACACTCTCGGGCAGGACCCCCATGAGCTCATCGACTTCGTCTGCGCTGAAATCCCGCAAAGTCCGGGAAGTTCCCCTGGAGAGATACTCGAGGCATTTCTGGCAGTCTTCGTCGCGCTGCCGAAGCTCGGCATCGACATTGAGCCGAGGCACCTTCGAGTCCGTGAGGACTATGGCATAGCTCTCGTCAAGGAAAGGCACGGCACGGCGCCGTTTGCTGCGCAAGTCGACGATCGAGGCGGTGCCGGCCCCGGGAGCGATGGAGGCCAGGTGATCGTATACGGGAACCGGGTGCTCGAAGAATTCCTCTTCAGCTCGGCGGGCGAACTCCGCCAGCTCCTCCCCCTTTTGCGGCAAGCCGAACAGCTCCTTGAGGGCAAGAGCCGAGGCCAATCCGAGGGCGGCCGAGGATGCAAGTCCGAGGCCCATGGGGATGTCGCCCGCAATGGTGAAATTGACCCCTTTGGACGCGGCGCCGGATCGGAAGATGAGGTCGAGGACCGCCTTGGGATAATTGGCCCACCGGTCTTCTCGCTTGAATTTGAGATTATTCAGGCTGGTACGTTTCCGTTCCGACAGGTCGGCGGCGAAAAAACGGAGCGACGAATCGCGTCGCAGCGACACGGCGACCCGGAGCTCGAAGGACAGGGATGCCGCCAATACTAGCCCATCCGAGGCTTCGGTATGCTCACCGAGGAATTTTACCACTCCGGGTGCGGCAGCGATGAGATCGGGCGGCGCGTCGTACTCTGCCCGGTGTAGCGCTGCGATGTCCTTCATTACTACCTCATCCAGGCATCGCGGAGCCCCCGGCCCGCGGTCACCTTCCGCATGATTCGATTATTGGAACTATCATACAACGCTTCGCTTCGAGGTTCAATAAAAATTATGGCGTTCAAGTCTCCTGTTTTGACAATTTTCCTTCCTCGCTGTAGAATAATCCCATGGTACGGCTTCGATGGTCTGCCGCCCTGGCGGCTTCGATGTTCCTATGCGCTCTGGTTCTATCGTGCGCAACCTCACCGCAGCCGCCAAAGCCCCTGAGTACGGCCCCGCAGGCCGCGCCGGCCCAGGAGCCGGTTTCCGCACCTCCCGCAGCCGCGCCGACTTTCAACCCGGCGGCAGTCTCGGCCGAGACCAAAAAAGCCACTTTCACCGATATTAGGGCTTTTATCGATGGCCTCAACCAAATCATACGGCGGAAGGACTTCGATGCCTGGCGGGCCAATCTCTCCGAAGACTACATCGACCACTATTCCGATCCCAAGGTGCTCTATGAGTTTTCTCAATATCCCGTCATCAAGAACACGGGGATTGAACTGAAGACCCTCAAGGATTTCTTCCTCTATGTCGTCTATCCGGCCCGTCAGAACGATCGAGTGGACGATATCGAGTTCATAAATGAAAATCTTGTCAAAGCAATTACTATCAGCCCCACCGGCGATCGGAATATTCTCTATATTCTCGAGAAGCAAGGCGATACATGGAAGATAGGAATTGGGAGGTGATGATGAAATTCCTCGCTCGGTGCGCGTATGCCGCATTTTTATGCGTCATAGCCCTGCCTTTTGCCGCGGCTCAAGCTCAGACACAGCCGGCAAGTCAAGCCCCGGCCAGTTCTTCGACAAATGGGGAAAAAACCGTCGAGGAAGCCTATCTCCAGGAATCGCTCGAGACGATGATCATCAAGGAACAGGCTCACTCCGATAGCCGGGACACGAAAGAGATCGCGCTCCAATATGCGCGTCAGGCGATAGACGCCGGCAGGAAGAACAACGACATTCGGGATTCCCTGGAGTACCTCGCGCTCGAGACCACGGATATTATTTCGCGCCAGGCAGGATTGGGGCAGCCTACCAATAACTTCCCGGACATCCGTGCGAAAGCCTGCGACTATCTGGGAGACTTTCCCTCCGTCTCCGCGAAAAATGCATTGATCAAGGTCGTGTTGGGAGATAACGAGCCGATGGTGATTGCGGCCGCCGTGCGCTCTCTGGGGAAGATCGGCCTAAACGAAAACAATGAAGTGACTCAGGACATCGCGTTTATCGTCAATCGCTACAATGTCCTGGGACCGGACAACAGTCTGGCTTTCGAGTGCCTGGTCGCCATCCAGCGTCTGGCCGACAAGAATGGCGGATTGAACGACCCCACCGCGATTCGGGCGGTGATGCAGATCGATGCCGGCAACTATATAACGCCAGTCAAGACGATGGCTGAACAGGTGCTGAACTCGCTTAGGAAATACCAGGTGATGAACTCATCAAAATAAGGAAAGGTCGCTTGAAGGCATATTGAGCGATGCGAGATTCGAACCCGCGACCTTCGGCTCCGGAGGCCGACGCTCTATCCAGCTGAGCTAATCGCTCGGGGGGATACTAGTACGGCCGGCAAACGCCTGTCAAGGCTTGCGAATCTCGCCGACGGGGCGGGCCGTCGGCGGACGGGGCGGGCCTTGACCAAGCGCGTTCCTTATTCGATTAATTTCCGGCATGGAACCACTGCTTCTCGCCTCTTCGTCCCCGCGGAGGAGCCATATTCTCCGAAGCCTGGGGATACCGTTCGTCCTAGCCGACCCCGACGTCGACGAAAGCCTGCGTGATCATCTACCTCCCCCGATGCGAGTCGTCGCTCTGGCCGAAGACAAGGCACGCGCCGCCGCCAGCCGTACGGCTCGCGATACGCCGAATCTCGTTATTGCGGCAGACACTCTCGTCTGCCTTCGTCTTCCGGGCGGGAAGAGCGGGATTGGATCGCCGGGCGATCAAGGGCTCGAAGAAATCGTTCTCGGCAAGCCGTGCGATCGTGCCGACGCGCGACGCATGATCAGCCTCCTGGCGGGCCGCGTCCACACGGTTCATACGGGACTCGTCGTCCTAGATCGAAGATCGGATCGGATTTTCCCGATCCGATCCGACAGTTTCGTCACCTTCAGCGCGATCGACGAGAGCGAGATAGAGGCGTACCTGGAGTCCGGCGAATGGGAAGGGGTGGCAGGAGCCTATAGGATTCAAGGATGGACGGCTTTGTATATTACGAAAATCGAAGGGTCCTGGTCCGGGATCATGGGCTTGCCAATCCATGAGCTTTATGCCATTCTTAATGAAGCGGGTTACCGCTTGCGGCCTCAAAAAGCCGCTATATAGAGCCCATAAAAGGGTTCGCCCGACGATTTTCGTCGGTATTTTCCGATCGGCGCCATCGATACCATCGAACGGCAACGATCGAGATACAGTGAAGGGGGCTGGATTGCATCCAGCCGCGGGAGGATGCCTTGGCAGTTGTCACGATGAAGAACCTGCTTGAATCGGGCGTGCATTTCGGCCACCAGGTCAAGCGCTGGGATCCGCGCATGAAGAAGTATATCTTCGCCGAGCGCAATGGAATCCACATCATCGATCTCCAGAAGACGATTCAATCCATCAAAGAAGCCTACGAAGCCGTTCAGAAGACCGTCGCGGGCGGCAAGAACGTGCTCTTCGTCGGCACAAAGAAGCAGGCGCAGACCGCCATTCAGAAAGAAGCCGAGCGCTGCGAGCAGTTCTATGTCAACAACCGTTGGCTCGGCGGCATGCTCACCAACTTTTCCACCATAAAGAAATCCATCCAGCGCCTCAAGAAAATCGAAAAGATGGAGATCGACGGCACCTTCGAGAGCCTCACGAAGAAGGAGATCGCCAGTCTTCAGAAGGAAAAGGCCAAGCTGGAGAAGAACCTGGGCGGCATCAAGGAAATGAAGGAGCTGCCAGGCGCGATTTTCGTCATCGACACGCGCAAGGAAGCCATCGCGGTCGCCGAGGCCCAGCGGCTCGGCATCCCGATCGTGGCCGTCGTCGATACGAATTGCAATCCCGAAGGCATCACCTATCCCATCCCCGGGAACGACGATGCGATCCGATCGATCAGCTTGTTCACTCAAATCGTGGCCAACGCCGTCATCGAGGCCGGGGCCGCCGAGGGATTGAAGATCATCGAAAACCTCCAGGGTGACGAGACCGAAGAGGTCAAGACCGACGCCGCCCCCTCATCCGAAGAGGATGAAGTCGAGATCGATCCTTCCACGTATAATCTCGCCGACAAGCCCAAGGTCGAAGAGCCTGTGGCGGAGGAGCCCGCTCCTATCGTGGACGAAGATAGACTCTACGAAGCCAAATAGGTTTCGCGGATAGATAGCCAAGCGGAGATTCGAGCGCGCATGACCGGCGAAAGCCGATCATGCGGCCGGAGCAAGCCGTCATGCCGCGCTCCGATGGAGCCGCCGGGTATCGGCGACTCATATCTAACGAAGGCGTATCGCCAACTGCATTGCATAGAGGCCGTGCGCCGACTTCCATGCGGTTTTTAGGAGATAGATGTGGATATCAAAGCCAGCGATATAAAGAACCTGCGCGAAAAAACCGGCGCGGGGATGATGGACTGCAAGAAAGCCCTCACTGAAGCGAACGGCGACTTTGCGGGAGCCGAGAAAATCCTGCGCGAATGGGGCATGGCCGGGGTCGAGAAGCGAGCCGGTCGGGCCACGAACGAGGGGAAGGTCTTCGTCAAAGAGACCGCAGGCAAGATCGCGATGGTCGAGATCGTCTGCGAGACCGATTTCGTATGCCGCAACAAGGACTTCCTCGAAGCCGGCAACAAGGTCGCCACTACCGCTTTTGAAAAGGGATATTCCGAACCGAATGCGGAACTCGAAGGCATCGTGAAGGACATAGCCTCGATAATCAAGGAAAACATCGCGCTCAAGCGTGTCCGCCTCGTGGCCGCCGGCACGAATGAATATGTCCACTCCTATACGCACGGAGAGGGCAAGATCGGCGTCATCGTGAAAGCGCGCGCGGATAAGCCCGAGGCGTTTGCGAACGACAAGGTCGTCGCCTTTTTCCACGATCTCGCCCTTCATATCGCCGCTTTCAATCCGATGTTCCTCGATCAGTCCAAGCCCGACGCTGCCTGGGTCAAGGAACAGGAGGCGATTTTCGAAAAGCAGATCGAGCTCGACGAAAAGATGAAAGGCAAGCCCGCCAATGTCGTCCAGGGCATCCTCAAGGGCAAGCTCAAGAAGCTCATGTCCGAGATATGTCTCCTCGATCAGGGCTTTGTCAAAGACGAGAAAGTGTCGGTTGCGTCCATGATGGCAGCCGTAGGGAAAGAGGCCGGTTGCACTCTTCAGCTTGCGGATTACGTGTACATCCGCGTCGGGGAAGCGTAAAACGAGCCGGTTCGGGTCTGGAAGTTCCTAGGGAATCTCCAGACCCGTTTTATATCTCGATTCCTGTTTCCAAATCGGGGGAGGATACATGGCTTCCGTCAAGTCGATGTGCGAAGAGAAAATGAAGAAGGCTCTCGAGGCCTTAAAGGAAGAGTTCAACGGCCTCAGGACGGGTCGAGCCTCCCCTGCCCTCCTCGACAAGATTCGAATCGACTACTACGGACAAAAGACGCCATTGGCGCAGGTAGCTACCGTTTCCGTCCCCGAGGCTCGCCTCATCGTCATCCAACCCTGGGATCGCTCGATGATCGGGGAAATCGAGAAAGGGATACAAAAATCCGAATTGTCCCTCAATCCCTCCAACGACGGCAAGGTGATCAGAATCGCGATACCGCCCTTGACCGAAGAGCGCCGAAAGGACCTGGTCAAGATGGCCAAGTCGATGACGGAGCAATCCAGGGTCTCGATTCGCAACGTCCGCAGGGATGGGCTCGAAGACCTGAAAAAGCAGCTCGCCGCCGGCGGCGTGGCCGAGGACGCGATAAAAAAGGAAGAAGACGAGCTTCAAAAACTTACCGATTCGTATATCGCTCAGATCGGCAAGGTTCTCGAAGGGAAAGAAAAAGAAATAATGGAAGTCTGAAGGCGGAGGGAAAGTTGTCTGCCGCAGGCCGCGATCATCCGATTCCCCGTCATGTAGGCATCATCATGGATGGCAATGGCCGGTGGGCGAAAGCCCACGGCCGTCCACGCACGGAAGGACACCGCGAAGGGCTCGAGACGGCCAAGCGGATCGTCAAGGCCGCCGAGGATCTGGGCATCCGGGTGCTCTCGCTCTATGCCTTTTCGACCGAAAACTGGAAACGTGCCGCAGACGAGGTGGGATTCCTCATGAGCCTCATTCGGCGACACTTGACCGCCGAACTCGACTTTTATCGAGAGAACCGCGTGCGAGTGATACACTCGGGAGATTCTTCGGGACTTCCCTCCGATATCGTCGCCGAGATTCGCAGCGTCGAGGCCGATACAGCCGATTTCGACAGTATCATAGTCAATCTTGCCATAAACTACGGCGGACGCGACGAGATTGTCCGCGCAGCGGCGAAGCTTCGTGCCAGCGATACCGCGATCAGCGAAGCGAGTTTGAGCGCCGCGATGGATCACCCCGAGCTTCCCGATCCCGATCTGATCATACGCACGGGCGGCGAGCTGCGGGTGTCGAATTTCCTGCTCTGGGAGTCTGCCTATGCCGAGCTGTGTTTTTCCCCGAAACTATGGCCGGATTTCGGTCCCGAGGACCTCGCGAACGCCATCGACGAATATAGCAGCCGAGAAAGACGCTTCGGCGGCGTACCATGAATAATCTCGTTCAGCGTCTTTTGCTCTTTTTCCTGGGGATTCCGGCGATAATCGCCCTCATCGTTTTTCTGCCCCAGGCCAAGCATGCCCTTGCCGTGCTCATAATCCTGTCTTTCTTGGGAGGCGGGGGAGTCGAGCTCGCTCAGATATTCAAAGACCGCGGAGTGCGAGTGAAAAGCGCCTGCACTTCTCTCCTCGGTTTCTTGCCTGCCCTTGCGACCTACCTCGCCGCCCTCCTGGCCGGCAGTTCCACGTATTCCGTCTTGGAGATCCTGCTTTTTTCCATCGCCCTTCTCGCCTTGGTCATCTTCACGCCCTTCGCATTCGTCCGGAAGGAGACAATCTCCGAGGTTACTGCCCGGAGCTCCGCCTACGGACTCGCCCTCATCTATCCGGGAATGCTCGGAGCCTTCATCGTCCTCGTGGCTTCCGAACCGCGATGGGCCACCGAATCCCTCCTGACCTTCGTGGGGCTTACACTCGGCAACGACAGCCTGGCCTGGTTTTTCGGAATGACCATGGGACGGAAACGCGGACTAGTAGCGGTCTCCCCCAATAAGAGCCTCGCGGGCTTCATCGGAGGCATGGTGGGCTCGGTAGGTCTCGCCTTCGTGGCCCATGCATTTTTCCCCTATGCGATGAAAACGACCTGGCCCTTGCTGGTCTGCCTGGGCCTGCTCGTCGGCGCCGCGGTGATCGTCGGAGATCTTTTCGAAAGCGCGCTCAAACGGAGCGCCGGCACGAAGGATTCGGGTTCCGCCGTGCCGGGGCGCGGCGGATTTCTCGATTCATTCGACAGCATCATTTTTGCAGCCCCCGTATTCTATGCCGCCTCGATCATCTTCGGTCTCTTCCGCTGAGCGTATGAAAAAGCGCGTCATCGTCATAGGAGCGACGGGCTCAATCGGGCGCCAGACGCTCGATGTGATCCGTTCCCGGCCGGATCTCTTTCAGGTAGTCGGCCTCTCGGCCCATAGCAGCGAGGGAAGACTGCTCGAGTCGGGACAAGCTTTCCCCGGCGCCGTCCTGGCGCTCGGCGGGGCCGCGCCGCACAGCGATCGCATCGCCCTGCACGGAAGCGATGGGGTGGAGAAGCTGATCAGGTCGGTCGAGGCGGATATCGTCGTCAACGGCGCGGCCGGATCAGGCGGCCTCAGAATATCGCTGGCCGCGCTCGAAAGCGGCAAGGACCTGGCGCTCGCCAACAAGGAGAGCGTCGTCATGGGCTGGGGACTTCTGCATCGCTCGGCCGAGCTGAGCTCCCGGAAGATACTGCCGGTAGATTCGGAGCATGCCGCCCTCTTCCAGCTGATCCAGCGCGTCGGAGCCGAGGAGATCGAAGAACTCACCATCACGGCCTCCGGCGGCGCTTTCAGGAATCTGCCGCTCGAAGAGCTCGCCAAGGTGACTCCCGATCAGGCGGCCGCCCACCCCAATTGGAGCATGGGCAGGAAAATCACCATAGACTCGGCGACCATGGCCAACAAAGGACTCGAGGTGATCGAGGCCTCCAGGCTTTTCGATGTTCCGGGCTCCAAGGTGAAGGTGCTGATCCATCCGCAAAGCATCGTGCACGCCCTCGTACGGACGAGGGACGGAACCCTGTATGCGCAGCTGTCCGAGCCCGACATGCGGGTTCCGATACAGAACGCCCTGACCTGGCCCGATACCCTGCCCTGCCCCTTCGGGCGCCTGGAACTCGCCGGCAAAAGCCTGGAGTTCAAGGAAGTCGATCCGGTGCGATACCCCTTCCTCGAACTGGCGTACAAGGCCTTGGCCATGGGCGAAGGCGCTACGGTCGCCCTCAACGCGGCCGACGAGGTCGCGGTCGAGGCCTTCGAGAAGGGAGCCCTCGGCTTCACCGATATCGCGACGATCGTCGATAGGACCCTAGACCGTCCATGGCCTACCCGACTCGAGGACCTTGGAAGTATATTCGACGTGGATAGCGCCGCCCGCGATGCCGCGCAGAGGGAGCTCGCAGAATGCTGACTATACTTCTTGGACTCATCGGCCTGGGCCTCGTGGTTCTCGTCCACGAACTGGGCCATTTTGTCCTTGCGCGGGCGATGCGTGTCGAAGTGGAAGCCTTTTCGATAGGATGGGGGCCGCGAATCGTCGGCTTCAAGCGTGGCGGCACCGAATGGAAAATTTCCGCATTCCCGATCGGCGGCTACTGCAAGATGAAGGGCGAGGATTCCTTCAGGAAGGCCCTCGAAACCAAGTCGGACTCCCTTCCCCGCGAAGACGGCAGTTTCTACGGCGCCGCTCCATGGCGACGGATACTCATTTCGCTGGCGGGGCCCGTCGCCAATGTTCTCTTCGCCATACTCGTTTTCATCGTTATCGCCGCGGTCGGCTATACCGTCCATGTTTCTCCCAACCGGATAGCCTTGGCGAGCGAGTACCACCTCGATGCCGCGGCGACCGCGCAGCGATATCCGGCCGATGCCGCAGGTCTCAAGACGGGCGATCGGATAGTCGAAGCGAACGGCCGCCCCATCCACGACTACAGCGCCATACAGGAAGTGATAGCCTTATCCGCCGGCAAGCCTGTCTCCTTGGTCGTGGAGCGAAATGGACGCAGGATCGACCTGACCGTCACCCCGGCCATGGACAAGGACACCGGCGCCGGGCGGATCGGCGTCTTCTCGTGGATCGATCCCGTCGTAGGCAAGGTCATACCCGGCAGCCCGGCCGCGATCGCCGGCATCCAATCGGGCGATACCATCGCCTCGATAGACGGAAAACCGGTTCGGCATGTCGTCGAAGCGCTGTCTCTCCTCTCCTCCCATCCCGAGACGGCCGTCTTCGGGATCAGGCGCGGCGATTCGACCTTCCAGACCACACTGGTTCTGAACTGGAAGGGGACGGGCCAATCCACGCTCGCCGGCATGGACTTCGCGCTTCCGCTCAAGACCATCCGCGCAGCTTCCCTCGGCGGGGCCGTGGTCAAAGGTTTGGAAGAGACGTGGAAGACCTTCGATCTCTCGATTCAGGGCCTCGGCATGCTGTTCCGAGGGGTAAATGTCCTGAAAGCGGTATCAGGGCCCGCGAGGATCGTCGATCTCGTGGGCAAATCGGCGACGGAGGGCCTGGAAAGCAGAAGCTCGGGCGGCTTGGCTCTGCCTTTCAACATACTCGCCTTCCTTTCCATCGGGCTTTTTATAATGAACCTGCTGCCCATACCCGCACTCGACGGCGGCCAGATAGCGATGTTCGTCGTAGAGTCGTTCCGAAGGCGTCCGATCCGCCCCGTGACGATTTATCGTTACCAGTTCGTGGGCGTGGCCTTTATCCTGGCCATCTTCATCTTCGCTACGGTCGGCGACGTCCTTTTCTTCGCGGCCAAATAAAGCTTCAACTTCAAAGGAGACGGATATGCGAAGCATAACCTGCATCTGCGAGAACAGCTTCGAAGCGGATCTGCCCGAAGAGATCGATCTCGATGCCGAGCCCGGACGGATTGAACAGATTCTCGGCAAGGATTTTTTCGTGCTTTCCTGCCCCTCCTGCGGAACGAAACTGGAGCCCGAACTCCGCGTTCGATTCTTGTCCAGGAAACGATCATTGGACCTGGTGGTAATTCCCGAACTGGAGCGCGTTTCCCTCTATCGCGGCAAGGTGGCCTTGCCCAAGACCTCGACGGTTCTCGTCGGCTACAATGAGCTGCGCGAACGCATCAGGATGCTCGCCGACGATCTCGATCCGGAGAGCATCGAAATTCTGAAGTATTTCCTCCTTCTCAAGGCCGAAGAGGCATCGCCCGACAGCGAAATTTCCGTGCTGTACTCGGGTTCCGAGAAAGGAGAACTCATTTTTCACATACGCGGAATCAAGGAAGGCGAGACGGCCGTCGCGCGCATCGGCCGCGACATGTACGATGCCGCCGCTTCAGGCAAGGCGCGGACGATGCGGACCGAGCCCTTCGATCGCATGTTCGCCGGGCCGTATCGATCCGTCAGATCGCTCGAGGCCGAGGAGGATTAGTCGTGCGAGGGGTTGGCGTGGACCTTGGCGATGCCGGCGTCAACCGCTTTTCGCAGCTCCGCCGCGTATTCGCCGTTGTCCATGGCATGAGCGTACATGGTTCCGAGCAGTGAGACGCGGTACACCGGCCTCAGGGTGTTGAGCGCGAAAGCGGCCATATCCAAGATGCAATCCTCGCAGACGCATATGGTCGGGTCATCGAGTTCCGTCAGGCGCCGCTCAAGCTCGTCGACGACCATGCGTTCGGCCTCGTTCACGAGTACGCCGAAATCATAGCTTTCGCGAAAACTCATCGATCGGCCTCCAGCATATCAAAGTATAGACTCAGCCATGACGCTTTTCAATCGACTCGAAGCGCGTGTACTTGGGGATGAAGGCGATGCTCACCTTGCCGACGGGGCCGTTGCGCTGTTTCGATATGATGAGTTCCGTCTCGATCACCGCGGATCGCTCTTCCTTGGACTTATCCTGCTCGCGCTCGCGATGGAGAAACAGGATCAGGTCCGCATCCTGCTCGATGGAGCCGGATTCGCGCAAATCGGCGAGTGTCGGCTGCTTGCCTTCGGCCTCGCGCTTCAGCTGCGACAGGGCGACGACCGGAATGCGCAATTCGCGGGCGAGGGCCTTGAGCGAGCGCGATATGCTGGCGATCTGCTCCCAGCGCGGGAGATCGGAATTTTCGTGGGTCACCAGGGTGAGATAGTCGACGAAGATTATCTTCACGTCCCTTTCGGCGCGAAGCCGGCGGGCCATGGTCCGCAGATCGAGAAGCTTCATGTTGGGCATGTCGATGATGTAGAGCGGCGCCTCGTAGATCCTGCCGGCCGCTTCCATGAGCGCGCTGAAATCGGAGGGCTTGATGAGCCCCGATCGGATCATTTCGCTCGAGATGCGCGCTTCGCTCGAAATGAGTCGCTGCATGATGGCCATGTCGGCCATCTCCAGCGAAAAAAAGGCGCAGGGAATGCGCTCCTTGACGGCGATATGGGAAGCCATGCTCAAAGCGAGGGCGGTCTTGCCCACGGAAGGCCGGGCTCCGATGACGATGAACTCGGAATCCTGGAAGCCGGAGGTCATGGAATCGAGATCGGGCAGCCCCGAAGGTATCCCGGTATACGCGTTCTTGTTCTTGAAGAGCCGCTCGATGGTCTTGATGGTCTCCGGCAACAGTTCCTTGACGCTCTTGTAGGTCACGGCCTGCCGGTTCTGGGTTATCTCGAAGATGCGCGCCTGGGCTTCGTCGAGCACCATGCCCGATTCGACGGAATCGTCGAAGGCCTTGACGCGGATATCGGCGGAAAGGCTGAGCAGGTTCCGGCGGATCGAACCTTCCTGGACTATCCGCGCGTAATACTCGACATTCGCCGAGGAGGGAGTGACGGAGGTGAGATTGGCGATATAGCCGGGACCACCGATGCGGTCGAGCGTGCCGAGCAGCCGAAGCTCGTCCGTCAAAGTGATGAGGTCGGCCTTCTGGCCTTTCTCGTACAGGGAGAGAATGCCCGAAAACACTTCCCGATTGGCGTTTACGTAGAAATCTTCGGGCCGGATGTACTGCAGTACGTTCTTGACCGCGTCGGGATCCAGCAGGACCGCCCCGAGGCAGGCCTGTTCCGCCTCGGCATTGTGCGGCGGAACCTTGTCCTTCAATTCCGCGGGTATCATTCGATGTCCTTGGGCAAGAAACTACGCCGCACCGACCATGAGGATGCGGCGTAGGGCTTCATCATCAGCGGTCGTCTCGGCGCGGGCGGCGCTGGGGCCTGGGCGGCGCATTGACCGCAGCCTCGAAAGCGGCGGCCTGGGCGGCTTCGTCCTCTTCCGGAGTGAGCTGCGGGCGCTCGTGATCCTGTTGTTCCTCGGAGCGTCTGCGTCGCTGCGGTCTCGGCGCCTCTTCGCGCACCTCGGACTTGACCTCAGCCCCGATCACGACCAGGCGGACCGTGGCCTCTTCCTTGTCGTAGAGATGCACGAGCACCTTGTAGGAACCGACATTCTTCACCGAGCGGCCGGGAACCTCGATCTTCTTGCGATCGATCTCGATGCCCTTCTTGAGCAGTTCGTCCGCGACCGTGTGGCCTGTGACGGCTCCATAGAGCTTGCCGTTCGCGCCCGCCGGTACGGTGACGCTGATTTCCTCGGCCTCGAGCTTCTCCTTGAGACTCGCGGAGGCGTTGCGCTTGGCGGCCTTGAGCGTCTCGATTTCGGACTTTCGCCTCTCGAAAAGCTGGGCCGTCTTCGCGTTGAACGCGTAGGCGAGGCTGCGGGGGAATAGATAGTTTCGGGCGTAGCCCGAAGCTACATCCTTGACATCTCCGATCTCTCCGAGATTCGGGACATCGTTGTTGAGTATGACTTTCATGCTCCGACTCCTTTGGGATTTCGGTATGGAATCCATACCTCCGTAACGCCGAGAACGGGGATGAGAATCGCTACGACGACGCCGATCGTCGGTGTGACGAGAGAGACAAGCACCGTCGCCGCGATGAGAAACCTGAGGGTTCTCGGCATTTTCCAACGGGTGAAAATAAACGAGGCTATCCCCAGCCCCTGGGCCGCATAGCCCATGCTGAGGAGCAGCGCGAGATTCCACGCGACCGCCAGAAGGGTCGGCGAGGCGTGGAGAAGGATCGCGCCGGCTACGAATGCCCAGGCCGCGAGAAAGGGCCAGAGCATGGCGTAGGGAAGGCGGTATTCAGCGAGGGGCCGAGCTTCGCTCCTGCCGGCGCTGTCCTGCCCCGAAAATCTGTTGCCGAGCCATCTGCTGACGGCCAGCATGGCGAGAATCAGCGAAGCGTAGCAGGAGGCCAGGAGATTCAGGGCCGCATGGGCGATGGCTCGAGGATCGAGGCTCGCCGCGAGCGCCGATGCGTCGTAGCCGCTGTCGGCCGATGGGGCCTTGAGCGGAGCCGTGAAGGCCGCGACGCGTTCCTCGAAATACTTCATGATGCCGCGATCATGGCCGAGCGATACCAGCGCGGGCGCGGCGATCGCCGCGACGATCGAGGACACGACGAAGATCCTGTACGGACTCGCCTTTCCTTCCCAGAACGCGGCATTGAGCGCCCCGAGGGCGGCGATGAGCACAAAGGGCGGGACTACGATGGCGGCGATATCCATGATCGTCGCGGGCCCCGCCATGTAGAGCCTCCCAAGCTGGGCGCCCGCTATCAGTACGGCGCTCACGCCCATAGCCACCATCCCCCTTCTCCTGCCGTATCGCCCGAAGGCCATCTGCAAGGGAATGAGAAAGGTGAAGGTCAGCGCGAGCGACAGATAGAGGACCGCCGAGATCGCGCCGGCCGCGAACGGACCGACGAGAGTCAAACGGCGTGAAGCGGCGTTGGGAGGAAGCATCGCGGTGAGGATCCGCCTTATTTCGCCACGTAGGGCAGCCAGGCGAGGGCCCGGCCGCGCTTGATGCAGACGGCGAGCACGCGCTGATGCTTGGCGCAGGTCCCGGTGATGCGGCGGGGAAGGATCTTGCCGCGTTCGGTGACGAAGCGCCTGAGCACATCGACGTCCTTGTAGTCGATCTTGAGTTTTTGCGCGCAGAACTTGCAGACCTTCTTCTTGAAAAAGCCCTTGCCGCGCCGGGGACCCGAGGAACCGCGCTCTTCCGAGTCCTTGCGCGGCTCGGCCCCACCCTCGCCGTCCTGGCGGGGAGGGCGAGTATCCATTTGCTCCTTGATATCGGACATGTTCGACTCTCCTTGTGTGTACTAGCTATTCAGAACGGAATGTCGTCGGTGAAACCATCGGCCGGCGTCTGCGATTGCCCGCCTGAGTCGATGGAACCCGTACGGCCTTGGCTGGGCATGCGCTGCTGGCCGGAGGCGCCGCGAGAATCGCCGCGAGAATCGCCGCGAGATTCGCGATAGCCGCCTTGCTCCCCGACGCCGCCCTCGGCGCCGGAGGGGCCTCCCTGGCCCGAGCCCAGGAACTGGACGTCGTTCGCATTGATGCGGACTTTCATTCGCGTCTGGCCATCTTGCTCCCAGCGGTCCTGCCGCATATCTCCATGGATCGCGACAAGCTTGCCCTTGGTCAAATACTGGTTGATCGTCTCGCCGCGCTTGCCCCAGAGGTCGATATCCCAATAGTTCGACTCGTCGACCCATTGATCGCCCTTTTTGGTGCGGGAATTCGTCGCGACCGAGAAATGGCACACCGCCTGTCCGGAATTGGTGTATTTGAGTTCCGCGTCTCTCGTGAGCCTGCCGACAATCACCGCAACAGCGAGATCACCCATGCCAGCACCTCCGGCCTTTACGCTTCGACCTTGACGAAGAGATACTTCAGAAGGTTGGGGGTGAGCTTGAAGGTCTTCTCTGCAGGGCTCACCTTCTGCGGATCGAGGTTCATCGCGTAGAGCATGTAATGGCCGCGATCGCGCTTCTTGATGGTGTAGGCGAGCTGACGGTCGCCCATGTCCGTTTCCTTGACTTCGGCGGCGCCCTGTTTCTGGAGCTCCGCGGCGACCGCCTCTTTCCCTTGCCGGAAGAGTTCATCTTCCGAGGGGAAAATGGCGACGAGTTCGTACTGTCTCATGTTTCCTCTCCCATTGGTCGTTATTCGCCGCTACGGGCGAATGGTCCGCCCTTCGATGGCGGATGGGATCCACCCCGAAGGGGCGGATAAATAAGCTTGAAATGTATATCATAGTGGAGGATTAAGATCAATCGAGGAAGTCCCCGAATCGGCGGCGCAATTCGCTGCGCTGCGGCTAATCGCTCGGGGAGGATGCGCCGATCATCGAGGGTGAGACTATGCCGCAGATAATACACTATCAGGACGATCTTTTCTTTTTGAGCGTCCTGATCAAAGCCCTGGATTCCGGGCTCAGCACCGAAGCCGATGCGGAACACTTCCGCGGCACCGTCCTCGGGAATATCGAGTTCATCGGATCGAGCCTCGGGCGTTTTCTGGAGCTTTTGGAGCAGAATATCGTCCTGATCGATCGTGCCGAATACGCCAAACTCCTGGAAAGGACCGCTCGGGCCTACGCAATCGTGCTCGAAAAGCTGCTCGGCGGCTCCTATCCTGCGGCGGAGGCCTATAGCGGATCGCGCCAGCAGCTTCTCGAACTGGATTCGACGCGCAAGAACGCCCAGTCGAGGCTGGAGGCTCTTCTGGCCGCGACCATGGGCGACGAGGGCGGCTCCGACCTCGTGTCCGAGGATGAACTCTCCGAATTGCTCCGCGAATAGACGAGCGCGACGCCAGGAAGAGACGAGCTTGATACCAGGGCCCCTAAACCGGCATAATGGCCGGCGGGGGAGATATGCCCGACATAATAGAGCCACGCGTCCTCAAAGGATTCAGAGACTACCTTCCCGAGGCGGAAATCCAGCGTTCGGCGCTCGTCGCCGCGCTCGAATCCGTGTTCCGCTCCTTCGGATTCGTTCCCATAGACACCCCCGTCCTTGAATACGCGGAAATACTCCTCGGCAAGGGCGGAGGCGAATCCGACAAGCAGGTCTATCGCTTCCGCGACCACGGAGACCGCGATGTCGCGCTGCGCTTCGACCTGACCGTCCCCTTCGCGCGCTTCATGGCCGAACACGTCGACGAGCTCTATCTCCCCTTCCGCCGCTACCACATGGCCAAGGTCTGGAGAGGCGAGAACACCCAGCGCGGCCGCTACCGGGAGTTCATGCAGTGCGATTTCGACATCGTCGGCATCGACTCGGCCGCCGCCGACGCCGATATCGTCCTCGTCATCGGCAGCGCCCTCGAGGCGCTCGACGCGGGCGAATTCGGGATCCGGATCAACCACCGGGGAATCTTCAATCGCTTTCTGGCGCGATCCGGCGTCACCGAAAAGTCGAGCGCCGTGCTTCGCCTCGTGGACAAGCTCGAAAAAATCGGGACCGACGAAGTGCGGCGCCTCCTCGCCGAAGAAGTGGGCGAAGCGGCCGCCGCCGAGGTGCTGGCCTTCATCGGCGAAGAGAAGAGTTTCGACGATACCCTCGCCAAGATGGAAGCTCTCGCCGGCGGGCCGGGACCGGACAGCGATCGGCTCCGCCGGATACGGGATTGCGTCGCGGAGGGCGGTTCGGCCGGAAGACTGCGGCTCGATCCTTCGATCACGCGGGGGCTCGATTACTATACCGGCGTCGTTTTCGAAACGACGCTCGATGCCCTGCCCCAGATCGGTTCCGTCTGCTCGGGAGGCCGTTACGACGAGCTCGCGGGCCTGTATACGACGCGCCGCCTTCCCGGCGTCGGCGCATCGGTGGGACTGGACAGGCTGATCGCGGCCCTCGACGCCCTGGAACGGGGACATCGAGAAGCGGGCTTCACGAAGCTCCTCGTCCTCAACCTGGAGGATTCCTTCCTCCCCCGCTACGAGTCCATCGCCGCGGCATTCCGAGCCGCGGGCATTCCCTGCGAACTCTATCCGGAAAAGCGCAAGCTCGCCGCCCAATTCGGATACGCGGAACGCAAGGGCATCCCCTTCGCCCTGCTCCTCGGGACGGCTGAGGCCGAGCGCGGGGTCTTGTCGCTGAAAAATCTTTCGACGAGGGAAAGCCGCGACTTTTCCACGCCCCAGGCCGCTGCGGCGGGCCTCCGGGAATGGCTGAAAATGTGAGGGCCGAGGGCGGACCGGGCTCGATGCGGATGAGCCGCGTCGTCGCCGTCGCCCTGGCGGCGGGCCTGGCCGCCGCGAGCTGCGGGGGCAAGGCGCCGGAACTGCCCGCGGTCGAATACCGCATCGAGATGCGCCCTTCTCCCGCGGGAGCCTACGAAAGCCTCTCCGTCTTCGCCGATGTCAAGGACCAGAACGGAAGCGGCGACATCGTGGAGCTTCGAATCGTGGAGGACGAAGCTCGGCTCATCTGGAAACTGAGCGAAGCGAACTGGACACGGAAGACCGACGGCGGCGATACCTGGATAGGCGCGGCCGATCTCGTCCGCAGCGATTATTCGGTCCTTCCGCGGGGAGAGTATCGCGTGATGGCGATCGATGCCGCGGGCGAAAGCGTCGAACGCGGCTTCAAGGTCGAGGGCGGCTTCCCCGAACGAGCCCCGCCCTCGATCAGCTGCGCCGGCGGCAAGCTGCGGACGACGAGCGCCTGGCCGGAAACCCTGGTGCTCGCCTACGACGCCGCGGGACTCCTGCTCGCATCTCGGCCCGCACCGTCCGGCGAGGCGAGCGTCGAAGAAGTATTCGGCGGCGGCATAGCCGCGAAAATCCGGGAATTGGCGGCCTACGGATACGATCCGGGGGCGCGGGCGGGATACTACTCCCAAAGGACAGACGCACGATGAACAGCGCCGATACGAGCATCCGCACCTATGTACTCAGGGCCGGTCGGATGACCGAGGGCCAGAGACGGGCCCTCGACGAGCTCGGCCCGCGGTTCCTCCTGCCCTTCGATCCGGCCGCGCAGCTCGACTTCGCGAAGGTCTTCGAAAACGCCAATCCCGTCGTGGCCGAGATAGGATTCGGCATGGGGCAGGCGACCTGGCGCATAGCCGCCGACAATCCGGAGACGAATTACCTCGGCCTCGAGGTCCACACTCCCGGCGTGGGAAGGCTGCTCGCGGACATAGGCGAGCAGGGCATCCGCAACATCCGCATCATCCACCACGATGCCGTCGAAACGCTCGAGCGCATGATCCTTCCCGGGGCTCTCGCCGGATTGCACATCTTCTATCCCGATCCCTGGCCGAAGAAGCGCCATCATAAGCGGCGCCTCATGCGCGAGGGGCTCGTCGAGCTCATCGTTTCGCGCCTCGCCGTCGGGGGCTACCTGTACTTCGTGACGGACATCGAGGAATATGGAGCGTGGACGCTCGAGCTGCTGGGTCGGACGCCCGGAATAAAGAACCGCTTCGCGGATTTCGCTCCGCATCAGGATTGGCGGCCCGAAACCAAGTTCGAGGCCCGCGCCAGCCGCGACGGCCGAGGCGCGTGGGAGCTTCTCTTCGAGCGGTGCTGAAGGGCCTCGCGGCTCCGGGACCCGAGGTATCGCGTAGCGGCTCCGGGACCCGCGGTATCGCGGCTCCGGGACCCGCGGCCTCGTCTGCTTCAGGGCCGGATGGGGACCGTCGCGGCCAGTCTGAAGGCCAGTCCGTCGAGATAGCCGGTCGGTGTGAAAAAGTCGCTGTACTTGAGGACCAGGTGCGCCCGCAGGGCGAAGCTCTCCATGCGCAGATTCGTCCCGAAATCGAACAAGGTGCGGAAGAAGTAGGTGGCGTCCTCGTCGGAAAACGAGGCTATGGACGCGTCGGCGGACCAGAGGCGGGAAAAGCGCCAGCCTAGTGCGACGCGCAGGAGCGGGTCCCCCTCCCAGAGGGGGTCGGGTATATAGCGAATGGCCGTACGAATGCTCTCGAAGCCCAGGGCCCAATCGCCGTAGAGACCTCGTTCGCGAAAGCCCGCCCCCCATCGTCCTCTCAGCAGTCCGCCGAATCGGAACTCGGAGGCATCGACGAAGAGGAAGCGATAGCGGACGAAGGCGTCGGCGCTCAGCTCGGTTCGACGGAAGCGGAGGAAGGCGTAGACCGCGTGCAGGCCGGCCGAATCGACGAGGCTGGAATCGGTGCCTTCGACGACGCCGAGCGCCGAGGAGAAGTCCGCCTGTCCCGAAAGCCGTCCTTCGCAGGCCGTCAGGACCTCGCGGACCACGATCGCGCCGGGCCTGCCCGTCTCCGCCTCGAAGCCGAGGCCTTCCCCGAAAAAGACCCGCCACGGCGGGCTCGGAAGAGCGGCCCCTCCTTCGCTCCAGGCCGAGCCGGAAGCGAGGAACAGCAGGACTCCCATGAGGGCGGCCGCAAAGGGCGGCCTGGTAGGAGCCGCGCCTTTCTTCATTCGAAAAAACCGCTCAATTTGCGATAGAGAGCGCTCACCTTTTCCCGATCGGCGGCCTGGGCCGATTCTCCGAGAGCGTCCGCCAGGGATTCGAGGGCCGAGATGCTTTCATTGAGCGCCGTATGGAAACCGCGCGAACAGCGGAACCAGTACGTGCCTTCGGAATCGGAATAGAGGGTGACGAATCCCAATTCCGCGGTCTTGTCCCGCGCCCGGGCTATCTGCAGCACATGGTCGAGCGCCGCGATGAGCTCGCCCAGGCCCTCCGCGGCGTTGAAGTTCCTGCGCCTGGGCCAATCGCGCGCCAGGTCGGCATCGAGATCGAGCCAGGGCGCGAGGCGCAGGATGAGTTCGAGCTTTTCCCCGTCGAGGAGGCGCTGGCTGCCGAAAAGCACCACGCCTTTCATGCCCTTGTAGAGTTCGAGGCGATCGCGATCCAGACTTTCCCGGATGGCCCGCAGCTTATTCCATTCGAGCGAAACGAGCTTCTTCTTTTTCTTGTCGAGGACGAGATCGAAGACCTCGCTTTCGATCTTGATCTTGTTGGTGAAGTCGCGTTCCGGTCTCCGCGTCCTGCGCCCCGCTTCCTCCTCCGTCGCGCCCCGCGCGGCGCGGCGATCGGATACCGTGCGCATCTCGCGGCCATCCGCCCGCACCGCGGTCCGTCCGGCCGCCCGCTCTCCCCGCGCCACGAGATCCTGCAGCCGCGGAGAGATGCGGCCGAGCATCTGCTTCTGGAGCGGCGACACCGACATGGCGTACATCCGCGTCGTGCGCACCACTTCACCGGCGACGATGTACTGCGGATTCTCCTTGTACATCACGGAACCGGGATGGATCTGGATCTTCTCGGCGGTGAGGGAGCGGAAAAGGCCGCGCTCCTGGCGGACGCAGACGAACTGGATGAGGCCGCGGCTCACGGCGCAGAGATAGTCCTCGGGGCTTCCGCCCGAGGAAATCGGCATGCCGAGGGAGGAGACGATCAGCTCGAGCTGGCCCTTGATGCGCACGATCTCGAGCAGGGTGCGCTCGTCCAGGTAGTTGCGCTCGCACCATCGGCCGGCATCCCGGGCGGAGGTGAAGGCCTGGTACAGCTTGATGTAGGAGACGAAATCCCCGAGCGGATCCCGGAAGGCGTGGTGGGCCTTGCGGGCTTCCATCTCCTCGCCGGGGGGGAGGATGTAGGGGCTCATCGTGGAAAGGAAGCTCGCCGCGATCAGCACCTCCTCGACCACGTCGGGATAATTGAGCATCGACTCGACGATCATGCGGCTGTGGCGCGGCAGGAGGGGAAAGGCGCACATCATCTCGCCGACCCGGGTGAGGCTGCGATCGGGATTCAGCGCATCGAGGAGATTGAGCACATCGATGGCGCCGGCTATGCCCGACTTGGCCGGCTGGGAGATGAACTCGAAACGCTCGAACTCGTTGATGCCCAGCTCGGCCATGCGAAGCACGACCTCCGTCAGATCGGTGCGGTAGATCTCCTCGGTGGTGAAGAGCGGACGGTTCTCGAAATCGGCGCGGCCGTAGAGCCGATAGCAGGTCCCGGGACGGGTGCGCCCCGCCCTGCCCTTGCGCTGGTTGCAGGAGGCCTTGGAGATGGGTGTCTCTATGAGACTGGAGGTGAAGGTGCGCGAATTGTAGTAATTGAGCTTGGCGAGGCCCGAATCGATCACGCTCGTGATGCCGTCGATGGTCACGCTGGTCTCGGCGATGTTGGTGGATATGACCACCTTCGTCTTGAAAAGCGGAGCCCGGTCGAAGACGCGCTCCTGCTCGTCCTTGCCCAGGCGCGAGTAGAGGGGAATGATATGGAGCCGCCCTCCGAAGGGGGCGAAGGCCAGGCGCTTCATGCAGTCCTTGATCGCCTTCTCGCCGGGCAGGAAGATGAGGATGTCGCCCTCGCGCTTTTCGGCCACGATGCGGGCGACGATCTGGACGATCTTCTCCTGGAGCGCGTCCTCTGCCGCCGTCCGGGAATAGTCGGGCGAATCTTCGGCGGCGGCGTCGTAGACGACGGTGACGGGATACATCGGCGTCTCGATCTTGACTATGGGGCATTCGCCGAAGTACTCGGAGAAGACCTCGGCGTTGATCGTCGCCGAGGAGACGATGACTTTGAACTCCTGCCTCGCCTCCAGGACGCGCTTTAAAAGCCCGAGGATGAAATCGATGTTGAGGCTCCGCTCGTGCGCCTCGTCGACCATGATGACGCCGTAGCGGCTGAGGGCCGGGTCGAGTTTCATCTCCTGCAGCAAAATGCCGTCGGTCATGATCTTGATGGCGGTGGTTTCGTTGGTCTTGTCCTCGAAGCGCATCTTGTAGCCGACGAGTCCCGGCACGGTGCTGCCCAGCTGCCGGGCGACGAAATCGCTGACCGAGAGGGCCGCGATCCGGCGAGGCTGGGTCACGCCGATGATGCCGTTGCGGCCGTAGCCGGCCTCGTGGAGGATGATGGGAAGCTGGGTGGTCTTTCCGGAACCGGTGGGGCTTTCCACGACGATGACCTGGTGGTCCTTGAGAACTTCGAGTATGCGCTCCTTCTGTTGATAGACGGGGAGCTCGTGTGGATTCATGCTTCGAGTATAGCCTGAGCGAGCGCAGCGCATCCAGCGCCGCCGATGGCCCCCGCTCGGGCCGCCGTCCCCGGGAGAGTCTTAACCAAGAACGCGGTTTCGGGCTATCGTCCGACCATATGCCGGAGTCGATCATCTATCTCCTGCTCGCCGTGTGCATGGTCGGCATCGCCCTGGGCCGTTTGCCCCTCTTCCGGATGAATCGCGCCTCGATAGCCCTCGTCTCGGCTACCTTGCTCATCGCGTTCAAGGCCATAACTCTCGATCAGGCAGCGGCGGCCATCGATCTCGGGACCATCGTCCTCCTGCTGGCGATGATGCTTGTGGTCGCCAATCTCCGCCTAGCCGGCTTCTTCTCCCTGGCGGGCGCGCGCATCCTCGCGGCGGCGCGCGGTCCGCGGCAGCTGCTCGCCTTGGTGATCCTCGCTTCGGGATTCCTGTCCGCGCTCTTCCTGAACGACACGGTCTGCCTCATGCTCACTCCCCTCGTGGGGGACCTGGCGCTCCGATCTCGGCGGGACCCCCTGCCCTACCTCATCGCTCTCGCGACGGCGGCCAATGTCGGGTCCTGCGCCACGATAGTGGGCAACCCGCAGAACATGCTCATCGGAGCCGCGAGCAAGATCCCCTTCGGAGTCTTTTTCTCGCGGCTCGGGCCGCCCTCCCTCCTCGGGCTCGCGGTCTGCTGGGTGACGATCGCGCTCGCCTTTCCGGACGAGTTTCGGAAAGGACAGGTCCTTCTGCCCCCTCGCGCGGCGGCCGGCCCCATGGACCGGCGGCTCGCGATCAAGAGCCTGGCGGCGACGCTCGTCATGCTCGCGCTCCTGCTCGCCGGCGTTTCCCCGGCCCTCTCCGCCCTGGTGGCCGCCACGACCCTGCTCATCACGCGGCGCATAGCGCCGGAGAAGGTCTTCGCCGAAGTGGATTTCACGCTCCTCGTGTTTTTCGCGAGCCTTTTCGTCGTGACCGCGGCCTTCGGCAGGACCCCGCTTTTCGCTGCCGTCCTCGCCGCGGTGCGGCCCTTCCTGGAACAGGGTGGAACCTGGTCGCGGAGCGCCCTGTCGCTCTTCACGCTCGCGGCCTCGAACCTCGTCTCCAACGTGCCTACCGTGATGCTGCTGCGCCCACTGGTGGACACGATGTCGGACCGCACTACCGCCTGGCTCCTTTTGGCCATGGCGAGCACCTACGCGGGCAACCTCACCTTGCTCGGCTCCGTAGCCAATCTCATAGTCGCCGAAGGCGCCCGCCCCCTCGGCATCCGCCTCTCCTTCGGCAGCTATCTCAAGGCCGGCGTCCCGATTACGCTGCTGACCGCCTTCATCGGAAACGCCTGGCTCCTTTTCGTGCATTGCTGAAGCCCCGCGCCGCCAAAGACGCCCGCGGGAGTTGCGCTCTCCTCTCCTTTGAACTATGGTGGGTCCCGACATGGAAAGGGCTGAGAAAGTCTACGGCGTCTCCGAACTGACCGGCCTCGTCCGGGAAATCCTCGAAGGCAGCTTCCCTTCGGTGCTAGTCGAGGGCGAAATCAGCAATTGCCGCCCCGCGAGCTCGGGCCACCTGTATTTCAGCCTGAAGGACCGCAGCTCCATGCTCCAGGCGGTGATGTTCCGCTATCGCTCGAGGGCCCTCGCCTTCGAGCCCGCCGACGGCATGCTCGTCCGCGCGCGCGGAGCCTTGACCGTCTACGCGGCCCGCGGCCAGTACCAGCTCCTGGTCGAAGGGCTCGAGCGCGCCGGCGAGGGCGACCTCCTTGCCATGCTGGAGGAGCGGAAGCGCCGCCTGGCGGCCGAAGGACTCTTCGACCAGGAGCGCAAGCGTCCCCTGCCCCGCCTGCCCTCCCGCGTCGCCGTCATCACCTCGCCGACCGGAGCTGCACTGCGGGACATTCTCTCGGTGATCGGGCGGCGCAACTCGGGCGTCGATGTCGTGATCCTTCCCGCGGCGGTCCAGGGCGAGGACGCCCCGGCCCAGCTCGTCGGCCAGCTGGAAGCCGCCAATCGATGGTCGCTGGGCGAGGTCATCATTCTCGGCCGCGGCGGCGGCTCCTTGGAGGACCTGCTCGCCTTCTCGGACGAGGCGCTCGTCCGGGCCGTCGCCGCCTCGCGCATACCGGTCATAAGCGCCGTCGGCCACGAGATCGACTGGGCCTTGAGCGACTACGCCGCCGACCTGCGGGCGGCGACGCCCAGCGCCGCGGCCGAACTCGTCTCCGAGAGCCGCGCGGGCATCGTCGGCCAGGTCAGGCATCTGGCCGACGAATTGGAGACATCGATGCGTTCCCGGCTGGACCAGCTGCGACTCCTGCTCGGGCGCTTCGAGCCGCGCAATGCCGAGGCCCTGCTCATGCGCAGCTTCATGCCGACGGCCCGGCGTCTGGACGAAGCCCGCGAGAGCCTCGTTCGCGGCATGTCGGAGGCAGTCAAGTCCCGGCGCAGGAAGATCGAGCTGGCCTCGCGCGACCTGGCGGCGACGAGCCCCGAGGCGGTGCTCGCGCGAGGCTTCGCGGTCGTCCGCAAGGCGGGCGGCGGAGACGCCATCCGCGACGCGGGCCTTTTGTCCGGCGGCGACGCGCTCGACATCCGCTTTTCCCGGGGGGCGGCATCAGCCGAAGTTGTGGAGGTGAAACCATGAAGAAGATCGAAGAGCGGCTGTCGCGGCTGGAGGAGCTGGCCGAGCGGATCAAGGAAAGCGATCTGCCTCTCGAGGATGCCGTCGCGGTCTTCGAGGAAGGCATCAAGCTCGCCAAGGGGCTCGAGCGCGATCTCGAGAAGATCGAAGGGAAGGTCGAAATTCTCCTCAGCCGTCCGCAGGAAAACGCGGACAGGCCCGAACTCGAATTGTTCGAGGAAGAGAGCGAAAGCTAGACCGGCCGGATTCCCGCGTCCGGGCTTCCGAGGCGCCGGGCGTCCGAGGCGCAGGGAGCGAGCGGCGCGCTTCAGCTTTCGATGGGGCCTTCCACGAACTCGATGAGCTTCCTGTCGGAGTCGGCGAAATCGAGGGCGCGGAGTTCCGTCCGGGGCGTCCATCGAAGCTCCACGTGTTCGCGGGGCAGGAGCCGGGAGGACGGGAGCAGCTCCACGAGCCAGGCGGTGAGAAGACGCTCGACGCCGTGGTGCAGGAAGCTGGTTTCGCCGAGGGGGCGCAGGGCGCGGACCTGGGCCTCGAATTCCTCCAGGAACTCGCGCTCCAGGGCTTCCTCGTCGCTTTCGCCCGGCTC
>DATKVK010000051.1:0-18490 GCA_035530095.1 Rectinemataceae bacterium | reverse complement strand
TCCGCAAGAAACGCTGCAAAACGCGCGCAAATCGAAGGACCGCCATTCAGGCCGGCTCCTAAGCGGCCGAGCCGCTCCAGGGCTAAGGCACCTACGATGCTAGGCGAGGTGCCGCTCCAAAAATGCCCTCACCTTCGCCATGTTGGTCGGCGCCCCGAACATCGGATCGCCATGATCGGCGCCCGCGAGAATCTCGAACTGCACGCGACCGGGGCCGAGTCGTTTCGTTATCTCCTCGGCGAACATGGCCGACTGCAAATACGGAACCAGGTGATCACGGTCGCCGTGCTCGAGCAATATCGGCGGCAGGCTGTCGTCTATATAGGTCATGGGATTCGCTCGGGCGACCAGCGCCGGATCGAGCTTCGTGATCTGCGTTCCGAGGTACCGCGATTCGGGCGAGTCGGCCTCATCGTGGTCACAGGGACCGAGCCCGACGGAAGCCAGCTGGCGATCCATCGCGAGGAAGTCGGTTGGGCCGAACCAGGCGACGCAGGCCCGGACCGCGCAGGATACGCCCGCGAAGCCTAGCGAATCGTCGAGCAGATCGGGATGGTTCGAGCTCGTCGCGAGCATCGCCGAGAGGTTCCCCCCTGCGGAGCCGCCCACAGCCGCGATACGATCGGCATCGAGGCCCAGGCGCGCCGCATTTGCCCGCAGCCATCGCACCGCGCACTTCACGTCCTGCACCGCGGAGGGGAAGACAGCCTCTCCGCTGAGCCGATAGTTCGCGCTGGCTACCGCATAACCTTCGTCAAGAAAATGCAGCCAGTCATTGACCTGGTCATCGCGCTTGTCGCAGATCATGAAGCCGCCGCCGTGGATATGCAGCAGCACCGGGTATCCGCGGGCATCTTTGGCAGGCCTTTCAGGCAAGTAGAGGTCGAGCATCTGTGCCCGCGACACACGGGCGTATGGTATATCGAGCTCCTTCCTCTTGATTCCGGAGATGTCGGCTATTCGATTTCCTCCCGGGCCACCAGGTCCCGGCCCTCGCGGCGGAAGACCCTCAGGTCCTTTCTGGCGATCATGCTGGTTCATTTTTGCTCCTTTGCTTTTTCTCCTGCCGCGGAAGCAGGCGAAGAACTCGGCTTATACGCCGTGGGGCGGATGGTTTCCGGCTTGAGTTCAAGCCCATCGAGCGAGATCGCCAGCACGAGGATTAGGCCCTTTACGATGTATTGCGAATAGGTTCCCCAGTTGGAAAGCTGCATGCCATTGCCGAGGATCTGGAGAACGAAAACGCCGATGACAAGGCCTACCATGCCGCCCTTCCCGCCCTTGAAGCTGATGCCGCCTATGATCGCGGCGGTCATGCAGGTGAATTCGGTGCCGGGGCCGAAAGAGGAACTCGTGGTATTGGACTTGGAGATCATATCGATCGTGGCGACGGCGAAAAGCATGCCACAGACCACGTACACCAACACTTTGATGAAGTCGACGCGGATACCCGAGAGGCGCGAGGCATCGGCATTGCCGCCGACCGCGAAAATGTGGCGTCCCAGGTAGGTCTTGCGTAGGATGAAAGCCGCGACGAGCACAACGATGATCGCGAGGTACACGTCGAGATGGACGCCGAGGAAGCGGCCGGTGCTGATCATTCGGAACGAGTCGGGAAACTGCCGGAAGGTGCGCGCCTGCGTGAGCTGATAGGAGATCCCCTGATAGACCGTGCTGAGGCCGAGGGTCGCGATGAGCGGAAACACGTTGAGCTTGGTGACGATCAAGCCGCTCACTAGGCCGAGCAAGGCCCCGATGACGATGCCGGCGGCGATAGCGAGGGGCACGGGGATATGACTCAGTGTCATCAGCATCGCCACGACGACACCGACCAGCGACATCTGGTAGCCCACGGAGAGATCGATTCCTCCGCCGAGCATGACGAACGCCAGGCCGACCGAGGCAATGATGAAATAGGTGTTCTGGTTGACCAGATTCACCAAGTTCCTGACGGTGAGGAAATCCGTTCCCGTCACCGAGAACATGGCGATCAGCAACAACATGACAATCAGGACCGAGTTCTTGACGGCTGCCTTCCCGAGGGCATGTAGATTCATGTTCGGCATAGAAAATCTTCCTTTCGCATACCGGACGCCAATCCCACGATCAGTTCCGGGTCAAATTCCCGACGCTCAAGCTCGCCGGCGAAGCGTCCCTCGTAGAGCACTCCGATCTTGTCGGACATACCTAGTAGCTCCTCTTGGTCGGAGGAGATCATGACAACGGCCTTTCCCTGGGCCGCGAGCTGGTTCATGAGTTGATAGACCTCCTGTTTCGCCCCGACATCGATGCCGCGGGTCGGTTCGTCGAAGACCAGGATGTCGGGCTCGGCCGCGAGCGCCTTGGCGAGGACGACCTTCTGCTGGTTCCCTCCCGAGAGCGTCCGAACTTGCTGCGAGGAGGAGGTGCTCTTGATCCGGAGCGAGGAGACGAAGCGGTCTACCAGACGGCGCTCTTTTGCGGCATCCACCATGCCAAGGCGGCTCAGCGAACGGATGGCCGCGAGAGAAACATTGAAGAGGATACTGTGTTCCTGATGGCAGCCGAGGAATTTGCGATCCTCGGGTATCAGCCCCAGACCCGCTCGGATCGCGTCGACTGGGCTGCGGATATCGACAGGTTTGCCGGCGACGCGGACCTCCCCGCTTTCTCTTCGCGCCACGCCGAATACAACTTCCATCAGCTCGGTGCGCCCCGAGCCGACGAGGCCCGCGAGGCCGTAGATCTCGCCGCGCCGAACCGAGAATGAGATACCCCTGTCGCCATTTCCCCCGAGGTTGACGAGCTCGAGGAGAACCTCGCCTGGCGGGGTCAGGCGGCACGGGTAGCTCTCGGTGAGCTCCCGACCGACCATCAAGCTCACGAGTTCCTGCCGATCGGTCTTCTTGGTTTCGAGCGTGGCGATAAAGCGACCGTCCCGGAAGACCGAAACCCGATCGGCGAGGCGGAATAGCTCCTCCATGCGGTGAGAGATGTAGATGATTGTGATGCCATTCTTCTGGAGATCCGAGATGATCGAGAAGAGCGTCTCGACCTCCGCCGCGGAGAGTGGGGCTGTCGGCTCGTCGAGAACCAGGATGCGAACATCGTGCGACACGCTCTTGCAGATCTCCACGAGCTGCTTCCTACCGGGCGACAATCTCTCCACGATCGCATGAGGGTCGAGAGGGATGTTAAGCCTTTCGATGAGTTCCTTTGCCCTGCGCTCAATCCCGCGTCGATCGTAGAGCCTGTCCGTCCGTTCACCGAGGAAAATATTCTCGGCGACAGACAGGGGCTCGACAAGATTGAATTCCTGGTACATGACCTCGATGCCATGCTGCCGCGAGAGGATAGGGGTCATATGGCGGTATTGCCGGCCGTCGACGGTGATCGTGCCGGAGTCCGGGGCGATCGCGCCAGAGATCACCTTGACCAGCGTGGATTTGCCCGCGCCATTCTCGCCGAGAAGAGCGTGAATTTCCCCTTGGCGAAAATCGATCGAGACGTCGTCGAGAGCGACCACGCCGGGATAGACCTTGGTGATGTTGCGAAGCGAGAGCGTCGCGTTCGGTTCCATTTCGGACCTTTCTTCCGAGCTCGTGGGCAGCATGCGCTCGTCCCGAGGCTCAGTCGACAGCGGTGACTACGCCCGTGTTGTTCACGGCCGTCTTGACGACCTTCCCATCCTTGATCTGCACGAGGCCGATGGGATCCCATTGGTCCTTCTTGTAGCCCGAGCCATCGAAGACCTCTTTCGCGATCCTGGCCATATCGCCGGGCAGGTCGCCGCCACCGAAGGAGATAGCGCCCCTAAAGACACCCTTGCCGGCGGCCGACGACATGAGGAGGTCCGCCTCGGGACCGATGAAGCCGCAGCCGAACACGCCGATCTTCCTGAGCTCGGCCGCGCTCATGCCGGAGTCCATATAGGTCTGGCTTACGCCACCGGCTCCATCCGAAGTACAGCACAGCACAACCTTTACGTCGGGGTTGGTGGTGAGGATGTTCTGCATCGCGTTCTGCGCCGCCTGGAACATCTCGGCGTCGACCACTTTCACGATCTTGAGCTGGGGGCAGTAGGCAGGATTGGGCAGGCGATTCGCCGCGCTCACCACCTGGTTCTTCGCGTTCACGTACTTCCCGTCCTGGTTCTTGAGGTACGGCTCGGCGATCGAGCGCAGTCCGTTCGACTTCGCGACACCGTCGTTGTTGAGCGACGTGGTCAATATCGCCGCGGGGATGGAACCGGGAGTGGCGTTGGGATAGTTCTTGTCCACCCAGACTTCGGTCATGTAGGCGCAATAGGCGCCGACCAGAAACTGGTTCACGGTGGCCATCGCGTCGTAGGCCCTATCGTCGAGTTTGGTACCTGTGACGAAAACCTTGATGCCTGCCTGGCGGGCCTTGATGAGCGAGTCTTCGATGCTACTCGCCTCGACGGGCATAACGACGAGAAGGGAAGCCTTCATCGTGGTGAAGTTCTGGATCTGCGCCACCTGCACATTCGCATCGCTATTGGCGCTCGCGACCTGCACATTGCAGTCTGGGAAGGTCCTTTTCATCCGCTCGCCTATCCCGAGCATGAGCGGATTGTCCATCGACGGCAGGCACACAGCGATCAGCTTGCCTCTATCACCTGCCCAGGCGCTAGTTCCAGCGAGGCTAGCCAGAACCATAATGCCCATAATCACTCGCATCAGTCTTCGTTTCATGTACAACCTCCGGATAGAAGTCAGGTGAAGCTGAGACTAGGGGGTATAGCAACAATACAGTCAAGCAATTTTTTATCATTTCAAAGCGCTTGACCATATAGTAACTATACACCCTAAAGTAATTCGGGAGGTACGAATGGCAGATATCACCGACTTGCGTAGCGCTCTGAACTTCCTATCACGAAGCGACAACTCCCTGCTGGAATGCTCTCGTGAGGTGGATCCCCACGCGGAGCTGGCGGGGGTCTACCGTTATATAGGAGCGGCAGGCACTGTGCCGCGGCCGACCCGCCGCGGGCCTGCCATGCTTTTCTCTAACATCAAGGGCTTCCCTGATGCCAGGATCGCCATCGGCCTCTTCGGTGACCGCCGTCGCGTAGGCGAGCTGCTCGGGATCGATCCTTCCCGGCTGGGCTTCAGGCTGCGCGAGTGCGTCAACGCGCCCATCCCGCCCGCGGAAGTTCCGTCGGATGAGGCTCCCTGCCACGAAGTGGTGCACCGCGCCGACGAGCCTGGGTTCGATCTCAGGACCCTCGTCCCCGCTCCCACGAACACCGCACTGGACGGCGGCCCCTACATCACCATGGGCCTGTGCTACGCGACACACCCCGACACCGGCGCCTCCGACGTCACCATCCACCGCCTCTGCGTGCAGGGGCAGGACAGCCTGTCGATCTTCTTCACCCCGGGCTCGCGCCACATCGGCGCGATGGCCGAGCGTGCTTCCGAACTCGGCCAGCCCCTTCCGATCTCCATTAGCATCGGCGTCGATCCCGCCATCCCGCTCGCATCCTGTTTCGAGCCGCCCACCACACCCCAAGGTTTCGACGAACTGGGCATCGCCGGGGCCCTCCGCGGCCGGGCCGTCGAGCTGACACCCTGCATCACGATCGCAGAACGCGCCATCGCGCATGCCGAGTACGTCATCGAGGGCGAAATTCAGCCGGGCGTGACCGTCGCGGAGGATGCATCCACCGGTACCGGCTACGCCATGCCCGAGTTCCCCGGGTATCTCGGCGAAGCCTCTCCCGACTGTTCCGTGATCAAGGTGAAGGCGGTCACGCACCGGCGGCATCCGATAATGCAAACCGTCATCGGTCCGAGCGAGGAGCACGTGAACCTGGTCGGCATTCCGACCGAGGCAAGCATCATAGACCTCGTCGAGCGCGCCATGCCCGGTCGGCTGGTCAATGTGTACGCCCATCCCTCCGGGGGCGGGAAGTACCTCGCGATCCTCCAGATCCGCAAGCGTGTGGAGAGCGACGAGGGAAGGCAGCGGCAAGCGGCGCTGCTCGCCTTCAGCGCCTTCCCCGAACTCAAGCATGTCATACTCGTGGATGAAGACGTCGATCTCTTCGACACGAACGACGTTCTCTGGGCCCTCAACACCCGCTATCAAGGCGACATCGACACCATCTTCCTGCCGGGCCTGCGTTGCCATCCCCTCGATCCTACCCAGAGCCCCGAGTACAGCAACCGCTTGCGAGCCGAGGGCACTTCGTGCAAGACGATTTTCGATTGTACGGTTCCCTTCCGTCTCAAGGAGCGCTTCAAGCGCGCTTCCTTCATGGAGCTCGATCCCGCGGACTATGTCGACGGGTTCCGTCCATGAACGGGAAGACGGAGTTCCACCCGACGCGGCTGGTCGTCGGCGTCACGGGAGCGAGCGGAGCGCCGATCGCCCTCGAAGCGCTTCGGCAGCTCAAAGCGGCCGGAACCCACGAGCTGCACCTCGTCATATCGGCCGGCGGCCTGCGCGTGGCCTCGGAGGAACTCGGCGAGCGCGGCGTGGAAGCCCTGCGTGGCTTTGCCGATGTCGTACACGAAGATTCGGATATCGGAGCCCCGATCGCCAGCGGCTCCTTCCGGACTGCGGGCATGGTGATCGTGCCCTGCAGCATGAAGACGCTCGCAGCGATCAACGCCGGCCTCGCCTCTTCGCTGATAGGCCGCGCCGCCGACGTCACGCTCAAGGAAGGCCGGCCACTTGTCCTCGTCCCGCGGGAGGCCCCGCTCGGGACGATCCACTTGCGCAACTTGCTCTCGCTCTCCAGGATGGGCGTACGCATCGTTCCGCCGGTGATGGCGTTCTATCACCATCCCCAGACGCTCGATGACTGTGTGCGGCAGCTAGCCGCAAGGATAATCGAGCCCTTCGTCCCCGAACCCGCCGACCTTATCCGGTGGGGGGGGTAGCTCTGCCATGGGAAGGCCGATCAGTATTGTCCGTTCGGGCAAGGGAATCGTTCTCACCGCTTTCGCCCTGCCCGTCGGCTTAGACCTCTCCGTCATCATCACCGGCGGTCCGGAAGTCTCGCCGGACGACGGCGCCCATGTCGGCTGCGTCTGCCTGGGCATCCCGCGCGGGAGCCTCCGCAACGACGGCACACGCAGCGCGACCGTCTCGACTCTGAATGTCACCGGCCACAAGGATGACGAAATCGGGGCACTTTTCGCACGGCGCCTCGCCGCCCTGACCGGCGGCGTCTGCTCCGTCACCTGCGGCATCCATGTTGACAATGCGACGGAGACGGATGTTGAATTTGTCGTCCGTCTCGCGGAGGAACTGCTCCGCGAACTGGAAGACTGGATCGGGGGACTCGGAGATGAGCGAGGAAGGTGAAACGGGCAATGAGCGCATCCTGAAGATATCGGAAATGGCCAGGCTACACGAGATCAGCCGCCAGACCCTCATCTTCTATGACAAGGAGGGACTCTTCACCCCTCACCATGTCGACGAGAAAGGCTACCGCTACTACAGCACTCTCCAGATCCCCAAACTCCGGGAGATATGTCTTCTCCGCAGCCTCGGCGTCTCGCTGGATGAGATTCGCGAGCACATCGAACACCGGAATGTGGAAACCACCATCAATCTGCTCAACCGCCAGAAAACACTCCTCGACGAGAAGATCGAGGCGCTCGCGTTGGCGAGAGACTCGGTCGCGCAGCGGCTGTCGAGCTTCGAGCAGGTCCCGGAAATCCTCTCGAAACTCAACCAGCCATTCATTCAGGACCTGCAGCCGAGGAAGGCAGTCTTCTTTCCCTACGGCGAGCCCCTCAACCGAAACCAGCTCCACCTGACACTGATGAAGACCCGGCGCTTCCTCACGGACCACCATATTCTCCCTGCATTGGGTTTCGGAACCGTCATCATGAAGGAGAGCATCGAGGCCGACACCCCGTTTCGCGACGCGGGATCGATATCCTTCATGCCAGAAATAAAGCTCGACAGCTGGCATGTGCTCGAACTCAAGTCAGGGCCCCACGCCTGCATGTACAAGTACGGAATGCCTTACGACGAGGCCCCTTTGCGACAATTGCTCGCATGGATCGGCGACAAGGGGTGGCAACTCGCCGGAACCGTAGTCGACGTATGCATTCTCGACACGACATTCTACACAATGGAGCATGATGTCGACTTGGGACTCCTTCAAGTTCCCGTCAGGAAGGCAGGAGGCGACAGGCAAGCCTAGTCCAATCGACTCGCGGGGATCTCGATCCTGCGCCTAGAGTCGGGACGCCCCCCACCATTCTTCCCGGTCTGCCATGCGGGAGGCCTAGCGGTAGCGCCCGCCCTCCATGCCGGAGACGATGCCGTAGAGCTTCTTGAGCTCGTCGGCGCGCGAGCGCGGGCAGACCAGGGTCGCGTCGGCGGTATGCACCACCACGAGGTCCTCGCAGCCTAGGCAGGCCACCAGGTGCCCCTTCTCGGCCGAGACGGCGATCGTGCCGGAGCACTCGGCGAGCGCCGTCGCCCCGGAAGTCGCGTTGCCCGACGCATCCTCGCTCAGGAGGCTGCCGTAGGCCGGCCAGGAGCCGATGTCGAGCCATCGGGCGTCGAGCTTGATCGCCGCGATGCCCGCCTCGGGGTCCTTGGAGGCCCTCTCCATGACGCCGAAGTCCACGCTCAGCTTCTTGAAGCCGGGGTAGGCGGCGGCGAGGGCGGCGGCGAAGCCGGGCTCGCCTGCGCGTTGCGCGATACCGTCGATCGCGGCCGCGAGTTCCGGCTCGTAGCGCCGCACGAGCTCCAGGAAGCGCGAGGCCCGCCAGACGAACATGCCCGAGTTCCAGAGGTAGCGCTCCGGACCGGCGGCGACAAAGGACTCGGCCGTGGCGAGGTCGGGCTTCTCGCGGAAGCGCGATACCTTCCTCGCTCCGCCGCCGGCCGCGCCGATCGGCTCGGCCAGCTCGAGGTAGCCGAAGCCCGTCGAAGGCCGGTCGGGCTCGACGCCGAAGGTCACGAGGAGCTCGGGCGAGGACTCGACGAGGGAATAGGCCTTCTCCATCGTGGCGCGGAACGTCTCGTGCGGCGTGATGACGTGGTCGGAGGTGAAGACGCCGACTATAGCCTCGGGATCCTCGGCCGCGATCAGGGCCGAGGAGAGGGCGAGGGCGGCCAGGGTGTCGCGCCCCTCCGGCTCGCCGATGTAGCGGTCCAGGCGCCCGGCCGCCGCGCCGCGCGCGAGCTCCGGCAGGACCTTCAGCACCGCCGCCCTATGCCGCTCGGCGGCGCAGACGAGGCGCCGCTCGACCGGCACGAGCCCCTCCAGCCTGACGAAGGCCTCCTCGAGGAGGCTGCGCCCCCCGACCGCCGGGATGAGCTGCTTGGGCAGGACGTCGCGGGAGAGGGGCCAGAGCCTGGTGCCGGAGCCTCCGGCGAGGATGAGTGCGTAGCGCATGACGGTGCCTCCTTATGCGTGGTTTGTTAAATGTACAGCATGGCGCTGAGGCCGACACCGAGGGCGTTGAGGGCGGCACCGGCGCTGTTGGGATAGGTTATTGATTGACCTTCACCCACTGCTTCCCCCGTCACACCTGTATTGCCAGTCTCGACGTCGTCGCCCTTGAGCCCGCTGATGCTTGTGTACTTGACGCTGAGGCTCAGCCCGAAGACGCGGGTCGGAGTCCAGTCGAAGGCGAGCTCGGGCTCGAAGAGGAGGCCGCCGCTCATCGTGTCCGTGAAGGTTACGCTCCGCAGGATGTGGTTGTCGACCGCGGTGCAGTAGACGGCGGGCGAGAACTGCACGCTCCCTTCGATAGCGAAGCGGGAAGATAATTTGAAATTGCCGGATAGGCCGACGATGACCGCGGTGTACTGCTGCTCGTAGGTGGACAAAAGGCCGTACAGAGTCGTTTTTGGTCCGGTCGTGTAAGGATCGTAGGGAGGGTTGGCGTTGGTGATATTGTCCGCGTACTGCAGCCAGCCGCCGTGGGCCGACCAGGCTATGTCGAAGTAGCGGTAGCCGGCGAAGAGCTTGAGACTCGAGCCGTAAGACGGTTCGAAGACCTGGCCCAAGGTCAGCGACAGATCGATCAGCCGCTCCGACACGGCCGAACTCTCCGAATAGTTAGTCTTCCAGTTGGTATAGCCGGTCCCCTCGTTGAGCCAGTCGGAGTCGGTGATGATCCCGCTGTTTCCGGGAATGCCGGCTGCGCAGGAGAGGCTGAACTCGGTGTCTCTCCAGCGAGCGCTGGCGCTGGAGGACAGCGCCACGATCGGGTCGATGCCCCAGTCGAGCTCGCTCACCTTTCCCCCGGTGTAAGGATCGAGCACGTATTCGTAGCCCGTGCCGTATAGAATCTCGAGGCCCGACGAGGCTGAGAATGACCATCCGGGTATACCCTGCGCCGCGACGATGCCCGCCGCCGAAGCTGCGAGAACGAACATTATTGCCGGACGAAGATAGCCGCGGCCGAACTGTGACAGCATGCCCTTATTCATGTCTTTCTCCATAATGCTTCGCTGTTCCGCCATCATCTATAAAGGACGGATATCCCAGAGAGGATGCGAAGGAGCATACCTCAGCCGCCGTCGCGCGGCAATCTCATCAAGCACGGCCCTTCGGCCGCCACGTCGGTGTCTGGGAAGGAAAGGCCGGTTCGGGCTATACTCAGCCCTCTGTAAGGAGCCCCCATGAACGCCGATCTTGCGCGCATCAGGTCACGTACAGCCTTCATCATCGATATGGACGGGGTCCTCTACCACGGCGACCGCCTCCTCAAGGGGGCGGCCGAGCTCGTCTCCTGGCTCAGGCGCGAGGGCAAGCGCTTCCTTTTTTTGACCAATTCGAGCGAGCGATCCCCGATCGAGCTATCGCAGAAGCTGGAGCGCCTCGGCATCGACGTGAAGGCGGAGCATTTCTACACGAGCGCCCTCGCCACGGCGGGCTTCCTCGCCGCGCAGAAGCCCGGCGGCTCGGCCTTCGTCATCGGCGAGCCGGGGCTCATCAACGCCCTCTACGACGCGGGCTACACGATGAACAACGTCAACCCCGACTACGTCGTGGTCGGCGAGGGCCGGGGCTACAGTCTCGAAGCGATCGAGAAGGCGGTGAGCCTCGTGCACCAGGGAGCCAAGCTCATCGGCACGAACCCCGACCTCAACGGCCCCGACGAATCGGGCATCGTGCCCGCCTGCGGCGCCCTCGTCGCGCCGGTCGAGCTGGCCACGGGGCGCAAGGCCTACTTCGTCGGCAAGCCCAACCCTCTCATGATGCGCCACGCCCTGAGACGCCTGGGCGCCACGCGCGAAGAGACGGTCATCATCGGCGACCGCATGGACACCGACATCGTCGCGGGCATCGAGGCCGACATCGAGACGGTGCTCGTCCTCTCGGGCGTGACGCGGCCCGAGGAGCTGGGCCGCTTCGCCTACGCGCCGCGCCACGTGCTCGAGGGCGTGTTCGAGATACCGGAAGCCGGCGCCTAGGCCCCCGGAATGACGCTCACCGACGTGGCGGACAAACTCGGCGTCAAGCACCGGGTCCATCGACGACTCGATGCTCCCGCAAAGACCGATCCCACCGTGAAGACCATAGCCACATCGGAAAAAATCTTCGGCGAGCGTCTCATCGCGGTATAGCCGGGCCCAGGATGTCCCTCACCACCGCCGAGGCTATGAGGAGCCCGGCCGAGGCGGGCACGAAGGGCGAGCTGCCCCGGAGTACCTTCCGGCCCGGAGCGTGCGGCTCGCGCGCTCCCGATCCCGCGCCCTCCCCTTTCGGCTCCTCGCGCGAGTAGACCACCTTGAGCGACTCGACCCCGCGGGCGCGGAGCTCCTTTCGCATAACGCGCGCGAGGGGGCAGGCGCTCGTGGAGAAGAGGTCGGCGAGCTCGAGCCGCCCGGGGTCGAGCTTGTTCCCGGCGCCCATCGAGCTGAGGATCGGGATGCGCAGCTCGCGGCAGCGGACGACGAGCTCGATCTTCGAGGAGACCATGTCGATCGCGTCGACGACGTACGAGAGGGGCGGAGCGAGGATGCGGTCGGCGCTCGACGAGTCGAAGCGCTCGGCGAAGGCCCGGACGTCGCAGCCGGGGTTGATGTCGAGGATGCGCTCCCTCATGACCTCGACCTTGAGGAGCCCGATCGTGGAGCGCAGGGCGAGGATCTGGCGGTTCAGGTTGGAGAGCTCGACGCGGTCGTAGTCCACGAGGACGAGCCGCCCGACGCCCGCGCGGGCGAGGGCCTCGGCTGCGAAGGAGCCCACCCCGCCGATGCCGACCACGGCCACGCTCGCCGCCCCGAGCCTGGCCAGGGCCTCGGGCCCCAGGAGAAGCTCGCTCCGCGAGAAGGCTTCGTCCGCGCTCACGGCGCTTTGCTCCCGGCCTTCGCCCTGCGCTTCCTCGCGGCCGGAACCGCCACGTAGAGCTTGCGCCGCCCCTCCTTGCCGCTCTCCGCCAGAAGCCCCGCCCTGCAGAGGCAGTAGAGAAGCTTGCGGGCGCGCCAGTCGGGTATGCCGAGGGCCTCGCCGAGAGCCCCCGAGGACCAGGGAGCCTCGAGGCCGCGGGGGATGAGGCCGAGCCAGTCGGCGCGCGTCTCGAGCCGGGTCGAGGACAGGATCTCCTCGAGGAGGCGATCCTCGGTGCGGTCGCCGCGGCGCCGCCAGGAGCCCGAGCCGTCGCGGACGCGGATCACGGAGCTGCGGACGATGAGGGCCTCGACGGCCACGTTGGGCGCCGCTATGAGGGCGGGCGCCCGCACGAGCTCGTCGAAGAGCGACCAGAGGTCGCCGCGCTTGGGACTCTTGCGCACGGACAGGAGCTCCTCGGTGAGGGGGTCGAGGCGGCGGATCGTGGTCTCGGCGGCTATGGGGTGCACCACGCGCACCCGCCGCCCGGTCGCCGCGAGGGCCAGGACCTTGGGCACGATCTTGGCGAGGCTCGACGTCTGGACCTCGACGAGCTCGCCGTCGGCCTTCACGAGATCGACGACCTTGCCCTCCACCAAAGCTTCGAGGCGGTCGCCCGGCTCGGCGAGCAGCTCCTTGAGCCTCGCGTGGAGGCTGTGCTCCGAGTAGAGATTGATGCCCGCGCGCTCGGCGGCCCAGACGGGCTCGCCCACGGTCGGGGCCGACGCTTCGTGCCTCACGACTCCAGTATGCACGGGCGGCGGAACAGCGGCAATGCGGGGGGCTTGGAGTCTTGCCTCTCGGGGCCTGTCCGCCCCACACTCCTCCCGTGACCGAACTTCCGCGCACCGGCCTGCCCATCGAGCCCTTCCTTCCCGAGATAGCCGCCCGGCTGGCCGAGCGCGGGGCCCTCGTGCTCGCAGCCGAGCCGGGGGCGGGCAAGACGAGCCTCGTGCCGCCGAGCCTCCTCGGCCGGGTGGCGGGAAGGATCCTCGTGCTCGAGCCGCGACGCGTGGCCGCGGTGGCCGCAGCCGAGCGCATCGCCGAGCTCGCGGGCGCGGCGGTGGGCGGCCTCGTCGGCTACCGCGTCCGCTCCGAGTCGAAGAGCTCCTCCGCCACGCGCATCCTGACGATGACCGAGGGCGTCCTCGTCCGCATGATCCAGGACGACCCCTCGCTCGCGGAGGTCGGCCTCGTCGTCTTCGACGAGTTCCACGAGCGCTCCCTGCAGGCCGACCTCGGCCTGGCCCTCGCCCTGGAGGCCCGCGCGCTCAGGCCCGAGCTGGGCATCCTCGTCATGTCGGCCACCCTCGACACCCGGCGCCTGGCGGCGCGGCTGGAAGCGCCGGTCGTCGAGGTCCCGGGGCGGGCCCACCCGGTGACGACGCGCCATGCGCCGACGCGCGAAGGTCCCGGTTTCGAGGACGCTCTGGCCGCCCTCGCGGCCGAAGTCTCCGCCGAGCTCGGCGCCGGATCGCTCGGCGCCGGATCGCTCGGCGGCGAGGGGCGCGCGGGCGGCGAGGCGCGCGACCTCCTGGTCTTCCTGCCCGGGGCGGCCGAGATCGCCCGCTGCGGCCGCGCCCTCGCGGGATGCGGCGCCGAGGCCCTCGCCCTGCACGGCTCCCTGTCGCTGGCCGAGCAGCGCCGGGTGCTTGCGCCGCGCTCGGGCGAGGGCCGGCGCATCGTGCTGGCGACGAGCCTGGCCGAGACCAGCCTCACGGTGCCGCGCATCGGGGCCGTGCTCGACTCGGGGCTCGCGCGCGTCTCGCGCTTCCACGCGCGCTCCGGCCTCAACCGGCTCGTGACCGAGCGCGAGGCCGCCGACCGGGCCGACCAGAGGCGCGGGCGGGCGGGCCGCCTGGGTCCCGGGCTCTGCGTCCGCGCCTGGCCGGCCTCCGAGACCCTGCCTGCGCGCACCGAGGCCGAGATCCTCCGCGCCGAGCTCTCGGGCCTCGTCCTCGAATCGCTCCTCTGGGGTGCGCGCGGGCGCGGCGCCCTGCCCTGGCTCGACGAGCCGCCCGCGGCGGCCTGGGAGGCGGGGCTCGAGCTTCTCGGCGAGCTGGGCGCGCTCGACCCGGATGGAGGGGTAGGCGAGTTCGGCCGGAGGATGGCGAGCCTCGGCACCGAGCCCCGCCTCGCCGCCCTGGTCCTGCGCGGCGCCGAGGCCGGCAGGGGCTGGGAGGCGGCCCTGCTCGCGGCCTTGCTCTCCGAGCGCGAGGGATCGGGCCGGGACGACTCGGGCGGCGACCTCGAGCTCGGCCTCGAGCGCCTGGCCTCGGGTGAGGCCGGCCTCGGCCGCACCATGATCGAGGCCCGCCGCCTCGCCCGGGCGGCCGGCATCGGGCCCGAGGAGAGGCCGCGCTCCGGGGGCGCGGGGAGGCTCCTCGCCGCCGCCTTTCCGGACCGCATAGCCCGGCGCCAGGAGGCCAGGGGTCCGGCGAGGCGGCCGGACTCCTCGCCCTTCCAGCTCTTCACCGGCCGCCTGGTGGCCGCCCGCGGCGCGCTGGCCCGGTCGCCCTGGATCGTGGCCGTCGACGCCGACGCCGGGACCGACCTGGGGCGGGTGTACTCCGGCGCCGCCCTGACCGAGGCCGAGGCCCTCGTCGCCCTCGCGCCCTCGACGAGGGTGGTCACCGAGCTCGAGTGGACGGGAATGCGCTGCCGCTGCCGCAGGATCAAGCAGGCCGGAGCCCTGATCCTCTCCGAGACCGCGGTCGGTCCGCTCTCGAAGGAAGAGGCCGGCGAGGCCCTCGCGCGCCGCGTCGAGGAAGAGGGCCTGGGCATCCTCCCCTGGGAAGCTGATGGCGCGGGGGAGCTCCTGCGGCGGCTCCGCTGGTGGACCTCCCGCCGGAGCGCCCGGGCCGAAGAGCCCGGCCTCCGCTTCGACGAGGCCTCCCTCATGGCGGCTCCGCGCGAGTGGCTCCTGCCCTTCGTCCAGGCGGGGCCGGGAGAGCTGCTGGACGGCCGCGCCCTCCGCCTCGCCCTGGAGGCCCTCGTCCCCTTCGCTCTCCGCGGCGAGCTCGAACGCGGGGCGCCCGCGAGGCTCCGCCTGCCCTCGGGTGCTTCCCGGCCCATCCGCTACGAGGCCGGCTCCCAGCCCTCCGTCGAGTCGAGGGTCCAGGACTTCTTCGGCCTCGACAGCCAGCCCCGAGCGGGCGGCGAGCCCCTGCTGCTCAGGCTCCTCTCGCCCGCGGGGCGCCCGATCCAGGTCACCTCCGACCTGCCGGGTTTCTGGCGAGGCTCCTGGGCCGAGGTGCGCAAGGAGCTCCGCGGCCGCTATCCCAAGCACCACTGGCCCGAAAATCCGGCCGACCTCGGGTCGGCGGGTTTACCGCCGGGCCGCTCCTGGCTATCTTAGGAGACAATCATGGACAATCCCCTCGCCGCCTCGGACCTGCCTCTCTACGAGGCCTCGTTCACGGCGCTCGACGCCTACCGAGGCCTGCGCGAGGCTCCCATCAGCTTTCTCCTCGCGGACTGCTCCCTGGTGGACCTGGCGAGGGCCTTCGACGATCTGCGCTATCCCGGCCTGAGCTACGCCGACGCCGCCCTCGAGTGGGAAGCCGAGGACGAGGAGTCGGGGCCGAGGATCGCCTACTTTCGCTGCGTCGACGGCCCAGCGGCGGCCGAGGCCGCGGCCTTCGCCCCCCTCGACCTTCTGCACGACCGGAAGCGCAAGGTCTACCTCGACCCCAAGGGCATCTATCCGAGTCTCCGCGAGTCCCTGGTACCCCTGCGCCCCGCTCCCCCCGAGGACCAGCTCTTCCAGGCGGCGGCCCTCCTGGCCCGGCAGCCCTACGAGCTGCCCTCGGGCAGCCTGCCGCCCCTGCCCCGGGACTTCCCCCTCGCCGCCCAGCGCGATCTTCTCACCCTCATCCTCACGGGCCCCGCTCCCGCCGCGGCCTTCGACCTCCTTCTGCGCTCGGGCTTCGTGGGCGAGTACTGGCCCGAGCTGGCGGGACTCTCGGGGCTGGGGCAGTCCAAGGACCACCACCCCGAGGGCGACGCCTGGACGCACACGATGGAGACCTTCCGCTACCGCAAGCTGCCCTCGCTCAGGCTCTCGCTCGCCCTCCTCTTGCACGATACGGGCAAGCCCGCGGCCGCCTCCGTCGAGGGACGGCGCTTCGACCGCCACGCCGAGATCGGCCGAGCCGTGGCCTCGCGCTTCCTCGCGCGCCTGGGCTTCGCCTCCGCCCTCGTCGACGACGTTTCCTTCCTGGTCCGCTACCACATGATGCCGGCGGCCCTCCCCCGCCTGCCCCTCAACCGCCTCGAGGGCATCATCGACGATCCGCGCTTCCCCCTCCTCCTCGAGGTCTACAAGTGCGACGACCTCTCCACCTTCCGCGGCCCCGACGGCTACTACGAGGCCTGCGCCGCCTACCGGGCCTGGGCCAAGAACAGCCGCAATCCCTACCGCAGGGCCGACGGCAAGAAGCTGGAGCGCGCCTGGCTCGAAGAGACCCCTCGCGGCGCCCGAAGGTGAAAGGCGGGGCGCCGCGTTGACGGCCCGGCCGGCCGGGGGTAGGATGCTTGCCATGTTCGCAACCCAGGTCTACATGCGCCGGCGCGAGGCTCTCCGCGCCGCCCTCGCCGCGCGCGGCGTCGGCGACGGTCTCGTCGTCCTCGTCGGCAACGGCGAGAGCCCCATGAACTACCTCGACAACGCCTATCCCTTCCGCCAGGATTCGAGTTTCCTCTATTTCGTCGGCATAGCCCAGCCGGGCCTCGCCGCCTCGATCGATCTGGCATCGGGGAAGACCCGCCTCTACGGCGACGATCCCTCGATGAGCGAGATCGTCTGGTCGGGGCCCCGGCCCGGCCTGGCCGAGCTGGCCGGCCTCTCGGGCATAGCCGAGACGCGGAGGCGCGCCGAGCTCGCCTCCGACGCCGCGGCGGCCGGCCGCCTCCTCTACCTCCCGCCCTACCGCGCCGAGACGCGGGCCGAGCTGGCCGAGCTCTCCGGCCGGGCCTACGCCGCGGTCGACTCCGGCGCCTCGCTCGAGCTCATACGCGCCGCCATCGAGCTGCGCGAGATCAAGGCCGAGGAGGAGATCGCCGAGCTCGAGCGCGCGGTCGCCGTGACGGTCGAGATGCACAAGGCGGCCCTCGTCACCTCCCGGGCCGGGATGCGCGAGTCGGACATCGTCGCCCGGGTGACCCAGGTGGCGCTCGCCTCGGGCGGAGCCCTCTCCTTCCCCGTCATCGGCACCACGAAGGGAGCCACGCTCCACATCCACAGCTACGGCCGCACCCTCGCCTCGGGCGGACTGTTTCTCCTCGACGCCGGGGCCGAGGCCCCTTCCGGCTACGCGGGCGACCTCACGACGACCTTCCCCATAGGCAAACGCTTCGACGAGCGGCAGCGCGCGATGTACGACATCGTCCTCAGGGCCCACGCCGCGGCCTGCGCCGCCCTCGCGCCCGGCGTGGACTTCCTGGAGGTCCACCTGGCCTCGGCCCGGGCCATAGCGGCCGGGCTCAAGGAGCTCGGGCTCCTCAAGGGCGAGGTCGAGGAGGCGGTGGCCGAGGGGGCGCACGCCCTCTTCTACCCGCACGGCATCGGGCACATGATCGGCCTCGACGTGCACGACATGGAGTGCTACGGCGAGGACCACGTCGGCTACGAGGGCCGCAGGCGGAGCGCTCAGTTCGGCCTGGCCTCCCTGAGGCTCGCCAAGCCCCTGAAGAGCGGCATGGTCCACTCGGTCGAGCCCGGGCTCTACTTCATTCCCGAGCTCATAGCCCAATGGAAGGCCGAGGGCCGCCACGCGCGCTTCATAGCCTACGACAGGCTCCCGTCCTGGCTGGACGCCGGAGGAGTGCGCAACGAGGAAGACTGGCTCGTCACCGCCTCGGGCGCGCGCCGCCTGGGCCCGGCCTTCGACAAATCGCCCGCAGCCATCGAATCCCACCGAGCGTAGGAACAGGAGCCCCCGTGGCCACCATTTTCCAGACCATGCACCAGGACGAGGCCCTCGTCGTGAAGAGCCTCCTCGAATCGGCCGGCCTCCACGCCGAGATCGCCGGCGAGCACATCCTCGACGTCTACCCCATCTTCTTCCCCGAGGCCGGCGGCATCCGCATCTCGGTGCCCGACGATGAGGCCGAGGACGCCGCCGCGGTGATAGAGGACTACCTCGGCAACAAGGGCTCCGGCGGCCC
>DATKVK010000050.1:0-29248 GCA_035530095.1 Rectinemataceae bacterium | reverse complement strand
ATGACGTACTCGATGATCTCCGGGCGGAAGCGCAGGAGCCGGGTGTTGAGCGTGACGACTTTCTTGACCGGATCGCAGCTGCCCCAGCGCGAGCGCATGGCGCGGAGCCGCAGCTCGGGCCGCGGCAGCCTATGCGGCGCCGCGCGTGTCAGGCAGGCGTCGAGGAGCGGCGGAAAGCGCTTGGCCGCCTCGCGCGCGTAGAGCCGCTCCACGGCGGCGCGCACCGCCCGGGAGTCGGCCGGGTCGGGAACCACGACGGCTATGCCTTCGGTATCCAGGCGGGCCGAGCGCCGAGTTCCATCCTTCACGTCGAGCACCAGCTTCCGCCCCAGGAAAGGCACCTCGCCGCCGGCCGACCAGATCGGGCCCGGGTCCTCGGCCCGCAGGGCCTCCAGCCGAGCCCGGTGCTTCCGGACCCAGTCTTCGCGCCGTTGGAGAAATTCCCTGAGATACTCGTCGGAGGCGTTCACGGGCGCCCGAAGGAGGAGTCCCAGGTCGGGCAGAAGCTGGAGCGAGACGCTCCTGCGGCGGGTCCGGACCAGCTCGGCCCGGAGACCTCCCGCCTCGATCGTGCGCAGCGAGGCGCGCACCTTTCCGACAGTCGCTTTTTTCGCCACCCTCCGCCCTCCCGCGGTTGAGAAGATACGTGAAAGATTGTACTGTATCCGCGCACGACGCGGTACTGACCTAGGCTCTGGAAAAGTGCTCCGGCATTTCGGAAGAGCCACATACAATCGCGGCCCAAGGAGATTCCATATGGATACGAAGGCACTCGAAAAAGTGGCGCTCAGCGTTCGCAGCCTCTCGATGGATGCCATCCAGGCGGCCAATTCCGGACACCCGGGGCTTCCGCTCGGCTGCGCCGAGCTCGGCGCCTACCTCTACGGCGAGGCGCTCCGCCACGACCCGGCCGATCCCGCCTGGCTGGACCGCGATCGCTTCGTTCTCTCCGCCGGACACGGCTCCATGTTCCTCTATTCCCTGCTGCACCTCTCCGGCTACGGCCTCACGCTCGACGATATCAAGACCTTCCGCAAGGTCGGCAGCCCCTGCGCCGGCCACCCCGAGTACGGCCAGGCGGCCGGCATCGAGACCACGACCGGTCCCCTCGGCCAGGGCGTCGCCAACGCCGTCGGCATGGCGATAGCCGAGTCCATGCTCGCCGCCCGCTTCAACACCGCCCAAAGGACGATCATCGACCACCGAACCTGGGTCCTGGCCGGGGACGGCTGCCTCATGGAGGGCGTGAGCGCCGAGGCCTCCTCCCTCGCCGGCCACCTCAAGCTCGGCAAGCTCATCATGTTCTACGACTCGAACAAGATCACCATCGACGGCTCCACCGACCTGGCCTTCAGCGAGGACGTCGCCAAGCGCTACGAAGCCTACGGCTGGAAAGTGCTGCAGGGCGACATGTACGACTTCGCCGGCCTGGAACGCCTCGTCGCCGAGGCCCGCTCGGCCGCCTACGCCGACAAGCCCAAGCTCATCATCCTGAAGAGCATCATCGGCAAGGGCGCGCCCACCAAGCAGGGCACGGCCGGCGTGCACGGCTCCGCGCTCGGCGAGGAGGAGATCGCCAAGGCCAAGGCCGGCCTCGGCATCCCCGCGGGCGAGAAGTTCTGGGTCGCCCCGGAGGCCCGCGCCTATTTCGACGCCCGCAAGGCCGCCTTCTCGGCTGCGCGCTCGGCCTGGCAGAAGGAGTTCGAGGCCTGGAAAAAGGAAAATCCCGCGCTCGCCTCCGAGCTCGCCGATTATCTCGAAGGCAAGCCGCGGAAGGCCCTCGACCTGCCCGCCTTCGCCCAGGGCGAGAAGGTCGCGACGCGCAACGCCTCCGGCAAATGCCTCGCCGCGGTGGCGGCGGCCTGGACCAACCTCGTCGGCGGCTCGGCCGACCTCACCGGCCCCAACGTGACCCAGCTCCCCGAGGGCGGCGTCTACGGCCCCGCCAACCGGGCCGGCCGCATGATCCACTTCGGCATCCGCGAGCACGCGATGGCCGCCATAGCCAACGGCATTTCGCTGCACGGGGCCTTGAGGCCCTTCGTGGCCACCTTCCTCACCTTCGTCGACTATCTCAAGCCCGGCCTCAGGCTCGCCGCGCTCATGAAGCAGCCCGTCGTCTACGTCATGACGCACGACTCGATCTTCATCGGCGAGGACGGCCCCACCCATCAGCCCATCGAGCACCTCGCGAGCATCAGGGCCATACCGAACGTCCGCGTGCTCCGGCCCGCCGACGCCGCCGAGACGGCGGTCGCCTGGCGCATGGCCATGGAGCGGAAAGACGGCCCCACCGTCCTCGTGCTGAGCCGCCAGAACCTCCCCGTCTTCGAGAAGGACGACCCCGAGTGGCCCTACACCATGGGCCTCGGCGCCTACGTCGTGCGCAACACCCCCGAGGAGCCGGAGATCGTGGTCGCCGCCTCGGGCTCCGAAGTCTCGCTCGCGCTCGCCGCGGTCGAGAAGCTCGGCGGCAAAGCCGGCTGCACCAACGTCCGCGTCCTCTCCGTCCCCTCCCGCGAGCTCTTCTACGCCCAGCCCGAAACGGTCCGCCGCGCCATGCTCGGCGAGAAGGCCAGGGTCGTGGCGGTCGAGGCGGGCGTCGCCATGGGCTGGGAGCGCATCGCCCGGCCGGAGGACATCCTCTGCATCGAGCGCTTCGGCGAATCCGGGCCCGGCGAGGACGTGGCGAAGCACCTGGGCTTCACCGTCGAGGCCCTCGCCGCGATCATCTCGAAATAGGCTGGCCGCGCTCGGCCCGGCCGCCGGGGAGGGCCGAGCGCGGTGAGGACAACTCCCGCGAGGTGGTAGTATACTACCCGCGTGGCGAACGAAACGGGACCGGGGCCGAACGATCTTCGGATCGATTCGGCCTACCTCGAACACCTCAACCTCCTCGAAAAATCGGGCGCTCTCGACGACATCTCGGCTCTCCGCAAGGAAAACCGGGAGCTCGACACCCTCTTGAACGACGCGGCGGCCCTGGTCTCGCTCCCCGAAATCGATACGATGATCGATTTCGTCATTTCCCGTCTCCTCGAACGCTTCATCCCCACGCATCTCATGTTCCTCATCGAAACGCCGCGCGGGGGCGGCTTTTCCCACTACAGCTACCACAACCTCAAGAAGGACGAGCGCAAATTCCCGACGGAGTACTATCAGGTCCTCAAGAGTTTCTTCACCGCTTCGCCCTACCCCATCGCGTACGGCGAGCTCGAACGCCGCATCGGCCCCGAGGGCCTGGGCGCCGTCTTCCGCGACTTCGATCCCGAGGTGCTCTTTCCCATGCGAGGCCTGGGCGTCCTGTACGGTCTCGTGCTCCTGGGCCGCAAGATCGCCGGAGGCGAGTACACCGAGCCCGAAAAGATGTACGTGGATCGCATGACGCGCTTTCTCTCGATAGGGATCCAGAACAGCCTGCACCACGAAAGCTCCATCACCGATCTCAAGACCGGGCTCTACAACCATTACCACTTCATGCAGCGCCTGGAGCAGGAGATCACGCGCATCAGCCGCCACGGCTCGCGCGCCGGCATCCTCATGCTCGATATCGATCATTTCAAGGTCTTCAACGACACCTGGGGGCATCTCGCCGGCGACGAGATCCTCGTCGCGATAGCCGCCACCATCAAGAGGACCATCCGGGCCGAGGACATGGGAGCGCGCTTCGGCGGCGAGGAGTTCTGCGTCCTCGCCGTGGAATGCGACGAAAAAATCCTCTTCGACATGGCCGAGCGCATCAGGCAGGCCATCGAGTCCCTGACGGTTCCCTTCGGGGGCGAAGCCCTGGGCGTCACGACCAGCATAGGCTGCTATCAGATCGAGGGGCCCGGCCCCATCCGCGCGGAGACCTGCCTCGGCCGCGCCGACCGCGCCCTCTACCTGTCCAAGGCCGGCGGGCGCAATCGCAGCACCCTCTACAGGCCGGGACTCCTGGGCCGGGCCACCGCGCTGCGCCAGAGCGCCGAGCCCGGCGCTGGACGCCGGGCCGGGCCGCGGCTATAGTTTCTCCATGAGCCAAGAGCCCGGCGACGAGAAGCGCCTCCGAGTCGAGAAGACCTGGGAAGGCTTCCTCTGGTCCGGCAGGTTCCTCGTCCTCATAGCCGTGGCGGCCTCCCTCCTCGCATCCCTGATGCTTTTCGTGGTCGGAGCTCTCGACATCATCCGCGCGCTCGGGCCGTTCCGGGACTTCCTTCTGGGAGTCGAGGTCGAGACCGCCGAGCTGGATCTCGTCTCCGGCGTGATCGGGGCGGTCGACACCTTCCTGATAGCGATCGTCCTCCTCGTGTTCTGCTTCGGCCTCTACGAGCTCTTCATTTCGGAGATCGACCCGGCCAAGAAATCGGGCTCGGCCTCCTTCCTGATCGTGCCGAACCTGGACGCGCTGAAGGAAAAAATAGCCAAGGTCATCGTCATGGCGCTGATCGTCAAATTCTTCCAGGTCATACTGACGATCAAGTCGCAGACGAACTTCGAGATATTCCTCTTCGCCGCGTCGATACTGCTCCTGGCCCTGTCGGCGTTCGCCCTGCAGATCCATCCGCGCCGACCGAAGACGGTAGCGCGGGACTGATCCCGGCGCCGACCGGACCGCGCCTTTCCGCGGATCACGGCGCGCAGGCTCCGCCCTCCAAGGCTCCTCTACACCGATCTCGAGACCCCCGAAGCCGGCCTCTGCACCCCGCCGGAGACGAGATTTGATGTAACATTTATGTTTTCGAGTTGCTGTATATTCTTCATGCTATATTCGGCTTTTCACTTGCGAAACCGAGACATCCGTGGTACTCCGAATACAATCCCATTTGAACCGGCGCTTCGCCGGGGAAAGGCCACAGGATGTCAGGAGCTCTTGAATTCCTCTCTTCCTCCGTAGGCAAGAAACTGCTGATGGCCCTGACGGGCTTCTTCCTCGTCAGTTTCTTGATCTTCCATCTCACGGTTAACCTCTTCCTCTTCGAAGGGACCGGAGGCGATTTCTCCAAATTCGGCGCCTTCCTCGGAAGCTTCCCCGCCATCCGCCCGATCGAGTGGATTCTCTTCGGCGGATTCATCCTCCACTTCTGCCTTGGCGCCTACGTCTGGCTGAAGAATCGCCGAGCGAGACCCCAGGGCTACGGCGTGAAGGGCACTTCGAAAACGATCAAGCTTTCCTCGAGGCTCTCGATCTACACGGGTCTCGCCATCCTCGCCTTCCTGGCATGGCACCTCCTCCAGTTCTTCGTCGCCAGCCGCTTCTCCGGCAGCACGGTGAACATGTACGAGCTGGTAGCCCACGAGTTCAGCCTTCTCTACGTCGTGGCGCTCTACGAACTCTTCTTCGTCATCCTCGGTTTCCATCTCAAGCACGGCTTCCAGGCTCTCTTCCAGAGCCTCGGTCTCCGCACGGCGAGGTACCGGGGCTTCATCGACGCGGTAGGCGTCGTCATCTGGCTCCTCATACCCGCCGGATTCGCCTCGATCCCCCTCGTCATGTACTTCGGAGGTGCCCGATGAAACTCGATCCCAAGGTTCCGAGCGGCCCCATCGAAAAGCGCTGGTCGCAGCGCAAATTCGACATGAAGTTGGTGAACCCCTCCAACCGCCGCAAGTACACCGTCATCGTCGTCGGCACCGGACTCGCCGGCTCCGCGGCCGCGGCCACGCTCGCCGAGCAGGGCTACAAGGTCGAGTCCTTCTCCTTCCACGAGTCGCCCCGCCGGGCCCACTCCATCGCCGCCCAGGGCGGCATCAACGCCGCCAAGAACTACGTCTACGACGGCGACTCGGTGTTCCGTCTCTTCCACGATACGGTGAAGGGAGGCGACTATCGCGCCCGCGAGTCGAACGTCTACCGCCTCGCCGAGGTCTCCGGCAACATAATCGACCAGTGCGTGGCCCAGGGCGTGCCCTTCGCCCGCGAATACGGCGGAAGCCTCGACACCCGCTCCTTCGGCGGCGCCCAGCTTTCGCGCACCTTCTACGCTCGCGGCCAGACCGGCCAGCAGCTCCTCCTCGGAGCATACTCGGCCCTCTCGCGCAATGTCCGCGCCGGCGGCGTGACCTTCCACGGCCGCAAGGAGATGGTCGACCTCGTCGTCGTAGACGGCCGCGCCCGCGGCATCGTGGTGCGCGACCTCGTGACGGGCGAGCTCAGCACGCACCTCGGCCACGCCGTCATCCTCGCGACGGGCGGCTACGGAAACGTCTTCTACCTGTCTACCAACGCCCTCGCCTCGAACGCATCCGCCATCATGAAGGCCTGGCGCAAAGGCGCCTACCTCGCCAATCCCTGCTACACGCAGATCCACCCGACCTGCATTCCGGTCGCGGGAGACTACCAGTCCAAGCTGACGCTGATGAGCGAGTCGCTCCGCAACGACGGCCGGATCTGGGTGCCGAGGAAGGGAGGCGACGCCCGCAGCCCCGACCGGATACCCGAAGAGGACCGCGACTACTATCTCGAGCGGCTCTATCCTTCCTTCGGCAACCTCGTGCCCCGTGACGTCGCGAGCCGCCGCGCCAAGGAGATGTGCGACAACGGCTTCGGCGTCGGCAAGACGGGGCGCGCCGTCTATCTCGACTTCGCCGAGGCCATCGGCCGGATGGGCCGCGAGGAGATGCAGGAGAAGTACGGGAACCTCATGGATATGTACCAGGAGATCACGGACGAAGATCCCTACAAGGTTCCCATGCGGATCTATCCCGCCATGCACTACACGATGGGAGGCCTCTGGGTCGACTATCAGCTCCAGTCCACGATTCCCGGACTCTTCGTCGCGGGCGAAGCCAACTTCTCCGACCACGGCGCGAATCGTCTCGGCGCCTCGGCCCTGATGCAGGGCCTCGCCGACGGCTATTTCGTCCTGCCCGCCACGATACCCGATTACCTCGCCGGGACGAAGTTCGAGAGCGTGAAGGCCGACGCATCCGAAGTGACCCGGGTCGCCGAGGACGCGAAGCTCGGCATCGAAAAGCTCATGAGCGTGAACGGCACGACGCCCGTCGACGCCTTCCACCGACGCCTCGGCCACGTCATGTGGGAGAAGGTCGGCATGGCCCGCGAAAAGAAGGACCTGGAGGAGGCGATCGAGGAGATCCGCCGGATCCGAAAAGACTTATGGAAGGACCTCAAGGTGACGGGGAGCGCGAACGATCTCAACGCGGAGATCGAGCGCGCGGCCCGGGTCGCGGACTTCATCGACCTCGGCGAGCTCCTCGCCTCGGACGCCCTCCACCGCGAGGAGTCCTGCGGGGGGCACTTCCGGGTCGAGCACCAGACCGCGGAAGGCGAGGCCAAGCGCGACGACGAAGCCTTCTCCTACGCGGCCGCCTGGCAGTACAAGGGCGAAGGGCAGGCTCCCGAACTCCACAAGGACGAGCTCGCCTTCGAGTACGAGATCCCCACGAGCCGCAACTACAAGTGAGAGGAACGGAACATGGACTTCAAACTCAAGATCTGGAGACAGCGGAACGCGGCCGATGCCGGCCGTTTCGAGAACTACGTGGCCAAGGGCATCTCGCCGGACGCTTCCGTGCTGGAGATGCTCGACGTCATCAACCGCGAGCTCGTGGCGGCCGGGAAGGATCCGATCGCCTTCGACCACGACTGTCGCGAGGGAATCTGCGGCTCCTGCGGCCTCGTCATCAACGGCGGCGTGCACGGCCCCTTCGAGCACAATACCACCTGCGAGCTCCGCATGCGGCGCTTCCATGACGGCGACACGATCGTCCTCGAGCCCTTCCGCTCGAGGGCCTTCCCCATCATCAAGGACCTCGTGGTCAACCGCACGGCCCTGGACCGCATCATGCAGGCCGGCGGCTATGTCACGGTCAAGACCGGCCAGGCTCCCGAGGCCAACGCCATCCCCGTGCCCAAGAAGATCGCCGACGAGGCGATGGACGCCGCCCAGTGCATCGGCTGCGGCGCCTGCGTGGCCACCTGCCCGAACGGCTCGGCCATGCTCTTCGTCGCGGCCAAGGTCTCCCAGCTCGCGCTCCTGCCCCAGGGCAAGGCCGAGCGGAAGGAGCGCGTCATCGCGATGATCAGGCAGATGGACAAGGAAGGCTTCGGCGCCTGCTCGAACACCTATGCCTGCGAGGCCAAGTGCCCGAAGGGCATAAGCGTCGAGCACATAGCCCGCCTCAACCGCGAGTACCTGCGCGCCGGCTTCGGGTCGAAATAGGAGCGGACAATGAAGATACACGAATACCAGGCCAAGGAGCTCTTCGCGAAGTACGGGGTGCCCGTCCCGAAGGGAGAGGCCGCCTTCGACGTCGAGTCCGCGGTCCAGGTCGCCGCGGGCCTCGGCTCCTGGCCGGTCGTCGTGAAGGCCCAGATCCACGCGGGCGGACGAGGCAAGGGCGGCGGCGTCAAGCTCGCGAAGAACATCGCCGAGGCCCGGGAGCACGCCAAGTCCATCCTCGGCATGACCCTCGTCACCAGGCAGACGGGGCCGAAAGGCCGCCTCGTGAGGCGCCTCCTCGTCGAGGAGGGCTGCAGGATCGCGAAGGAGCTCTACCTCGGCATCCTGCCCGACCGCGAGACCGGCATGCATCTCGTCATGGCCAGCGCGGCGGGCGGCATGGAGATCGAGGAGGTGGCCGAGACGAGTCCCGAGAGGATCGTCAGGGTCTACGTCGATCCCCTCGCCGGGCTCCTCGACTATCAGGCCCGCGAGGTCGCCGAAGGCCTGGGCATCCCGAAGGCCGCCTCGAAGCAGTTCCTCGGCATGCTCAAGAATCTCTTCAGGCTCTACCTCGACTACGACGCCTCCATGGTCGAGGTGAACCCCCTCGTCCTCACCGAGGACGACAAGGTCCTCTGCCTCGACGCCAAGGTCGACGTGGACTCGAACGCCCTCTACCGGCACCCGGACATCCTCGCCTGCCGAGACACCGACGAGGAGGACCCGCACGAGATCGAGGCTTTCAAGTACGGCCTCGCCTACATCAAGCTCGAGGGCGGCAATGTCGGCAACATGGTCAACGGCGCGGGTCTCGCGATGGCCACGATGGACGCGATCAAGGCGGCCGGGGCGGCGCCGGCCAACTTCCTCGACGTCGGAGGCGGCGCGAGCGCCGAGAAGATAGCCAACGCCTTTCGCATACTCCTGTCCGACCCGAACATCAAGGGCATCCTCATCAACATCTTCGGCGGCATACTGCGCTGCGACACCCTGGCCAACGGCGTCCTCGCCGCGGCCAGGGAGACCAAGCTCTCCGTCCCCCTCGTCGTACGCATGGAGGGAACCAACGTGGAAGAGGGCAGGCGCATCCTGCGCGAGTCCGGCCTGCCGATGATCACGGCCGATAGCCTGACCGACGCCGCGGAGAAGATCGCCGCGGCGGTGAAGTGAGCCGGGAGGAACGAGCATGAGCATCTTCACGAACGAATCCATCCGCCTCATCGTCCAGGGCATCACGGGCAAGGACGGGCTCTTCCACGCGCAGAAATGCGCCGAGTACGGCACGGATGTCGCGGGCGGCGTCACTCCCGGCAAGGGCGGGGAGAGTATCGACCGGTGGCCGATCTACAATTCGGTGCGCGAGGCGAAGGCCGCCACGAAGGCCAACGCCACGATGATTTTCGTGCCGCCCGCCGCCGCGGCCGACGCCATCATGGAGGCGGCGGACGCCGGCATCGGGCTCATAGTCTGCATCACCGAGGGCATCCCGATCATGGACCTGATGCGGGCCAAGCGCTACATCGCGGACAAGCCCGTCCGCCTCATCGGCCCCAACTGCCCGGGCATCATCACGCCCGGGGAGTTCAAGATCGGCATCATGCCAGGCTTCATCCACAAGCCGGGCGGCCCCATCGGCGTCGTCTCCCGCTCGGGAACCCTCACCTACGAATCCGTCTTCGCCCTCACGAACGCGGGCTTCGGCCAGACCACCTGCGTGGGCATCGGCGGCGATCCCGTCAAGGGCACCGACTTCATCGACGTGCTCCAGGCCTTCAACGAGGACCGCGCGACCGAGGGCATCGTCATGGTCGGCGAGATCGGCGGCGACAACGAGGAGAAGGCGGCCGCCTGGATCAAGGCGAACATGAAAAAGCCCGTCGTCGGTTTCATAGCCGGCATCACCGCCCCGCCCGGACGCCGCATGGGCCACGCCGGAGCCATCGTGAGCGGCAATTCCGGCACAGGCAAGGGCAAGCTCGATGCATTCCGTGAAAACGGCATCGTCGTCTGCGAGAATCTCGGCGACCTCGGCGCCATCGCCAAACAGACCTTCACCTGATCGCGGGGAGGGGATGACGGGAACCGGCCCGCGCGGCGGCGCCGAAGTCGTCCCTATTCCCCGATGATCTTCACGAGCACCCGCTTGCGCCGACGGCCGTCGAACTCGCCGTAGAAGATCCGCTCCCAGGGGCCGAAGTGCAGCCTGCCCTCGGTGATCGCCACCACGACCTCCCGCCCGAAGATCTGGCGCTTCAGGTGAGCGTCGGCGTTGTCCTCGCCGACGTTGTGACGGTAGGCCGAAACCGGTTCGTGGGGCGCCATCTTCTCGAGCCAGTCCAGGAAATCCGCGTGGAGGCCCGACTCGTTATCGTTGATGAACACGCTCGCGGTGATGTGCATGGCGTTGACGAGGGCCAGCCCCTCCCTGACGCCCGAGGCCGCGAGGGCCTGTTCGACGCGGTCGGTGATGTCGATGAACTCGTAGCGCTTGGCGGTCTGGAACCACAGTTCCTCGGCGTAGGATTTCACCTCTTCCCTCTCGCAGCCGGACGGCCCGATGGACTCGCCGAGGGCAGGCCTGCCGCGCTCCTGTGCGCCGTGGCCTTCGTGGCCTTCGTGGCCTTCGTGGCCTTCGTGGCCGGCTTGGCGGCGGGGGTGGCCTTCCCGGCAGGCGCGCGCGCGGGCTTGCCGGGAGCGGCGGCTTTCACGGCCGACGTCCGTGCGCCCGCGGCCTGCTTCGCGGCGGGAGCCGGCTTCGCGGGCGCCGCGGATTTCCGCGGGCTCGCCGCCGCGGCCTTCGCCGGCTTCGCCGCGGGCGCGGACATGGCGGCCTTCGCCGGCTTCGCGGTTTTCGGAGCCGTAGCCATCTTCGCGGCCGCCGCGGATTTCGCGGGAGCTGCGCGCCCAGGCTTCGTCTTATCCTGGAGCCCGCCGAAGTGCTGCTTGAGATCGGCCAGACTTGCGTCGACGGCATCGATGATCCTGTCGCCCGCCTCGGTCGAGGGCACATTGATCATGTTGGCGACGACCTTCGTCCCGCCGTCGATTTCGAAGAAATTGTAGGCGGCGACGATATCCCTTCCGCCTTTGATCTGGATGGTCGTCACGACCGTTTCGTAGGGGGCGAGATAGATGACGAGGCCGGTGAGCGGACCGAGCTTGTACAGCGAACCCACGTGGGGCCGGACGAAGGAGCCCGGACCCTTGGTGGCCTCGTTGAAGGACGAGTCGAAGAACTGCGAATAGACTTCCTTGCACTTCGCGGCGATCGTGGCATTCAGCATGGCCGAGCCTCCTTTTGTCTCTTCAAGCGAAGGCCGCCCCTCGAGTCCGAGACGGCCGCTCGTCCGAACTGTACGCAGGTTTCCCGCCGCCGTCAACGCGATTCCCCGAACGGGGCCCTCCCCGCCCTTCCTAAGCCGGGCCGGGCCGGGCTGCGGCGCAGCGCGGTGCGGCGCGGCGCGATGCGGTGCGGCGCGGCCTGAGGCGGCGCCGAGGCCGTCCTTCCCCCTCCCCTCCCGGCCGGCCTATACTGCCCTCATGAAGGCAGTCCTCGTCCAGCCTCCGTTCACCCAGCTCAATGCGCCCTACCCCGCGGTCCACTATCTCGAGGCCTTCCTTCGGGGCCGCGGGCACGAGGCCCGCTCCTTCGACCACGGCATCGCCCTCTACCGCGGCATCTTCTCGCGGCAGGGCCTGGCGCGCCTCTTCTCCGAAGCGCGGCGCCGCCTCGCGGACGAGGAGCCGCATGCCGAGTCGGAGCGTGCCGCCCGCGGCGAGATCGATCGCTATCTTTCCTACGAGGCTCTCTACCTGGAATGGATCGATCCGATCGTGGACTTCCTCTCGGGCGCCGATCCTTCCTTCGCCCACCGCCTGGCCCAGGCGGTGGAGCTGCCGCGCGGCTCGAGGGCCGCGGCCTTTCTCGACTCCTCCGGAGGGCGCATCTCGAGCGAGGAATCGAGGACGCTCGCGACCCTCATCCTCGAGGACCTCGGCGATTTCGTGGCCGGGACCTTCGACCCCGAGTTCGGCACCGTTCGCTACGCCGAGCGCCTCGCCTCCAGCCGCGGCGACTTCGCGGAGATCCGCTCGGCCCTGGCCTCATCCTATCTGCTCTCGGCCTTCTACCGGCCCTTCCTCCGCGACTTCTGGCGCTCTCCCGAGGCTGCCGGCGCCGAGATGGTCCTCGTCACCATACCCTTCCCCGGCTGCCTCCTCGGCGCCCTGACCTGCGCCCAGGAAGCGCGGGCGGCGCTCGGTGCCTCGGTGCCCGTCCTCTTCGGCGGCGGCTACGTGTCCACCGAGCTCCGCGCGCTCTGCGATCCGGGCATCTTCGACTACTGCGACTACCTCTGCTTCGACTCGGGCTACGGAAGTCTCGCCTCCATTCTCGAGGCGAGAGGCTTCGAGTCCGCGGGAGGCGCTCCGGGCGGGCTCTACCGCAGCATGTTCAGGCTCGAAGGCGGCCGCATCGGCGTGTCCGGCTTTCCGAGCGAGGACGCGCTGCGCCCCGCCGCCCTTCCCGGCGCGAGAGCCGCCCTGGGCTGCGCCGACGCCGCGCGCTTCGCCGAGCTCGAGCGCGCCGCCCTCGCCTCGGTCCAGCCCGACTACGCGAGCGCGGATTTCCGCGAGTACTTCGGCGTCGTCGATTCCGAGAATCCCATGCACCGCCTCTGGTCCGACGCGCCCTGGCTCAAGTACCGGCTCGCCCACGGCTGCTACTGGCGGCGCTGCGCCTTCTGCGACACCGAGCTCGAATACGTGGCCGACTTCGTCCGCGGCGAGAGCGGCGCGCTGATGAGAGCCGCCGAGGCCGCCTCGACGCGGAGCGGCCTCGCGGGCATCCACTTCGTCGACGAGGCCATGCCGATGGCCGATCTCCTGGCCTTCGCGGCCGCGAACCGCTCGCGCGCGGCCGAGGGCAAGCGGCCCTTCCATTTCTGGGGCAACGTGCGCTTCGACTCGTCCTGGACCGAGGGGCGCTGCGAGTTCCTCGCCGCCTCCGGCCTCATGGCCGTCTCGGGCGGGATCGAGGTCGCCACCGAGCGCGGCCTCGAAATGACCGACAAGGGCTTCGACCTGGCCGGACTCGTGCGCTGTCTCGTGGCGATGAAGCGCAGCGGCCTGCTCGTGCACGCCTACCTCATCTACGGCTTCCCGGATCAGGACGAGGGCGAGATCCTGGACTCGGCCGAGTTCTGCCGGCAGCTCTTCGCCGCGGGCCTCGTCGACTCGGCCTTCTGGCACCGCTTCGTCCTCACCCGGCATTCGCGCATGTACGGCGAGTGGAAGGCGGGCGCCCGGCCCGCGCTCCGGCCCCTGGACGCCCCGCGAGCCTTCGCCGACAACGACCTGGCTTTCGAGGGCGAGGAACGCTTCGACCGCTTCGAGGAGCCGCTCGCGGCCGCTCTGGCGGCCTGGATGGGAGGCGAAGCGCTGGACAGGCCCGCCGCCGACTGGTTCGGCGCGCGTCGGGCCGCGGCCGGAAGCGGGCGCGCCGAGCGGACGCGGACGCCCCGCGCGACCACGCCGAGCGGCCTCGTGGAATCGCTCATCGCCCGGGCCGAGCGCGAGCTCGCCGAGGCGCGGCCGCGAGCCGATTCGACGCTGCGCTGGCTGGCGGGAACGCCCCTCCTGCGGCCGATCCGCGGCGAAACGGGCGCTCCCCCGATGGCGATCCTGACCTGGGCCTACCGCGGCGCGATGGAGGAGCTCATCCTGAAAGACGACGAGGCCCGGCGGCTGCGTGCGGCCATCCTCGAACTCGGAGGCTGCCCCGGCGGCGGCCCCGGAGGCTGCCCCGGCGGCCTGCGCCTCGAAGCCTTCGCCGCGGCCGCTTTCACGGAGCCGGCAGGCGAGGCCGCGGCGAGCGCGCTGGGCCGGCTCTTCGGCTCGGGGCTCGCCGCCACCTGAGGCGCGCGGCCTAGGAGCTGAGCCCCTCGGCCGCGCTGAACCTTCCGCGCACGGCGCTCGCGGCGGCGCCGGCCAGGGCCACGGCCGCCGCGCACAGGGCCACGGCCCGGAAGCCGTGCAGGAACACCGCCGAGTCGATCGCCGCCGCGCCCGAGGCGTCGATGCGCGCGCGGGTCACGGCCGTGAACAGGCTCACCGCGAGCGTGGTCCCGCTCACCATGCCGAGATTGCGGAAGAAGGAGTTGAGGCTTCCGGCTATGCCCAGGCGGTCGCGCGGCACGGCGCCCATCACGCTCGAGTTGTTCGGCGCCTGGAAGGCCGCGCCCCCCACGCCGAGCAGGGCGATGAGCAGCCCGATGACCGTCGTGGACGAGGAGGGGCCCAGGCCGGCGATCGCCGCGAGGACGATCGCGTTGACGAGGAGGCCGGCGATGGTGAGGGGCCGATACGTTATGCGATCCGAGAGCGCGCCGAAGAGCGGCGCCAGCACGGCCGTGACCACCGGATACAGGGACATGAGCATGCCGGTCTCGAGCACGCCGAAGTGCCGGTAGCTCTGCAGGTAGAAGGGCATGAGGAAGACGTAGGCGAACATCGCGACGTAGGACATCCAGGCCGCGACTATCCCGAAGGTGAAGATGGGGTTCTTGAACAGGACTCCCTCCACGAGCGGGGCCGGCCGGGATCGCTCGACGCGGATGAAGAGCGCGAAAAGCGCGACCGCGGCGGCTATGGCGGCCAGCCCCGCCTCCGGCGGGAAGACCCCTTCCTGGATGCTGAGCATGCCGCCGAAGGATCCGATGATCGCCAGAGCCAGGAGGACGGCGCCCGCCACGTCGAAGGGACTGCCGTCGGCCCGGGCCTTCGACTCGGGCATGACGACCAGGGTCAGGATCACCCCGGCGATGCCCACCGGCACATTCACGAAGAAGATCGCCCGCCAGCCCGCGGCGGCGACGATCAGTCCTCCGAGGCTCGGACCCAGGAGGCTCCCGACCGCGACCACCGTGCCCACGAAGCCGAGAGCCTTGCCGCGCTCATTGGGAGGGAAGATGGCCGTGACGATGCCCTGCACGAGAGCCATGCCCATCGAGGCTCCCACCGCCTGGAGCACCCGCGCCAGGACGAGCTCGAAGAGGTTGGCCGACAGGCCGCAGAGGAAGGAGCCCAGGGTGAAGATCGCGAGGCCCGCGGCGAAAAAACGTTTCCGGCCGTGCAGATCCGAGAGCCGGCCCCAGACGAGGAGGACGGCCGAGATGGTGAGGAGGTAGGAGGTCACGACCCACTGCACGGCGTCGATGCCCACCGCGAAGGCGTGGGCCACCACGGGAAGGGCCACGTTGACGATGCTGCCGTCCAGGGTGGCCATGAAGGTGAGGACGCAGGCGTTTACGAGGATCAGGGTTCTGCGGCGACGGCTTATCTCGTGCTCGGCGTTTTGGGGTATCGGGTGCATTTCCTGAAAATACTCGCGGCGGTGGGTCTCGATCAATGTCCGGGCGCAAAAAACGCCGCGTAAGCCTGGAGACGGGCCGAGGCCGGTCGGCAGGCCGCCGCGACTCCGCTCACCGCTTTCGGAAAATCGCGCAGAGTATCCAGGCGGCCGCCGCGCACCACAGGAGCGCGAACGAGGCGGCCGCCGCGATGCCGGACTTGCCGCCTATCCGGTCTCCCGCCCGCGCTCGCCTCCACGCTTCCCGCCTGCATCGCGCCGCGACCTCCGGGGGTATCATCCCGAGAGCGAGCGCGATGAGCGCCGGGACGATGACGAAATCGTCCAGCTGGCCGAGCACGGGAATGAAATCGGGGATGAGGTCGATGGGACTCGCGGCGTAGGCCACGGCCAGGGCTATGACGATGCGGGCGAGAGGGGGGGTGCCGGGATCCTTCAGCGCCAGGAAGGCGATCCAGGTGCGCCGTTTGAGCTTCGAGGCCCGCCTTCGCAGGCGCGCCGTCCAGGTTCGTCGTCCGGATCCAGGCGAGGGCCGGGGCCGCACTCAGCCGCCCCGCGCGATCAGCGCCGCCTGGTAGCCGGCCCCGAAGCCGTTGTCGATATTCACGACCGTCACGCCCGCCGCGCAGCTGTTGAGCATCGCGAGGAGGGCGGCGAGACCGCCGAAGCTCGCCCCGTAGCCGACGCTCGTCGGCACCGCGATGACCGGGGCGGCTACGAGCCCTCCCACGACGCTCGCGAGCGCCCCTTCCATGCCCGCCACGGTCACGACCACCCTGGCGGCCCTGATGTCGTCGATCCGCTCGAAGAGCCGGTGGATGCCGGCGACGCCTACGTCGAAGATGCGGTCGACCGAGGCGCCGCAGGCCTCGGCCGTGACCGCGGCCTCCTCGGCGACGGGGATGTCGGAGGTGCCTGCGGTCACCACCGCTACGCGGTTCACGGCGCTTGCGGCGCGGTTCGCGGCGCTTGCGGCATGGTCGCCGGCCGCGCTTCCCGCCGACCCGCCTGCGGCCGCCGCCTCTCCGTCGCCCTTCCTGCTCCTGATCGTCCGTGACACCGGATCGAAGACGAGCAGGTCTTCGAGATCGCGCAAGGCCTCGAACTGCTCGGCCACGGCGCGCGTGGCCAGCACCCGGCTCCCCCGCTTCACCAAGGCGCGCACAATACCCTCGACCTGAGCGGGCGTCTTGCCCATGCAGAAGACGACCTCCGGAAAACCCACGCGCAGCTCGCGCGCCGTATCCAGGCGGGCGTAGCCCATGTCGGCCGTCGGAAAGCCCTCGAAGGCCGCGAGCGCCGCGGCCAGATCGATCTTGCCTTTCCGGTAACCCTCCAGAATCTCCTTGAGGCGCTCGTCGGTCATCGCGTCTCCTCCCGCACGGCCTCGATCGTTTGCGCGATGCTCAGGCCCCGCTCGCCCGCGATGCGGCGGATGTCCTCATACTCGAACTTCGACTTGATCGCCTCGCCGCGCAGGTATGCGGTCTTCACGCGCACCTCACCCATGCTCGTCCGCAGCGTACGCAGGTCGCGCTCGAGGCTCGTCTTCGCGAAATACGATCTCCGCAGTCCGAAGGTGCTCGTCTCGCGGAGCATAGCCTCGACGAGGGCGTCTTCCCTGTCGAGGGGGGCGATGGCCGAGAGCGCCACGGCGGCCCGGTTCTTCTTCATCACGATGGGCGTGAGCCATGCGTCGTCGGCTCCGGCGGCGAACAGCCTCTCCAGCACGTGGCCGTGGCACTCGGGACTCATGTCGTCGATGTTGCACTCGACGAGAACGCCGCCGGGCGCGGCCTTGCCGTCGGCGGCAGCGCCGAGTCCGAGGACCGCGCCCGCCGCGGCGTCGCCCGCCGCCCCGCCCGCCGCGGCGCCGCCGGCGACATCACGCTCGCCGAGCATCACGCGCAGCACGTTCGGGATCTCCGTATCGCGATGTCCGATGCCGTAGGCCGCGCGCGTTATCCGGAACCGCTTGTCGTCGCTGTACTCGTCGACGCTGGCCGCGAGCACGGCGGCCCCGGTAGGGGTCGTCGTCTCCTTCTGCACGGCGCCGCTCTTCACCGGCGCTCCCTTGAGCAGCTCCACCACGGCCGGAGCCGGCACGGGGATCACCCCGTGCTGGCAGGTCACGAAGCCCCCGCCGAGCTCGACCGAGGAGCAGAGCACGCGGTCGGGCTTGAGGTAGTCCAGGCACACGGCCGCCCCGACGATGTCGATGATCGAATCGACGGCTCCGACTTCGTGGAAGCCCACGTCCTCGACCTCGGTCCCGTGCACCGTGGCCTCGGCCGCGGCGAGCTTCGCGAAGATCGCCAAGGCGCGCGCCTTCGCCCCCGCTCCGAGCTCGGAGCCTTGGATCATCGCCTTGATCTCCCGGTAGGCGCGGTGCTCGTGGTTCTTCCGGCCGGCGCCGGCGGCCAGGAGGCCGCCCGCAACGGGGGTAGGCAGAAGGTCGACATCAGCCCTGGTTCCGCCGATGCCGTGCTTCGAATCGCGCTTGAACCTGAGCCGCCAGCCCCCCAGCCCGAGCTTCCCGAGCTCCGATCGGAGGTGCTCCTCGGGCACGCCGAGATCGACCAGCGCGGCGATGGTCATGTCGCCGCAGATGCCGGAGAAGCAGTCGAAATAGAGTATCGTCTCGGTCTTTACCATGCTCATCTTCCTCCCTCGCCGATCGCCCTGTTGAGGCTGCCCCGCCGGTAGCCCGCCAGGTCCACGCAGGAGTAGAGGAAGCCGAAGGACTCGAAGGCCGCGGCCATCGCGTCCATGGTCGTCTCCGAAAAGAGCTTCTTTCTCTCGGAGGGCTCCACTTCTATGCGGGCGAGATCGCCGTGGCTCCGGACGCGGAACTGAATGAATCCGCGGGACCGCAGATAGTCCTCGGCCCGCTCCACGCGAGCGAGCTTGGCCGCGTCGATCCGCTCGCCGTAGGGTATGCGCGAAGCCAGGCAGGCGAAGGCGGGCTTTTCGGCCGTGGGCAGGCCGAGCCTGCGCGAAAGCTCGCGTATCTCTTCCTTCCCGAGGCCGGCCTCCCTGAGGGGACTCGCCACGCCGAGCTCGGCTATGGCCCGCGTGCCGGGCCGGTAGTCGCTCTCGTCGTCGACGTTGCTGCCGTCGAGGACGACGCCGATGCCCAGCTCGCGCGCGGCCCGGGCGATGGCCCCGAACTCCCGCTTCTTGCAGTGGTAGCAGCGGTCCTCGGGATTGGCCGCGACCTCCTCCTCGATGCCGGGCGACTCGACGAGGATGTGCCGTATGCCGACCTGTTCGGCCACCGCGCGCGCGTCGTCCAGCTCGCTTCGGGGCAAGAGGGGCGAGACGATCGTGATCGCCGCCGCGCCCTCGCCGAGCTCTTCGCGCGCGACCGCGCAGAGCAGGGAACTGTCCACCCCGCCGGAGAAGGCCACGGCGGCCTTCCCGTAGGACCGGAGAAGCTCGCCGAGCCGCGAGCGCTTTTCTTCCAATGTCATGTCGTTCCTTTCATACGATGTTCATCTCGGCGAGGAAGGGCCTGTCGGCCAACACCTCGGCGTAGGGGCCGTCGCGGACGATCCGGCCGTCCTGCGACAGCACCACGGCGCGAGCGAAGACGCCGTCGACGTATTCGAAATCGTGGGTGGCGCAGAGCAAGGTCATGCCGTTCGCGTTGAGCGAAACCATGAGGTCGCGGAGATAGCGCTTGGTCTTCGGATCGAGGCCGTTCATAGGCTCGTCGAAGCAGATCGCGTCGGGCGCGAGCGAGAGCACGGCGGCGAGCGCCACCTTGCGCTTCTCGCCGCCGCTCAGGTGGTAGGGCACGCGGGCTTCGTGGCGCTCGAGACCGAACAGTCCCACGAGCTCGGCCACGCGGCGCGCGACCTCGTCCTCCCCGAGGCCCATCTGCCGGGGGCCGAAGGCCAGCTCGTCGTACACCGATCCGCAGAAGAGCTGGACGTCCGAGTCCTGGAACAGGAGGCCGATCCGCTTGTGGAAATCCTTGGAGAACCGCGCGTCCGCGAGGCGCGAGGCGGTTATCGCCTCTCCGCGGAAAGAGTAGGCGCCCGAAAAGCCCGCTTCGAGCCCGCAGACGAGCTTCAACAGGGTGGACTTGCCCGAGCCGTTGGGGCCGATCACCGCCACGGACTCGCCCTCGGCCACCGATAGATCCACGCCCTTCAGGGCCGGCGACTCCGGATAGGAGAAGGACACCCCGCGGAGCTCGATCATCGCCAAGCCCCCAGGGCGAAGAAGGCCGCGGCCAGGGCCGCGTCGAGCGCGAGCAGGCCGGCGTCGCTCAGCCTCCAGGCGGACTGACGCGTTATGCGATACGTACCCGAGAAGCAGCGGCACTCCATGGCCTGGTACTGTGTCACGGCGGCGTCCCGGGACTTCAGGAAGAGAGTCCCGGCGATGGCCGCGAGCGAATGCATCTTCCGTTCGTTCCGGCCCACCGAGCGCAGCTTGAGGGCATAGAGCATGTTGAGCACGAGTCCTCCGAGGAGCGAGATGTACTTGAGGGTCATGTCGAGCGTCATCACGAAGATATCGGGCACGCGCAGGCGCGAGAAAGCCTCGGTCACCGAAGTCCAGGGCGTCGCCGCGGAGAAGACAGCCGCGGCGAGCACCGCGAGCAGGACCTTCTCGAGCAGGAACAGGACATTGCCCCCTCGCCCCCAGAGGAAGGCGGGCAGGAACACGGCCGCCGTGAAGGCCCCGGCCGCCGCGACCTTCCGGAGCACCCGGGCGATGACCTCGCCCCGGAACAGGCAGAGCAGACCGAGTTCCACGGCGGCCGCGGCCTCGACGAACAGCGGCCTGCGCGCAAGCGAGACGAGTAGAATAAGAATGAAGGTCGAGGCCAGCTTCAGCTCGGGCCTGATGCGGTCGTTCCGCCTCGGCTCGCCGGGCCGGTCCCTCAGCGCGGCGAGGACTCCCAGGACGGCCAGAACGGTCTTTTCGAGATACCGTCCCTTGTCGCGCCGCGGCTCGTAGCGCTCCCGGACCGCGAGCCACGGCGGAATATTCGAAGCATCCAGACTGTTAAACCTCCGCCCTCGACGGCCCGCCCTTGTCTTTCTTGAGCAGGGCGAGCAGCTTGAACGCGATGACGATCGCGGCGACGCCGATGAGGGCCGAGAGCGCATAGCCGAGGATCTCGGGCGCGCCTTTGACCGCGTAATCCTTCAAGGGCGCGGCGAAACGAAGCCCCCGGGCCATGCCTGCGGGGGTGAAACCGAGAGCCGAGCCGCCGTTCACCACGTTCCTGATCTCGTCGCTTCCCCATTCCCCCCAGGCCGTGCCGGCGGCGAGCAGGCCGAGAGGCGAGGCGAGAACGAGAACGGCCAGCAGAGCGTACAGAGGCTTGAGCTTCGCGGACGAGCCGGCGTAGACGGTTCCGGGCGAGGTTCGCTCGACGAAGGCGAATATCGCCACCGTGAAGGCAGCCTCGACGAGGCCCGCGACGGCGAGATGCGGGATGAGCATGGCCGGGATCGAAACGGCGAGCGGATAGGGGCAATAGAGCGGCACGCCGGCGGCATCCTTGGCCAGGATGGGCTGGAGCCCGAACTCGATCGCGGCGCAGAGGGCCGCGGCGTTGATGGCCACATAGGCCGCAATCGCCAAGCCGATATATTCGGACCTTTTGGAATGGACCCGGTCCTTCACGAGCTTGTAGATGAAGTAGCCCACGAAGGGAATCACGACGGCCATGTTGAAGGTGTTGGCGCCGAAGGCGAGGATGCCGCCGTCGCCGAACATCAGCGCCTGGATGAGCAGCGCCGTGCTGATCGAAAGACAGGCCGCGTAGGGACCCAGCAGCACGGCGAGCAAGGTGCCGCCCACGGCATGGGCGGTGGTGCCACCCGGCACGGGCACGTTGAGCATCATGATGAGAAAGGAAAACGCGGCTCCGATGCCGAGGAGAGGAATCTTTTCCTTGGGCAGCCGGCGCGCGACCCTCTTCGCCGACACGATCAGAGCCGGCGCGGCCGCCATCGCCATGACCGCGCAGGTTGCCGGACCGAGATAGTTGTCGGGTATGTGCACCTAACCCTCCTTGGAATCAAGGAGTTCGTCTCCCGGGTCGGCCCTTCGAGGGCAAGAGAAAGCGAGGGCATGGAAACCGGACTGCGGTCGGCGTTCAGCCGTCCGTTTCGCCGAAGGGCCGCCGGGCGGCCCTCGACTCGGTGCCGGCATTCGTGCCGGCAGGAAGGAAGTATACGGGCCGCGGGGCGCCGCAGTCAATCGGAGGCGAGAGCCTGGACCAAGGCCGCCACCGCTTCGCCGATCAGCTCACCGAAGCTGCGCTGCGCCAGGCCCACGAGAACGACATGGCTCTGCGCGAAGGGAATGAGGATCCGCTCGGCGCGCGAGGCGAGCACGGCCTCGGCCATGGCCGGGGTCAGCTCTCCCATCATGGAGTTGGGAAGCACGATGCCGAGAGGACCGATCACGAAGTCGGCCTCGGGGAGCGAGACGCGGAACGCATTCTCTCCCGAGGCGCCCCGCTCCGCGCCGGCCTCCACCATGCGCTGGACCGCCGAGGCGTTCGTCGCCAGGGCGACCAGCTCGACACCGCCCCTGATCTCCCTGCGAATCCGAGCGATTATCTGGGCGCCGATCCCGCCCCCCAAACCGTCCACCACGAACACCGTCTTGGCCATGCTTCATTAAGCCCCCTACCGCCCCGGGAATCAAGTCTCCCACGGCGAATGGGGTCGGCTTCTTGACAGCGTCCGAGGATGGCAATAGCCTGATTTTCGCGGATCGTTGCGGCGATCCGGGCGGCCGGGATCTTCGTGGAGGGCGCGTGGCATCTGAGGAAAGGAAAACGATCCTCCTCGTCGAGGGTGAGGCTCCGATCTCGATGGCTGAGTCCAAGATTCTCCTGGGCTTCGGTTACGACGTGGTCGGGACCGCCGGAGGGGAAGAGGCGGTCGGGCTGGCGACTCGCGATCGCGGTATCGATCTCGTGCTCATGGACCTCGACGTGGGCGCCGGCATCGACGGCCCCGAGGCCGCCCGGCGCATTCTCGAAAGGCGGAATATCCCCATAGTCTTCCTGTCCTCCCGCGCCGAGGAAAGCTGCGTCGACCGGGTGCGCGGGATAGTCCGCTACGGCTACGTCCTCAAGGACTCCGGCCCCTTCGTCCTGCGCTCGGCGATCGAGACGGCCTTCGCGCTCTTCGAGGCCGCGACGCGCGCCCGCGAGAACGAGGAGCGCCTCCTGAGGGCCGAGCTCGTCGCCGGCTTCGGCAGCTGGGAGTTCGACCTCTCCGACAAGAGCGTCATCGCCTCGCCGGGGGCCCGGCGGATCTACGGCCTCGGCGCGGATTCCTGGAGCATTTCCGGCGTCCAGGAGCTGCCCCTCGCGCAGTACCGCGGCCTGCTCGACCGGGCGCTGCGCGGCATCGTCGACGGCACCGGCCCCTACGACGTCGTCTTCGAGATCCGGCGGCCGGACGACGGCAGTCTCCGCACCATCCACTCCATCGCGAAATACGACGCCGAGCGCAACATCGTCACCGGCACGATACACGACATAACCGAGCGCCAAAAAGCCGTGGATACCCTGCGCTCCAGCGAGGAATCGCTCGCCATCACGCTGCAGTCCATCGGCGACGCGGTCATAGCGACCGACGTCGAAGGCCGCGTCACGCGAATGAACGCCGCCGCCGAGAGGCTCACGGGCTGGAACCTCTCGGCGGCGCTCGGCCGGCCGCTCGGCGAGGTCTTCGTCATCGTGAACGCGCTGAGCGGGGAGAAGGCCGAGAACCCCGTCGTCCGCGTCTTCCGGACCGGAGGCGTCGTCGGTCTCGCGAATCACACCGTGCTCATAAGCCGAAACGGCGAGGAATACCAGATCGCGGACAGCGCCTCGCCCATCAAGGACCGGCTCGGGAAGATCCGAGGCGTCATCCTGGTCTTCTCCGACGTGACCGAACGGTATCGGGCCGAGGAGGAGCTCCGCTCGAGCGAAGCCAAGTTCAGGTCGCTGGTCGAACACATGCAGGTGGGCATCCTGCTGTTCAACCCCCGTGGCGAAATAGTCCTCAGCAATCCCCGAGCTTGCGAAATCTTCGGCGTGGAAGAGACGCGGCTCCTGGGGCGGACCCCGGCCGATGCCGACTGGGGCGCGATCCGCGAGGACGGCTCGCCGTTTCCCTCGTCGGTCCATCCGGTAGCCCGAGCCATCGCCACCCGCATGCCGGTCTCCGATGTGGTGCTCGGCATCCATCGTCCGGCCCGCAAGGACAGAGTCTGGCTGCTCGTGGACGCCATCCCCCTGCTCGCCGGCGACGGCGGGGTGCGGCAGGTCGTCTGCACCTTCATCGACATCACCGAGCGCAGGCATGCCGAGGCCGAAGTGAAGAAGCTGCTCGCGGAAAAGGAGATCATCCTCAAGGAGGTCCACCATCGCGTCAAGAACAACATGAACACGATGAAGAGCCTGCTGTTCCTGCAATCCCAGTCCGTGAAGAACGGAGCCGTCGGGTCCGCGCTCCTCGACGCGAGCGGCCGGCTTCAAAGCATGTACGTGCTCTACGAAAAGCTGTACCGATCCTCCGCCTTCACCGAGCTCTCGCTCAAGGAGTACGTTCCGGCCCTCGTGGACGAGGTCCTGGGCATCTTCCCCAACGCCGACGACGTGAGGGTGAGCACGGACATCGAAGACATAGCCATGGACCCCAAGGTCCTTTCCACGCTGGGCATCATCGTCAACGAACTCATCACCAATGCCATGAAGTACGCCTTCGCGGGCAGAGCGGGCGGCTCGATAGACATTTCGATGTCGCGCAGCGGCGATCGAATGCGCCTGACGGTCCGGGACGACGGGATAGGCATGCCGGAGAGCGTGGAGTTCGGCAATTCGAGCGGCTTCGGCCTCATGCTGGTGAGCATGCTGACCCAGCAATTGAGCGGCAGCGTCCGCCTGGAGCGCGGCAAGGGAACCGCCGTCGTCCTGGAGTTCGCCTACGGCTCTTCGTAAGCCGAAGGGCCCGACCCGCGCGCGGCCGGAGGCGTCCCCCTCCGACCGCCCCCCCGGGCCTCGCCTTCGAACCAGCTCAGCTTCCCGCTGAGCCCGACGACCTCGCCCACGACGATGATGGCCGGCGGCTCCAGGCGGAGCTCGCCGACCCGGCCCACGATGTCGTCCAGCGTGCCGGCGACCGTCACCTGGGCGCTCATGGTTCCGCGGCTGATCACCGCGGCCGGCGTGGCCGCGTCCTTGCCGGCCGCGAGCAGCCGCCCGACGATGCTTTCCAGCCGCGAAAGGCCCATCAGGATGACCAGCGTGTCGACCGAAGCGGCCAGGCGGCCCCAGTCCACCGACTCCTCGGCCTTGTCCGGCTCTTCGTGCCCCGTGATGAAGGCCACCGACGAGCTGAAGCCCCGCTGCGTCAGAGGTATCCCGGCGTAGGCGGGCACGGCCAGGGCCGAACTGACGCCGGGAACGACTTCGAAAGCCAGGCCGCTCTCGGCCAGTTCCAAAGCCTCTTCCCCGCCCCGGCCGAACACGAAAGGATCCCCGCCCTTGAGGCGGACGACGATCTTCCCGGCCGCGCACCGCTCCTTAAAAAGCCGGTTGATCTCGCTCTGGCGATAGCGATGGTCTCCGGACCTCTTCCCGACATAGATGAGTTCCGCGTCGGGGCGGGCCTCTTCCAGCAGGGCCTCGTTCACCAGATGGTCGTAGAGGATCACATCGGCCGCCTTGAGGGCCTTGAGTCCCTTGACCGTGATCAAGCCCGCGTCGCCCGGGCCGGCACCCACCAGATAGACTTTACCTTCCACAGCCAGCGCCTTCCTCGTTCGCATTCGCGCAATCCCGGCCGGACGATGCCGCGTCAGCCCTCGGTCGGGCCCATGCGGCCATCGCGCGCGAGCGGCAGTATTTCCTCGGCGCGCTTCATCAACCCGGCGGGCAGCCTATCCCGGAGGCTTTCCAGGAACCGGAGCCTGTCCTTCGCGAAGAGGTCTATCAGGCCGAAATCGGCCAGGGCGCCGAAGATCGCCGCGCGCTCGCGCTGATCGCCCGTCTTCTCGATGACGAAGGGCCGCAGCTTCTCCATGAACTCCAAGTAGGCCGCGTACTCCTCGCCGAAGATTCCCTCGAGCTTCCTGCGGATCTCCCGGGAGAGGGAGGGGGAGGCGCCTCCGGTGGAGGCGGTCAGAAGCAGCGCCCCTCTCCGGAGCTTGGCGGGCACCGTGAAGTTCGACAGCGCGGCGTCGTCGACCACGTTCACCAGAATGTCTTCACGGAGAGCCGCGCGGCTCACCTCGGCGTTCACCGCCGTATCGTCGGTGGCGGCGATCGCCAGGAAGCACCCCTCCAGGTCCGCCGCCTCGAAGCGCCTGGACACCAGCCGCAGCGAACCGGCATCGCGCAACGCGGCCATCTCGGCGTCGACGGCCGGGCTCACCACGGTGATCTCCGCCCCGGCCTCGAGCGCGTCCTTCGCCTTCCTGCAGGCGACGCGCCCGCCTCCGACGACGAGCACCTTCCTGCCGCGCAGGTCCAGATTCACCGGATACTGATTCACCTGGCCGACCTCCGCCGCCCCGACCGCCCCGGATCGCTATTCCACGCCGCAGACCGGCTTCACGTGGATGTTCGAGCGATACTCGGTCTCCGTCCAGTAGAGCCGCTCGGCCAGCTCGGCCTCGGGATTCAGCTTGACGCCCTTCAAGATCCATTCCTTGAACTTCTCGTATCCGGCCATGTCGATCAGATGCCCGCCGTGGAGGTACCTCGGCTGGTGGTTCAGCACCTCGGCCGAGAAGGCCTGCCAGTTCCCGATCACCGCGAGCAGGACCTCTTCCGTCACCCAGTTCAGGAAGATCTTGCCGGCGCGCGGATACTGCTTGCCGGATCGGCCGCCGATCAGCACCCGGTAGAACTTCGTGGGCCTCCTGGTCCAGGCTCCGGTCGGGCACACGGTCGCGCACTCGGCGCAGCCGACGCAGCAGCAGACGTCCTTCACGATCTTCCCGTTCTCCAGCGAGAGCACCCGCGTCGCGTGGGAGGCGCAGGTCTCGACGCAGCGCTCGCAGGCGATGCAGCGGTCGTAATCGTATTCCATCTTCGCGATGCCCACGATCCCGAAGTCGTTGAAGGTCGCCTTGGCGCAGTCGTTCGGGCAGCCGGCTATGCTCATCTTGATGTGGTAATGGCTCGGGAAGACGAGCTTCTCCATCTTCCTGGCCAGGCCCAGGGTGTCGATGTTCGCCTTGATGCAGTGGCTGTTCCCGATGCAGGCCATGACGTTGCGGGCGCCGATGGTGGGATAGCCGCCCTCGCCCACGTCCATGTCCACGTCGCAGGAGGCGACTTCCACTTCCTCGATGTAGCCGCGGAGGTATTCGTTGACCGCCTCGATGTTCTCGTACTTGATCCCGGGAATCGAGAAGGTCTGCCTCATGCCCAGGTGCAGCTGCCCGTTGCCCCAGGCATCGGCGATGTGCTGGACGACGGCGAGGTACTTGGCCTGGACGACCCCGCCGGGCGCGCGCATCTGGAGCATGAACTCGCCCGGAACCTTGGATTGCCTGAAGCAATTGACCTGCAATTTCTTGATGTCGATATCGTGGTTCATACGGCGCCTCCCCGGGCTAGTCCAGCAGCTGCTCGGCCTTCGTGTAGTTGAAGACCGGTCCCTCGAGACATACATAGGTTTCATCGATCTTGCAGTGCCCGCACTTCCCCACCGCGCAGGACATCTTCCGCTCGAAGGACATCCAGATCTTTTCCTTGGACACGCCGTTCTTCAGGCACTCGAGGGCGGCGTAGCGCATCATCGCCGGCGGACCGACGATCACCACATTGTAGTCGGCGAACCCGGCGAAGGGGATCTTCTTGATGTGCTCGGTGACCAGGCCCGACTGGAAGCCGGGAATGGCTTCCTTGTCCAGCGTGTAGATGGCGTCGAATTTGGCGGCGAAGTCCTTCAGATCGTCGGCGAAGAGGATGCTGTCGCGGTCCTTGAAGCCGGCGATGAAATGCAGCGACCGAATCTCGTCGAAGTGGTCGAAGTAGTGCTTGAGCAGGCTCCGCACGGGCGAGACCCCGGTGCCGCCCGCGATGACGACCAGGTCCTTGCCGCGGAACTCGTCCAGCGGGAAGGAATTGCCGTAGGGCCCGCGCATGAACAGCCTGTCGCCGCGGCGCAGGGAGAAAAGCCGATGCGTCACCTTGCCGACTTTCCGGATGGTGAACTCCAGCCAGTCCCGGCCTATGCCGCTGACCGAAATCGGGGCCTCGCCGATCTCGGGCAGGGAGATCTGGAAAAACTGCCCGTGATCCACCTTGACGCCCGCCTCCACCTTGAACGTGTACTCCAGCTCCGTCTCATGGACGATATCGGCTATGCGATACGGATCCGGCTTGAAGATATTCGCCGTCATACGCTCACCCCCGTCGCCGCGGCCGCCTCGGCGTTCAGCCTGTCCACCTCGCCGCTCAGGCGGTTGACGGTGGCCGCGAAAGAAATAAGTTGAGGACATCTGTCGGTGCAACGACCGCATCCCACGCACATGTCGGCTCCCCCGAAGCGGGCCCGAAAATCGTAGACCTTGTGGAGAGTCCTGAACCGCATCCGCTCGCCAGGCGTCTTCCGGAAGCCGTGGCCGCCGGCCATCTCCGTGAAGCCCTTGTGCAGGCAGCTGGCCCAGACCCGCCGGCGGTCGCCCGAGCGGCCGTTTTCGCTGTACGCGACGTCGGAGGTGGTGAAGCAGCTGCAGCTGATGCAGGCCGCCGTGCAGGCGCCGCAGCTCAGGCACCTCGTGTCGTAGCTGTCCCACATGGGAAGCGTATGCACTTTCTCCAGCACGTCGCGGCTTTTTATCTCCGGCACCCGGACGCTCAGCCGATTGGCCGAGACGAACTCGGGCCTGAACTCCGCTTCCTTCTCGGAGGCGAAATACGGGGAGAAGGAAGGGTCCTTCACTTCCAGCAGGAGCTCCTCTCCCGCGAAGCGGACGGCCAGACTGTAGTCCTCCGTCCGATTGGTTCCCATCGAGACGCAGAAGCAGGTGTCCCAGCCCTTTCCGCACTCCATCAGCACGAATTTGACCTTGTCCCGCAGGCGCTCGTAGTACGGATCCACGGCCTCGCCGTTCTCGAGGAACATGGTGTCGAGCCGCATTATGCCGTGGATGTCGCAGGGACGGACGAACACGAGGACGGGTCGCTCGTCCACCACGCTCTCCCGATATTCGAACTCGGTGAAATGGAACAAGGTTTGCGTGATGGGATGAATGACTTCCTTGGGCGAGAAATGGCTTTTCTCGTCGTACACGATATCCCGCACCGAGCGGATCTTGTCGTAGCGGACGAGGTCGGTATCGGAATAGCGCCCGCGCTTTTCGAAGCGCATCGGCGCGTAGATGGTATAGCTTTCCCTCATCTTTTCCAGGAGCTCGTCCATCCTGCTCAAGCTCAGGCGATACGCCATGTCACAATCCTCCTGCCGTGTCTAAGGCTCGGGTATTCCAAGAAGCGAGGCCACACTCCGCGGACGAACATTCTGGGATTTGATGGAATTCGAAGACCAAACCGCCGACGCCCCGTCCTCTATCATCCGTGAAATATCTATATATCCGTATTCATTCCCATCATACCACCGCGGCTATTTTCGTCAAGACGCACTCCGAATACCGCGCAGCCCGCGCAGCCAACTATCACCTTTGGCCCTCGATGGCTACGGGGTGCCGGCCGCGTGGAGGGCCT
>DATKVK010000049.1:0-95088 GCA_035530095.1 Rectinemataceae bacterium | reverse complement strand
GGGGTCGCTCAAGTTGGCCGTCTTCGGCGTGAGGAGCGCCTTGAGCACCGCGTCGCCGCTTTTGAGGCCGAGCGTCAGCGGGGATTCGCCGTCGGCGTCGCGGGCGAGGATGTCGCCGCCCGAGGCGATGAGGAGCTGGGTCAGGTCGGCGTTGCCCGAGTCTACCGCCTCGATCAGGGCGGTGCGGCCCCTCGCGTCGCGCGCGTTCGGCTGGGCGCCCGCCGCCAGGAGATCCCGCGCCAGGTCGCCCGAGCCGAGCTTCACCGCCGCCGCCAGCGGAGCGACGCCGTTGTTGTCGCGGGCGTTCGGGTCGGCCCCGTTGCCGAGCAGGTACTCGAGCATGGCCTTGTTCTTCTTGCGCACCGCGAGGTACAGGGGCGTCTCGCCGGCGGCGTTGCGCGCGTCTATCCCGGCCCCGGCCTTGACGAGGATCGGCAGGCAGTCGCTGCCGCCCCAGAGCACGGCGTCGTGGAGGGGCGTGTCGCCCATCGCGTCGCGGGCCGAGACCGAGGCGCCGAGCGAGATCAAGGCCTGGGCCGCGCGGGCCGCGTCGGCCTTCACCGCGACGTGCAGCGGCGTCTCGCCGGAGTTGTTGACCGCGTCGAGCGCGGCTCCCTTGCCGACGAGGTAGGGCACGGCCTTGTAGAGGTCGCGCCGCGCCGCGTGGTGGAGTATCGTGTCGCCGTTCGAGTCCCGCAGGAGCACGGTGGTGGGCGTGAACATCCACTCGACGGGGCCGTCCTTGGCGGTGAGCGCGAGGGAGAGCGGGGTCTCGCCCTTTTCGTTGGAGGCGAAGATGTCGGCCTTGGCCAGGATGAGGGCCTCGCCTTGGGGCCTCAGGTTCCGACGCACGGCGAGGAGCAGGGGCGTGTCGCCCGCGTTGTTCCTGGAGTTGGGATCGGCCCCCTTGGACACGAGCAGCGCGATGATGTCGGGGCCGGCTTTGAGGCCGACGGCGAGGGCGACGCAGTTGTTGCCGTTGTTGTCCCTGGCCTTGATGTTCTCGCTCGTCATGATGGCGTCGATGCCGTCGGTGCCTTGGGCGATGGCTATGGAGAAGGCGTTTTCGCCCTTGGCGTTCACGAGGAAGATGTCGGCTCCCGCGGCCAGGAGGGGCTTCGCGTACTCGTAGCGCTTCTCGCGCAGGGCGAGCATGAGGGCCGTGTCGCCCGCCGCGTTGGCCGCGTTGACCGGGGCCTTGGCGTCGATGAGCTGCTGGATGAGCGCGACCGGGTAGCCGAGCATCACCGCGACGTGCAGCGGAGTGTCGCCGTTGCTGTCCTTGAGCGAGGGGTCGGCGCCGTACTTGAGGAGGAGGCTCACGCCTCCCGTGCGGGCGCCCTGGGGCATGGCGATGTGCAGGGGCGTGTTGTTGAAGCCGTCGCGCGCGTTGGGATCGGCCCCCGCCTTGAGGAGGATCTCGGCTCCCTCGAGCCAGCCCTCGCGGATCGCGACGTGCAGCGGCGTGTTGCCCGCGGTGTCGTGGACGTTGGGGTCCACCTTGCGCGAGAGGAGGAAGAGCACGAAGCCCTTCTGCTCCTGGGACACGGCCTCGTGCAGAGGCGCGGCCCCGTCGGAGAAGCGCACCGAATTGTAGTCGACCGCCTTGGCGGCCTGCACGAACCAGGCGAAGTTGGGATTCGAGGAGTAGGAGCCCTTGAGCACCAGGGCTTCGGCGATCTGGGCGGCCTCGATCCGGTCCGGGTGGAGGAAGGCCAGGTCGAGGGGCGTCTGGCCTGAGGAGTCCTTCAGGCCGGGGTCGGCCCCGATGGCCAGGAGGCGGTTGACGTCGTCGACGAGAAGGCGGTCGGCCGCGAGATGGAGGGCCGTCTTGCCGTCGCTCGAGCGGGCGTTCACGTTCTTCGCGTTGAACACGGCGCCCAGCATGTCGCCTCCGCGCGCGAGCGCGGCGTCGGCCGGCGTGCTGCCCTTGGCATCGGCCGCGAAGATGTCCGCCCCCTGATCGGCGAGTATCTTGGCGCAGGAGAGCGAGCCCAAGTCCACGGCGTGCCGCAGCGGAGTCTTGCCTGCGCTGTCGCGGACGTCGGGCTTGGCGCCCAGGGCGAGGAGGAGGGTCACGATCTGGGGCGAGTCCTTGTCGACCGCGCGGTGCAGGGGATAGAAGCCCTCGGCGTCGGGCGTGTTGAGCTGTTCCTGGTTGGCGAAATAGGTCTTGATCCCGTCGGTGTCACCCGCCGCTATGAGCTGGCCGAGGCTGAGTTTGGCCGGCTTGGGCGCCGGTGTGGGCGCCGCAGGAGGCGGGGGCGAGGAACAGCCGGACAGGGCGACCGCGGTCAGGAGGATCGCCGAGGCGCATAACGCGGCGAGACGGAGGCGGCGCGCGGCGAGGCGCGCTGGCGCATCGCGGAATGCCGCGGCGCGGCGACGGGCCGAAAGAGCTTCTCCACCAGCGGATTTCTGCATGTTTTCTCCTCGCGGCGGCCCCGACTCGCTCGGGCGCACCGCGAAAATTGTAGCACGAGTGCCCTTCGGAAGTCGATCTCAATCCACGCGCCGGGGCCGGAGCGGTAGCCCTGCGACCTTGCCGCGCTGGTCCGCGAGCTTGCCGCGCAGCGGCGGTCTTCGTACATTGAAAAAGTACGCCGCATCGGGTTCCGTGTGCGGCAGGTTGGTCTTGGCCGGGAGGTCGCGATGCGAATTGCTGGGGACGGAGCTCGTCCCGCAGTGACCCTGAGCTGGGCGCAGGGTCTCGACGGATCGATCGCCGCCCGCCGGGGGCAGCGCACGCGGATCTCGGGCGAAGCCTCGCTCGCTGCGACGCACCGGCTCCGCTCGGAGCACGACGCCATACTCGTCGGCGTGGGGACAGTGCTGGCCGACGACCCGCGCCTCGACGTCCGCCATGCGCAAGGCCCCAGCCCTCAGCCGGTCGTCCTCGACGCCGGCCTCAGGACCCCGCTCGGGAGCGTTCTCGTGGGGCGCGCAGACAGAAAGCCCTGGATTTTCGCCGCGGCGAACGCCGCGCCCGAGCGCCGCGCGGCCCTGGAGGCGGCGGGCTGCCGCATCATGGGCGCCGGCGTCGACGCAGACGGCCGCCTCGACCTGGCCGAGGTGCTCGCCTGCCTGGCGGACTCCGGCATCGCGAGCCTCATGGTCGAGGGCGGCGGCATGGTGCTCGCCGCCTTCCTCGAGGCGAGGCTCGTCGACCGTATAGTCGTCACTCTCGGGCCGCGCCTGCTGGGCGGCTACAATCCCTTTGCGCGGAGCCCCGCCGGCGCCTTCCCCGTGGATCTGGAAGATCCGCTCATCTCCGTGCTGGGAAGCGACGTCGTCATCGACGGCGCGCCGCGCTGGCCCGCCCCGAGCTAGCCGGAAGACCCTCGATCGAGCTAGCCGCCCCGCCGCCTCGTCTGTATATTTGATCAGTTGGCGCGGCAGCGCGGTCCGCGTTTTCCGGACCGCTTCGCGCGCCCTGAATTCGACATGAGCACGCTCGGTGGAGGTTCTATGCTGATTCCCGATATCGAAGAGATCATCGCCCAGGACATAGAGTCCATGCGCCAGTGCCCCGAGGGCCTCAAGTGCGCGACCTGCGCCCTGGAGGTCTGCGTGCGCGTGGTCTCGGTGGCCGACTTTCCCTCCGAGTACGGCCACTTCCGCATCATCGGCTTCGTCAACAACCGCGACGGCAAGGACCACATCATCGTCCTCAAGGGCGAGATCGGCGACGGCGAAAACATGCTCACCCGCGTGCACTCGGCCTGCCTCACGGGCGACTCCCTGGGCAGCCTCCGCTGCGACTGCGGCCCCCAGCTCCACGAGGCCCTGCGCATCATCGAGGCCGAGGGCCGCGGCATCGTCCTCTACCACCAGGAGGAGGGCCGCGGCATCGGCCTCGTCAACAAGCTCCGCGCCTACGCCCTCCAGGACTCGGGCTACGACACCTACGAGGCCAACATCGCCCTCGGCTTCGAGGCCGACGAGCGCGACTACCGCATCCCCGCCGAGATGCTCAAGAAGATCGGCGTCAAGAGCGTGCGGCTGCTCACGAACAACCCCGAGAAGGTCGAGGCCATCGAGCGCTACGGCATCAAGGTCACCGAGCGGGTCCAGCACGAGCTCCCCGCCCACAAGCAGAACGAGCGCTACCTCCAGACCAAGAAGGAGCGCTTCGGCCACTTCCTCGAGCTGGACCACGCGGTAGGCGGGGAGTGAGGGGCCGGCCCAGGCCCTGCGGCGGGGGATCGGCGCCGGTCCGAGCCCGTCCGGCCGCGCGCCCCGGCCGGCCTCAGCTCTCGCTTCGGCTCACTTCAGCTCCCAGCCGAGCTTGGCCAGCGCCCTCTGGACCTCTTCCAGGTATTCCGGCCGGGCCGCGCGGACCTTTCCGCCGTTGACGCCGTCCGACTCGCGCAGGAGGTCGTGCTGGTGAATCCGGCCGCCGGCGCGGACCACGATGATCGTGTCCTCAATCTCCGCCCGGTTCTCCTGCCCGTAGCCGAGCGTGTAGCTGTTGTCCTTCTTGTCGAGGCTGATTTTCTTGGATATCCACTTCATGACGCCTCCCCCTTATCCGTACACCGGAAAGATATCCCGCCCGAGGCCGCGCCGCAGGGCGAGCGGAACCTCCGGTTCCGCGGTTCTTCCCTCGGCATGAGTGGGGGGAGCGGAAGCGACCGGAGGCGTCGCGTAACGCGACGCCGAGGACGCTGAAGCGCGGGGGAGCCGCGAGGTGTGAGTTACTGTCATTCCCGAACCTGCGGCCCGGGTATATCCGTTTATGCGTTGAGCGCATCCAGATGCGGGGCGAGGGGCGCTGGCGGAGAAGGGCCGAGCGGTTCCGCAGCCGCGCTACTGCGCGCCGAGGACTGAGCGAGGACCTTCGCAGCCGAGCGGGCCCCCTCGCTTGGCAAGTGGGAGGCGCTCAAACCATGGAGAGCCATGCGCGGGCCGTAGGTTCGTCAGGCCCGCGCTCCCCCTATTCGAACAGCTCCTCGGGCGCCTCGACCAGCATGTGGCGGTACTCGGCGTAGATGCTCATGAGCTCGTACAGCCTGTCGAAGGGCAGGGCCTCGCGGTCGAAGGCCACGAAGGGCAGCTGCTCCGCGAGGCGGTCGGCGTTGAAGCCGCCCTTGCCGCCGATCACGAGGAGGGTCTCGAGGTCGGTCGCCTCCTCCATGGCGCGGTAGGCCAGGGAGGGGTTGCGCGTCGCGAAGAAGAGCCGCACCTGATAGCTCGGCTGGGGGTCGAGCGAGAAGAAGCGCGACAGCTCGTAGTAGTGCTCGGGGTCGGCGAAGGCGTCGCGGATGCGGGCCGAGAGCTTCTCGGAGGGGAAGCGCGTGTCGGAGCGCAGGACGATCTGGTAGAGCGTGAAGGGGTTATCGCGCTTCAGGTCCCGCGCGGCGCGCACGAGGCGCGAGAGGCCCTCGGGGTCGTCGGCGTCGGCGAGGAGGGTGATCGAGTTGGCGAGCTTGGCGGGATTCAGGCGCATCCAGTCCAGGTTCTCGCCCGAGCGCGCGTCGACGAAGGCGCGGTAGCCGCCCTCCTCGTCCTTGAAGTGCGGGGCGGGCGGGAAGGCCCACTCGACGTCGAAGCCGTCCTCGAAGGCGGCCACCGCGTCGGCCATGTCGTCCTGCGAGATCCAGTCGGTGGAGGTGACCCAGTAGGGCGGCTTCTCCATCCGCGCCATGCCCCACTCGTCGGCCTTGCCGCGGACCGTCGTGCCCGGCAGGAGGGAGAGCGGGTAGAGTTCGGCCTCCTGGCCCAGGCCGTGCATGCCGAGGAAGTCGAAGGTTTCGATGACCTGCTCGTAGCCGTCGAAGGGCAGGCCCAGGATGAGGCCCGTCTTCACGACGATGTGGTTCTTCTCCATGATCTCGGCGCCGCGCTCGAAGGCCACCCGGTCCCAGGAGCGGCCCACGGCCTCGAGGGCCTTGGGGTTGACGCTCTGCAGCCCCGCCTCGGCCGAGACGAGGCCCGCGGCGGCGTAGAGCCGCCCCGTCTCCTCGGTGACGGACTCGAGCCTGAGCTCGGCGTGGATCGACAGGCCGGCGGTGTTGGCGCGGGCGAGGGCGATGAGCCGCTCGGGCAGGTCCTCGGTGGCCTGGAACGAGGGGTCCATGAGATAGAGTTCCCGCACTCCCGCCTTGCCCGCCGCCTCCACCACCTTGTTGGCGTCTTCGCGCGGGAAGCGGCGGATCGAGGGGAAGTTCTTGCCGTAGTAGCAATAGGCGCAATGCGCCGGGCAGCCGCGCATGCTTTCGAGATGGACGGGGCGGTTTTCCTCGAAGGGGAGGGCGCCCGTGAGGTAGGGATTGGGCACGGTGGCCAGGTCGAGCTGGGCGTCGGCGGCGTAGTGTTTGGCGAGGGGGCGCCCGCGCCTGAGGTCGTCGAGGAGGGCGCAGAAGGCCAGCTCGCCCTCGCCCTCGATCAGGGAGTGGAAGGGCGAGCGCGAGAAGATGCCCATGCCTTGGACCACCTCGGGTCCGCCCGCTACGAAGCGTGTCCGCGGCGAGGCGGCCGCGGCGCGCTCGGCTATGTGCATCGAGCGCTCGAGGTTCCACATGTAGAGGGAGAAGCAGGCGAGGTCGGGCTTTTCGGCCGCGATGGCCTCGACGATGGAGCTGTCGGAGCCGAGGTCCTGCGCGCGCCGGTCGAGGAGCTGCCATTCCCCGCGAGTCAGGAGGCCCTGCGATTCGGCGTAGGCCGCGAGATAGCCGGCGGCGAGGGGGATGTTGGCTCGGGCGCTCTCCCAGTCGGGATCCTGCACGGGAAGCTGGATGAACAGTATCTTCATGCTCGTTCGGGCTCTTTCAGTACGATTCGGCGATAGGTTTCCGAGAGGGGGAAGTCGGGAAAGAGGGCGCCCCAGTCGCCCTTCCGCGTGGCCGCGCCCAGGCAGGCCGCCAGGCGAAGCAGGTAGTCGCCTCTCTCGATCTGCCGCGCGCCGAGCCCCGCAAGATGGTCAGTATACACTTGCGAATCGATCAGGGTGAAGCCCTCTTCTCGGAGGCGCCAGACCAGGGGAATGAAGGCCGCTTTCGACGCGTCGCTCTCGAAGCTGAACATCGACTCGCCGAAAAAAATCGAGCCGAGCGACACGCCGTACAGCCCGCCTACGAGCGCGCCTCGGCGCCGGGCTTCGACCGAATGGGCGTAGCCGAGCCGGTGCAGCTCCCGGTAGGCGGCTATCATGCCGGCCGTGATCCAGGTGCCGCGCTGGCCGCGGCGCGGCGTGCGGGAGCAGGCCTCGATCACCGAGCCGAAGTCGCGGTCGAGCGTGAGTTCCAAGAACCCGGCGGCTCTCTCGCGTTCCCGGCGGCGCAGGATCTTGAGCATGGTCTCGCCCACGTGCAGGCTCTCCGGTTCGAGGACGAAGCGGGGGTCGGGGCTCCACCAGAGAATGGGCTCATTGTCGGAATACCAGGGAAAGATGCCGCGGCGATAGGCCGAAAGGAGCAGTCCCGGCGAGAGGTTCCCGCCCGAGCAGAGAAGCCCCTGGGCGTCGGCCCCGCTCGGGTCCGGGAAGGGATAGTCCATTGTCTCGTCGAAATAGGGAAAGCTCGCGGCCCGGCGCGGCCTCATGCTCCCCGCTCCGGGGAGCGGCGCTCCAGCGCGGCGCGTATCCGCGGGTAGGCCCGCCACAGCAAGGGCTCGAGGAGGGCGGTGACGGCGAGGCCGCCGAGTACGTCGGTGAAGTAGTGGGCGTAGAGGTACACCGTGGCGCAGCCGACGAGGACGAGGCCGGGGCCGTAGACCCAGGCGAGCCTCCGGTCGAGGCGGACGGCCGCGATGAGCATGAGCAGGGTGAAGGCGACGTGGGTCGAGGGGAAGGCCGCCCCGTACAGCGGGGTCGAGCGGAACACCCCCTGGAAGAAGTGCACGAAAAACCCGCCCTGGAACTCGCTGTAGGCCTTGCGCCTGAGGTCCTCGAACCAGTACTTGGGCCCCTCGACCCTGAAAAAGAGGTACCAGATGAAGATGATGGCCATCATGGCGGAGAGGACGAACATGAGCCTTCTGGAATCCTCGTCGCGGCCGGCCAGGTAGAGCAGCCAGGGCGTGACGGAGAAGATGATGTAATACAGGAAGTACGAGGCGAACATGAGTTCGTTGATGGCGGGGAAGGAATCGAGGGCGTGGTGGAACCAGCGGGCGGGCTGGAAGCCGAAGATGGCCTGGTCTATCGCCGCGATCTGCGCGTCGAAGGTCCGGCCGCGGAAGGTCTCGACCGAGAGGAGGATGGACTCCTGGAAGAAGAGCGGCATGAGGGCCTGGGGGTAGAAGATGCGCAGGAAACGCAGGATCGCGGGAGCTTCGTCGCCCACGAAGGGGGCCAGGAGGGAGAGCGCCGCCGTTCCGAGGAACACGAAGCCCATGAGGTCGCCCCGCGGAAAGCCGGAGTAATCCGGCCAGCCGGTTCGGGGAAAGGCGAAGGAGCAGACGGCGAAGACGATCGAGAGAAAGGCGAGGATGAAGTCCTGGGCCAGGGGGCGGTAGCGCCCCCTAAGGCCGGTCTTCGACACAGGCTGGTGCATGGATGCGGACTCCGGATTCAGGGACCGGATCAAGAGACCGTTATGCGCACTTCGCCGTCCACGACGTCGGCGACCGCCGTTCCTCCCTCGGCCAGGCGGCCGAAGAGAACCTCGTCGACGAAGAAAGTCTTGATCTTGTCTTCGACGAGCCTGCCGATGTTGCGCGCCCCGAACTCGCGCGAGTAGCCCTTCTCGGCGAGGTGCTTGATCAGGGCCTCGGTGGTCCTGAGCCCGACCTTCTTCTCGGCGAGCTGGATGCGGAAGTCGTCGATAGCCTTTTCGACGATGCGCTCGATGACCGTCGGCGGCAGGTTCTCGAAGCGCACCACCGCGTCGAGGCGATTGCGGAACTCGGGCGTGAAGGCCCGCTCGACCGCCTCGTTCAGCGCGGACTCGGTGACCGCCCGCTCGCCGAAGCCTATGAGGCTCTTGCCCAGCTCGCGCGCCCCCGCGTTGCTCGTCATGATGAGGATGACGTTGCGGAAGTCGGCCTTGCGGCCTTGGTTGTCGGTCAGGGTGGCGTAGTCCATGATCTGCAGGAGGATGTTGTAGACGTCGGGGTGGGCCTTCTCGATCTCGTCGAGGAGGACCACGGCGTGGGGTGTCTTGCGGATGGCGTCGGTGAGGAGGCCGCCCTCCTCGTAGCCCACGTAGCCGGGCGGCGAGCCTATGAGCCGGCTCACCGTGTGCTTTTCCTGGTACTCCGACATGTCGAAACGGTGGAGCGAGACGCCCATGTGCTTGGCGAGCTGCCGGGCGAGTTCGGTCTTGCCGACGCCCGTGGGCCCGACGAAGAGGAAGTTGGCCACGGGCTTGTCGGGCGAGCGGAAGCCCGCCCGCGAGCGCTTGACCGCGCGCACGACCGCCTCGAGCGCGGCGTCCTGGCCGAAGACCTCGCCCTTGAGCGAGGCTTCGAGCGAGCCGAGCTTGTCCTTTTCGGACATCGAGACCGAGCGCTCGGGGATGCGCGCGATCTTGGCCACCACCGTCTCGATTTCCTTCGCGGAGATGTCGAGTATCTCCGTCTCCGACTCGGGCCCGGCCAGAGGCTTGGAATCCTTGGCCGCGGCTTTCGGCTCGGCTATGGCCACCGCGGCGCCGAAGCCCCCGCCCGAACCGAGATCGAGGGCCGCATCTCCGCCGACGAAGTCCTCGCCGGGGGCGCTTTCCGAGACGGCCTTGTCGGCCTCGGCCGAATCCTCGCCGTCCTGCTTGGCCGCCTTGCGGGTCTTGTAGTCGTTCATGCGGGCCCAGGCTCCGGCCTCGTCGATCACGTCGATGGCCTTGTCGGGCAGGCGCCGCTCGGTGATGTACTGGGCCGAGAGCCGCACGGCGAGCTCGAGCCCTTCGTCGGAGTAGCGGACCCGGTGGTAGTCCTCGTACTTGGACCGCAGGCCCTTCAGTATCTCGACCGTCTCGCTCTGGCTGGGCTCCACGATGTCGATCTTCTGGAAGCGCCGCGAGAGGGCGCGGTCCTTCTCGAAGTACTTGTTGTACTCGTCGTAGGTGGTCGAGCCGATGCAGCGGAGCTTGCCCGAGGTGAGGGCGGGCTTCAAGAGGTTGGAGGCGTCGAGCGAGCCGCCGGAGACGGCGCCCGCGCCCACGATGGTGTGGATCTCGTCGATGAAGAGAATGCACCTATCCTTTTTCAGGAGCTCGTCCACCACGCGCTTAACGCGCTCCTCGAAATCGCCGCGGAACTTGGTGCCGGCGAGGAGGGCGCCCATGTCGAGGGCGTAGATGGTGTAGTCGCGCAATCGGGGCGGGACGTCGCCCGAGACGATGCGCTGGGCGAGTCCCTCGGTGATGGCGGTCTTGCCCACGCCGGCGTCGCCGACGTGGATGGGGTTGTTCTTGAGGCGGCGGCAGAGCACCTGGACGGTGCGCTCGATCTCGGCCATCCGGCCGATCACCGGCTCGAGCTTGCCCTCGCGGGCGGCCTTGGTCAGGTCGGAGGCGAAGCGCTCCAGCGGGCTGGCCCGGCTGGCCGGCCGGGGCTTGCGCTCCTGGGGCGACTCGCGGCCCTCCTCGTCCTCCTCCTCGTCCTCCTCCTCCTCGAAGGCTTCGCCGTCGACGCCCTCGCCGTGGGAAATCACTTCGAGGAGCTGGAGCCGCTTGACCCCGGACTTGCGGAGATAGTAGGCGGAGTAGTTGCGCTCCTCGTCGTAGAGCGACACGAGGACGTCGGCGACCTCGACCTCCTCCTTGCCCGCCGCCTGGGACTGGAGGACCGCCCGCTCGATCACGCTCTGGAAGCCCGCGGTCTGGACCGGCTCGGCGTTCTTGACCTGGGGGATCTTCTGCTCGAAGTAGGCCTCCATGCCTCTCCGGAGCTGCTCCACGTCGGCCTCGCAGGCTTCGAGGATGCTGCGGACCTGCTCGAAGGAGAGCGCCGCGTAGAGAATGTGCTCCGGCGTGAGATACTCGTGGTTGCGGAGCTTCGCCTCGTTGTACGCGGCGTTGAATATGGCCTGGACTTCCTGGCTGACCTTCATACGTCTTATGCCTTCTCCATGGTGCATTTCAGCGGAAAGCCGTTCTGCTTCGCCAAAAGATGCACCTGATTGATCTTCGTCACGGCGATGTCGTAACTGTATACCCCAACGGTGCCCCTTCCTTTCTTGTGAACGTCGAGCATGATTCTCGTCGCCTCCGGAATGGGCTTGTGGAACACGGTCATCAGCACCGATACGACGAACTCCATGGTGGTAAAGTCATCGTTGAGGAGCAGCACCCGATACTCGTCGGGTTCCTTGAACTCCTCTTCGCTGCGGGTGCTCAGGGCACCTTCCATTTCCGTGTTGTCCGCCATGGTGTTTACTATCGTAAAAATAGCGACTAGACGGGGTAAAAACAAGGGGCGAGCCGCGGCTAGCGCCGAGTTCGACGGCCGCGACGCGTCAGCGAGGGGCCGTTCCGCGTTTTTCCGCGCCGAAGGCGGGAATATTCAGGGCCTTCGCGCATACGGCGAGCCGCTTGTCGTAGGTGAGGATAGCGACATCGATTTGTGCGCTCTCCCGCCAGAGGAGAGCCGAGGCGAGGTGCATCGCGTCGAGCGGTCCGATGACTGTCGGGAAACTTTCGCCGGCTCGGCGAAGTACGTTCTTTCCGAGCTCGATGATCGCTATCATATTCAGCAACGAATCGAGAGCCTGTGCCGCCGCGGCGTAGAGCTCATCGTCGATATGCATCTCCAGCCGCTCGCGCTGCAATACCCGCCTGCACTCGATCTCGAGGAGTTCGCTCGACGCTATCTCGTGTCCATTGCCGATTTGCTTAATAGTCTCATCGCCATTCAATAGGTAGCGAAGCACGACCGAGGAGTCCAGGTAAATTTTCATCTCGCTCCGCGGTCCTCAAGCAGATACTCCAGGGGGTCGTGCTTTATAGGGGAAGGGGGAGGCGGAGGCGCGAACTTCTCGACCTTGGGATTTCGTATGCGGACGCGCGGCTCCTCCGCGATCGGGGACACCAGGGCTATGGGTGTTTCTCTATCGGCTATGAGGATGCTTTCTCCGGCGCGAACTTTGCGAAGCTGTTCTGAAATCTTCGCTTTGAAACCGGAAATAGTTATAGTCTCCATAAGACTATAATAGGCCATATTCATTCAAACGGCAAGGCCGAGCGGATGCGAATCATACGCTCCCTTGACAGTCTCCCGGTCGAACTGTACCTTTGCCCGGAAGGCTATGAGGGAGAAGAGTAGCCGCAGCACTGCGTCAAAGAGAGGGCACTGTTCGGGCCTGCGGGCCTGGGCGGTAGTGCCGCTTCCTTATTAGGAAACGGCGAGGGTCCGAGGCTGGAAGACCCCCCGGCGCAAGAGCGGCGAAAACCACTCCGGAGCCGCCGTGAGCAAAGGCGCGATCAAGCGCCCGGTAATCGCGGCCGCAGGCCGGCGTCAACGGCGTCGAGAGCGGCCCCCGTCGAGGGGTGCCGAAGTAAGGTGGTACCGCGGATTCCCGAGCGGTCGGCCTTCCGCAGATGCGGGGCCCCCGTGGAGTTCGTCCTTACGCTAAGGCATGCGCGCGCCGCTTGCGGCGAGATGCGGCCCTGAAGCGGGGACGTGTTCCTCGGGGGCCCCGCGTGCTTGTGCCGGGGCCGTATGCGCCCCTGTCGGGTCCGGGCGCCGAGGCGTCCGCCCCGGAAAGGAGAGTCCATGTCCGCGGATGTCCAGACCATCAGACACTCGGCCAGCCATGTCCTGGCCGAAGCCGTCCTCAAGCTCTATCCGGGCGCCAAGCTGGGAATCGGCCCGGCCATCGACGACGGCTTCTACTACGATTTCCAGTTCCCGAGCCCCCTGGCGAGCGAGGACCTGGCCGCGATCGAGAAGGAGATGCGCCGCATCATAGCCTCGGGGGCCGAGTTCGTCCGCAAGGAGATCCCGAAGGCCGAGGCCCTGAAGCTCTTCGCCGACCAGCCCTTCAAGGTCGAGCTCATCGAGGCCCTCGAGGACGGGAGCATCTCCACCTACGAGCAGGACGGCTTCGTCGATCTCTGCCGGGGCCCTCACGTGGCCTCGACCCGCGAGATCAGGCCCGACGCCTTCAAGCTGCGCGCCCTCGCCGGCGCCTATTGGCGGGGCGACGAGAAGCGTCCCATGCTCACCCGCATCTACGCGCTCGCCTTCGCGAGCAAGGCCGATCTCGAAGCCCACCTCAAGATGCTCGAGGAGGCCGAGAAGCGCGACCACCGCAGGCTCGGCCGCGAACTCGACCTCTTCTCGACCCACGAGGAGGCGGGCCCCGGCCTCGTCTACTGGCACCCCAAGGGCGGACGTTTCCGCGTCGAGCTCGAGAACTGGTGGCGCGACGAGCACTACCGCAACGGCTACGAGCTCCTCTTCACTCCGCACATCGGCAAGAGCTGGCTCTGGGAGACCTCGGGCCACCTCGGCTTCTACAAGGGCAACATGTACTCGCCGATGAAGATCGACGAGGACGACTACTACGTGAAGCCGATGAACTGCCCCTTCCACATCATGATCTACAAGAGCCAGGTCCGCTCCTACCGCGACCTGCCCCTGCGCTGGGCCGAGCTCGGCACCGTGTACCGCTACGAGCGCTCGGGCGTCCTGCACGGGCTCATGCGCGTGCGCGGCTTCACCCAGGACGACGCGCACATCATCTGCAGCCCCGAGCAGATCGAGAGCGAGGTCGAGGAGGTGCTGCGCTTCAGCCTCCACATGTGGCGGACCCTCGGCTTCAAGGACATCAAGGCCTACCTCGCGACCAAGCCCAAGGAGGGCGGGATCGGCGAGGACTCGCGCTGGGAGGAGGCGATCGCCTCGCTCAAGAAGGGCATCGAGAAAGAGGGCCTGCCCTACGAGCTGGACGAGGGCGGCGGCGCCTTCTACGGGCCCAAGATCGACCTCAAGGTCAAGGACGCGATCGGCCGCGAGTGGCAGATGACCACCATCCAGTTCGACTGGAACGAGCCCGAGCGCTTCGACATGACCTACGTCGACAAGGACGGTCAGCAGAAGCAGCCCTACATGGTGCACCGCGCGCTCCTGGGCTCGCTCGAGCGCTTCTTCGGCGTCTTCATCGAGCACTACGCCGGAGCCTTCCCCGTCTGGCTCTGCCCCGTGCAGGCGGTCGTGATCCCCGTGGCCCCGGCCTTCTCCGACTACGCCGCCAAGGTCAAGGCCGCGCTCAGGGGCTCGGGCATCCGCGCCGAGGCCATGCTCTCCGACGAGCGCATGAACGCCAAGATCCGCGACGCGCAGAACCAGAAGATCCCCTACATGCTCGTCGTGGGGCAGAAGGAGTCGGACGAGGGCGCCGTGTCGGTGCGGTACCGCGACGGCCGGCAGGAGAACGGCCTCGCGTTGGGCGACTTCACCGCGCGCGTGCTCGAGAAGATCGCGACCAAGGCGATCGAGGCCTAGGCCGGAAGGCTCCGGGGGCGGGGATGAGCGCGCAGAAGAGGCATTCCGATCTTCTCAGCCTGACGGCGATCTTCGGGTTGGCGTCGCTCGGCTGCGTGCTCATCTACGGCCTTCGCGTCCTCATCTCGGGCCGGCTCTGGTACCTCTACCTGGTCTGGAACCTGGCCCTCGCCGTCGTACCCTTCCTCATAGCGGCCATAGGCTCCACGCTGCTGTCGCACATCGCTCCGGGCCGGGCGCTCTCGATCGCGGCGGCGCCCTTCGCGCTGCTCTGGCTGCTTTTCTATCCCAACGCGCCCTACATCCTCACCGACTTCATCCACGTCATCGACCGGACCTACCTCCGGGCCTCGCCCTCGGAGTGGCTGGGGATCAACGCCCTCATCTGGTACGACCTCCTGATGAACGCCGTGTTCGCCTTCATCGGCCACTTCATGGGACTCGTGTCGATGTGGCTCGTGCAGCGGACCGTCCGGCGCGCCTGGGGCGCCGCGGCCTCCCGCGCCCTCGTCGCGGCGGCCATACTCCTCGCTGGCTTCGGCATCTACCTCGGACGCTTCTCGCGCCTCAGCTCCTGGGACGCGATCTTCGACCCGCAGCGCGTCATCGCCGAGGTCCGCGACGCCGCGACCGACCCGAAGGCCATCCTCTTCTCCTTCACCTTCGCGATCTTCATAGCGCTCACCTACGGGGCGCTCGCCGCGTTCAAGCGCGTCGGCTCGCCTCCGCGCCCGAGACCGCGGGAGTAGCGCGACGGTAGGGCGGCGGTAGGGCAGTCTCGGGCGATCAGCGCCGGCGCTTGAGGCCGCGCAGCCTGGCCGAGGACTCGCGGACCACGAGCTCGAAACCCAGGACGGTTGAGCCCTCGTTCTCCTTCTCGCCGGCGATGAGCTCGGACATGATCGCCGCGGTCTTGCCGCCCATCTCCTGGATCGGCTGGCGGATGGTAGTCAGCGCGGGCGCCAGATACTCGGTGATGTCGATGTCGTCGAAGCCGACCACCGACACGTCGTCCGGCACTCTGAGTCCCGCCTCGTGCAGGGCGCGCACCGCGCCTATGGCGAGCTCGTCGGTGGCGGCGAACAGGGCCGTCAAGCCTGCCTTGCGTTCGAGGAGTCGCATCATCCCGAGCCTGCCATCCTCCAGCGTATACGACGGGACGAAAACCGTGCGGCTCTCGTCGTAGCCGATTTCGGCCGCCCTGAGCGCCTCCCGATAGCCCTCGGCCCGCTGCGCGCCGAAGGAGAACTGGATGCCTGAGATGAGGCCTATGTCCCTATGGCCGAGTCCTATGAGATGGGACGTGGCCGCCTTCGCGGCCGCGACCTCGTCGACGTGCACCGAATGGAAGGTGAGGCCCTCGCGGGAGAAGGTGCAGAGCACCACAGGCGGAGCGCCGTCGGCGAGGTACTCGTAGAAGCTCGGGTGCGTCACCTCGTGCAGCATGATGATGCCGTCGAGCTTCTCGGCCTTGAGGCGCCTCAGGCACTTGAGCTCGCTCTCGGCCTCCCATTTGACGAAGTAGAACAGCGTCCTGTAGCCGAAGACCTCGAGGCTGCGCTCGATCGTCGAGAAGAGCTGGCGCTGGAACATGTTGAAGGTATCGGGGATGACGATGCCTACCGTGAAGGTGCGCTGCAGCACCATGGAGCGCGCCGCGCTGTTCGGTACGTAGCCCGTCTCCTTGACCAGCGCGAGAACGCGTTCGCGGATCTCCGGCTTGACGTACTTCTTGCCGTTGACCGCGCGCGAGATGGTCGAGGGCGAGACTCCCGCGAGGCGGGCCAGGTCTTTGATGCTTATCATGCCACTTGTGCCAGGGCACTCACTGTACCGTACGGCGAGACGGCGGACAAGCGGAGGGGCCACACCCCTCGGCTCCGCGTTGTCACCGGCCTGCGAGGGGGCGATTCCGATTCTCGAAGCCGACTGAAAAAAAGTTGACAAGTGGGAAAAGATGGGTAATAATTGGATTTATGTGAAAACGTTTGCAGAAAATTGGAGACAAGGGACGCTGCACGGGGCTTTTCCTGTTCTCGTGGCTTTCGGTCGCCGCAAGCCGGGATCGGATGAGGACGCGCGGAGTCCGACCGGAAGCGCTCTCGCCGGCGTGTCGCTTCGCTTCGTCGCGGGTCCGTCGAGTCGAAGGACTTCCTGCGTGCGCGACGATTTTTCGCATCTTCGATGGGGGATTCTTCTATGGGTAACGATGCGGTGTTGCTGAAGTTGACCGGAGTTACGAAGCGCTTTCCCGGAGTCCTCGCTCTCGACTCCGTGGACTTGGAGGTGATGGCCGGAGAGGTCCACGGCCTGACGGGCGAGAATGGGGCGGGCAAGTCGACCCTCATCAAGATCCTCACCGGAGCCTACACGCCCGATCAGGGCGAGATCGTCTTCGACGGCAAGCGCCTGTCGCAATTGACGCCGCTCAAGGCCATGGGACTCGGGATCGCCTGCATCTATCAGGAACTGAATCTCATTCCCCATCTGACGGTCGTGGAGAACATCTTCCTCGGACGCGAGACCTACAAGGTTAGGCGACTCAGGATTCTCGATCGCAAGCGGATGCTCGAGGAGGCGGAATCGCTGCTCCGCGACCTGGGCTTGAATCTCGATCCGAAGAAGCGCACTGGCGACCTCGGCATTGGACATCAGCAGATGGTCGAGATCTGCAAGGCGGTCCATTCCAATGCCAAGCTGATCATCATGGACGAGCCCACATCGAGTCTGAGCGAGCACGAGGCCGAGGACCTGTTCCGCATCATCGACCAGGTGAAGGCGAAGGGCGTGACCGTCGTTTTCATCTCCCATCGGCTGGACGAAGTCAAGCGCATCTGCGACCGGGTCACCGTTCTCCGGGACGGGAAAAGGGTCGCGAGCATGAATATCGGCGATGCGACGGTCGACGACATCATCCGCCTGATGGTCGGCCGCGACATCGTCAACAAGTATCCGAAAGTGAAGAGCAGACGCGACAGGGAGGCGCTCTCGGTCGAGGGACTCGAGCGGAAGGGCGTGCTGCACGACATCTCGTTCAAGGCCTACGCGGGAGAGATCCTGGGTTTCGCCGGCCTGGTGGGTGCCGGTCGCACGGAAACGGCTCGGGCCATCACGGGAGCCGACCCCATCGACGCCGGCGTGATACGGGTCTTCGGCGAGGAAATCAAGATTCGCTCTCCGCGGGACTCGATCGGCGCCGGGATCGCCTTTCTCACCGAGGACCGGAAGAGCCAGGGGCTCATCCTGATCAAGAGCGTCGCCTTCAACGCCTCGCTCGTGCGGCTGGAGCGGTATTCCCGCCTGGGCTTTCTCCGGCTGAAGGCCATCCGGCTGGCGGCCGAGAAGATGGCCTCCGATCTGAAGCTTCGCGCGACCAATGTCGAGGCGGTGGTCGGAGAATTGAGCGGCGGCAACCAGCAGAAGGTGGTCATCGCGAAATGGCTGCTTACCAAGGCGAAAATTTTCATATTCGACGAGCCCACGCGCGGCATAGACGTCGGCGCGAAGGTGGAAGTCTACAATCTGATGAACGAACTGGTGGCCAACGGCGCCGCCGTAATCATTATCTGCTCCGAAATGGACGAGGTCATGGGCATGGCCGATCGCATCCTCGTCATGCACGAAGGAAAAATCACGGCCGAGTTCAGCCAGGAGGAAGCTACGCAGGAGAAGATCCTGTACGCGGCCTCGGGCATAGCCGCGTCGGCCTAACCAGAGCACGCGAGGATTAAGGAGAAATCACGATGCCACACGAGAAGACCAGTACGGACGCAGCCATCCCAGTCAAGAGAAAATCGAAGGGCAGCCTTTACAATCTGGGCGTCCTCGTCAGTCTGATTTTGCTGGTCCTGATCATGACCATCCTCTCGCCGCGGTTCCTCACCGTCGGCAACCTGACCAATGTAGCTTCGCAGGCCGCCATCAGCGCCATCGTATCGGTGGGCATGTTCCTGTCGATCCTGACGGCCGGCATCGACCTCTCCGTAGGATCGGTCCTCGCCCTCTCGATCATGGTTATGGGCATCGTGAGCGTCAATCTCCACCTCAATCCCTATCTCTCGATCCTGATCTGTCTCGCCACGGGGACCCTGCTCGGACTGATCAACGGCCTCCTGCTCACGAAGCTGCACTTGCCCCATCCCTTCATCTCGACTCTCGGCATGCAGAAGATGGCCAGAGGCATCGCCCTCGTCGTCACGGCCGCCGCGCCGATCAGCATGTTCCCCGCTCCGATACAGTTCCTCGGCAACAACTACATCGGCAGACTGCCGGTCAGCTTCGTGCTTGTCGCGGTGCTCTACATCTGCACCTATCTCTTCCTGACCAGGACGGCGACCGGGCGCTACGTCTACGCGGTGGGCGGCAACAAAGAGGCCAGCAGGTTGAGCGGCATCAAGGTGAACTCCATCCTCAACATGGTCTACATGATGAGCGGCTTCACCGCCGCATTGGCGGGCATAGTCATGGTGGGGCGCGTCAACGCCGCCTACCCGCTGGCAGGACTCGACTACGAGACTGACGCGATCGCGGCGGTGATCATCGGCGGCGCGAGCTTCTTCGGCGGCGTCGGCTCGATCGGCAACACGGTCGTAGGCGTGCTCATCATCGCGGTGCTACGTAATGGGCTCAATCTGCTCAACGTGGACTCGAATTACCAGACCTTCGCCATCGGCGCGGTCATCATCATAGCCGTCGCGGTCGATGTGCTGCGCCAGCGCGTGATGATGGGCGGCAAGAAATGAGCCTATGTCAATTCCGCGGAGAGCGCGAGGAAAGGAGGTCGGTGGGCGCGGTTTTTGCGTGAGACTATGAGTCTTACCGAAGATTCGATTCAGGAGGAGTGAGAAATGAAAAGGTTCGTCACGCTCGTCACGGTAGCGATGTTCGCCTTCGCCATGGGCAGTCCGACATTCGCCGCCGACAAGAAGCTCAAGGTTGGCATGGTCCTCAAGACCCTCAGTAGCCAGTATTGGAAGATCGTCGCCGCCGGCGCGAAGACCGCCGCCGATAAGAACAACGTGGAGCTGATCCTCCTCGGGCCGCCCAGCGAGGACGCCGTCGAGCAGGAGATCAACATGGTCCAGGACGTCCTGGCGCAGAACATCGACGTCCTCGTTTTCGCCCCCTCGCAGCCCGCCGCCTCCGTCAATGTCCTGGAGCAGGCCAAGGCCAAGGGCGTGCCCGTCATCCTCGTCGACACCGGAATGCCCGCGGGCTTCAACGATTACGCGAGCTTCATCGGCACCGATAACCTCGCCGCGGGCAGGGCCGGCGGCAAGGCGCTCGCCTCGCAGCTCAAGCGCGGTGACAAGGTCCTCCTCCTTTACGGGGCCCCGGGCAACCCGACCATGACGGACCGCGTCAACGGCGCCGAGCAGGTGCTCAAGGCCGCCGGCATGGTCATCGCCGCCAACCAGCCCGCGTACAGCGACCGCGAGAGGGCTTACACCGTCACGCAGAATGTGCTTCAGGCCACTCCTGACATCGACGGCGTGTTCGCCGGCAACGACGAGGAAGCCCTGGGCGCTCTCCGCGCCATGCAGCAGGCCGGCAAGCACGTCCCGATCATCGGCGTCGACGCCACCGAGGACGCCCTCAAATCCATGCTGGCGGGCGACCTGTACGGGTCGATCGCCCAGGGCAATTACGATATGGGCCGCCTCGCCATCGAGAAAGCTCTTGAGCTCAAGGCCGGCAAGACGATCGACAAGCGCATCGACTCCGGCGCGACCCTGATCACCAAGGCCAACGCCCAGCAGCTGCTCGACTTCCGCAAGACGATCAAGGACTAGGCGGAATTTTTCGTTTCGCGAAACGGCAAACGTTTACAGAGCGTCACGGGCCATGTGAGCGGCACAGCCTCCCGCGGGAACCCGCGGCGCTCGACAGTTCCCTCTATCGCCGTTAAGGAGCTAGGTGTGTCGCACAGTGTCCGTGTCGGTATCGTCGGTCTTGGTCGCCTGGGACGGCGCCATGCCGAGAACCTGTCGAAGAGAGTCCCTGGCGTCGTCCTCGTAGCCGCCGCCAGCCCGGTCGCCGCGGAGCTCGAGTGGGCCGAGAAGAATCTCGGCGTCGCGGTCTACACGGATCTTTCCGCTCTGCTGGGACGCTCCGACCTCGACGCGGTGTGGCTGGTTACGCCCACCTCGCTGCACGCCGAACAATCGATCCAGGTTCTGGAGGCGGGGAAACATCTTTTCTGCGAGAAGCCGCTGTCGCTCGATGTCGCTCCTTGTGATCGCGTGATCGAGGTCGCGCGGAGGCACCCGAAGCAGACATCGATGATCGGTTTTATGCGCCGCTTCGACCCCTCCTACGCGCTGGTGAAGCGGGCCGTGGCCGGAGTTGAGCTCGGGACGGTCTTCCGCATCCACTGCGAGTCCCACGACCCGGTGGATCCGAGCGGATTCTTCGTGAAGTTCGCGCCCACCTCCGGCGGCATTTTCCTCGACTGCGCGATCCACGACATCGATCTCACGCGCTGGATGCTGGAGGGGCTCCGTCCCCTGCGCGTCAGCGCATACGGGACGCGCGTCATGTATCCCGGGCTCGGAGGCTGCGGCGACGTGGACACCGCAGCGGCGATGGTCGAGTTCGAAAAGGGTGTGCTGGCCTCTTTCCACGTCTCCCGCACTTCCCATCGGGGCTACGAGGCCACGATGTCCGTGACGGGAACCTCCGGGGCCCTGTCTTGCGGACGCAACCTGTCCGAGCTTCCCGTGATCCGCGAGGCGGGCGGCGCCGCACAATCGACGGGTCAGACCGACTTCTTCTCACGGTTCGGCGACGCCTTCCTGCACGAGGCGAACGCCTTTGTCGAAGCGGCCAACTCCGGAGCGACCTCGGCTTCTTCGCTCGAGGACGCGCGGGAAGCCACCCGCCTCGCCGTGGCGATGCGCGAATCTCTGGAAAAGGGCGCGCCTGTATCATTGGAATGAGCGAGCGGTCGACCGAGGGAGTCGGCAAAAGCGACCTGACGGTGGTCCTCGAATCCGAGCTGGAGGGCCGGATCCGCCTCCTGTCGCGGAATCTCAGCGGCCGGGATCTTCGTAAGTTCCGGCTACGGCTACGAGGTTTCAGCCGAGCTGGTCGGACAGTTCGGCGTGGCGACCACGGCGCAACCCGAGCGGGCCGTGATCCGCTCTCAGTCCCGGCGAGGGGGCGCCCGTCGCCATGGCCTGGACGGCTCCCTTCCTGGACGGCTCCCTTCCTGGACGCCTACGCGGCAGAGCTGGATGCCTGGATCGCGTCGGTGGCGTCGGGCGAACCCTTCGAAGGGGCCAGCGCCTGGGACGGCTATGCCGCGATGACCGTCTCTGCGGTATCGAAAGCCTCCCTGCTTGAGAATCGTCCGCTCCCCGTAGAGTTACTGGAACGGCCGAAGCTCTATCGCGCCGGAGGGATGAGTGTGGAGTGAGGTTTACGGCAGTTGCTTATAGCGGGCGATCCGCGAGGCGCAAAAAGTATTTGACTTTTTCCGGGAAAGAAGGCAATAATAATCAGTGACTGAAAACGTTTGCAGAACGGTTATGGACCGTCGCCGACGAGTTCACCTTAGGAGGATTCGATGTCGCAGTCGATCAATATCGGAATCATCGGAGCCGGACGAATCGGCAAGATTCACGCGGAAAACATCGCCTATTTCATGCCGAACGCGAAACTCGTCGCGATCGCGGACCTCAACATGACGCCGGCGATCGAAACCTGGGCCAGGAATCTGGGCGTGGCCAAGGTGCTCAAGGACCCTTCGGCCCTGATCGCCGACAAGGACATCGGGGCCGTCCTGATCTGCTCGTCTACCGATACGCACGCGGATTTCGTGGTCAAGGCGGCTCAGGCCGGCAAGCATATCTTCTGCGAGAAGCCCGTGGACCTCACCGTCGCCAAGGTGCGAGCCGCGCTGGCGGCGGTGAAGAAAGCGAACGTCAAGCTGCAGGTCGGCTTCAACCGCCGCTTCGACCATAATTTCAAGAGAGTGCGCGAGCTCGTCGAGTCCGGCGCGGTGGGTGCGCCGCAGATCGTCAAGATCACTTCCCGCGACCCCGCGCCGCCTCCCGCCTCGTATGTAGCCGTGTCGGGAGGGATTTTCCTCGACATGATGATCCACGACTTCGACATGGCCCGCTACCAGGCAGGCAGCGATGTGGTGGAGGTCTACGCCACCGGCGCCGTCCTGGTGGACAAGGCAATCGGGGAGGCCGGCGACGTGGATACCGCGCTCGTGTCGCTCCGTTTCGCCAACGGCGCCCTCGGCGTGATCGACAACTCGAGGAAGGCGGTCTACGGTTACGATCAGCGCGTCGAGGTCTTCGGCTCGAAGGGTTCCGCCTCGGCCGAGAACGACACGCCGAGCACGGTGCGGCTCTCGACCGAGTCCGGCGTGGTCGGAGACAAGCCGCTCTACTTTTTCCTCGAACGGTACAAGGAGGCCTTCATCTCGGAGATGCGGGCCTTCCTCGAAGCCGTGGCCGAGGGCAAGCCCTGCCCGGTCACCGGCGAGGACGGACTCCAGGACCTGCTCGTCGGCCTGGCCGCCACGAAGTCCCTGGCCGAGGGGCGACCCGTCAAGATCTCCGAGATATCGTAGGGGGCGGCCATGTTGCTCAGGCATCCCTCGCCCTTCGCGCGAGGCTACGAGGCGGTCGTCGACCGCGGCGGTCTCAACGCGGACATGCTCATGGACTTCGGCATCTTGAGGCTCGAAGCCGGCGAGTCGTGGAGTTCGGGGGAGCGCGACGAGAAGGCCCTGCTTCTCATCTCCGGCTCGGCCCAGCTGGCCTGGGCCGGGAAACGGGCCGAGGCGAGCCGCGCGAGCCTCCTCGACGAGTCACCGACGATCCTCCACCTGCCGGGTGGGGTGGGCGCCTCGCTGCGCGCCGGCTCCGGCGGGGCCGAGTTCGCCGTGATGCGCACCGCCAACTCCCGCGCCTTCGAGCCGCACCTCTACGTCCCGTCTGAGTGCCGGAGCGAGGAGCGGGGCGCGGGCACGATGCGCGAAACCAGTACGCGGATCGTGCGGACGGTCATCGAGGACGCCAACGCGCCCTGGGCCAACCTGGTGCTGGGCGAGGTGGTCGCCGCGCCGGGCAAGTGGTCGAGCTATCCGCCGCATCATCACCCTCAGCCCGAGATCTACCATTACCGCTTCGCTCCGAAGCAGGGCTTCGGCCTGGCCGCGATCGGCGAGGAAGCCACGCTCATCCGGAACGGAGACACGGTGCTCATCCGGGAGGCTCAGGTCCATCCGCACGCGGCTGCGCCCGGCTACGCCATGTGGTACATCTGGGTGATCCGCCACCTCGATGGACGCCGCTACGTGAATCCGATCTTCGTTCCCGAGCACGAATGGGTGACTGCCGCCGACGCGGAGATCTGGGCGCCGCCTTCGGAACGCGAGAAAGGAAGACGATCATGAAAACCATCAGGATGACCATGGCGCAGGCCCTGGTCAGGTTCCTCGACAATCAGTACATCGAGTCGGACGGCGCCGAGACGAAGTTCGTCCACGGCGTGTTCGGCATCTTCGGCCACGGCTGCGTCGTAGGCCTGGGCGAGGCTTTGGCCGCGAGCGGGCACTCGCTGCGCTTCTACCAGGGCAAGAACGAGCAAGGCGCCGCTCACGCGGCCACGGGCTTCGCCAAGCAGAGCGACCGGAAACGCATCATGGCGGTGATGAGCTCGATCGGCCCTGGCGCCCTCAACATGGTCACGGCCGCGGGGACCGCCACGGTCAACCGCATACCCGTGCTATTCCTTCCCAGCGACTCTTTCGCCTGCCGTCAGCCCGATCCGGTGCTGCAGCAGGTGGAGCAGTTCAGCGACGCGAACGTCACGGCGAACGACGCGTTCAAGGCGGTGAGCCGCTACTGGGACCGTGTGTCGAGGCCCGAGCAGCTCATGTCGGCCATGATCAACGCGATGCGCGTACTCGCCGATCCCGCCGAAACGGGCGCCGTGACCGTCGCCTTGCCGCAGGACGTGCAAGGAGAGGCCTACGACTACCCCGAGGAGTTCCTCGAGCGGCGCGTGCACCACGTCGAGCGGCGCGCGCCCACGGCGGCCCAGGTCGAGCGGGCCGTGAGGATGATCCTCGCCGCGAAGAAACCCTACGTGGTCTGCGGAGGCGGGGTGAGATACTCCGGGGCCGGCGCCGAGCTCGCGGCCTTCTGCGCCAAGCACCGGGTGCCCTTCGCGGAGACCCAGGCCGGCAAGGGCACGATCCTCTGGGACGATCCGCATAACCTGTCGGGCATAGGCGTGACGGGCAGCCTCGCGGCCAACCGGCTCGCGAAGGAGGCCGATCTCGTCATCGCCGTCGGCACGCGGCTGGGGGACTTCACCACCTGTTCGAAATGGCTTTTCCAGAACGAGGCTTGCGCGTTCATGGGCATCAACGTCGCGGCCTTCGACGCCTACAAGATGAACGCCGAGCCCATCCTCGCCGACGCCAAGCTGGCTCTGGCGGCCATAAGCCGCGCTCTGGAGCCGAGCGGCTATGCCTCGGCCTGGGGCGAGGCCATCGAGCGGGAGCGCGCAACGTGGAAGACCGAGGTGGACCGCCTGTACTCCGAGGAGGTGGCCGGCGGCCTCTCGCAGGCGCGCGCGCTGGGAGAGCTCAACGATCGTCTGCTGCCGGCCGATGCGATCCTCGTCTCGGGCTCGGGCTCGATCCCGAGCGACATGCAGCGGGTCTGGCGCACGCGGGTTCCGGGCTGCTACCACATGGAGTACGGCTTTTCCTGCATGGGCTACGAGATCGCCGCCGCCCTCGGGGCGAAGATAGCCGAGCCCGACAGGATCGTCGTCGCGGTCGTCGGCGACGGGGCCTACACGATGCTGCACACCGAGCTCCTCACCTCGATCCAGGAGGGTCGCAAGATCATCGTCGTCGTCCTGGACAATTCGGGCTACCAGTGCATCGACAATCTGCAGGGGAGCCAGGGCATAGATCACTTCGGCAACGAGTGGAAGACGCGCGACGAGAAGAGCGGCCGCCTTTCGGGCGAATCGGTGCGCGTCGACTACGCGAAGAACGCCGAGAGCTGGGGAGCCGTGGGCTTGCGCGCCGGGACGCCCGAGGAGTTCCGCGAGGCGATGAAGCGAGCCCTCGCGGAAAAGCGCTCGGTCGTGGTCGACGCCAAGGTCGCGCCCAAGTCGATGACCGGCGGCTACGAGTCCTGGTGGCGCGTGGGTACTGCCGAGATTTCCGACAAGCCCGAGGTCGTGAAGGCTGCCCAGGATATGAAGGAACAGGTCGCGACGACGAGGAAGTTCTAGGTAGCTAGAAAAGCGACAACCACAGAGGCGCCGAGACACGCAGAAGGCAGGGATTCGGGAACTCGGCGCGGTGCGAAAGAGGAGCGTTTATGAACGAGAGCGGCATTCGATTGGCGATAGCGCCGATAGGCTGGACGAACGACGATCTGCCCGAGCTCGGAGGGCAGATTCCCTTCGAGCAGTGCGTGAGCGAGATGGCCCTCGCCGGCTTCTCGGGCTCGGAGGTGGGCAACAAGTACCCGAAGGACCCTGCGGTCCTCAACAAGGCCCTCGCCCTGCGCGGGCTCACGATCTGCAACGCGTGGTTCTCGTCCTTCCTGACGACGAAGAGCTACGCCGAGGTGGAGAAGGACTTCATCGCGCACCGCGACTTCCTGCATGCGGTGGGCGCGCGCGTGATCGGAGCCGCCGAGCAGGGGCGCTCGATCCAGGGCCAGAAGAAGCCCGTCTTCAACGACAAGCCCAGCTTCACCGAAGAGGAGTGGAAGCGCCTCTCCGAGGGGCTCAACCGGCTCGGCGAGCGGGCCAGGGAAAAGGGGATGACCCTGACCTACCACCACCACATGGGCACGGGAGTGCAGACCGCGGCCGAGATCGACCGGCTCATGGAGTCGACGCAAACCGGCCTCCTCGACCTCCTGTACGACACCGGACATCTCGTGTTCGCAGGCGAGGATCATCTGGCCGTGCTCAGGAAATGGGGCAAGCGAGTGAGGCATGTCCACCTCAAGGATGTCAGGCCCGCCGTCGTCGAGAAGGTGCGCAGGGAAAGGCTCAGCTTCCTCGACGCCGTAAAGTTAGGCGCTTTCACCGTGCCGGGCGACGGTTCGGTCGACTTCGCGCCGGTGTTCTCGGCCCTGAAGGCGGGCGGCTATGCGGGCTGGTGGGTCGTGGAGGCCGAGCAGGATCCCGCGCTGGCCAATCCGCTGGAGTACGCCATGAAGGCGCGGAAGTATATCCGCGAGCAGGCGGGCATTTAGCGGCGTCGCGGCTTTGGAAAGAATAGTGCAGCGTGTCCCAGGCGGGCGCGCATGGAGGTGAACGATGGCTAAGGTGAAAGTCGGCGTGGCCGGCTACGGTGTGATCGGGCAGCGCCTGGCGGACGGCGTGGCCCTGCAGAAGGATATGGAGCTCGTGGGCGTGGCCGATGTGGCCCCCACGCTGTCGGTGCGCGCGCTGAAGGAAAAGGGCATGCCCTACGCCTTCTACGCGGCGGCGCCCGACAAGCTCGCGGAGCTGGAGGCGTTGCGCATCCCCGTGTCGGGCTCGCTCGAGGACCTCGTGGGCAAGGTGGACGTCATGCTCGACGCGACCTCGGCGGGCGTGGGCGCCAAGAACAAGGAGCTCTACGCCAAGCACGGCAAGAAGGGCATCTTTCAGGGCGGCGAGAAGAACTCGGTCGCCGACGTCTTCTTCCACGGCTACGCGAACTACGAAAAGGGCCTGGGCGCCCAGTTCCTCAAGCTCACCTCCTGCAACACCACGGGGCTCATCCGCGCGGTGGACTGCCTCGACCGGGGCGTGGGCGTCGAGAAGGTCGCCATCACCATCATCCGCCGCGTGGCCGACCCGGGCGACTACCACCGGGGCCTGACCAACGCCCTGCAGATCGATCACGCGCCGAGCCACCAGGCCCTCGACCTCATGACGATCATGCCGCATGTCGACGCGACAGGGATCCTCGTGCATACTCCGGTCACGCACGGGCACATCATCACGGTGGTCGCCAGCACGAAGAAGGCGGTCTCTAAGGAAAACGCCCTCGAGCTTTTCGCCGCGCACCCGCGCATCCGCATCGTGCGGATCGACGAGGGCTTCCTCGGCAACGCGAGCCTTTTCCGCTACGCCCGCGACCTCGGCAACCCGCGGGGCGACATGTACGAGATCGCGCTCTGGGAGGACTCCATCGTGATGAGCGGCAAGGACATCATGTTCGCCATCAACGTGCCGCAGGAGGCCGTGGTCATCCCGGAGAACATGGACGCGGTGCGCGCCTGCATGAAGATGCAGGCCGACCGCATCGAAGCCACCGACACGACGAACAAGTACCTGGGGATAGGAAAATGGAAGGCCCTCGAATAAAGATCCGGCCGATGGCCGACTTCGATGTCCGGGGCAGGACCGTGATCTTCCGCCCGGACATCAACTCCCCCATCGACCCTGGAACCAAGCGCATCGCCAACACCAACCGCATCGAGAAGACGGTGCCTACGCTCAATTGGCTCCTGGAGCGCGGGGCCAAGGTTGCGCTCATCGCGCACCAGGGCGACACGCTCGACTACCAGAACCTCATCCCTCTGGCCGAGCATGCCGAGAAGCTCGCCGCGCTCTGCGGACGGAAGGTCGCCTACATCGACGATGTCTGCGGCCCTGCGGCCCGGGACGCGGTCCGCGCCCTGGGCGAGGGCGAGACGGTGATCCTCGGCAACCTGCGCTACCTGGCCGAGGAGATCTCGACCTTCGAAAGCGCGGTCAAGCTCAAGGCGCATGAGATGCTCGACACCTGGCTGATGCGCAGCCTCGCGCCTCTGGCCGATCTCTACGTGAACGACGCCTTCGCGGCGGCGCACCGCAATGCGCCTTCGATGGTGGCCTTCCAGGAGCTCCTGCCCACGGCCGGCGGGATACAGCTCATGGAGGAGTACACCGCCCTCAAGTCCGTGATGGAGGGGCCGAAGCGCCCCTGCGTGTACGTGCTGGGCGGTGCCAAGATTTCCGACGCCTTCGACATGATGCGCAAGGTCCTGGAGGACGGCGCGGCGGACCAGATCCTCGCCGCGGGCGTCACGGGACTCGTCATGCTCATCGCCAAGGGCATCGAGGTCGGTCAGACGACGCGCAGGTTCCTGAAGGACCGCGGGCTCGAGGAGTTCATCCCCGAGGCCAAGAGGCTCCTCGAGACCTGGGGTTCGAAATACCTTCTGCCCCTGGACCTCGCCCACGAGGACGGGGGAAAGCGCGCCGAGCTCGACGTGCCGGACGCGGGGACTATCTCCAGGGATGTCAGCTTCCCGGACGTCGGACGGAAGACCATCGCCCGTTTCGCGGAGAGCATCGCCCGCGCAGGCTCGGTGTTCGTGAACGGACCCGCCGGCATGTACGAGAGCCCTCTCTGGGAAGAAGGCACGCGGGACATCTGGCGCGCGATCGAGGCGGCGCCAGGCTATACGGTCATTGGCGGCGGCGATACAATCAGCGCAGCCAGCAAGTTCACCGACCTCTCGAAGTTCGACTATGTCTGCACGGGAGGCGGCGCCATGGTGCGCTTCCTGGCCGGCAAGCGGCTCCCCCTCATCGAAGCCATGGAGAAAGCCTACGAACGCGATTTGCGAGCGCCGCTGCGCCGGTAGGAAGAGAAAGGATTGTCTGAATGGAACTCGATCTCAGTCTTAAGAATCTCGCCGAGGCGCTGCCCGCCGACCTGAGCCAGGACCAGCGGGCTCGCGCGCAGACGCTGTTCCTGAAGCGGCTCTCGCTCGCGGCGCACGAATTCTTCGGGGGCAAGATGCAGACGGTGCCCAAGTGCGGCCTCTGGGGCTTCAACTGGTTCAACGTCTGGTACACGCCCGGCGTATCGCAGATTTCCACCACGATCCGCGACGACAACGATCGATCTTTCGCTCTCTCCAACCGCGGCAACCTGGTCGCGATCGTATCGGACTCGACTCGCGTGCTCGGCGACGGCGACTGCACGCCGCCCGGCGGGCTGGGCGTCATGGAGGGCAAGGCCTTCCTCATGAAATACCTGGGCGGGGTCGACGCCACCGCGCTCTGCATAGATTCGCGGGACAAGGACGGGAAGCACGATCCGGACAGGATCATCGAGTTCGTGAAGATGGCGGCGCCGTCATTCGGCGCGGTCAACCTCGAGGACATCAGCCAGCCCAACTGCTTCAAGGTGCTCGACGAGCTCCGCGATGCCTGCGACATCCCGGTCTGGCACGACGACGCCCAGGGTACCGCCTGCATCACCCTGGCCGGGCTCCTGAATGCGCTCAAGCTCGCGGGCAAGAAACTGGGTGAGGTCAGGATCGTGCTGCTCGGCGCGGGGGCGGCCAATACCACGATCGCGCGCCTCATCATCGCCGACGGCGGCGACCCCGCGAAGATCGTGCTCTTCGACTCCAAGGGCTCGCTGCACGCGGGGCGCTCGGACATCGAAGCCGACCCGCGCGACTATCGCAAATGGGAGCTCTGCCGGACGACCAATCCGGGCCGCGCGGCGAGCGAGGAAGAGGCGCTGAAAGGCGCCGACGTCCTCATCGCCCTGTCCAAGCCGGGACCCGACACCGTGAAGCGGGCCTGGGTCCGCTCGATGGCGGAAAAATCGATCGTCTTCGCCTGCGCGAACCCGGTGCCGGAAATCTGGCCCTACGCCGCGAAGGAAGAAGGGGCGTTCATCGTGGCCACCGGCCGCGGCGACTTCCCCAACCAGGTGAACAACTCGATCTGCTTCCCCGGCCTCCTCAAAGGGGCCCTGCTCGTGCGGGCCCGCAAGATCACGGACGGCATGGCCATACGTTGCGCGCACTCGATCGCCGATTTCGCCGAGAAACGCGGTATCGATCCGGACCACATCACCGCCACGATGGAGGAAACCGATGTCTTCGCCCAGGAGGCGGCCGACGTGGCGGCCCAGGCGGTGGCCGAGGGCGTCGCGCGCGTGAAGCTCTCGTGGGACGAGGTCTACGGCCGCGCCAAGGCGGACATCGCCGCCGCGCGCAGTGCGATCGAAGACATGCAGAGGCTCGGACATGTGGCCACGCCGCCCGTGTCGATGCTCAAAGAGGCGCTCGACTGGGCCGTCGCGCAGGTCCGGTGAGCGCGGCGCAGGTCCGCGACGCCGGCTGAAAGAGCGGCCTGGAAGCCGTCCGCCGGCGTTCGCGGAGGGGCGGCGGGGAAGGAGCGGAAAGACGATGAAGATCGGCGTGCCCTATCTGGATCGCGAACTCGCGCTGGAGGTACCCGACGGGAACCTGCTCGCCGTGGTGGAGCCCAACGAGGTCGAGACGGCTCCGGACGCCGGAGCGACGGTCAGGAAGGCCGTCGACCGGCCGCTGGACTCGCCTGCCTTCGGAGCTTTCCTCGGGGATGCGCGCAAGATCATCGTCATCGTCAACGACGCGACCAGACCCACGCCGACCGAAGGCGTGCTCGACGCCCTGGGCGACGAGCTTCATGCCGGTTCCGCCCGGTTCATCGTCGCGACCGGCGCCCATCGCGCGCCCATCGAGGCCGAGTATCGGCAGATCCTGGGCCGGCACTATGAGCGGTTCAGGTCGCGGATCGAGGCGCACGATGCGCGCGACCGGGCCTCGCTCGTCGATCTGGGAAAGACGAGGAACGGCACGCCCATACTCCTGAACCGCGCCCTCGTCGAGGCCGAGCGCATCGTGGCGACCGGCTCGGTGGAGCCGCACTATTTCGCGGGTTATACCGGGGGCCGCAAGGCCTTCCTGCCGGGCGTCGCCGGCTTCGAGACGGTCGAAGCCAACCACAAGCTCGCCCTCGATCCGCGGGCCAGGGCCCTCGCTCTCGACGACAATCCGGTCAGCCAGGATATGGACGACGCCCTGCGGCTCATCCCGGGGCGGGTCTTCTCCGTCATGGCGGTGCTGGACAGGCATCAGCGGCTCGCGAGCTGCTTCGCGGGGGACATCCGCTCGTCTTTCCGGGCGGCGGTGGGCGCGGCCAACGCGATCTTCGCCGTCAAGCTGGAAAGACGGGCCGACATCGTCGTATCGGTGGCGCGGCATCCCATGGACATCGACTTGTACCAGTCGCAGAAGGCTATCGACAACGGCGCCCTGGCTTTGGCCGACGGCGGCATTCTCATCCTCGTAGCCTCGTGCCGGGACGGGGTGGGGGACCGGGCCTACATCGACCTGCTCGGCGCCTCGGCGACTCCCGCCGAAGCCATGTCGCGCATCGCGGCGGGCTACCGCCTGGGCTACCACAAGGCGGCCAAGATCGCGCAAGTCGCCGCGCGCGCGAGCATCAGGGCGGTGAGCGAACTCGACGAGGCGACGCTGGATAAGGCGTTCATCGCCAAGCGCGCCACACTCTCCGGCGCCTTCGCCGAGGCGATGGCCGAGAAGGGCCCGGACGCCAAGGTGGCCGTCCTCCTCGACGGCACCGTGACGGTCCCGCTCGTCTAGGCGCCGGGACTTGCGGAGCATGCGCAACTCGTCCGACAGGAGTGGAATATGACCGAGGAAACGAGGACCGAGCTCGAAGCGAAAGCCCGCGAGATTCGCGCGCTCACGATCGACGCGATCGGCTACCTGGGCATGGGACACATCGGCGGCTCCATGTCGATCGTCGACGCGCTCGCACTGCTTTACTATCGCCACATGAGAGTCGATCCAGCTAATCCGCGCAAGCGCGACCGCGACCAGCTCGTGCTTTCCAAGGGGCACGCCGGCCCCGCGCTCTATGCCGCCCTGGCGAGCAAGGGCTACTTCCCCGAGGAATGGCTCCACACCCTCAATGTGGGAGGGACCAACTTGCCCAGCCACTGCGACCGCAACCGCACGCCCGGGATCGACATGACCACGGGCTCGCTGGGCCAGGGCATCTCGGCCGCCTGCGGGATCGCGCTGGGCAACCGCATGAACGGCCTATCCTCCAGCATCTTCTGCATCATCGGCGACGGCGAAAGCGACGAGGGACAGGTCTGGGAGGCGGCCATGTTCGCCGCGCAGTACAAGCTCGACAAGCTCGTCGCCTTCACCGACTACAACAGGATGCAGATCGACGGGCCGACCGCCGAGATCATGAATCTCGAGAGCCTCAAGGCGAAGTGGGAAGCCTTCGGCTGGTTCACCCAGGAGGTGAACGGCCACGACATGGAGGCGATGGACGAGGCGGTGACGCGCGCCAAGGCGAACACGGGCTGTCCCTCGATGATCATCCTCGACACGGTCAAGGCCAAGGGTTTCTCCCTAGCGGAGGGGCAGGTGGGGAGCCACAGCATGAGCTTCAGCTACGAGGACGCGAAGAAGGCCATCGCGGCCCTGAAAGGTTAGGCGATCGATGGAAAAGAAGGAAATGCGCACGGTCTACGCGGAGACCCTGATCGACCTCGCGCGGGCCGATCCCGACATCGTCGTCCTCGATGCCGACCTCATGAAGGCTAACGGCACGGCCGCATTCGCCAAGGTTTATCCCGACCGCGCCATAGACTGCGGCGTGGCCGAGGCGAACATGGTCGGGGTGGCCTCCGGTCTCTCGGCCGTCGGCAAGATCCCCTTCGCGTCGACCTTCGCCTGCTTCGCTTCGCGCCGCGCCTACGACCAGTTCTTCCTTTCCGCAAATTACGCCCGCCTCAACGTGAAACTCGTCGGCACCGATCCCGGCGTCGCGGCCAAGTACAACGGCGGCACCCACATGCCCTTCGAGGACCTCGCGCTGATGCGGGTCGTACCTGGCCTCACGGTCGTCGAGCCCTCGGACCCGACCAGCCTGGAGAAATTCGTCCGACTGGCGGCCGCCCATTCCGGCTGCGTCTATCTGCGAATGCAGCGGACTCCGGCCAACGTGCTCTATGGGGCCCAGGAGCAGTTCGAGTTCGGCAAGGCCAAGGTGCTGCGCTCGGGCGGCGATGCCGCGATCCTCGCGCTCGGCTCGGTCATGGTCAACGAGGCGCTCGCCGCCGCCGAGCTACTGGCAACCGAAGGCACCCGCGTGACTGTCGTGGACATGTTGAGCCTCAAGCCCCTCGACCTCGAGTGCGTGCTCCGCTGCGCCCGTTCGACGGGCCGGGTGCTCACCTGCGAGAACGCGCAAATCGCCGGCGGCCTCGGCAGCGCCGCGGCCGAGGCCATCCTCGAGGCTGGAGTCGCCGCGAAGTTCGCCAGGATCGGGATCAGGGACGAATTCGGCGAGGTGGGCACGGTCGAGTACCTCATGGAGCGCTACGGCCTCACCGCGGCGCACATCGCGGCGGCGGCGAGGTCGCTGTTGTAGACGCCAGTGTGTTGTCCGATTTTTTTGCAGGTGACTATTTTGAGTTAAGTCTGACAGGGGCAATTCTCGAGCGACGTCCTATATCATGCATTTGCCATACGACAATTCGCGGGTTGGTTCGCAGATGCCGCGCGGGCGGCAATACTGCGCCGCCCGCGGGCTTCCTCCCTTCATTTCGCTTCCGCTATATTTCCTCCCACCTGCGGCAAGCGTGAAAATGTCCGCCGCCTACGTCCATGAGTTCGGGTTCGGGTAGTTCAGCGCAGTCCTTCGTGGCAAAGGGGCAGCGCGGATGGAATCGGCATCCCGATGGTATGGCCGCCGCGGAGGGTATCTCACCCGAGATCTTCAGCTCCTTCTCGATACCGACGCGGCCCGAGACCGGCTCGCAGACCGCCCCGATGAGGGCCCTGGTATAGGGGTGTATGGGGTGGTCTATGACTTCGTCCTGGCTGCCGATCTCGACGATCCGGCCGAGGTACATGACCGCAATGCGATCGGTGAAGAACCTCGCCGTGGAGATGTCGTGCGTGATGTACACGAAGCTCAGCTCCATCTCCTGCTGGATGGATTTCATCAAGTGCAGGATCTCGGCCCGCGTCGAAAGGTCGATCATGGACACCGGCTCGTCGGCGACGATCACCTGCGGCTTGAGAATGAGCGTCCGCGCGATGGCCGCTCGCTGCCGCTGGCCTCCGGAGAGCATGTGGGGGTGCCGATCGAGGAATTCCCCTGGCGGGCTCATCTTTACCTTATCCATGGCCTGGGAGACCAGCTCGAGGCGATCCTTCCTTGTGCGCCCGACCTTGTGTATGAGGAGCGGCTCCTCGAGGACGTCCGAGATCTTGAAGTGAGGATTCATGGATGCGTAGGGATCCTGGAAGATCATCTGCACATGCCGACGGTACTCGATCTCCTCCTCTCGCGGGAGCCGAGTCCGATCCTGGCCGTCGACGATTATTGATCCCGACGTGGGCTCGATCAGCTTCATGATGAGCTTGCCCGTGGTGGTCTTGCCGCAGCCGGACTCGCCGACGAGGCCGAGGATCTCGCCGCGGCGGAGCTGGAAGCTGACGCTGTCGACGGCCTTGACGATGGTCTTGCCATGATGGACCGAGAACTCCTTCTTGAGAGCCCTCACCTCCAGTATCACGTCCTTGTCGTCGTACCTGAAATGCCCGGGTCGTTCGGGCATAACAAATTTTGTCTTAGGATCGCGCATATTCTGGGTCCTCCATCGCCTTCCAGCAGGCAACCAAGTGGCGTTTCTCGATCTCGACGATGGGCGGCTCCGCATGTACGCACTTATCCTTGGCGAAGGGGCAGCGCGGGGCGAAGCGGCAGCCCGGCGGGGGGGAGAGCAGGTCGGGAGGCGAGCCGGGAATGAAGGCGAGCTCGCTGACTCGCTTGCGCAGCAGCGGGGTCGAGGCCAGAAGCTTCTGCGTGTAGGGATGCGCCGGCGGCTTGCCTCCCGCGGCCTGGCCGAAGATCTCCTCGTTGGAGCCGAGCTCGGCGAGCTTGCCCGCGTACATGACGAGAATACGGTCGGCTATCTCGGCCTCGGTGGCGAGGTCGTGCGTGATGAAGATATACGACAGCTGCAGGTCCCGCTTGAGGCGTTTGATGAGATTGAGAATCTGCGCCTGAACTATGACGTCGAGCGCGGTCGTGGGCTCGTCCATGACGATGACCTTGGGCTCGAGGAAGAGGGCCATGGCAATCACCACGCGCTGCTTCATCCCGCCAGAAAGTTCGTGCGGGTAACGTCCGAGGACGTGTTCCGGCAGACCCACGAGCTTGATGTACTTCCTCATGAGCGCCTCGACCTCCTCCTCCTGGATGTGTTCATTCCCGGAGTGCTCGGCGTAAGTCTCGTGCATGAGCTTTCGGATGGTGTAGACGGGAGTCAGGCAGTTCATCGCGCCTTGGAACACCATCGAGATCTTGGACCACCGTACCGTCCGCCTGAGGGTTTTCTCGGAGAGGCCCACGATCTCCGTGCCGTCGATCTTGATCGAGCCTTCGACGATGCGCCCGGGAGGGGAAGGCATATTGAGGAGCGCGACGCCGGTCGTGGTCTTGCCGCAGCCGGATTCGCCGACGATGCCGAGGGCCTCGCCCGGTAGGATGTCGAAACTCAAGCCGTCGAGGGCGCGGACCACGCCCTTGGACGTGAAATAGTGGAGCTTGAGATCCCGTACGGAGAGCAGGTATTCGGTGCCTGCAGAACTGGATTCATTCATCTTGTTCACCTGGTCTTGAGTTTGGGGTGGAGGATCTTATCGAGAGCCGTCCCGAGGAAGGCGAAGGACATGCCCATCAACGCGATCATGAGCCCCGGCGGGATGACCCACCACCACAGCCGGTTGATGACGGCTCCCTGCGAGAGCGCGGCCTGGAGTATCTGGCCCCAGGAGACGATAGAGGCGTCGCCCAGGCCCAGGAGGCTGACGCTTGCTTCGTACACGATGATCGCAGGTATGGAGAGGGCCATGGAGGCGAAGCTGTAGGGCAGCAGGATGGGGCTGATATGCTTCAGCATGATCCTCGACTTGGTCGATCCCAACGCGCGCGAGGCCTCGACGAAGGTCTCCTCCTTGATCTGCAGCGCCATGCTGTAGACGGTCTTGAATGACCCCGTCCAGAAGAAAAGGCAGATGATGATGATGAGGGTCCAGATCGAGGGCTTGAAGATGGCCGAGATGACGATGAGGAAGGGCAGGACCGGCAGGAGATAGATGAGTTCGTAGAGCCGCGTCAAGAACCAGTCGAAGGCGCCTCCCAGGTAGGCTGCCATGATGCCGAAGAGGACGCCCACGACGACCGAGACCACGGAGGTCAGAATGCCGATGATCAGCGCCCACCTGATCCCGATGATGACGCCCGTGAAGAGGTCTCGCTTAGAGAGGTCGGTACCCAGGAGGCCCGAAACGTAGCCGGAGATCAGTACCGACGGGGTCTCCAGCTTGATGCTGGGAGAGAGGAGCAGCACTTGGATCTGTATCTGGTACTTCCCTTTGTCGGCCTGGGGCCTTGACAGGACCTTGTCGTCGAGCTTGGAGAAGAGCACCTGGATCGGCTTGATGAGATTGGGATCCAAGGTGTTTCCGAGCTGGGAATCGGATTGAGTCACGAACTGCACGACGTTGGAAGCCGAGCTGTCGGCCATGGAGAGTCGGAGCGACTGGCTGCTGCTTAGCTGGACTTGGTCCTGGTAGAGAGGTGCGCTGAGGCCGTCGGGCCTGACGAGCGTGACGGCGAAGGGGACCTGTCCCACGCCTTTCAAGTGGATGATGATATCGCGAGGAGCCAAGTCGTAGACGTAATTGTAGTCGTAGGTGAAGGTCTGCAGCGAGACGCCGTTACCCTCGTCCTGGGTTGTCACTTTAGGCGCGGCCAGGGTCGCGGAAGGCGCGCCTTTCCTCGCGCTGAAGAGATTGAACCAAACGGGAGGAGCCGCCTGGGGATTGTCCTGCCAGTACGTGATGTCGTGCCAGTGCCGCTGGGCGTCGGGGAAGGGGATGAGGTAGCGGCCGAAGACGCCGAGGAACACGAATACGATAAGGATCGCAAGGCCCACCAGGCCCGACTTCACCCTGGAGAATTCCCTCCAGAACTCCCTGAAGCCTTCCAAGCTGTCATGGAGGATCATGCCTTGCCTCCTACCTTGATGCGCGGGTCGAGCAATCCGTAGAGGATGTCGAGGATGATGAATCCGACCATGGTGAACAGGGTCTCGATGGCGAGCGTCGCCATGAGGACCGGCACGTCATTCTGCTGGACCGCTATGAAATAAAGGTTACCGATTCCCGGCCAGCCGAAGATTCCTTCGACGATTATGTTGCCGGCGATGGAGCCGAAGAGGCCGAGTATTGCCATGGTCATGATCGCCGGCATGGATGTTCGCAGGGTGTGGCCGAAGAGGACTTTGCGCTCGGAGATGCCGCGGGCCCGGGCAGCCATGACGAAGTCCTCCTGAAGGTTGGAGAGCACGATGTTGCGCACCAGGTAGGCGGTGCTCCAAATGCTGAGGATGACGAGGGTAAGCAGCGGCAGAGAGAGGTGCCAGAGGTAGTCGAGCACTCCTTTGAAGCCGGTCGGCGCGGGGTTCACGTGAAGACCGCCGGAGGGGAATATCGGGATGGAATACGAGAATAACATTATGGCGAGCATGGCGAGCCACCAGGCCGGCAATCCATTGGTGATCATCGTCAGCATCGAGTTGACCCGGTCGAGGCCGCCATTGGGTTTCCTCGCCGCGTACATTCCCATGTAGATCCCAATGAGAGTGACGATCAGGATATTGGTGGTGAACAGGATGATCGTCCTGGGGAGGGCTTCGAGGATGATCTTGATGACGTTCCGATCGCCGGTAGAGGACCTGATGATCGTGGAGTTGCCGAAGTCGAAGGTGATCGTCCTCACGCTGCGCCAGAAGATCCTGCTCGCGAGCGGCTCGTCGAGATGGTACTGCCTGATCTTGTTCTGCTTGAGCGTCTGCAAGAGCGTCGTGATCTGGGCCGGCGAAAGATTCTTGTAGCGATGGATCTCCTGGGCGACCTGCTCGTCGATCTGCGCGCGGGTCGTCTTGTCGGCTACGTTGTTAAAGAGCGTCGAGTAGATGAAGATCATGACCATGTACATTAAGATTCCGTACACGACGCGTTTGAGCACGTATTTCCTATACATGTACCTGTCCTAGCTTTCCGGGTTGAAGGAGGACGTGAAACCGCCGGCGGCTTTGGCGCCGCCAGCGGCTTCACGTGCAGGGGATTGGATTAGAAGACGATGATGTTGGTGCTCTTGACGTCAGTACTACTTCCGATCGATGCCTCGACGACGACGCTGTAGATGCCAGGCTTGAGATTCGCGAAGGCGGAGGCCGGGATCGTCGCCTCGCCGCTGCCGGCCGTGACGATCTTGCCCTCGAATGCCTTCTCGCCGCTGGCGACGAGCGTAACCTTGATGCGTCCTTCGGTCGCGGGCCTGGCGATCCCGGAGGGGAAGCCTACCTGGCTGAGCGACACATTGATCTTGACCGGATTGCCTCTCATGTAGGGAGTGGCCGAGACGCTGTTAACCCGCATGAAGCTGGAGGAGAGCTTCTTCGTGAACCAGCCCTTGGGGAAGGGATAGGCGGGATCGCGGAAGGCGGACAGCACCATGGTGTTGTTCTGGGGGTCGTACTGGTCGATCACGAAGCCGCCGTTGGAGATCACGGCGTGGCCGTGCTTGTCGATGAACGCGATCGCCTTGTCGTAGGCAGAGACCGCCTCGGACGGGCTCACGTAGCCCTGGAGGCTGGCCGGCACGGCCTTCTCGGAGGCGAGTTTCTGAAGGGTGGCCTTGATGTCCGCGACGCAGGTCGGGTTGAGAAGATCCACCTCGGTGAAGTTGCCGTTGTCGTTGAAGACCCAGGTGGTCTTGGAGGGGGCGCCGTCGGCGACCATGGTCTTCAGCGCCTCGTGGATCGGCCAGGGGATGATGTCGCCGTAGTTGGAGGCTTCGATCATCAGCGTCGGGCAGAGGAGCGAGGCGAGGGTGTTCTTGTCCATCGGGTTGTTGGCGTCGCCGTAGACGGTGATGCTGTTGTCTTTGTTGAAGACGTAACCCTTGATGCGAGGCAGGTTCGGGTTGATGGTGCTGGCGTAGCTTGCCTCGTAGATCTTGTCATCCTTGCTGCGCTGGATGCAGAGGTCGTAGGGCCTGGCGAGCGCGTAGCGGTAATCGTTGATATCCATCCTGCGACCGTCGTGCCAGCGACCGAAGTTGAAATGGAAGGTGGCTTCGGACCAGGCGACGTTCTTGCCGGGGGCGACCTTCACATAGTCGTAGTCGCTGCCGTCGCCCTTGACGTCGACGTAGTTGATCCCGCTCTCCCACTTCTGGTCGTGGGCGTTCCAGAGGACGGCATTCTCGGGTACGTGGATGCTTCCGCGAGCGGGGGTCACGCTGAAGTCGATCTTGCCGGTCTTGACATTGGACCAGGTGGCGGTCATCGGGAAGGGGACGCCCGTCAGCGGGTCGGCGCCGTATTCCTGATCGGAGACGTTCTTGATGACGACGCTGGAGTAGGTGTCGCCGAATCCATCGGGGCCGATCGGGTCCCAGGAGGACATGAAGAGCGAGCCCTTGGAGGAGAACTCGGTCACGCGGAGGGTCTTGAGTCCGTCCTCGCCGCGCTTGACGTCGGCCGAGTAGAGCGAGTAGTTGTCCACACCGTCGCCGATGCCGTAGAGCATCCTGGAGAGGAAGCGGTTCTTGTTGGCGCAGGTGTAGGTCGTCTGCGAGGCGATAAATACGCGGATGCCCTCGCGGATGCCCATCTCTGTGGCCTTGAGCAGCTTATCGTAGTACTGGGCGCTGTTGGCTATCCGGTAATTGACACAGTCCTGGGTGAGGCTGTCGAGCTCCTTGTTCTGGTACTGCCACTGGCCGGCCTTGCCGCCGCCGGGCATGAAGGAGTACCAGGGAGCGTACATCTGCGCGATGCTGGTGTCCCAGAACTCGTAGGTCTGGCCGCCGCCCCATGCGTCGGTGTAGAGGGTCCACTGGTAGCTGGCCGGATCCGTGCCATTCCAGAGCGACGTGCACTTGGCGCGGTCGTACTCGAGGACGTCGACCTTGATGCCGGCCTTCTCGATTTCGCTGGCGATGTAGTGAGCCTCCGGGACGCGGACCGTGGGATCGTCGACGCGGGCGAGGAACTTGATGGTCACGGGCTCGCCATCGTAGGTCCACCACTGCCCGTCCTTGGCGAGCTTGGGATCCGCGGCGGCGGCCTTCTTCATGGCCGTGTCGATGTCGGCGAGGGCCCGCTTCTCGTCGCCCTGGGGCGTGAAGCCGAGCTTGGCCGCGATGAAGGTGAAGCGCGAGCTGTTCGGCTGGCCTTCGGATACAGGGGTGTACATCGGCGAGCCGGCGCCGTCCATGATCTCGTCCACGATCTTTTTCCTATTGATTAGGAAGTTCATCGCGTAGCGGACTTCACGGATGGCGAAGGGGTTGAACTCTACCTTGCCGTCCTGGGTCTTGGCCGTATAAGGTGCCTGATTGGGGTAGGGATTGATGTAGAGATCGATGTAGAAGGCGCCATTGACTGCATAGGGATCGAGCTTGGCCTTCACGTCGTCCGGAAGGGCCTTGTAGGTCGCCCCATCGGTCCCGTAGTCGAACAGATCGCTCCGTCCGGCGGCCACATCCTGGAGAGCCAGGTCCTGCTGAGACTTTGAGTTCAGCAGGATCTTGTCGACGATGGGGCCCTTTACCACCTGAGCGTTCATGGACGCTACAAGGCAGAGGGCGATCGCCAACCCAATCAAACCTTTCTTCATGTAAACCTCCTCAAGCTGTGAAAAGTGGCTATATTTTGTGCTCGCATTGCAAAGAAGTAAAGTAAAAAGCGAATTTTTTTCCGGTTTTATAGGAGTTCTTCCCGATAGGTTCGATACGTAGATAACTCTACTAGGGAAAGAAATAGTGAAGTTAAATGCGAGTGCGAAGCCTCATCGGGCTGGATTGAGAACGCCTCTTCCCAATATCTCCAGCCCGTATTCGGGATTTTCTCCTGTCGCACATGAACCGGAGCGAGGAGGGTTCCTGCATTGATTGCCCGCAAAAGCAGACCGACTCACTGCCATGGCGTGTACTGGAAGAAAATTACCTGTATCGGCCGCTTCCCGCCGCTCGGGGACGGCGGTCAGTACTTGAACTCGCTGTCCCCGATGAACTCGCGCAGGATGCTGTCGCGGGGCACGTTCTGCGCGGGAATCGGCGTGAAGTTGTCGAGAAAGGCCTGGATGCGCCGGGCCTCCGAGTATTCGCTCTCGGTGGGCTTCACCGTGCGCAGAAGCGGGTCCGCGTAGATCTTGAGCACGCCGAGTTCGTAGTCCAGGGCGGAGTTGAAGGCCGCGTCGGCCGAGTTCTGGAAGGGGAAGATATGCCGCGCCTCGCCGCGCTGCACCGAGGGCCACATCTTGAGGGTATCGCCCGCCGAATGCCCGCGGAAGTTGTAGTCGCGGACCATGCGCCGGAGGAGGCGGTTGTCGGTGGTGCTGACGCGGTTATGGTCGTCGAGATTGAGCTGGGTGAGCGCGCTGATGTAGACCTTGAACTTCTGCTCCTTGGGAATGCGGGGGGTCAGGCGATCGTTGAGGCCGTGGATGCCTTCCATGACGAGGATGTGCCGCTTGCCCATCCTGAGTCGCTTGCCCGAGTTTTTGCGGGTGCCCGTCTTGAAGTCGAAGGAGGGCAGCTCGATCTCCTCGCCGGCGAAGAGCGTGAGGAGCTGATCGTTGAGATACTCGACATCGAGCGCCTCGAGGCACTCGAAATCGTACTCTCCGCTCTCGTCGCGCGGAGTCCTCTCGCGGTCTACGAAGTAGTCGTCGAGCGAGATGACGAGCGGCTCGAAGCCCATGACCTTGAGCTGGATGGAAAGCTTCTTGGACATCGTCGTCTTGCCGGAGCTGGAGGGACCCGCGATGAGCACGACCTTGACCGAGCCGGAACGCTCGGCGATCTGGTCGGCTATGCCGGCCAACTTCTTGTTCTGCAGCGCCTCGGCCACCTGGATGTAGTTCTTGATGCCGCCCTTCGCCCCGTTGACCCGATTGAGCGAACCCACCGAGAAGACGCCGAGCACGAGGGCCCGCTCGCGCGTCTCCTTGGCGATCGAGAAGAGCACGGGATCGTCGACGAAGGGCCGGATCTTGTCGGGCTCCTCCTTGTGCGGATACCGCAGGAGGAGGCCGTTGTGATAGGGCAGCACCTCGAAGGTCCGGAGCACGCCCGTCGAAGGCACGAGAGGATGGACGTACAGATCGCGGAAACCCGAGCACTCGTTGAGCGGGATTATGGAATCGTTGAGGTTCTCGAGGAGGAGGAGCGTGTCCGACTGCGAGGTCGAGCGGAAATATTCGACCGCCTCGGCCCAGGAACGCTGCTCGATGTTGATAGGCTGGTCGCGCTCCACCAGCTCGCGCATGCGCGCCTCGAGGGCCGCTATCTCCGAGGCGTCCATCGGCCTGTCGTCGGCGAACTGATGGAAGAAGCCCGTGCCGATGGCCATGCCGGCCACGAGCCGCCTGCCCGGCTGAATGTCTCGGACCGCTATCGCGAGCAGGAAGCACAGGGAGCGGCGATAGGTGATCGCCCCCTGCGGCGTATTGAGGGTCACCGGCAGCACGGTGCAGTCGGTGAGCAGCGTCGCGTCCAGAGGCGTCAATGCGTTGTTGACGAGGACGGCGGCGAGCGGCCAGCTCAGGCTGCCCATGTGGCCGATGGTGTCGGAGACCTTGGCTCCCGCCGGGAAGGCGATCTTCTCGCCCGATGCATAGGTGACGGTGATTTGTCTCATGTCGTTCGGCTCCTGAAGGAAGATTATCCCAGGACGCCGCGAGATGAAAGGGCTTCGCCGTGCCGCAGGTCGCCGAAGGCGAGCCCTGCGATCATTTCCACTCGGCCCGACGCCGGGGCCCGCCCGCTGTGGCGGCGGCGCTAGCCTTTGACCGCCCCGGCGGCGATCCCCTTGATGATGTACTTCTGCAGGGCCAGGTAGAACAGCATGATGGGCAAGGCCGAGAGGGTGAGCGAGGCGGTCATGGGACCGTATTCCTTGAGGAACTGGCCGTGGAAGGCCATTTGCGCGAGCTGGAGGGTACCCGACTTGACGATGATGAGAGGGAGGAGGAAGTCGTTCCAGATCCAGAGCGCGTCGAGTATCACGATGGTCGCGGTTATCGGCTTGAGGAGGGGGAAGACGATCTTGAAGAAGATGTAGAACTGCCCCGCGCCGTCCATGGCGGCCGATTCCTCCAGCTCGCGCGGCACGCCCTTCACGAAGCCGTGGTACATGAAGATGGCCACCGGCGCTCCGAGCCCCCAGTACAGGAGCACGATGCCCCAGAGGTTGGTGAGTCCCAGGTCGGAGGCGAGCACGGCCACGGGCACCATGATGATCTGGAAGGGAATCACGAGGGCGGCCGCGAAGACGATGTAGATCAGCCAGGAGAGCCGCGATTGGGTCCGGGCGAGGATGTAGGCGGCCATGGACGAGACGAGGACGATCCCCCCGACTCCCGCGCCCGTGACGAACAGCGTATTGGCGAAGGTGCGAGGGAAGCGCATAACGCGCCAGGCCTTGGCGAAGTTCCCGAGGAAGAGCGACTTCGGCGGCGCCATCGGATTCATCATGATCGCCGCGTCGGGCTTGAAGGCGCTCATCACGATGAAAATCACCGGGAAGATGAAGACCAGCGCGAACGCGATCATGAACGGCTCGAGCACCCACTCCCCGCGCGGCCTGATTCTCGCGCCGCTCATGCCTGGACCTCCCTGCGCTTCATCACGAGGAGCTGCACGCCCGTGACGGCGAGGATGACGAGGAAGAGGAGGCTGGCTTTCGCGGTGGCGAGGCCCGCCATCTTCTTCGCGAAGGCGTCGAAGAAGATGTCCATGACGAAGGGGATCGTGCCGAGCGCGTAGCCCGATGGGCCGGTGAGGGCGTAGGTCAGGTCGAAGCACTTGAGCGCGTTGGCCGTCGACAGGAAGAGGCAGACGGTGATCGCCGGCGCGAGCAGGGGCAGGACGACCCTCACGAGCCTTTGCCTGCCTCCGGCGCCGTCGATGGTCGCGGCCTCGAGGACGTCGGTCGGGATGTTCTGCAGCCCGGCCAGGTAGATCACCATGTAGTAGCCCGCCATCTGCCACACGGCGACGAGCACGACGAGCCAGGGCGCCTTGTCGGGATCGCCCATCCACAGATCGATGCCGGTCAGGCGCGGCAGGAGTTGGGCGAAGACGATCGACCAGATGAGGGCCACGACGATCATGGACAGGACATTGGGCAGGAAGAACACCGACCTGAGCACGTTCCTGGACCTGATTTTCGCGTCGAGGGCGAGCGCGATGAAAAAGGCCAGGAGATTGGCGAAGATGACCGAGAATACGGTGAAGAAGATCGTGAAGCCGACCACCCCGAGGTCCACCTTGCGCTGGACCCAGGCCGCGGCGAGCTCGCGCTTGAAGGAACCGAGCGCGAATATCTTTTCGGCCGCCGCCCGAACGGCGAGCGCGCTCTGTTCGGAGAACCGGGCCGCGCCCAGGAAGGCCGTCAGGGCCGCATCCGCGGCGGCCTGATCGCCGGAGAGTCCGGCGGTCTTCACGGCGGCGATGAGAGCGTCCACCGAGGCCGAGGGGACCAGGTTGCCGTTCGCGATCTCGGGCAGCGACCAGATGCCGTCTTCCAGGCGGAACTCGTCGTAGGCAGGATCGAGCTTGTAGCTCCGAGCGTCGAGGCGATAGTACGAAAGCGCCCGAGCGCGGGCCGCGGCGCCTAGGCGCGGCAGCACGATCCGCTCGAACTGGCTCTTGTCGATCTCCTTGGGCAGACCCGAATTCTCGTTGTAGTTCGTCCTCGTGTAGACCCGCGGGTAGAATCGCGCGTCGACCTTGCCCGCGAAGATGTCGCGGTAGTTTCGCAGGCCCACCGAGCGGAAGCCTTCCGGCTCGTAGCCTACCGATGCGAGGATGCTCTCCACGCGGAATCTGGCCAGGCCCCTGATGGCCAGGCGGTGGTAGGCGCCGTCGCTCGGATCGATCGAATACACGCCGAGGATGAAGGCCTTGTCCGCGGGCCGGCCTATCCTGTCCAGGATGCGGCTTTCGAATTCCGCGGCCGGCATGCTGATCGGCGACTTTGGTGTCAGCCCGTCCCAGTTCGTGAACGAGATCGCGAAGCCCCTCCCGAAGGGGTAGATGAAGAAGAGGGCGTAGAGGGCGAGGGCGGGAAGGACGAAGGCGAGGAAATAGAGCTGACGTCGCGATCTCGATTCAACCATGACTTCTCCTGGGCGGGGCTTTTCAAAAGACTTTTTAACGCGGGTCCTGTCGGCGGCGAACCGAGGGCGGCTTCGCAAAAGCTCCGTCGCCCTAGCCTCGCCGCCGACACCCGCCGCGCCGCGACCTTGTCGAAAAGCGTCGCAAATTCGAACCTTGCAGGCGGCGCCTCGCGGCAAGGGTCGCTTAAACCTGAAGGCGGCTCAAGCTGCGGTATCGATTTCCTGCGCTACCCGCCGCGCCGAGGTTTAAAAAAAACCGGCATACCTATGGCAGCCGGGCCGGCCCCGGCGGGAGCAAAGCGTTCGGAGATTCAGGATCGCTCGGCGCTCCGGCCTCGCGTCCCTGGTCTATCTTTTCCGCACCGCGCCTCTGCGCAGTTCTTCCGCTTTTCTCCCATCCGGTGCCACGGCGCTTCAGTTGCCCGAGGTCTTGGCCGCCTCGGCGGCCCATTCCTTGTCGATGTCGGAGATCACGTCGGCCGAGCTCTTCGTGCCGAACATGTACTGCTGGGCGCCGTTCTTGCAGGCGTCCTCGAAGACTGCCGTGGGGTAGGCGGCGAAGGCCCAGGGATAGGAGCCGTTGCGGTTCACGGCGCTCATGAGATCGACGAAGGGGCCGCCGAGGGCCGACACGTCCGCGCCCTTGAAGGTCGAGGTGAGCTTGTAGTCCTTGACCCAGATTTCCCGGGCCTTGGGCGTGGAGAGCCACTCGAGGAACTTGAGGGCCGCGGCGCGCTTCTCGGGCGAGGACTGGGAGGAGACGCCGAAGGTGGAGTCCACATCGGCGTAGAACTTGTTCATCTTAGCGTCGTTGTAGACGGGGAAGGGCACGAAGCCGCACTTGAGCTTGGGATTGGTGCCGATGGCCGCGCCGTAGGACCAGAGTCCCTGCACCATCATCGCGGCCTTGCCGTTGGCGAATTCGGCCTGCTGCTGGTCCCAGCCCATCTCCTGGGCGTCCTTGTCCATGTTGGCGCGGTAGAAGTCCATGATGGAGAAGAGCTTGGTCGTGTCCACGACGCCGTAGGAGGTCGTGCCGGCGTTCATCTCGGACACGAACTGCGATGCGGTGATGCCCTTCTCCGCGAGCAGCGTGGTCTGGACCAGGGTGATGAAGTGACCCATCGACCAGTTTTCCTTCAGGAGGCCGGCGAAGGGAGTCACGCCCTTGTTCTGCAGGACGTCGCAGATGCGCTGCAGGTCGCGGTAGGTCGCGGGCGCCTTGAGGCCGTACTTGGCGAAGATGTCCTTGTTGTAGATGATGCCGATCCCGGCGAAGTCCATGGGCAGGGCCCACTGCTTCCCGTCCCAGGTCACCGCGGGCTTGGCGCCGTCTATCACTTTCTTGAGCACCGGCTCCTTGGAGAGATCGACGAGGTAGCCCTTCTTGGCGTATTCGAAGACGCGGGAGTAGGACTGCATCTGGAGAATGTCGGAGAGCTGCCCTTGGGCGGCCCGGGCCGACATGGTCGCGTCGGCGTCGTTCGGGACGATGAGCAGGGAAATCTTGATGCCGGGGTTTTCCTTCATGAACTCGCCCACGAGTTTCTTGAGCCCGTCCTGGTTTTCCTGCTTGTAGTAGTACAGCTCGAGGTTCTGGGCAAAGGCCATTCCGGCGATGGACAGCGCCGCGACGACGATCGCGATGAGCTTTTTCATGCTCGATCCTCCTTTGATTTTCGGAGACGCCTGGGCGCTCCGCGGTACGCCCACGATTGTGCGACCGCTATTCGGCTTTGTCAAGAAAAAAGTTTAACCGGTTTAGCAAATCGGTTTACTTATTGAGATTGACCACCCAAGGCGGGTAGACTACACTCCTCCCAGGGAGCAGCATGCGGCTTACCATCAAAGACATAGCCCAGAGGGCCGGAGTTTCCAAGACGACGGTTTCGTTCGCCCTCAACGATCCGAGCCGCATCTCCGAAGGAACCTACAAGCGCGTCATGGCCATCGTGGAGGAGCTGGGCTACGTGCCCGATCCGGTGGCCCGCACGCTCACGACCAAGCGGCTCGGCGCCCTCGGCCTTCTTCTCCCTCAGCCCATCACCGAAGCTTTCAGGAACCCCTACCTCTGCGAGATCATCCGCGGCATCGGCGAGGTCTGCGAGCCGAGGGAGCTCTCGCTCGCCATGCTGCCTCCGGTCAAGGGCACGGTGATCGAAGCGGCGCGCCGGGCCTTCGTCGACGGCCTCATCACGATCGGCGTGGGGCCCGACCACGAGGTGGTCGAGCTCTTGCACAACAGGCACATTCCCTTCGTCACGATCGACGGCCAGGACTCCGAGGCGACGGTCAATGTCGGCGTCGACGACGAGGGCGCGGCCTTCCTCCTCATGCGGCACATCCTCGAGCTGGGACACCGGCGCATCACGGTGCTCGCCCTGAGACCCGAGACCATCAATCCGCCCGAGTCCCGTTTTTCCCTGGTCCGCGATCGCCGGCTCTCCGGGTTCGCCCGCGCCCTGGCCGGATCGGGCCTTCGCCTCGACTCGTCCGGCATATCGGTCGTGCCGGTGGAGGGTTCCGTGGAGGGCGGCGCCCGGGCGGCCGCCGAGGTCCTCGCGGATCCGGCCTCGGCCCCGACTGCCATAGTGGCGATGGCCGATGTCGTCGCCCTCGGCGTCTACGAAACCTGCCGGGAGCGGGGCCTCGATATACCCGGCGACCTCAGCGTCGCGGGCTTCGACGACATTCCCATGGCCGCCCTGGTCTCGCCGCCGCTGACCACGGTCAGGCAGCCGGGCCGCGAGAAGGGCCAGGCCGCGGCCTTGCTCGTCATCGAGCTGCTCGAAGGGGAGGAGGCCGCCCATCGTTGCCTGGAGACGGCGCTCGCGGCCCGCGCCTCGACGGCGGCTCCCCGCGAGGCGGCGACGGTTCCCGGCGCTGCGAGGGCCGCCCCGAACTCGCCGACGGCCGGCCCCGGCGCGGCGAATGCCGCCATCGACGCCGTCACATCTCCTTCCCGGGCCTAGCCGGCAGGCCGCCCCGAGGCTCCATCCATGACATTCGGCCCCGACGCGGAACGGTTCTTGGCGCTCGGCTCGGAGCGGCTCGTGGCCCTGGCGGGCATGCTCGCCGCCCGAGGCCTGCCGTATTCCGTGGTGCGCACGGGCAAGGAACGCCACCTCATCCTCCGCCTCGGGCAGGGCAGCCCGCAGCTCGCCCTGGCCGCCCACTACGACCGGTATGCCGGCAGCCCGGGCATGCTCGACAATTCCTGCGCCTGCCTCCAGCTGGTGGAGTTCGCCGCCCGCCTCGCATCCGGACAGGCGCCGCCGCTTCTGTTTCTCTTCACCGACGGCGAGGAGAATCCGGCCCTGCAGGGCCCCTCTGGCCAGGGAGCCTTCGCGCTCGCCCGGGCCGTGTCGCGGAGGCTCGGGCCGCGGAGCGCCATGCCGCCGGTGCTCGTGCTCGACGTGACCGGACGCGGCGACACCCTGCTGCTGTCCTCGGCCCCCGCGGCCTTGCTCGAGCGCAACGGCATGGGCGGCACGGCCCTCGCCGAGGGGCACCGGCGGCTGCGCGGCCTGGCGCTCGCCGCGGCGGCTCGGGCTCGCCTCGGCGAGCCCGCCTCGCTCGAGCTCCCCTGGTCCGACGATCTCGGTCTCGTGCTCGGCGGCATTCCCGCCCTCACCGTGAGCCTCTTGCCCGATGCCGAGGCGAGGGCCTATCCAGCCCAGAGCCCCCGCACCTGGTCCTATCTCCACGGCCCCGAGGACGGCCCCGAACTGGCCTGGGACTCCTCCTTCGCACTCATGGCCGCCTTCCTCGACGCGGTGGCCGATGCGGTCCGGCGGGGTGGTCGCGCTCCGCGGCGCGATCCGCTATGATGCGCTTCGAGGAGGAAACGATGGCTGAAACAGTTGCTGCGGCTATACCGCCGCGCTCCGAGCTTCCCGAGGAAGACAAGTGGAACCTCTCCAAGCTCTTCGCCGACGAGGAGTCCTGGGAGAAGGCCTTCAGGGAATACCGGGACATGCTGCCCCGCATCGGGAGCTACAAGGCCACGCTCGGCCTGTCGGCCGAGTCCCTGCGAGAGGCTCTCGTCTTCTACCGCGATTTCGGCGCCCTCGACGAGCGGCTCGGCGTCTATGCGAGCCTGCGGCAGTCCGAGGACGAAGGCCTCGACGCTTCGCGCGGCCGCTTCGCCCGCTACCTGAGCGCGGCCACCGAGGCCCAGGGCGCCTGGTCCTGGATGGTGCCGGAGCTCCAGGCCCTGAGCGAGTCCTTCGTCGAAGCCTGTCTGGCAGAAGAGCGTTTCGCCGAGTTCGCGGTTTTCGTGCGCAAGCTCCTGCGCTTCAAGCCCCACGTGCTCGGCGAGAAGGAGGAGCGGCTCCTCGCCCTGCAGACCGAGACGGCGCAGACTCCGCACGAGACCTTCTCGGTCCTGACGAACGTGGACCTCGATTTCGGCAGCCTGGACACCCCCGAGGGGCCGAGGCCTCTCACCCAGTCCACCTTCTCCTCGTTCATGCGCAGCCCGGACCGCACGCTCCGCCGCCGCGCCTATGCGCAGTTCTACCGCGCCTTCGAGACGCACAAGAACACGTTGGCCGCCCTCTATGCGGGCGCTGTCAAGCAGGACGCCTATTCGGCCAAGGTGCGCAACTACCCGAGCGCCCGAGCGGCGGCCCTCTTCCCCGACGACGTCCCCGAGACCGTGTACGACAACCTCGTCGGCGCCGTGGGCTCGATGCTCCCGGTCCTGCACGAGTACTACGAACTCCGCCGCCGCGCGCTCAAGCTGGACGAGCTGCGGCACTTCGATGTCTACGTGCCCATCGTGCCCGAAGTGAAATCGCGGCACAGCTACGCCGAGGCCGTGGACCTCGTCTGCCGGGCGCTCGCCCCGCTGGGCGAGGACTACGTCCGCACCATCCGCTCGGGCTTCGAGGGCGGCTGGGTCGACCGCTACGAGAACAAGGGCAAGCGCTCCGGCGCCTTCTCCTCCGGCGCCTTCGGCAGCGAGCCCTACATACTCCTCAACTACAAGGAGGACGTGCTCCACGACGTCTTCACCCTCGCCCACGAGGGCGGCCACTCCATGCACTCCTGGCACTCGGCCGGCTCGAATCCCTTCCTCTCCTACGGCTACACGATCTTCGAGGCCGAGGTGGCGAGCACCTTCAACGAGCAGCTGCTCTTCCATTACCTCTACGAGCGCGCGGAAAACGACGGGATGCGCGCCTTCCTCGTCAATACCAAGCTCGACGATCTCGTGGGCACGCTCTTCCGGCAGACGATGTTCGCCGAGTTCGAGGCGCGCAGCCACGCGATGCACGAATCGGGCGAGCCCCTGACGGTCGATTCGCTGCGCGCCGAGTACCGCAAGCTGCTCGAGAAGTACTTCGGGCCCGCGATGGTCTTCGAGGAAGCGAGCGACCTCGAATGCCTGCGCATCCCGCATTTCTACTCGGCCTTCTACGTCTACAAGTACGCCACCGGGATCTCCGCCAGCGTCGCCCTGGCCGAGCGGGTGCTCCGGGACGGCGGCCGAGAGGACTACTTCGCCTTCCTCCGCTCGGGCGGCTCGCGCTTCCCCATCGAGGCCCTGAAGGTAGCGGGCGTGGACATGTCGAGCCCCGCGCCGGTGCAGGCCGCCTGCGAGCAGTTCGCGCGTTATGCGGCCGAGCTCAAGCGGCTCCTGAAGCTCTAAGCAGGGTTTTTATAGTTACTTGGTCGGGCGGGTCCTGTCGCGTACGAAATCGGAGTGATTACGCCGTAGCTCCATCGCTCCGATTTCGCCCGTGCCACCCGCCGCCCTACAAGGCACTCCAAAAGCCCAGCATCCCCAGGCCATCCAGGCTTGGCCTCCGTGAGACGATGGTCCCGGCAGGAGCCGAGGCGGCCGTCATCTGAAAACCGGAACGGAGCGCTCCCCGAACGAAGGTGGTTCGGGATCGAATCCCGTCGACGCCGCGCGAGGTATCGTAGGGCGGCGGGTGGCGCTTGCCGGGGGCGGGTGCTGGAGCTATCGCGGAATCACCCGGACCCGGCAAGCGCCAGGACCCGCCCAGCGGTGCCTGGAATCGCGTCGCCGGGAATCATATCCCCAGGTACGCCTTCCGCACACCCTCGTCGCGGGCCACGTCGGCCGCGCTGCCGGAGAGGACGATCTGGCCCGTCTGCAGCACGTAGGCGCGATGCGCGACGGAGAGAGCCATCAGCGCGTTCTGCTCGACGAGGAGAATGGTCGTCCCTCGCGAGTTGAGCTCCTTGATGACGTCGAAGATCGCGTCGACGAGGACCGGCGCCAGGCCCATCGAGGGTTCGTCCATGAGCAGTATCTTGGGATCGGACATGAGGCCGCGGGCGGTGGCCAGCATCTGCTGCTCCCCGCCCGAGAGGGTGCCTCCCTTCTGCTCGGCCCGCTCCTTGAGGCGCGGGAAAAGCGTGAAGGCGTAGTCGATGCCCGCCGCTATCTTGGCCCTGTCCTTGACGATGTAGGCCCCCATCTCCAGATTCTCGAGCACGGTCAGGCGCGGGAAGATGCCGCGCCCCTCGGGCACGAGGCCGAGGCCTTGGTGGTGGACGTGGTTCGGCGCCATGGTCGTGATGTCCTTGCCCGCGAGGCTGATTCTTCCCCTTTTGGGATGCAGGAGGCCAGAGATGGAGCGGAGCGTCGTGGTCTTGCCGGCGCCGTTCGCGCCTATGAGGGTGACGATCTCGCCTTCCTCGACCTGCAGGGAGACTCCTTTGAGCGCGTGGATATTGCCGTAGTAGGAGTGGATATCGTGCAGCTCCAGCAGGCTCATGCGCCACCTCCGGCGGCCGCCGCGCCGACATGGCCGCTCGCCGCCGAGGCGGCTCCCCTCCCCAGGTAGGCTTCGATGACGCGCGGGTTGGCGGCTATCTCCTTGGGAATCCCCTCCGCTATCTTCTCGCCGTAGTCCATGACCGTGATCCGTTCCGAGATGTTCATCACCACCTTCATGTCGTGCTCGATGAGGAGAATGGTCACGCCGAGCTCGTCGCGCAGCCTGCGGAAGAGTCCCATGGCATCCTCGGTTTCGGCCGGGTTCATGCCCGCGGTGGGCTCGTCGAGGAGGAGGAGCTTGGGCTCCGACGCGAGGGCTCTCGCGATTTCCACGCGACGCTGGGCGCCGTAGGGCAGGCTCGCGGCGAGTTCGTTGCCCACGCCGTGCAGCCCGACGAAGCGCATGAGCTCCTCGGCGCGCGCTTCGGCCCGCTTCTCCTCGTTCGTGTAGACCGCCGTCCGGAAAATGGTCTGGACCGCGTTCTGCCTGAGCCTGGTATGGGCGCCGACCATGATGTTCTCGACGACGGTCATCGCGCCGAAAAGGCGGATATTCTGGAAGGTTCTCGCGATATGTTGGGCCGTGATGCGGTCGGGTTTCAGGCGGTCGATCCGACGGCCCTCGAAACTGATCGTTCCTTCCTCCGGCCGATACAGGCCCGAGATGGTGTTGAAAAAGGTCGTCTTGCCGGCTCCATTGGGTCCGATGATGCTGTAGATCCTTCCCTGTTCGATGTCGAAATCGATCTTGTTCACCGCGACCAGGCCGCCGAAACGTTTGACCACCTTTTCGGCTCGGAGAATGGCTGTTTTCTCAGACATGGCCGCCCTCCTTCGCTCCTTCTTCCGTCGTGCCCGCATCGATCGCGCCCGCGACGACCTGGGCCCTCGCGTCGAGACCGCCGTTCCCGTTCCCGTTCCCCGGATCGTCGCTCTCGGCCTTGAGCTCGCGCTTGCGCCGGGACGCGGGCAATATCCCCGCGGGCCGGTAGATCATCATGAGAATGAGGATGATGCCGAAAACGAGCCTCTGGTACTTGGATGGGTCGAGCTGGTTCGAGAGGTCCTTCCAATGGAAGCCGATGATGGGAATGACCGCGTCGCTCTGCCTGAGCTGGGAGAGGAAGAGCGAGAAACTCTGCAGCACCTGCACGTTGAGGATGGTGACGACCGCCGCTCCGACGATGACTCCTCGGATGCTGCCGATGCCGCCCAGGATGACCATGGTGAGGACGCCGATCGACTGCAGGAAGGTGAAGGACTCGGGGCTCACGAAGGTTCGGCTCGCGGCGAAGAGCACGCCCATGGCTCCCGCGAAGGAGGCTCCCACGGCGAAGGCGCCGAGCTTGAGTTTGTTGGCAGGGATGCCCATGGCCGTGGCGGCCAGCTCGTCCTCCCTGATCGCCGTCCAGGCCCTGCCGATCTTGGAGTCGTCGAGGCGGTAGGTGACGACGACCACCGCGATCACGACGAGAAGGGCGATGAAGTAGAAAAGTATGTTGTAGAGCTGGTCGGCGGTGACGGGGTGGCCGACCAGGCCGCCGAAGATGTCGTTGAAACCCTTCAGCACCGAATGCGGCAGGGTGGGGCGCTGGATGGGCGATATTCCCTGGGGCCCGTTGGTGAGATTGACCGGCTTGTCCAGGTTGTTCGCGAGCTGCCGCACGATCTCGCCGAAGGCCAGCGTGATGATCGCGAGGTAGTCGCCGCGCGCCCTCAAGACGGGAAGCCCCAGGATGAGCCCGACGATGGCCGCCACGATGACGCCGAGGAAGATGAAGAGGTAGAACCAGTCCGGGGCGAGGAAGAATGGCGTGCCGGGAGGCACGGTTCCCGGAATCGCCTGGCCCAGGAAGGGCTGCTGCGAGCCGAAGTAGGCCCAGAGATAGGCGCCCACCGCGTAGAAGGCCATGTACCCGAAATTGAGGAGCCCCGAGAATCCGACGACGATGTTGAGGCCCAGCGCCAGGGCCGAGAACACCGCGATCTGGAAGATCACCTCGAGGTAGAAGATATTCCGCGCTCCGAGTATGGGCACGAGGACGCAGGCGATGAGCACCGCGAACGCGAGCTTCGCCGTTTTCCTGATCTTGATGAAGTACACGAGGGCCGAGGCCGCCGCGAAGACGAGGAAGGCGGGGATCGATCGCGGGCTCAGGTACACGAGCAGCGTGCCGAGGAGCAGGGCCGCGCCCGTGATGGCATAGGGCCATCGGCCCTTGCCGGCCTTGTCTGACAGGTCCCGAAGCAGTTTGCGCAGGTTCGCGTCCATACAGCCTCCTAGGCCTTCTGCGACACCTGCTCGCCGAGCAGGCCGTTCGGTCGGAAGATGATCACGACTATGAGGACCAGGAAGGCGAACATGTCCTTGTATTCGGATCCGAAGTTTCCCATCGTGAAGGTGCCGAGGTAGGCGCCCGCGAAGCTCTCCAGCATGCCGAGCACGATGCCGCCGAGCAGCGCCCCGGTCAGGTTGCCGATGCCCCCGAGCACGGCCGCGGTGAAGGCCTTGATGCCCGGCATGAATCCGACATAGGGATCGATGCGGGTGAATTTGAGGGCGTACAGGACGCCCGCCGCGCCGCCGAGAGCTCCGCCCAGGAGGAAGGTGAAGGAGATCACGGCGTTGACGCCTATGCCCATGAGGGCCGCGGTGTTGCGGTCCTGGGCGACGGAACGGATCGCCTTGCCGATTTTCGTGGCGTTGACGATGAAGTTGAGCCCGACGAGCATGAGCACCGCCGCGACTATGACGACGAGGGATTTCACCTGGATGTCCACCGCCACGGGGGCGGACGACACGCTGAAGGTGAAGAGCGGCACATGCTTCTCGAAGTTGCCGAAGGTGGGCATCACCCGATAGAACTGCCCCGTGGTGAGGCTCTCGACGAGCCGGATCACGTCCTGAAGCGCGAAAGACACGCCGATGGCCGAGATGAGGGGCACGAGCCGCGGGGCGTCGCGCAAAGGCCGGTATGCCGTGCGCTCGATGAGCATGGCAATCGCGCCCGCGGCGCCCATCGCGATCACGAGGGAAAGCGTGAGGTAGAGATAGGGACCCAGGGGCCCGGAAGAGGCGAGAACCCCGAGCCCGTCCATGGCGATGAGAAACTCGACTCCGGCGAAGGCGCCGATCGCGAATATCTCGCTATGCGCGAAGTTTATGAACTCGAGCACCCCGTACACCATCGTGTAGCCGAGGGCGATGGCCGCGTAGACGAAACCGAGGGTGACGCCGTCGATGAGGACCTGGGGGAGCGTGCTGATGGTATAGGCGAGGATGGCCGTGTGCTGGGTGGACTGCAGAAGCTTGTCCGCGCCGCCCCCTCTGCACAGCAGGGCCAGCAGGATCATGATCGCGGAAAAAAGGGCCCCGGCCCCCAGCACGAAAATCGCCATTCTGCCGAGAGGCAGAAGGAGTTCCCGCAGGGCGGTCGATCTCATGAATCTTCGCATGATGCCTCCGGAAGTCCCCCGCCCGGATGGGCGGGGGGGCCGTGAAATGTCGCTTCAGCCGATCACTGCGGGGGTTCGATGTCGAGGGTCTGGGCGATCTTGTTGTCCGACCACTTGTCGGGGTCGACGGAGGTGACCTGCATGACGAAGTACTTGGCCTTGGTCAGGTCGCCGTTCTTGTTGAAATTGATGGTGCCGGTGATGCCGGGGAAGTCCTTGATCGCGCGGATGGCGTTGGCCACGGCGGATCGGGTGGGCATCTTCTTTCCGGCGGCGGTGGCGGCGTCCGCGATGGCCTTGAGCGCGATGGCGGTGCAGTCGTAGGACTGGGCGGCGAAGGGCTGGGGATCGTGGCCGAACTTGGCCTTGAAGTCCTCGATGAACTTGGCCGTGCCGGGGTAGACGCTGGCCGGGCCGGAGACGGTGGAGTAGTAGGTCCCCGCTCCCTGCATGAGCACCGCGCCGCCGATCTTGGCCGAGTCCGAGGAGTCGTAGCCGTCGTCGGAGAGGAACATGCCCTTGTAGCCCTTCTCGCGCGCCTGCTTGAAGAGGACGTTCGACTGGTCGAACATGCCTCCGAAATAGATCACGTCGGGCTTGGACGCCAGGATGGGAGTGAGGATCGAGTCGAAGTTGGCCTTCTCTTCCGTTCCCGCGAAGCCGAGAACCTTGATGCCGAGCTTCTCCGCCTCGCGCTTGAAGTACTCCGCGATGCCCTGGCCGTAGGCTGTCTTGTCCTGGAGGACATAGGCGCTCTTCATGTGCTGGGCCGCGGCGAACTGCGCGCCGACCGCTCCCTGGACATCGTCGCGCCCGCAGATCCGGCTCACCTCGAGGTAGCCGCGATCGGTCACCTTGGGGTTGGTGTTGGCCGGGGAGATGTTGGCGAGACCGGCGGCGTGGTACTCCTCGGAGGAGGGGATCTGGACGCCCGAGTTGTAGTGCCCCACGACCACGAGCACGGCCGGATCGGCGACTATGTTCTTGGCGTTGGCGACGCCCGTGTCGGGGTTGCCCTGGTCGTCGTAGGCCGCGAGCTGGACCGTGAAGCCCATCTTGGTGATGTCGCCGGAGAGCTGCTCGACGGCGAGTTGGGCTCCGTTCTTGATGTCGGTGCCGACGGCCGACATGCCGCCCGAGAGTGGACTCTGGGTGGCGATTTTGATCACCTTGGGAGCCGGAGCCCCGCATCCTGCCAGGAAAAGACTGAGCGCGGCAAGGGCCGCACAGACAAGGACGATACTTTTCCTCATGGACCTTCCCTCCGTTCGCGGCGTGACGTTGATTTGCGACGAGCCGCGAAGCGGGCCGCGCCGTCACATGCGATTGACGAAGTTTAGACTAGGGGAATTGTGACGTCAAGTTTTTATTGCATATTGGAATATTCTAATATGACGAGTCGTCCCCGCGGGGATCATGCTGTGAGGAGGGTTTCGGCCGGCGACGATGGAGGTTGCCTTAAAAAAGCCGCCCTGACGGGCGGCTTTCAACCGCGGCTCGCCGTCTGGAGCGGCGCCGCCTTAGACGTGTTTGACGATTTTGCCCGATTTAAGGCACCGAGTGCAGAGCTTGACCGTCTTGAGCCTGCCGTCGACCATGGTCTTGACCTCCAGGAGGTTGGGACGCCAGGTCCGCCGCGTGCGGTTCTTCGCATGGGAGACGGTATTTCCGAACAAGTTACCTTTGCCGCAAACTTCGCATACTCTCGACATGGTAGGACTCCGATCTAATGTGTGGCGGCAGTATAGCCGAGTCGCGCGAGCGTGGCAATGGGGGCTCGCCGTCTGCGCGTCGGCCTGCCCGCGGCCTCTCAGCGCCCCCCGCTCCCCATGAGCTGCTGCTGGTATTTCTTGTTCTTGAGCATCTTCCTCATCATGAGCCGGGATTTCTCGAACTTCTTCAGGAGCCGGTTGACCTCGGCGACCGAGGTGCCCGAGCCCTTGGCTATGCGGGTGCGGCGCGAGGGGCCGATGATGAGGTGGTTCTTCCGCTCCTTCACGGTCATGGAGCGCAGGATCGCCTCCTCGTACTTCATGCCCTCCCGATCGATGGAATCCTCGTCGATCTGTCCCGCGAGGCCCGGGAGCATCTCCAGCATGGACTTGATCGAGCCCATCTTCTTGACGCTGCCGATCTGCTCCAGGTAATCCTGCAGTGTGAAGGTCTCGCTCTCCAGCTTGTCCTGGAGGGCTTCGGCTTCCTTCTGATCGTAGACGGACTGGGCTTTCTCGACCAGGCTCACTATGTCGCCCATGCCGAGGATGCGGCCCGCGATGCGGTCGGGGTAGAAGGGCTCGAGTCCCTCGGGCTTCTCGCTCGTGCCGATGAACTTGATGGGCTTGCCGGTGACGGTCTTGAGCGAGAGGGCCGCGCCGCCGCGGGCGTCCGAATCGAACTTGGAGAGGATGACCCCCGTGAGGCCGATCTTCTCGTCGAAGGCCTTGGCTATGTCGGCGGCGGCCTGACCGGTCATGGAGTCGGCGACGAGGAGGGACTCGAGGGGCTTTACCGCCTCCCTCACCTTGAGGAGCTCCTCCATGAGCGCCTCGTCTATCTGGAGCCGGCCGGCCGTATCGACGATCACCGTGTCGTAGAGCTCGCGCTTGGCCTTCTCCAGGCCCGCGCGCGCCACGCGCACCGGATCGGAGGAATCCTCGCGACGCGTAGAGCCCGCCTGCGGCTCCTCGCGATAGACGTCCACCCCGACCTGGGCGCCGAGGATAGCCAGCTGCTCGACGGCCGCCGGCCGCACGAGGTCGCAGGCCACGAGCAGGACCTTCCGCCCCTTGTTTTTGAGCATGAAGGCGAGTTTGGCCGCCGTGGTCGTCTTGCCCGAGCCCTGGAGGCCCAGGAGGAGGATGACGCTCTGCGTATCCGGCCCGCGGAGCTGGAGGTCCTGCCGCGTGTCGCCCAGGAACGAAACCATGCGATCGTGGACGATCTTCACGAACTGCTGGCCGGGATCGACCGAGCGCAGGACCTTCTCGCCCTTGGCCTCTTCGAGGGTGGCGTTGACGAAGCGGCGGACGACGCGCAGGTTGACGTCCGCGTCCAGGAGGGCGAGCTTGATCTGCTCGACGGCATCTTCGACATTCTTCTCGGAGATGGCAGCCTTGCCGCCGAGCGTGCGGACTATATCGGTGAATTTCTCGCTGATCTTCTCGAGCATGGGATTGCCTCGTGGAATTGCGTGGTAGGAGAGTATGGCCTCGGGAAGGCCGGATGGTCAATCGAGCTCGGTGCGAACTCCGGGGCCGGCGCCCGGCTGCGGCGAGTCAGGACCCGCCGGACTCGATAGGATCCTTCTCGAGGTAGATCTCGACCCGCCGGTTCTTCCAGCGGTTCTTGAGGTCGGAATTGGGTACGACGGGGTCCTTGGCCCCGAGCCCTACGGTTTTGATCAGCTTGGCGTCGAAACCGTATTCCTTCACGAGCGCCCACTTTATCGCCTCGGCCCGCGCCTTGGACAAGGGAATGAGGCTGGTCCGCTGTTCCCGTTCGGCCAGCGCCTTGTTGTTCCAGTTCGTCAGGACCGCGTGGCCTTCGATGCTGATCGTGAAGCCGGGGAACTCCCGCAGTTTCTTCGCCAGGAGCCGCATGGTCTCGAGATTGCGTATCCGCTGGGCTGTGGACACCTCTTTGAAATTGGCCGTATCGGGCTTGAAGATGATGCTCGAGATTCCGATGCGGTAGCGCGAATTTCCTTTAAGGAGGACGATGCCGGTCGTAAGCCTGCCCCTGGCTTCGCCGACGTTGCCGAAGGCGTCGCGGATCTTGGCCACGAAGTAGTAGTCCTGGGCCGACTCGACGAGATCGCCCGAGCTGCCGCGCCCGTCCCAGGCTATGGTGTTGTTCGGCCAGCGGCCGCTGAACTGGGCGAAGGGCATGGCTCCGGGGTCGTATACGGTCACGTCCCAGGAATCCAGCTTCGCGACCGTCGACGTGCCCTGGATCGTCACGATGAGGGGCGTCCCCTTCACTCCCTCTATTGGCGAGAATCGCTCGGTGGAGAACAGGATTTTCCCGGTGGGCACCGCTCGGTCGAGGACGAAGGGGCTCGATTGAGCCTGGACATTGTGGCCGCTCTGTCCGAAATCGGCGCTCAGGACCGCCACATAGCGCCCCTGCGGAGCGGGGGTTCCGTCGTTTTCCTTGCCGTCCCAGGAAAGGATCGCCGGGGGAGCCCCTCTGCCCGAGAGCGAGGATTCGCGTTCGTTGCCGATCCGGTAGATGTCCACCTGCCAGCCCGCGATGAGCTCGCCCGGCGTGGCCGAGAGCTGAAAATCCATCGTCGGCGTCTCCGAGGCGGGGGTCGGCGCGAAACCCGCTTCCGAGACGGCGATCGAGACTTTCGGCTGGACCGGGACGGCCTGTGCCGATCCGGCCTGGATGGCGCCGGCCGGAACCGCTTCGGTCGCCGACGCAGGGATCGGCGTCTGGCTGGCGGAGGAGGCCGAAACGATCGGGCCGAGCATGAGGGCTGCGGCCGCGAATGCGATAGCGGGTTTCATTCGTCTCATCAACTATGAAGATCGCCAAACTCTATGAGAATCATAACCCCGATTTCCCTCGGAACCCATCATGGCCGCAGCTGCGGCTTTAGTCGATCCCCTTGCCCCGGATTCTCGTCTTGGCCGCGCCTCTGATATAATCGAGTGATGCGCAATGTGAGCAGATCGGGCACGGCCGCCGCCTGGATTATGGCCGCCCGCCCCCGAACCCTTCCCGCCTCGACTTCCGGCGTCATCGTCGGCTCGGCCCTCGCCTTCGCCGAGGGGCGATTCGCCCTCCTGCCCGCGCTCGCCTCCTTCGTGGTGGCCCTCGCGCTCCAGATAGCGAGCAACTTCGCCAACGACGTCTACGATTTCGAAAGCGGGGCGGACGCCAAGCGCTCTCACGGGCCGACGCGGGTCACCCAATCGGGAATCCTATCCCCAAGGGAAGTGAAGACCGGGCTCCTCGTCGTCATCGGCGTCGCGATCCTCGCCGGCGCCTGGCTCATCCTCCGCGCGAGGAGCGTGGCGCCGGACTCCTGGCTCTGGCTCCTCGCCGCCGGGCTCCTGGCCGTCGTCGCCTCGGTGGGCTATTCGACGGGGCCCTTCCCGCTCGCGCGTCTCGGCCTCGGCGACCTTTTCGTGCTGCTCTTTTTCGGCTTCGTCGCCACGGCGGGATCCTTCGAGGTGCAGGCGGGGCACCTCGGGGCCGCGCCGATTCTGCTTTCCCTCGGGCCGGGTCTCGTGATCGTCGCCATCCTCGTCGTCAACAATCTCCGGGACATCGAGGAGGACCGCGTGGTGGGCAAGCGCACCCTGGCCGTGCGTTTCGGCTCGGGCTTCGCGAAATCGGAATATATCGGCTGCCTCGCCCTATCCTATCTCGTCCTCGCCCTGACCGTGGCCCTGGGACTCGTCTCGGTCTGGGGGCTCCTCGCCCTCGCATCGCTGCCCCTGGCGGTGAAGAACACCCGAGTCGTACTGGCCGCCCGCGGCCAGGCCCTCAACGCTGCCCTGGCCGGCACGGGGCTCCTGTCCTTCGCCTGGGCCCTGCTCTTCGCGGCGGGCCTGATCGCCGCGCGGCTTTTCGGCTAGGGCCGGGCGGCGCTAGGCCGCGGTGGGAGCGCCGCGATCGGCGCTAGGCCGCGGTGGGAGCGCCACGATCGGCGCTAGGCCGCGGTGGGAGTGCCGCGCGAGAGCGGAGGCCTATCGATCTCGCATCAAGGAGAGGCGTAGATCGTGTCCCGCAGCCTCGGGGCCTCCCCGGGGCGGGCCAGGGAGCGCAGTTTCAGTTCGGCGGTCGATAGGTGCACGGACTCCACGAGCGCGACGGCGACAAGTTCTCCCGCGCCGGATGGACTCGGCCTGTAGAGCAGCACCGTCGAACCGACGCCGATCCGGGCGCCGGCGACGAGGTCGATCAGCACGGTCGTGCCGGCTACCACCGAAACCGTTCCGATAAAGGCGGATAAGGGAACGCCCGCAGCTCCTCCAGCCGGCTCGGAGCGAGACGGCGCTCGGACGAGTGCCGCGGGGGCCTGTGCCGCGGGGGCCTGTGCCGCGGGCTTCCGCTCTTCGGGAGCCTGCTCTTGGAGGGGCCGCCCCATGGGGGCCTGGGCCTGAGGTGCCGATGGCTCAGGGAGCGCCGGTCCTTCCGCAAGGGGAGGAGCCTCACGCCGTGACAGATCCATCGACGGACTCGTGGAGCGAATCGGGGCCTCCGTCCCTGCAGCAGCGGGCGGGCTCTTCGCTTCGGTCGAAGCCCGCGAGGCGCGCTCGCTTTTCAGCAGCTCGATCTCGGCCTCGAGGGAAGCCATGCGGCCGAGGAGCTTCAACCGCTCCTTCGCCGCGACGGCCAGGGCGGCGATGGCCGAATCGCCATCCTTCGAGCTAATTGCCGATGAGCGCGAGAGCTGGGTCAGATTCAAGGAGAGGGCCGAGACTATTCTCAGGGCGGAGCGAGCAGCCGCGGAATTCCGGGCCGCGGGAAGCTTGAGCGTCGATCCGAGCCCGGATAGGGCGTCGAGGGCCCGTCCGGGCTGCGCCTTCCGCATATCCTCCGCCACGGCCTCGAGCGTTCCGTAAAGTCTGGAAGTGTAGTACGCATCGAGGCTCGCGCTGTCGGACAGGGAGGCCAGCGCCGCCTCCTGCGGGCTGGGCGGCGTCGCTGCGATCCGGGGCGCCGGGATGGAGGTCGCGGCCTCCGGCAGCGGGGCGGAAGGGGGCGCCGCTTTCCCCGGGGGCGCCGCCGTGCGCGGCCTCTCGACGGACTGGAGCGCCTGCAGGTAGCTCTCCCTGATCTTGGCCCTGGCCTGGTAATCCGCGATCAGCCGATCCCGCTCAGCGAGACTCAGGTCGCTCTGGCGCTTGAGGGTGTCGATGAGGAGGCTCTCCGTGCTGAACAGGGCGGAGGGGTCGAGGAAGAGCCGCTCTTCCTGGACGCCGAAGCTGTGGAGAGAGAGACTGACGACCGCGACGGCGAAGGCCAGGGAGAGGGCGAGGGTGATGATCGGCAGGCGCAGCTCCCCGCTGAACGAACGCGGGACTTCGGGGAGCCGCACGCGATTCTTGCCCAGCTCCTCGGCGATGGCTCGCTTGAGCACGTCCTCCGTGAGCCGGCCGGACCCGCGATCGGAGTCCCGGCGATAGAAGTCCGAGATCGCATCGTCGGATGCCGCCTCGAGACGGATGAGCCCCTCTCCCTCCGATATATCCACTGCCTTCTTCCTGGTCTATGCGCGAGCCGCCAGTTCGGTCAGGACCGACTCACTGACGGTGCCGCGGTCTCCACGCTGGGCCCGAGGCGGGGGGTCCGAGCGGCCGGCGGAATCGCCTTCCATGCCTACCATCCCTCTTCGCAGCTGGCGCTTTCCGCTATATTCTAACAGAACGATGCATCTGGCAAGGTCAAGGCGATGAAATCGACCATCCGTCTGAGAACCATCCTGACGATTCTCCCCGCCGTGGTGGCCATTTTCGCCATCCTCGGCACGATTTCGCTTTACATATCGCGCTCCGGCATGACTCGTCTCGCCATGCGCTCGCTCACCTTCAAGGCGGAGCTTCTCAAGGAGTACGGCGATGCCCAGTGGTCACTCCTCGTGGCCCACGGCTTCTCCCGCGACCCGGCCTTCATCCAGGCCGCCAAGAGCGCGCTGCGCTCGAGCGCGGAGTCCCTCCTCCGACAGGACTCGGAATGGTTCTTCGCCCTCGATCTGAGCGGCAACCTGGCGATGTCCGTCTCGAAAGGACATGCTCCCGCCCAGGCTCCGCCGGATGTCGTCGCCTGGATGCGCCAGGGTGTCACGGGCGCCGTGCTCTTCGGCACAGGCTCCGATCGGCGCTACGGCGAGACCTTTTTCTTCCAGCCCTTCGGCTGGTACCTCGTCGCTTCCGACACCGCGGACGCCATCTTCGCCGAAGTCGATCGGATGACGCGTATCCTGCTCTGGACCCTCGCGGCCTCCATCGCCGCGGCCGCAACCCTCCTCGCCATCCTGGCCAGGTCCATCGCCCGGCCCATCATGCGGGTGAGCGACGCCATCGCGGCGATACTCGAGTCCAACGACTTCAGCCAAAGCCTCAGGGTCGAGAGCAACGACGAGATCGGCGTTCTCACGAGGTATTTCAACACACTCTGCGGCGAGCTGAACCGCTCGTACGGCCGGATCAGCGACATCGCCGTCCGGGAAGCCCGTGCTCGGCTGGAAATAGGCGAGCGCGAGCTCGAGACCCTCGTGGCCCTGGGCAAGGTCGCGGAGTTCCGGGACCAGGACACGGGTTCACACATAATCCGCGTAGGCTTGTTCGCCAGGCTCCTCGGTCGGCTTTTCTACGAAGATGAGGAGGAATGGCGCCTCGTCTATCACGCCGCGCCCCTGCACGACCTCGGGAAGGTCGGCATCCCGGACGCCATCCTCCTCAAGAGAGGGCCGCTCGAGCCCGAGGAATTCGAGTTCATGAAGACCCACACGACCATCGGGCACGCGATCCTCAAGGATTCCGCAAGCCCCATCCTGGCCATGGGCGCGGCGATCGCGCTCTCGCACCACGAGCGCTACGACGGCTCGGGCTACCCTCAGGGGCTCCGGGCCGAGGCCATACCTCTCTGCGGGCGCCTCCTCGCCGTCATCGATGTCTTCGACGCCCTCTGCTCCAAGCGGCCCTACAAGGAAGCCTGGGCCCCCGAGCGAGCCTTCGATTTCATCGCATCCCGCCGCGGACAGCACTTCGATCCCGCCATCGCCGATGCCTTCCTGGGCATGAAGGAGAAGATACTCGAGATTCTCGCGCGGAATCAGTGAGAGTCGGGGCCCGGCAGGATGGACTTCCTGAAGAGCTCGATCTCCTCCCGGCTGAGGCCCGGCCCCAGGTAGGTCAGGAGATCGAGCTCGTCCAGGGCGTCCTTCGTGTCGCCGGCGGCCAGGTAGCAGTCGGCGAGGCCCTTCACGGCCCGGTCGTAGAGCTCGACGATAGGATAGTCCTCCACGATCTCGCGGTAGCTTTCCGCCGCGCCCGCGCGGTCGCCCGCGATGTACTGAAGCCGCGCAGCCTCGAAGATCGCCTTCGGGGCGAGGGGGCTCCCCGGATAGTCCTTCGCCAAAGCCTCGAACTGTCCCAGCGCCGCCGCGAAATCGCCGTGCGACTCCGCCTGGACCGCGGCCTCGAACCTGGACCTCGCCGCGACCTCCATGCTTCCGGCTTCCGATGAGCCGACGCGGTAGCTCTGCAGGAAGGATGTGCGCTCGGCTTCCAGGGCGATGTCGCAGCCCAGGAGGCCCCCGGAGACGAGGGCCGAGGCCGCGAGCTCGGGGTCGAGGACGAAGGAGCCCCCCGGCGGCGCGATGATCTCGCGGGCAGTCAGGACTCCCGTGAGGCCGATGAAGAGCGGCAAGGCCAGCCTGACTCCATCCAGCAGGTCCTGCCGGCCGAAGACCGGCTCGATATCGAGCCCCTCCCGGCCCGGTATCAGCTTCAGGACGCCCGGCGAGAAGCGGAATACCCCGTCGGCGGGCCGCAGCGGCTCACCCTTCAGCGTGAGGGCCGGCTCGCCCTCGAAGTGCAGGCGCGGCTCGAGGGGCGATAGCCGGAACTCGACGGCGCTCGTAGCGGGGAGCTCGACCTCGGCCTCCTTCATGAGCCAGCCCTCCCGCACGATCTTGAGCCGATGGAGGCCGGCCTTCAGGCCCCGGAGGAGGAGGGGGCTGCGCTGCGGCTCCTGGGCTCCATCCACGAAGACCAAGGCGCCCATGGGCTCGCTCGACACGAAAAGCATGCAGCCGCGATCCCGAGCCTCGGCTGCGTCGGGAACAGCGGGCGAAGGAACGGTCGCTGCGGCCGGCGCGGGGACAGCCGGCGCGGGGACAGCCGGCGCGGCGGGCGGAGCCGCCTGACCCAGGGCCGGGGAAAGGCCGACCGGAGCGAGGACGAGGGTCAAGACGAGGAAACTGGTCGGCCGAGCTAGAAACATAGCCCCACCCTCTGCAGAACGCCTACAAGGAGCACGGGTCGATTGTCCATCGGCGCCGAGAGGAGGGCAAGCCATCCGAGATCGAGGGCCCGCCACCTGAGCTCGACGAGGCAGCCGGCCGAGAGGATGGGCCGCGAGCCCCAGTCGGTCCGGCCCAGGAACTCGATGTCCCGGGCGTACCAGCCCAGTCGCAGGAGGGGCCGGATCGCGGCTGCCGAGTCCTCGAAGTCGAAGAGCTCGAGGCGGTAGCCCAGCTCCAGTCCGCCGTAGTACATGAGCGAGTCGCCGAAATCGGAGTCGAGGGAGTGGAAGCCCGCCAAGGCGAGCCAGATGCCGGCCACCCAGGGGGAGTCCCGGCCGAGGCTGCGCTCGTACCAGAGTCCGACCGAGGAAGCGAAGGAGTAGGGATCGGGCGTGGCCAGCGGGACGCTCAGGAAGCCCAGCTCAACGCCCAGCGCCGAGCTGGCCGTCGGCGCCGAGGTGGCCGTCGGCGCCGCGGAGGCGGCCCCGAGGAAAGCCGTGGCCAGGACGGCGGCCATGGCCACGGCCTGATGCTTATTGCGGCGCATCTTGGACCGTCCCGAAACTGAGGTGGCTGCCCTGCTGCGCCAGATACTCGGCCTTCATCCAGTCGGCCGAGCGCGCGACATTGGACAGCCTGACCTCGTCGAGGATGCCGGAGATGGGATTGCTTATCGGCGGCGTGTAGGTATTCCCGAATACCATCTGGTACCCCGCGTCGGAAACCCGCGCGCCGCTGCCTGGGGTCGAGCCCGAGGGGGTCTCGGAGGCCCCGTTCGCGAAGAACACGCATCCTGCCGATCCGTCGCTGCCGTCCCAGCTCAGGCCGATATCGCTCCAAGTCGAGGCGACCCAGAGCGAAGCGGGGCTCGTGATCGTCAGAGCGGAGCTGCCGTAGGGCACGGTGAGGCTCAAGGACCTGCCGGTTTTAACGGTCAGGCCGAGGTAGTCGCCACTCGCACCAGTGCCCTTCGAAAGCAGCATGGCGCCAACCGCACTCCCGCTGTCGTAGAACCAGGCCTCGAAGGTGAGCGGGCCCAGGTCCGCCAGATCCGAGGCCGCGGCCAGGACCACAGCGTCCTTCGTGCCGGTGAAGGCCCAGCCGCCGCCGACATAGCCGTTCGGGCTCGCCTGGGCCGCGCTGTAGGGGCCCGGGGCGCTTCCATCGTTCTTCCCGGTGCTGTCGGGATAGGCGGGCAGGCCCCCCACGGTTTCGACGCTCCCGTGCCATACGCCCACGTAGCCGTTGGACCAGACCGCCGGCGGGTCGCTCAGGTCTTCGGGATAGGTCGAGTCGAAATAGATCCAGATCGAGGTCGAAGCGGGGGAGGCGGCCAGGCTCGGGACCTTGACCCAGAACAAGGAAGTCCCCCCGGGATTCCAGGACTCCCGCTCGAACTGCAGGGGCGTCGAGCCGTCTGCGGCGCTGAAGCGGATATCATAGCCGTTCGAACTCGAGAGTGAATACGGGAACCAGGCACTCGTCAGCTCGACGAGGACGGGGAAGTCATTCAAGGTCGTGGCCTGGGCCAGGGCGCTCAGATCGATCTCGATCCTCTTCTTGCAGGAACGCCCGTCTCGGGCTATGAGGTCCCAGGCCCCCAGGTTGGAGCAGGCCGACAGGAGGAACGCGGCGAGAATGACGAGGCCGAGGCTTCCGAGCTTCCCGGCTCTGTTCCTCCCGCCGAAACGAGTCGGCGGGAAAAACGGTGAAGACAATCCCTGCCCCCCCTTTGATAGCCCTGCGGCAGAGTCCTTCACTTGTTGGTATGACGCCATGCTAGCGCGCGCCGCCGATCGGGTCAAGCGCCGTTCTTGCTGGGGGGAGGTTCCGATCCAGGGCGAAGGGCAGCCGAGGCGAGCGGGCCTCCTCGCTAGGCCGCGCCCTTCAAGCCCACCTCCGCGGCCACCTCCCGCAGGGCGAGAAGCGTCTCCTGGATCAGCTCCTCGAGGGGCAGGTCGAGCATGGCGGCGCCTTTTTCGATGACGTCGCGGCGCACGCCGGCTGCGAAGGCGGCCGAGCCCCACTTCTTCTTGACCGACTTCACTTCCATGTCGAGGACGCTGCGCGAGGGGCGGACATAGGCGCAGGCGGCGATGAAGCCCGTGAGCTCGTCGACGGCGAAGAGGACCTTCTCCATGGGAAGGACCGGCTCGACCTCGGAGCAGATGCCCCAGCCGTGGCTCTCGACCGCGCGGATGAAGGCCTCGGGCAGGCCCGCGGCGGCCAGGATGGGCCGCGCGTGCTTGAGATGCTCCTCGGGGTGGCGCTGGTAGTCGATGTCGTGCAGGAGCCCGACCAGGCCCCAGTACTCCGGGTCCTCGCCGAGCTTGCGGGCGAAGCGGCGCATGGCCGCCTCCACGGAAAGGGCGTGGCGGAAGAGGGAATCGTCGTCGTTCTGCGTTCGCCACAGGCTGATGGCTTCGTCGCGGCTGATCATGCTGTGCACCTCCCTAGTCGATGTACGGGAGAGTCTACACGCTCGTACGCGCCCGCCGCAACGGCCGAGCGGCGCCGGAGAGGCGCTAGAGCGGCATGTTCGCGATGCAGGCGCGGCAGCCTTCGACGAAGGCCGTCATGGTCTCGGTCAGCCGCTTGTTCCGGCGCCGCACGATCCGGAACTTCCGTCTCACCGCGAGGCCCTCGACGCGCAGGGCGACGAGCCTGCCCGCCGCGACGGCCTCGCGCACCAGGAGCCTCGAAATGAAGGCCAGCCCCAGACCGCGCGAAACGAGTTCGATGATGGCCTCCGCGCTGTTGGCCACGCCCGCCTCCGCCCAGCCGATGCCGGCCGCCGACAGGGCCTCGGCGACGGCCTCGCGGGTGCCTGAGCCCTCCTCGCGCACCACGAAGCCGCGGCCCGCGAGATCCTCGGGCCTGAGGCGGGGGGCCGAGGCGAGTTCATGGCGCGGGCTGCAGATGAGCGCGAGCTCGTCCTCGTACAGCGCCTCGGCCAGGACCTCGGGCCATTCGCCCATGCCTTCGACGAAGCCGATGTCGAGCTCGGCGGCCTGCAGCTTCGCTATGATCGCGGCCGTGTTGTCGACGGCGAGGTAGAGCCGGAGCCGCGGCATGTCGGTCTTGAGGGCTTCCAGTATCCGGGGGAGGAGGGCCGTGCCCACGGTCATGCTGGCGCCCACGCGGAGCGAGCCCGAGTCCTGCAGGTCGAAGAGTCCGCGCTCGGCCTCGTCGACGAGGCGCAGGGTCTCGGCCGCGTAGCTGCGGAGCAGCTCGCCCTCGCTCGAGACCTTGATCCTCCTGCCCAGGCGCTCGAAAAGCCTGACCCCGTAGTGGCGCTCCAGCTCGGCTATGCTCTGGCTCACCGGAGGCTGGGTCATCCCCAGGCGTTCCGCCGCCGCTGTCATGCTCTCAAGCTCGCAGACCGCGAGGAAGATCCGAAAATGTCGAAGCGTCATGCTGAAGTTAGTATATGCTATTGCGTATTGAAACGATAGATATATTCTATTTTACATATCATAAGCATCTCGATATCCTCCTCCCACCGATTCATAGGAGGATTCATTCATGCCAGCCATCAGTATTCCAAAAACGCAGGATTCGAAGCCGGCTGCCGATAAGGCGCTGGCCTTGCTTCCGGGGCTCCTCGTCGTGGCCATAGTCACGATCGCGGGCATGCTCCTCCAGGGGACAGAGCTGTTCTCGCGCATCATTCCGATGAGCTCCCTCATCCTCGCGATCCTCATCGGCATGGTCGCCGGGAATCTCCTCCCGCTGCCGGCCTCGACGAGGCCGGGGATCAAGTACGCGTCCAAGACCATCCTCAGGCTCGCCGTCATCTTCCTCGGCTTCAAGCTGAGCGTCGGACAGATCATCGGGATAGGCCCCGAGGCCATGGCCTCGGCCCTCTTCGGCTCGACCATGGTGATCCTCTTCACGCTCTGGCTGGGGAAACGCATGGGTCTGCCGACCAAGCGGGCCCTCCTCATGGGGAGCGGCATCGCGGTCTGCGGCGCGGCGGCCGTGGCCGCCGTCGACGGGGTGATCGACGGCGAGGAGGAGGACACGGCCTTCGCCATCAGCGCGGTCACTTTCTTCGGAACGATCTACATCTTCCTCTACCCGGCGATCCGGGCCCTGACCGGCATGCCGAACCTCTTCTTCGCCCTGTGGACCGGCAGCTCGATACACGAAGTCGCCCAGGTCGCCGCGGCCAGCGCCGTGCTGCCCGACGCCTTCCGGGGCATAGCCGCCACCGTCAAGATGATCCGCGTGCTCTTCATCATCCCCTTCACCCTCATCCTCTCCTTCATCCCCTGGGGAGGCGAGGCGGCGCCGGAAGCCGGAGCCGCCTCGGCGCCGCAGGCCCGGCGGCGCGGCAGGCGGGTGAGCGTGCCCTGGTTCGCCCTGCTCTTCTTCGTGGCTGCGCTGATCAACTCTTTCGTCCCGATGAGCGGGACGGCGCACGCGGGCCTTGCCGGCTTCGACACCTGGATCATGACCGCCGCGATGGCGGGCTTGGGGCTGGATATACGGTTCAAGGCCCTGGCCAAGATCGGCCTCAGGGCCGCGGTCCTCGGCGCCGTCTCTTCGGTCTTCCTCTCGGCGCTGAGCGCGGCCTCGATTGCCATTCTGAGGATCCACCTGTAGGGAAGACTGGGCCGGCGCAGCTTTAATGCCAAAATAGGGATCGTCTTCGGCCAAAGGATGGGGCGCCCGAAAAAGCGGGGAGCGACACTCCGCAGGCCCTGAAGGGGCCGAGGACCGTCGCCTCTCCGCTTTTTCGAAGGCGGGCCCCCATCAGTAGAGACGAAGACGATCCCCACTGTGGTGGTGTCAGTGCGCCGGTCCAGGCCTCAGGGCATAAAAAAACGGTATGCCTGGACGTCTGATAGCATACCGTTGGAGAGGTTACCCTCTACAATAAGTTTCGGCTCCGAAGGGGAAAACCTTTACCGGCTGTTTCGGTGCGTTTCGGTTCGAAGCCGTGGAGCTCCGGCAGGGGCGTCGTGGAGGCCTCGCAGGGGCCTCACAGGGGCCTCACAGGGGCCTCGCTCTCGCGGAGCGAGAAGAGTTTGAGTAAGCTAACTCTTTATCGGAAAAACAACTATATTCATTTTATTACCACATGAATCTGGATATCGATCCCTCTGCGCAGTATCCTCGAATGGAGATGGCCGAGGGGGAGGTGTCTCATGGAAAGCCACATAGAGGTAGAAGCGCTTCGCGGTCTTTCCGACGACGAGGTCCGGGAGCGGCTGGCGGCCGAAGGCTACAACGAGCTTCCGCGCGCGGCGCGGCGCGGCGTCCTGCATATCGTCCTGGAAGTGCTGCGCGAGCCGATGTTCCTGCTCCTCCTCGTCTGCGGGGCGCTCTACCTCGTCCTCGGCGATCCCGAAGAGGCGCTCATGCTCCTCGGCTTCGTCTTCGCCGTCATGGGCATCACCTTCTTCCAGGAAAACAAGACCGAAAAAGCCCTGGACGCCCTCCGCGACCTGTCGAGCCCGCGGGCCCTCGTGGTCAGGAACGGCGAGCAGCTCCGGATTCCGGGCCGAGAGGTGGTCCGCGGCGATATCGTCCTCGTGGCCGAGGGCGACCGCGTCCCCGCCGACGCCACCCTCCTCCGTTCGGTCAATCTCTCCGTAGACGAGTCCCTCCTGACCGGCGAGTCGGCGCCGGTGCGCAAGAAGGCCTGGGACGGGGTATCCGCTCCCGGGCGGCCCGGCGGCGACGATCTGCCGACCATCTATTCGGGCACGATGGTGGTGCGCGGCCGCGGCATCGCGCAGGTCCTGCACACGGGCTCGGGCACCGAGATAGGCAAGATCGGCAAGGCCCTCCAGAGCCTCGAGACGAAGGACACGAATCTCCAGGTCCAGACGGGCAGGATAGTCCGCGGCTTCGGCCTCGTCGGCGCCGCGCTCTGCCTCATCGTCGTGATCGTCTACGGCCTCACCAGGGGCGACTGGCTCGAAGGCGTGCTCGCCGGCCTCTCGCTCGCCATGGCCACCTTGCCCGAGGAATTCCCGGTCGTCATGACCATCTTCCTCGCCCTGGGCGCCTGGCGCATCTCCAAGCGGCGGGTGCTCACGCGGCGGGTGGCCGCGGTCGAGATGCTCGGCGCGGCCACCGTGCTCTGCACCGACAAGACGGGCACCCTCACGATGAACCGCATGACCGTCGCCGCCCTGGAGCGCGGCGGGATGGCCGCCGACATCGACGAGCGGCAGGCCAGCCTGCCGGAAGAGCTCCACGAGATCGTCGAGTACGCCGTCCTCGCGAGCCCGGCCGACCCCTTCGACCCGATGGAGAAGGCCATGCGGGAGCTGGCGACGAGGACCCTGGCCGGCACGGACCACCTGCACCGGGACTGGCGCATCGTGCGCGAATACTCCCTGTCGGACGAGCTTCTGGCCATGTCCCACGTCTGGGAGTCTCCCGACCGGGAGCGCCTCGTCATAGCGGCCAAGGGCGCCCCCGAGGCCATAGCCGATCTCTGCCACTTCGAGCCCGCTCGCCTCGCCGAGCTGCGCGCCGAGGTGGACGGTCTCGCCTCACGGGGGCTCCGCATCATCGGCGTGGCGGCCTCGGAGTTCGCCCGCGGCTGCCTGCCCGAGCTCCAGCACGACTTCGCCTTCCGCTTCGTCGGCCTCCTGGGGCTCCGCGATCCCGTGCGGCCGGGCGTGCCCGACGCGATAGCCCAGTGCCGCAACGCCGGCATCCGCGTCGTCATGATCACGGGCGACTACCCGGGCACGGCGATCAACATAGCGCGGGAGATCGGCTTGGAGGCGCCCGAGGCCCTGATCACCGGCGCCGAGCTCGACGCGATGGACGAAGGCGAGCTCAGGCGGCGCATCCGCGGCGTCTCGGTATTCGCGCGCTCCGTGCCCGAGCACAAGCTCAGGATCGTCGAGGCGCTCAAGGCCGAGGGGGAGATCGTCGCGATGACGGGAGACGGCGTGAACGACGCCCCGGCGCTCAAGGCTGCGCACATCGGCGTCGCGATGGGCGCCCGCGGCACCGACGTCGCGCGCGAGTCGGCCGCCCTCGTCCTGCTCGACGACGACTTCTCGTCGATCGTGGCCGCGGTGCGCGTCGGCCGGCGAATCTACGACAATCTGCGCAAGGCCATGACCTTCATCTTTTCCGTGCACCTGCCCATCGCGGGCATGTCGCTCCTCCCGGTCTTCCTGGGCATGCCGCTCGCCCTCATGCCGGTCCACATCCTCTTCCTCGAGCTCATCATCGACCCGGCCTGCTCCATCGTCTTCGAGATGGAGGGGGAGGAGAAGGACATCATGGCGCGGCCGCCCCGGGCGGCGAGCGAGCCTCTCTTCGGGCGGAGGATGGTCGTGACCGGATTGTGGCAGGGACTCGGGCTCCTGGCCCTCGTCGCCGGCATCTACGCGGCCGCGCTCGGCGCCGGCCTGGGCGAGGGCGAGGCGCGCGCCCTGGCTTTCGTGAACCTCGTCTTCGGCAACCTCGGCATGATCGTCTCGAACAGGTCCTGGACGCGCTCGTTCTTCGCCACGCTCGGGACTCCCAACGCCGCCATGGCCTGGGTCTCGGGCGGCGCGCTCGCTTTCCTGGCAGCCGCGGTCTTCGTGCCCTTCCTGAACGGAGTCTTCGGCTTCGCGCCGCTCCATCCCTGGGAACTCGCCTTGTGCCTGGGCACGGGACTCGTCACGATCCTCATCAACGAGGCGGTGAAATTCCCGGCTCTCGCGCTGCAGGCGATGCGCCGCCGCCGGCTCTAGCGCCGGAGGGCGCGCTAGCGCTGGATCGCGCCTTCCCGCCTGGCCTTTTCGATCTTCTGCATCTTGCGGTAGTACTCGGTCTGCTTTTCGACTTCGGTGACGTCCTGGAGCGAGAGCTTGTTGTCGAGGAGGCGGATCTTGCCGTTCTCGAGGAGCTTGTGGATCACCAAGCTGCCCTCGCTCGTGGGGAGGCCCACCATGCCGATGAGCTCCTTGGGGCCGAAGTCGAAGGTGTGCGAGGCGCCGGGGCGCAGGGGAACGCGGTTCTTCTCCAGCTGGATGAGGAGGGCGTCGTACATCCGCCCCAGGGGATCCGAGAGCAGGGTGTTGGCGAGCTGCTTGTAGATGAACCAGAGCCGCTCGGAGAGCAGGGTGGTGAGCCGCGTGACGATCTGGGGCTGGGTCTGGACCATGCGCTCGAAGTTGGCCTTGTTCACCGCCAGGAGATAGGCGTCCTCGAAGGCCACGGCGTTCGCCGAGCGGGGCTTGTTCTCGAGGAGGGCCATTTCGCCGAAGATGTCGCCCGACTTGAGCACGGCGAGGAGCACCTCGTTGTTGTCGACGATCTTGGTGATCTTCACCGAGCCCTTCTGGATGATGTACAGCTCGGAGCCCGGCATGCCCTCGGAGAAGACCATCGTGTCCTTGGGGTAGAAGCGGTTGAACTCCTCGGTGGAGCCGTCGAGGTAGACGGCCTTCGAGTAGGGCTTGATCTTGGTGAGCCGGTCCTTGGCGACGTCGATGTGCTGGCCGTTGGGGCAGTGCTTCAAATACTGGTAATACGCGTAGAAGGCCTGGTTGTACTGGTTCTGGCGCACGTAGTACTCGGCCACGCGGAAGAGGTGGGAGGGATCGACCTCGGCGGTGCTCTTGAGCGTGAGCCGGGTCAGGGCCTCGTCGAGATAGCGCATGCGCTTGGAGAAGGCCATGATGATCTTCATGGCGACGGGGGTGTTCTTTTCGATGAGGAGACCGTACTGGTCGCGGTGCACCGAGATGAGGGTGCAGTCCGTCATGGCCTGGGCGGTCTCGATGTGGCTGTGGTTGGACATGGTGGAGACGACGCCGAAGAAGTCGCCGGGACCGAGGACGTTGCCCCCCTCCTCCTCGACGACCTCCACCTCTTTGGCCATCCTGACCTTGCCCGAACGGATGATATAGAAACGGTCCGCGCTCTGCTTGCCCTCGACGATGATGTACGAGTCTTTTTTGAAGTTGACGAACGTTAGCTGGAGCGGACTTTCCATCCTGTTTCCTGACCCGTACCTCGGGGAACTTGCTTGCGATAAGTATAGGATCGGCGTTCATGCGGTGTCAATTGAACGACATCGTCTCCGGCCGGCGGCCGGGAAAGGCCCGGGGGGGGCCTTCCCCGATGCCGGTTCAAGGCAGAGGGAAGCGGGAAGTGAGGATTTTGACCTTCTCCTTCACTCCGGCGATGGCCTTTTCGTCGCCCTTGGATCGGAGGACGTCCATGATGTAGCCGGCGATCTCGCCCATTTCGCGCTCGCCCATGCCCCGCGTGGTGACGGCGGGGGTCCCGACGCGGATGCCCGAGGTGACGAAGGGGCCCTTGGTGTCGAAGGGGATGCCGTTCTTGTTGACCGTGATATTGGCCAGGTCGAGCCACTTTTCGGCGTCCTTGCCCGTTATGCCCAGGGGGGAGAGATCGACGAGCATGAGGTGATTGTCGGTTCCGCCCGAGACGATGCGCGCTCCGCCCGAAGCCAGGGCGGAGGCCATGGCCTTGGCGTTGTCGAGGACGCGCTGCATGTAGACCTTGAATCCCGGCTCGAGGGCTTCCTTGAAAGCGACCGCCTTGCCGGCGATGACGTGCATGAGAGGGCCGCCCTGGATGCCCGGCATGATGGAACCGTCGATCATCTCGGACCAGAGCCTGGGCTTGTCGCCCTTGGGGTTCAGGACACCCTGGTCGTTCTCGCCGTCCTTGCCCACGAAGATCATGCCGCCGCGGGGCCCGCGGAGGGTCTTGTGGGTGGTGGTGGTGGTGAAGTGGGCGAGCTTGATGGGGCTCGGGTGGAGCCCCGCCGCGACGAGGCCCGCGATGTGGGCCATGTCGACCATGAGATAGGCCCCGACCTCGTCGGCGATCTTCCTGAAGCGCTCGAAGTCGAGGATGCGGGCGTAGGCCGAGGCCCCCGCCACGATGATCCGGGGCTTGGCCTCGCGCGCGATGCGGGCGAGCTCGTCGTAGTCTATCCGCTCGCTGTCCTTGTCGACGCCGTAGTGGACGACCTTGTACAGCTTGCCCGAGAAGCTCACCGGCGCGCCGTGGGTGAGGTGGCCGCCGTGGGCCAGGTTCATGCCGAGGATGGTGTCGCCCGGCTTGATCGCGGCGAAGTACACGCCCATGTTGGCCTGTGAGCCGGAATGGGGCTGCACGTTGGCGTGGTCGGCGCCGAAGAGAGCCTTGGCGCGGTCGCGGGCGAGGTTCTCGGCCATATCGACGAACTGGCAGCCGCCGTAGTAGCGCCGGCCCGGATAGCCCTCGGCGTATTTGTTGGTGAGCACCGAGCCGACCGCCTCCATCACCGCCGGCGAGGTGTAGTTCTCGCTCGCGATGAGTTCGAGATTGTCGCGCTGCCGGCCCGCTTCGAGCTCCATGGCCTTGAACAGCTCAGGATCCTGCTTCTCGATATACGACATTGCCGCTCTCCTTGGTCGTAGCCGTCGTCATGGCTACCATGACATGAGGAATACCCCGTGAATGTTCGAATTGAGGTTTCAACCAAGGTAACCGCATTTTGGAAATGGCGCAACCGTCTATCGGCATCCTCGCAAAGGGAAATTGCCGGTTCGCCCCGCGTCCGGGCCTCAGTACAGCCCCGTCACCTCGATGTCGCCCCAATAGGAGGAGTAATCCTGAATATGACTCGTAGCCTCTTCATAGAAGCTCTGCAAGGACCAGCGACGTTCCTTGGAAACCCGGCGGCCGTCGGGCGCCATGGGCGCCAGAGTCGAAAAGCCCCGCGAAAAGGCGAGATGGCGGTCGTCCACGCCGCCCAGATAGCGGGAGCGGTCGTCCCAGGCCACGGCGATCCCGCCGGGCGAGGCCCCGCTTCCGAGGATAGGGTCGAGCGGCACCCAGCCCAGGCCGTAGATGAAGACTTCGAGCCAGTAGTGCCTGACGGCCCGCCTGTTCGGATCGATGAGGTAGCCGGCGATCGGACGCGAGGGGACTCCGGCCGCGCGCAGCAGGGCGCAGGTGACGAGGGCATAGGAGTAGGAATCGGCGCTCTTGTCCTTCAAGGCGTCCTGGGGATGCATTCGTTCCTTGAAGGGCGACCAGGCGAGGTTCTTCTCGACCCAGTTCCAGACGAGACGGGTCTTGCGCCAGGGGTTCGCCTCGGCGCCGACTATGCTTTCGGCGAGGGCCTTGATCCGCGGATCGTCGGAGGGCACGACGGGGTCCGCCCTGGTGTAGTCGGTCATGAGAGAGGGCGGATTCGTCGGTTTGAGCGAGATCCGGTCGGCGTTCACCTGCGTTTCGACGGCGTACACCGTGACGAGGAAGGACTGCGCTATCGAAAAGGCGGCGCCGTTCTGGAGGTCCTTGAATCGGAACAGGGCGGTCCCGTGGTAGTCGGGGATCAGGGGAACGGGATCCTGGGAGAGAATCCGGTCGAGGCGCTGCGAGGCGCATTCGGCGGGGCGGGGTACCCACAGGAAGAACTCGTTGGGACCGGATACCTTGAGGTTGGCTACGCTCACGCTCTGGCTGAACGAGTAGCTGCGGGGATCCTTGTAGGTCTTGAGGCCCGGCGCGTCCGAAACGCGGAAGAATACTCCGTTGCTGCGCCCCTTGGCGGTCGCCACGGCGATGGCCCCGGACACGGCCCCGTCGGGCACCCGCACCTTGATCTCCTTATCCGACCAAAGCTCGTAGCAGGCATCGCCCTCCATTCCCTCGATCGTAGTCGGCGCGCCTTGGGCCAGCTGAGCGTTGGCGCCGTAATCGGCGGCCCAGGGGAAGAGCACCTTGCCTTCCTCCCGGTTTTCGCCGAAGTCGAGCCCCGCTATGGCGAGCAGCGAGCCGATCGGCCCCTGTTCGGTCGAGACGGATGCGATGTACGGCCCGGTGCGGCCGGAGAGTCCGCCCGCGGCGAGGACGGGCAGGCGGGCCTTATTCATGAAGAGCTGCGGGTTGGAGCTGCCGCGCCTGGTGATGACGTGCACCAGGCCGGAATCGACCGTCTGTGGAAAGCGAAGGCGTATTTCTTTGTCGCTCCAGGATATATATGCAGATGAAGTGGGCGCGACCCCGTCGACTTCGACGCGCGAGTCAGCTTTGGCCGCGCCGAAATTTCGTCCGATGATCGTAACGGCTTTGCCGGGCTCTCCGATGGCAGGCTCGAGCCTATCGATGACGGGGCGCTCGAGGTAGTTCGATAGCGAGGAGGCTCCGACGGCGATCCCCCCGGCGAGCAGCAAAAAAACACCCGCGCGCCTGGCGAAGCGCGAAAAGGGGTGCGTCGAGCGGAAGCGAGAACTCCGCGCCGCTTCGATGTCGGAGGAGCGCGGAAGGTCGAAGCTCATTTACCGCTCTTCCCCCCTCCTGGGAGCGCTCCGGGAAGGGCCGTCTGTCCGGGTGGACCCGCCGCCGCTCCGGATGCGGCCTTGGTGACGGAGATCGCTACGCGAAGCGAGGGTTTCCCCTCGGCCGCCGCCCCGAGCGGGTAGAAGAAGACCGTCTCGCCGTACTCGACCTCGACCTTGTTGACGGTCGTCCTGAAGGCGAGGGCCCCGCTGCTCTTGTGGAGCCAGACCTGTCCCTGTACGACCAGGGTGAGGTGCCCTTCTTCCTGATCGAAGGGCGTCACCTGGACGAAGATCACCATGTTGCTCGCGACCAGCTTGATGCCCACCGGCGTGCCGGGCACGGTCAGACCCGAGCCCTCCTCATGCCAGGAACTCTGCTCGACCGAGGGCGCTCCCTTTTGATCGGCGCCGGGAGAGATGATGACCGCCTGGATCTGTATCGATAGCGCCCGGTCCCTGAGCGATTCGGGCATTTCCTGCGCCCGGGCGCGCAGGGGCATCGCTATCGCCAGGCTCGCGACCGCGAGCCAGGCGATGGCGCGTTGAGCTATCACTGAGCGCCGCCCTTGGACCCTTGAGGCGGACCTGCCACCTGAATTACAGGGGTGCCGGAGTTGTCGAAGCTAGCCCCCGAGGGGAGACGTATGGTGAGCGCCGCCTGGCCGTTTTTCGATTCGAGGTAGCGCAAGAGCTCGTCCATGCTGATGGTCTGGCCGCCGCCGGGTGGAGGCAGCTCGGCCGCGGTGGCCATAGCCTGGATGGGACCGGTCTGGGGGGCCGCGGCCAGGGCCGGCGCGGCGCTCCGCAGGGTAGTGAAGCTGCCGGAAAGGGTGAGCGCGAGCAGGGCGATCACCGCCACCGCCGCCGCCGCGGCCGCGGGCAGGGGCAGGGCGACGCGGCGCCTCCAGAACTCGGCCGAATGGCGCGGAGCGGCGGAGCGGTGGGGGAGGGCCGGCTCTCCGCGCGCTGAGAGCGCCGCTTCCATGCGCGCGCGCATGCGAGAGAGGGCCGCCGACTCGTCGAAGCCCTCGGCCCCGGCCGATCGGATGCGCGCGGAGAGGGCGCGGAAGCCGTCGACGGCCTTGGCGCAGGCTTCGCAGTCCGCGATATGGCCCTCGAGTCGCCCGTTCCAGGGCTCCGGCACCTCTCCATCGACATAGGCGGATAAGAGTTCACGGTCAGGACACATGTTTCGAATCCTCCCCGAGCTTTTCGAGAAGCGCTTCCCGCGCGCGGAAGGCCCGCACCTTGACATTGCCCTCGCTGATGCCGAGGGCCCTGCCTATTTCCTTGTAGTTCAAGCCACCGTATTCCTTGAGCACGAGTACAGCCTTGAGTTTCTCGGGCAGTTCCTCGAGCCCGCGGCGAAGCTCCTCGGCCGATTCGTCTTTAAGGAGCGTTTCGTCCGCCGCCCCGCTCTGGTCCCGCTCGCCCCTCCACCACCGCTCGTAGGCCTTGATCTCTCTGCCTTTGCGCTTGGCGAAATTGAGAGCCCCGTTCTTGACTACCCGGATGAGCCAGAATTTGGCGTCGTCCATCGTCGGGAAGGCGATCTCTTTCTCTATGAGTCGGGCGAAAGCGTCCTGCACGACATCCTCCGCGGATTCCGAGCTGCCGGTTATACGCACGGCTATGCGCACGAGGATGGGCGCCACCGAGTCGTACAGCCGCCGCAGGTCCTCGGCCCCAGGGGGTCCGCTATTGGAAAACAATGTCGCTAACCCCGGGTTACGCCCCGCCCGGAACGGCCGGACGGATTCGGTGGACTGCGGACGGCCTCATGCCCGCCTCCATGAGGTGCCGGACGGCCCGTCCTCGAGGACGATGCCGCGGGCCTTGAGTTCGTTCCTGATCGCGTCGGCCCGGGCGAAATCCTTGGCCTTCTTGGCGGCCGCGCGCTCGGCCACGAGCTTTTCGATCTCGGCGGCCAGTTCGGGCTCTACCGCGCTCTCAGGCGGGCGTTCCAGGGCCTCGAGACCGAGGCCGAGGACCCGGTCCATGTCGAAGGCGGCGGCGAGGGCCTCGGCCGGGTCGAGCTTCGGGTCGCGCAGGAGCCCCCAGAGCTCGGCCAGGGCTCGGGGCGTGGCCATGTCCTGCGCGATGGCGGAGGCGAAAGCCTCGAGGTAGCCGCGCGCCTCCGGCCCGAGCGCGCCCGGATGGGGCAGAGGCCTGGATCCGGCCTTGTCCTTGAGCGCGAGAACGCGCTCTCCCAGGGAGCGGCGCGCGGACTTGGCCGAGTCCATGCTTTCGCCCGAATACTGCAGCTGGGAGCGGTAGTGGGCGCCAAGGAGAAAGTAGCGGTAGTCCAGCGGTTCGTAGCCCGAGTCGACGAGACGCTGGAGAGTCAGGAAACCGCCCGAGGACTTGGACATCTTGCCGTTGGAGATGACGAGGAACTCGTTGTGCAACCAGTAATCCACCCACTTCTTGCCGGTGGCGGCCTCGGACTGGGCTATCTCGTTCGTGTGGTGGATGGGAATGTGGTCTATGCCGCCCGCATGGATGTCGAACTGCTCGCCCAGGTACTTCATGCTCATCGCCGAGCACTCGATGTGCCAGCCGGGGTAGCCTCGCCCCCAGGGACTGTCCCAGACGAGGGCCTGGTTCACGAACTTGGACTTGGTGAACCAGAGGGCGAAATCGGCGGGGTGGCGCTTGTTCTCGTCGACCTCGATGCGCGCCCCCGCCTTGAGCTCGTCGAGCTTGATGAGGGCGAGCTCGCCGTAATTCGGGAACTTGGTGACATCGAAGTAGAGATTGCCGCCGGAAGAGTAGGTGAAGCCCCGCTCCTCGATGCGCCTGATGAGGGCGATCATGTCGTCTAAGTGCTCGGTGGCCTTGCAGACGACCTCCGGCCTCAGGATGTTCAGGCGCCCGCAGTCGCGGAAGAAGGCCTCGGTGTAGAAGCGCGCCACCTCGAGGACGGACTGGCCGCGCTCCGCGGCGCTCTTCACCATCTTGTCCTCGCCCGTGTCGACGTCGCCGGAGAGATGCCCCACGTCGGTGATATTCATCACGTGGGTGACCTCGTAGCCCAGATAGCGCAAGGCTCGAACCAGGGTGTCGTGGAAGACGTAGGCGCGCAGGTTGCCGATGTGGGCGTAGTTGTAGACCGTGGGACCGCAGCCGTAGAAGCCGACTTTGCCGGGCTTGAGGGGCCGGAATTCCTGCAAGCTGCGGCCCAGAGTGTTGTAGAAGGTGACAGTCGGCATGCGCTTCCTCGTATGTGTTGCGCCTCGTGCCCGAGGCGGGTACTATCTGGCTATGCCAACACTACGGGACTTCCTCGAAAAAATCAATATAAGGGCGGAGATAGGCTTCGGCGAGAGCATGGCCTCCCATTGCAGCTTCGGGATAGGCGGCCCGGCCGACGCCTTCGTGCGCCCCCTGGACGCGGAGGCGGCCGCGGAGCTCTTCGCCGCGGCCCGGGCCGAGGGCATTCCGCTCTTCGTGCTCGGCGGAGGCGCCAACATCCTCGTCGGCGACCGGGGCATCCGGGGCATCGTCCTCGACATGGGCGGACTGGCCGCGCTGCGCTTCGAGGCGCTCGAGGACGGGCGCGTCCTGCTCGCGGCGGGCGCGGGGCTCGACGTGGACGATCTCTGCCTCGAAGCGCTCTGCCGAGGCCTGGGCGGCCTCGAGGATTTCGCGGGCATGCCGGGCACCGTCGGCGGCTCGGCCTTCATGAACGCCCGCTGCTACGAGCGCGAGTTCTCGCAGGTCCTGGCCTGGGTCGAGTCGGCCGGCGCCGGCGGCAAGCCCCTGCGCCGCACCCTCGACCCGAGCGAGTGGGCCTACAAGCGCTCGCCCTACCAGCCGGGCGGAGCGCGCTCGGGCGAGCTCATCCTCGCCGCGGCCTTCTCGCTCGCGCCCGCCGAGCCCGCGGCCCTGGCCGCCGCGATGCGCGGCCGCCGCGCCGACCGCGAGGCCAAGGGCCACTACCGCCTGCCCTCGGCCGGCTCGGTGTTCAAGAACGACCGAGCCCTCGGCGCGCCCACCGGAAAGATCCTCGACGAGCTCGGCTTTCGGGGGCGGCGCATCGGCGCCGCGGCCGTCTCGGACTGGCACGCGAACATCTTCGTCAACACGGGCGGGGCGGCCGCCGCCGACATGCGCGCGCTCATCGAGCTCGCCCGCGACGAGGCCCGCTCCAGGCTCGGCGTCGAGCTGGAACCCGAAGTGCTGATGGTGGGGGAGTTCTAGTCCTTGATGGCTATGTCGAAGCAGTCCAGGAGCGAAAGAACCTCCGGGACGGAAAATATCGCTTTCTGAATCCTGTTGTTCCTGGGATCTATGCTGTAGCCGCGCGCGTTCCTGAAGACGGCTTTCCGCAAGTCGGCATTGTGGAAGAGCGTGTCCTTGAAGGACGACTCCGAGAAATCGCATTCCTCGAGAAAGGCGTTCTGGAAGAAGCAGCCGTCGAAGCCGCAGCCGAGGAATTTCGCCTTCTTCATCGCCGTGTCGGAAAAGTTGCAGGAGATGATCTTGCAGCCCCTGAAGACCAGGTCGAATCGGCTCTGGTCGCAATGATAGAAATTGAGGCCCAGCAGCTTGCAGTTCTCGAACGAGACGTCGATGAAGCGGGCATGGCCGATCTTGGGGTTGCTCAGGTTGCAGCCCTTGAACAGGCAGTTCTCGAAACGGCTCCTCTCGAAAGAGGCCTCGGATAGATCGCATTCCGAGAACGCGCATTCGTCGAATTCCCTGCCGGAGAGCTCCTCGCCGGAGCAAACCAGGCCCTTGAACTCCTGACCGCCGTATTCCATCGCTTCGAAGACACCCATGGCGGCCAACACTAGCACAGACTCGATCTCTCTTCCATGGACGGCGCGGACCGCCGCCGAAGAGCCGCCGGGGCGGGGCGAAGGGAGGGCGGCGACGATCTTCCGGTCGCCCTCCCTCCGCCCCCGGCGGGACCCGCCCTGCCGGGCTCTATTGATTCTTGATGAGCAGGAACTCCACCCGCCGGTTCTTCCAGCGGTTCTGCGCGTCGGAGAAGGGCACCATCGGGTCGTTGGCGCCGAGGCCGGCCGTGCTGAGCCGAGTAGGATCGACGCCCTGCTGGATGAGCATCTTCTTGATGAGCTCGGCCCTGCCGAGCGAGAGCGGTATGAGCTCCGTCTGCTGCTCGCGGTCGATCGCGGCCTGGCCGAGACCCTCGATCGCGGCCGCGCTGTTCGCGAAGCCCTCGATCTGGATCTTGTAGTTCGAGAACTTGTTGAGGATCTGCGCGATGCGCGCCACCACCCGGTTGTTGCGGTCGATCGTGGCCTGGTCGAGGCCGACGAAATCGGCGTAGTTGGCGCGGAACACGATCGAGGGCACGTTGATCTTGTACTGGTCGCCCTCGCGGATGACGAGCACGTCTATCGTGATGTCGCCCTTCACCGTGGCCGTGTTGCCCAGGATGTCGCGGACCGTGAACACGAAGGGATAGTCGGTCGCCGACTGCACGAGCTCGCCCTTGTCGGAGCGGCCGTCCCAGGTGATGGCCGCGGCGGGGGCGCCCTGGCCGCCCCAGGTCTTGAACACGCGCTCGCCGGGGCCGGGCGGGGTCGCCAGATCCGCGGGAGCCGCGCCCGCCTGGCCGCTGGCCGCCGTCGCGCCGCCCGCCGGGGTCGCGCCGCCCGCCGGGGCAGCCGCGTTAGGGGCAGCCGCGTTAGGCGCCGCCGCACTCGCGGCCTGCGCAACAGGTCGCGGCCCTTCGGTCACCGCCTGCTCGAAGATCTGGAAGCTCCAGTCGGCGATGGGGCTGGGGTCGCTCACCGAGAGGGCTATGTTGAGCTCGTCGTTCACCCCGCTGTTGTCGGGGCTGAAGGGCTGGGGCGTGATCTTGACCTCGGCCTTGGCGCCCTCGGTGTTCACGAAGATGGGCGCGGTCCTGGCCTCGGCGTGGTCGCCCTTCAGGTAGTCGACCGTGAAGACGGCCGTGTAGGCGCCCTGGACGACCGTGCCCGTCGAGTCGCGGCCGTCCCAGACGATCTTCGAGGGGACGTCGTTGCCCTGGCCGGAGTAGCTCGAGCGTTCCTTGCCGTCCTTGTCGAGGAGGGCGAGGTGCCAGGAGTCGATGCCGTCGCGGAGCGTGACGATGAGGGTGAAGGTGACGTCGCGCTTGTCCGGATCGCCGGTCGGCGAGATGTTCAGGGTCGAGGCCGTGACGAAGATCTGCACGGGCCGGTTGTCGAGCGTGATGCCGCTCACCTCGCCCGAGCCGGTGTTGCCCGCCGCGTCGGTCGAGCTGACTTCGTAGCGGTAGGCGCCGTCATGAACGATGTTGCCCGCCTGATCGGTGCCATTCCAGACGAAGTCGGCGGCCTTGTCCTTCCAGGTCCAGGTCTTCACGACGCTGCCGTCGCTCGCGAGCAGTCGTCCCGTCCAGTCGTCGCCGGGCACCGAGCTCTGGGTGAAGCGCACCTCGCGCTTGCGGCTGTCGTCGTTGGTGGAGAACAGGAGCGGCGAGGCCGAGACCTTGATCGAGGGCGCGACCGAGTCCAGGAGGACGGGGCCGGCCTGGGCGTCGGCGGTGTCGCCGTTGAGGTAGAGGACCGAAAGCTTGGCGATGTAGCGGCCGTCGGGGGACTTCTGCTGCTGGTCGTTCATCCCGTTCCAGGTGAAGCCGGCCGGCACGCCCTGCGCGGCCGCCCAGCTGCGCACGACGGTGCCGGCCTTCAGGTCGGGCACGTCGTAGGCGTCGATCTCGAGCTTGTACGATTTGACGCGGTCGTTCGAGACCACTTGCGTGATGAGCTTCAGGCTGGTCTTGGGACTGCTCGGCAGGGTGCTGAAGGCCTTCTGGTCGGCGATGAGCCGCACGGCCTTCTTCTCGGTGTCGATGGCCACGGCCACGAAGTTCGAGCTGAAGGTGTTGCCGGCCGCGTCCACGGCGCTCAGGTGGTAGGTGTAGACTCCGTCGGGCAGGGGCTTGCCCGCGTCGTCGAGGCCGTCCCACTCCACCGAGGGGTCGGGCCGGGGCGAGAATTTCCAGGTGCGGACCACCGTGCCCGCCGACCCGATGATCTGGCCCAGCCAGTCGGCGTCCTTGTCGCCCTTCTGGAGGAAGTGCACGGTGTTCTGATTGATGTCGCCGACCGGGTTGAAGGCCGGCCGATCGACCGTCACCGAACCCGTGGGCGGCGTCGTGTCGAGGACGAAGACCGGCGAGAGCGTCGTAGGCTGGTAGCCGTTCTGGTAGGTGACGGCCAGCTTGCCCTGGTACGGCCCCTGGGGCAGGACCTTGCCCGCGGCGTCGAGGCCGTCGAAGGGCACCTTGTCGGCGATGGAGGCTCCGTCCTTGCCCTCGCGGCTCCAGACTTCCTTCTTGTCCTTGTCGAGCACCGAGAGATGCCAGCCGATGATCCCCTGCTTGACGGGGACGGCGGGGAAGAGGTTCTCGACTTTCTTGGTCTGGCTGATGGGGCTGAAGGTCGCGAGATCGATGATGAGGCCGATGGGCGGCTGCTGGGTGTCGACGACGATATTGTCCAGCCGCTCCGTGCATTTGTTGCCCGCCCGGTCCGTGGAGGCGAGCACGAAGGAGTAGACGCCGTCGGGGACGATCTTGCCGTCGTCTCCGCGCCCGTCCCAGGTGAAGTCGCTCGGCGCCGCGTCCTTGAACTCGACCGTCCGCACGACGCTGCCGGCCACGTTGAGTATCTGGATGGTCCAGAGATCCTCGACCGAGCCTGAAAGCTTGACGAGGAGGCTCGTCTTGGAGCTGTTGCCGCCCGGGCTGAAGATGGGAGGCGTCAGCGCGAAGGCGGCGCCGGCCTTGGGCGGCGTGTCGCGGACGACGACGGGGAAGGGGCCCACCGAGCTGCGGTTGGCGTTGTCGTCCACCGCCTCGAGCGAGACCGTGTAGTCGCCGTCGGGCACTACCTGGCCCGAGTCGCCGATGCCGTTCCAGACGATGGCCGGGGGCACGGCGACGCCTTTCTTGACGTAGATGAGGCGGTCCCAGAGGCCCTTGACGCCCTCGGTGCTGGGGAGCGGCACCTTGTTGGAGATGGTGCGCACCACGGCGCCCTTGGCGTCGGTCACCGTGAAGGTCCAGCGGAGGATGTAGCGCTTGTCGGTGATCGTGACCGGGACGACGAGGTTGTCCTGCACGCCGTCGTTGTTGGGCGAGATGTAGGCCGGGCCCGCGGCGCCGGGTTTGGCCGGGCCGGGAGGCGTCTCGCGCCAGCCGGGCGAGCCGGCGGGCGGCCCCCAGTTGGTGAAGGGGAAGCGGACGACGATCTTGGGCGGGATCTTGGCCGCCGAGCCCAGCGGAAGGACCGCGCCGGCGCCGAAGGCCCAGAGCGAGCCGTACAGCGGGGCCGCGGAGAGGTAGGGCTTGAGGTCGGCCTGCTCGATGCCTTCCTTGCCGAGCAGGGAGCTCTGGTCGACCTTGTTGAGCGGGATGGTGGCCGTGAGGCCTATCGAGGGGAAGACGCTCCGCGAGACGTGGGCGGCCAGCTCGGCGGAGCTGAAGCCCCAGCCGGCGCGCAGCCCGAAGACATCGGCGAAGGTGAGGGTGCCCGAGAAATTGGCGACGAAATCGGAGAAGCTCGGGAGGAAGAAATCGGCGCCGAGGCCGAACTTGACCGCGCCGGTCTTGATGACGAGGCCGCGCATGCCCACGCCGAAGGTGAAGGGCGGCTGGAGGGCGGTGGCGGCGGATCCGGTGACGCCGGTCGCCGGCGAGGGCGTCTGGTAGCCCTTGCCGATATCGGTCACGACGGCGCCCCAGCGGAAGTCTTTGACGAAGCCCACGTCGCCCAGCAGGTTCATGAAGCCCAGGTCGAGGCCGGCGCCCCAGCCCAGGCCTCCGTTGTCGCCGAAGGTGAAGCCGAGGCCGGCGCCCACGTAGAAGTTGGGGAAGAGGTCCTTGGCTATGCTGCCGTGGACCTGGGCCAGGGTGCCGAGGGGAAGGCTGGTCATCGAGTCGGGGGTCGAGAGGAAGCGGAGGCTGGCGCCCCAGACCGCGTAGGGTGTGGGCAGGGAGAAGCCCAAGCCCCCTCCGCCCCCGAGCCCCTGGCTCCCGCCCAGATCGTCGATGCCGATGAAATCGGCCTCCAAGGTGGGTCTCTGCAGGCCGGCCGAGGCCGAGGGATTGAGCATGTCCGCCCAGGGCGAGTCGAGCGAGGTCACGGTCGAGCCTTGGGACAGCGCAGCCGCCGAGGGCAGCACCGGGAGAAGCGTCCCGCCGGCGGGAGGATCGTAGCCCCAAGCCGAAGCCGCTGCGACGAGCAGGGCCAGGACGACGACTGCGTAGCGGGAGGGCCTGCGTGTTTCCATGATTCGCACTCCTGTAATATTCTCGAATAGGCCGGAAGCGGCGTCGGCAGCCGCCTCGGCCGCATCCCTCATGTAAGTATATACCAATCGAGGGGCCGGGAAAGCATAGCCGCGGCCGTCCCGACCCTTCCGCCGCGGCCGCTCATGCCTCGCCCTACTGATAGATCACGACCCGGGGCTCGGGATCGAGCGAGAGCACCTCGCGAGGAGTGAGCAGGGGATCGTCGAAGCCCGCCCCCGGATACGCGGACTTGAAGAAGAGCTTGAAGCCCTTGAGCGGCATGTTGGTCGCCTGCGCGTTGTAGGCGTAGCTCGAGCGCTTGAGCGCCGGCGGACCGAAGCCGTCGGCGGTGTGGATGAGTATGACGCGGTCGAAATTGGCGCGCACCTTGCTTCGGTCCTCGATCATCTTCTGGTTGAACTGATGCACGACGAGCATTTTCACGCCCGGGATCCTCTTACGGTCGAGGTAGTCCTGGATCATTTCCTGAGCCTGGTTGAGTTCGTCCGCGGTGATGGCGCCGATCACCTTCATGGGCGAGGTGGTGCGCCATTCGGGATCGAGGGCGAGATGCACGTTGGGGTACTTGAGGAAGGGCAGGAGGCGCTTCACGGCCTCGGCCACGGTGTATTTGCCGATCTGATGGTCGATGAAGACGAGCATGCCTTCCTTGGCCGCATAGTCGATATAGGACTTCACGACCGAGTCCTTGAGGTAGCCGATCTCTCCGCCGGGCCAGCAGGTGCCGTAGATGAGGTAGTAGGCCCCGACCACACCCTTGCCGCCCGAGACAGCCTCGTAGAGTTTCTCGTAGCCCTTGAGCAGCCGCGCGAGATCTTCCTTTGAATATTCCCCGAGAATGCCCATGCGCTTGGAGCCCGGATGGCCGTAGAAGGCGAGGATGATATTGTTGGCCAGGATCGGCAGGTGGGCCGAGCGCTCTTCCTCCTGGCGCAGAAGGTCTTCCTCGTCGGGGACGTAGGCGGGGCCGTTCGTCGATTCGGCGGCGACGGCCGGCGAATAGAGGTCGGGGAACCCATGGTAGGGCGCCGGCTGCACCGCTTGAGGAAGCAGGGCTCCCGGCTGAGCGTCCGAGGGCACGGTGGCCGAGAGCTCGGGATTGGGGAGGGCCGGCGGGTTCGCGGCCGGCGGCGCGGGCTGGGGAACGGGCCAGCTCGGCTGGGGGGCCTCGCTCGGTGGCGAGGTTTCGGTCTGCAGCGATGCGTCGGCGGAGGGGACCGCCGGGGGCGTCGCCGAAGACGGCGTCGCCGGAGGCGATATCGCCTCGGCCGCGGCGAGGCTCTCGGCCGAGGCCGTGTCTCCGGCCACGGCGGCGAGGACGCCGCCGGAGAGTCCGATGAGTGCGAGGGCGAGGATGTAGGGCGCGTACGATTTCCAGCGCATGACGGTGGACTCCGATGAGGTGATTCAGGCTGTCCTCGTGCTTGTACGTTTGAGGTTGCCGCGAGCAGAATCGGTTCTGAATATCGGCATCGAGGCCCGTCAACTGAAGGCCGGGCCCGAGCACGCCGACAATCTACTAGGATGATAGCACGCATCGCAAGACCCGCCCCGATCCGGGCGGAGCCGAAACCGTTCGCCGCGCTGGTTTTCCTGGCCCTGCTCGCGGTTTCCTCCACCGTCCTCCGCGCCCAGGCCCTGCCGCCGCCCCTGCCGGGCGACGCGCGCCTCGATCTTTTCCCCGACAGCGCCGACCTCAGGGCCTCGTATTGGAACGGCTTCCTGGCGGCCCCGAGGGACGTCGCCCTGTCCCGAGCCCCGGCGACGCTGCGCGGGCGCGACGGACTCTTCAGGTTTTCGTCCGTCCGCGGCCGCACTTCGTTCTACCTGATCGTCGCGGCGGTAAAAAGCGGCCCCGGCATTCCCCGCGGCCGGGAGCCCGTCTATACCCAGGGCTCGTGGATCATCAAGCGCTCCCTCGACGACGGGCGATTCCTCCAGGCCAAGGTCTTCCTCAAGAGCGACCCGGGGGTCTTCCTCCGCATCTATCCCGACGGCGACCGGTCGCGGCTCGACCTCGTGCTCTACGGCGGCGTGATCAACCGCGAGGTCCCGATCCCCGTCCCCTTCGAGCGCGTCTGCGTCTCCCGGATGGCCGATATCGTGGACTGGACCCGCGACCTGGTGGACTGGCGGCTCTTCTCGCCGCGGCCGGGCCTCTACGCGAACGTCGCCTCGATGGTGGCCGCGATCAGGGAGAGGCTCGGCGGCCTGAACTACACCGACGACGGGGCCCTCGACGGCCAGGGCCGGGCGGTGCACATCCAGGACGACTCGCCGCAGGAAGGCAAGCCGGGGCTCAACTGCTCAGGCTTCGCGAAATGGGTCGTCGACGGCTTCTACGAGCCGCTGACCGGGACCTACCTCGACCCGCGCGCCATGGCCGAGCGGCACCTCGGAAGCCGCGGCGGCGACTGGTCGAACGTGTACGAGAAGAGCCTGGACCCGTATTTCGGCCTCGACTGGACGCGGAATCTGGCCCTCGCCCTCGCCAAGGCCGCTCTGCCCGAAGAGGAGCACAGCCTGACCGGCTCGGACGTGGACATCGCGCCCTTCGCCCTCTTCGCCCCCTCCACCGCGGAACCGGTGAACGGCGGGTCGACCTACGAGCCCTACAACGCCCCCACCTCCAGCTTGGGCTACGCCGCCCGCGGTCTCAAGGCCCTTCTCTACGTCCTCGCGATCCGCGACCCCGGCGATATCTATCTGGCGAGCGTGTCGCGGTCCTCGGGCGGCAGGCTCACCGGCCTGTGGCGGCACTACCACGTGGCCGTGCTCGCCCCCTACTTCGACGCGAACGGCGAGTTCAGGCCGGTGGTCTTCGAAAGCGACGTCGAGACGAGCGTCGAGGCCCTCGCTTCGCGGGTGCCGGACGAGATGATCCATCTCGTGCGCATCCCCGCGCTCTCCGACTTCGAGCCGCCGCCCTTCCCTCCGCCGCCCGCGGCTCCCGCCCCTGCGCCGCCTTCGGCTCCCGCCTCGCCCACTCCCTAGCGCGAGCGGGCCGGGGCGCGGAGCGCGAAAGCTGAAATGGCAAGAAATCGCGGACTGCGCTAGACTCGAAATGAAAATATCGACTCGGGCGAGCCTCGTGCAAAAGGCGGATGCAGTTTGCACGAGCCGCCAACCCGCTTGAGGCGGTCCGAGGAAGGAGCTAGACAGATGAGCGCAGCACGACGAGAGCGTCATACTCCCCGTCATACTCCCCGTCATACTCCCCTATGGGTTCTCCTAGCCCTGCCCTATGTGATCGTGTTCGTCCTCTCCATGGGAGCGATGCTCGCGAGCGCCCTCGCCGCGGGCTCGGCCACCATCCGGGATTTGACGAAACTCCTGTCCTTGCGCAGCTCGGGTCAGATCGAGGCGGGCGTGCGCTCGTATTTCGCGACGCCCCAGCTCATCCTGGGGGCGCTCGAGCGCGAGGGCGAGAGCGGAAGCCTCGACCTCGCCAGGCCGCGCGCCCTGGAGCCGCTCCTGTACAGCTTCGCCGGGCTCTCTCCCGAGGTCGGCACCCTGTACTACGGCGACCGCCGGGAGCGCACCTCGCTCGTGACCCGCGCCGCCGACGGCTCCGGCCTCTTCGCGGTCCGCGACGAGAGGACCACGGGCAAGCTCGAGATGTACCCCTTGGGTCTCGGCGGCCGAGCGGGCGCCCTCAGCAAGGCCGTCGATTTCTCGCCCACGTCGAGAGCCTGGTACAAGGGGGCGGTCGAAAGGGGAGGGCCGGGCTACACCGACATCTACGTCGACTTCGTCTCGGGCGGCCTCGTCGTCACGCCCTACACGCCCATCAAGGACGCATCCGGTTCGGTGCTCGGCGTTTTCGGGGCCGATCTCCCGCTGGGAGGGCTCCACGGAATACTCGCGGGCGCGGTCCGGGGCACGGCCCTCGACGCAGTGATCCTGACCTCTTCGGGCCAGCTCGTCGCGACCAGCGGCGAGGGGAGCGTCACGCGGAAGGGCGCGGACGGGAATCCCGACTTGGTCCAGGCGGCCGAGAGCGGAGATCCGGTGCTGTCCGCGGCCGCTTCATTCAAAGGCGCCGGCGACCCCGGCGGGGCTGGCGGGGCTGGCGCCGGCGCCCGGTTCTCCGAGTTCCGCGCCGGCCGGCAGAGCTACTACCTGAGCTCCAGTCCCCTCAAGGACGACAAGGGGCTCGACTGGCGCATCCTCGTCTACGAACCGGTGAGCGTATCCCTGGCCCTCCTCGGCCGCAGCCTGATCGCGGGGAGCGTCGCGGCCCTCCTCTGTCTCGCCGTCGGGCTCCTGGTCATCGCCGGCAGCACCCGCCGCATCTCCCGCTCGGTCCAAGGCATCCAGCGCGGCCTCGCGGCCCTCGCCGCCGGAGACCTCACCGTCGAAATGGCGGCCAGGGACAGGACCGAGATCGGCGGCATCCAGACCTCGGTGGCCGGGCTCTCCCGCGGACTCTCCGTCATCGTACGGGACCTGCGCGAGGCCGCCGGGAAGAGCGCGCTCTCGGGCGAGACCCTGGCCGCCCATTCGGCCGAGTCGGCCGCGACCATCACCGAGATCAGCGCCACCATCGGCTCGATGCGGGTCCAGACCGAACGCCTCGACGGGGCGGCGGCCGAGGCCGAGTCGGCCAAGGACGGCATAGTCCAGGCTTCCCAGACGGTGCTCGGCGCGGTGGAGGCCCTGGAAGGCGCGCTGGGCGGGGCGGGCAGACTCATCTCGGGCATGGCCCAATCGCTGCGCGACCTGGAGGGCAAGGCGCGCGCCCAGCGCGAGCTGGCGGCCCAGGTGTCCGGCCTCGGGGCCGAGGGCAAGGAGAGCGTCGAGAGCGCCGTGGGCGCGATGAAGGGCATGGAGGCCAGCGCGGACAAGACCTTGGAGCTCGTGGACATCATCAACGGCATAGCCGAGCAGACCGGGCTGCTGGCCATGAACGCGGCCATCGAAGCCGCCCACGCCGGCGAGGCCGGCAAGGGCTTCTCGGTCGTGGCCGAGGAGATCCGCAAGCTTTCCGAGAGCACCGCCGAGAACGCCCGGGGCATCGGGTCCACGATAGCCGAAACCGTCGAGGCCATGCGCCAGGCGGGCGAGACCACGACGCAGACGAGCGCGTCCATCGGAGCCGTCATCGGCGGCGTCGACAGGATCCTGGCCGAGCTCGCCGAGGTGGGCGAAGTCATAGGCGGCCTGGCCGGGAAGAGCTCCGACCTGCTCGCCGCCCTCGAGGGCCTGTCGGGCACGGCGAAGAACCTCGCGGGGGCTTCGGGGAGGCTGGGCGAGGGGGCCTCGGTGATCGCGCGCGCCGTCTCGGACGTGCGCAGGCTCTCGGCCGAGAACCGCAACGCCGCCGAGGAAATCGCGCTCGGCATCCGCGAGATCGACGAGTCGGCGAACAAGCTGTCGGAACTCTCGCGCGAGAACGCCGACACGGCCGCCTCCATCGGCACCGCCGTCGACCGCTTCAGGATCGCGGATCGGGCCGCCCGGCCGGCGCCTGAGCCGGCGGCGCCGTCGCAGGCGACGGCCGCGCCGGCGACGGCCGCGCCGGCTCGGGCCCGGGCTTCGTCCGAGCGCGGGGTCGCCGTCAAGAAAGACCCGGCCTGAACCTCGTGCGCATAACCTTCCTCGGCACGGGCACGAGCTTCGGCGTGCCCGCCATGGGCTGCCGCTGCCCGGTCTGCAGTTCCCCCGATCCCCGCGACAGGCGCTGGCGCTCCTCGATCCTCGTCGAGCTGGGCCAGACTGCGATCGTCGTGGACGCCGGACCCGAGTTCCGCCTCCAATGCCTGCGCGCCGGAGTGCGCTCCCTCGACCTTCTGCTCCTGACCCATGCCCACGCCGACCACATAGCCGGCCTCGACGACGTGCGGCCCCTCACGCACAGCCGGATCCTGCCGGTGTACGGGAACGCCGAGGCCATACGGGAGACGCGCGCGCGCTTCGCCTACGCCTTCGCGCCCCTGCAGGCCGGCGGAGGCCTTCCCCGCTTCGAGCTCAGGCTCGCCCCCCCGGAGGGGATCGAGCTTCCGCGAGGTCCGGGCGGCGCCGGGGAATCCGGCGCCGGGGAATCCGGCGCCGCGCCGCGCATCCTGCCCATCCCCCTCATGCACGGCATCCTGCCCATCCTCGGCTGGAGGATCGGCGATTTCGCCTATCTCACCGACTGCTCGTCGATCCCGAACTCCTCGCTGCGGCTCCTCCGGGGCCTGCGCGTCCTCGTCATCGACGGCCTGCGCTTCCGTCCCCACGAGACCCACTTCAGCGTCGACCAGGCCCTCGCCGCGGCCGCGGCCGTCGGCGCGGCCGAGACCTGGCTCACCCACATCAACCACGAGGCGAGCCACGCCGAACTCGAGGCCTACTGCGCCGAGCGCGGCGCGAGTGTCGGCGCTCGGCCCGCCTGGGACGGCCTCGTGCTCGAACTGCCGGAGCCCGCCTGAGGCCCGCTCGCCGCGGAAGCGCGACCGGTCCCGGACTCCCCGGGACCGAAAAAGCCGATCCCGGCTTGACGCGGCCCGGAGAAACGGTACAATGACGACAATAGAAGAAACGCTGACAGTGGAGAAAACAGGCCGGGCGGAGAGATTCGGCCGCGCTTGACCCAAACGGGCACGCTCGATTCCCTCTTCCGCAGGACGCGAATGCGAATTCGCGGACGAGGGTTTTCCCTGCCCGCGAGGAAATTCGGCATTCCGTCCCTATCGCCGTCGAAGGGGAGATCGAAGACCATGAAGATACGCGCCAAACTGATTTTGCTGATCGTCGGCATCGTCCTGCTGTTCGGCATGGCGGCCGCGCTCTATTTCGTCCTTCTCTCTCCCGTGGACCGGATGCAGAAAGAGCGGGGCTACTTCTCGACGCTGGTCGACGCCATCAAGGACCAGCAGCTCGCGGTCAACCGCCTGGCCTTCGCGCGGCTCCAGGATTCCAGCAAGGACTTGCAGGCCGCCGACGACAAGGTGCAGGCCGCCTTCCAGGGCCTCGGCAAGGTCACGGTGCTCCCCAAGGTCAGCGCCAAGGTCAAGGATGCGCTGGAGATCGTCGGCAACCTCAAGGCCCTGAACGACGACCGCCTCGCGAAGCTCGGCAACGACTTCGACACGGTCACGAGCGACGCCAAGGCCCTCTTCTTCTTCATCGATTCCGTGAACCCCCAGGACTTCTACACGGCCAAGGTCTTTCCGAACAAGGCGAAGATCCTGCAGACCTCCCTCCAGGACCTCAAGACGCTGATGACGGATATCGACATCATGCACGACTCGCTCGCCGCCTCGACCGACACGATCACCCAGCAGTTCACCATCATAGACCACGAGATCGCCCTGGCCCGGGCCCGCGCGCTCAGGACCGCCCTCCTCGCCATCCTGGCCATAATCGCCGCGACGGTCTTCGGGGGCATCGCCTTCGCCAACACGATCGCCAGGTCCGTCATCGGGATCGAACGCAGCATCGCCCAGCTCAAGGAGGGCAATCTCGCCGAGCGCTCCCGGCTCTCGTCCCGCGACGAGATCGGCACCCTGGCCCAGAATCTCAACCACTTCCTCGACGTGCTCGCGACCTCGATCCTCCACATCAAGGAGACCTCCGCGGCCAACATCGAGGCCAAGGACAAGCTCGTCGAGGCGGCCGGCGAGGCCATGAGCTCGGCGACGCAGATCGAGTCGAGCACGTCCTCCATCGGCAGGCAGCTGGAGACCCTGGACGGCCGCATCGACGAGTCCTCGGGCTCGATCAGGAAGATAGCCGCAGGCATCACCGACCTCAATACGCAGATCGAGGGGCAGAGCGCGATGGTGGAGGAGGCCACGGCCTCGGTCACCGAGATGCTCGCCTCGCTCGAGAACATGGGCAAGGTCACCGAGAAGAAC
>DATKVK010000048.1:0-3196 GCA_035530095.1 Rectinemataceae bacterium | reverse complement strand
CGAGCTCAAGCTGCTTCCCCAGGGCTCGTCGTCCTTGGGCCTGCGCTTGGGCGATCCGGAGAGCTTTACCCTCGACGTGGACCTCGGCTTCTACGCGCTCTTCGAGCGAGAGGTCCCGCTCATGGCTTTCATGCCGGGCCTTGCCGCCGGCTGGCGCCTATAGGAGGCCTAGCAGCCTGTCGGGCTGAAAGCCACACGATGTGAGGTCGAGACTGATTTTTGCCAGCCGGCCGTTCGATTCAGCGCCGATTTCGGAATTCCGCCTTGTCGGGGTCCATTTCTTGGCCTTTGGTTGCCTTTCCCTGCGTGGGTGGGCCTATCGTGAGCCCTTATGCCCGCGCCGCGGCAAACATGCTCGCCCTTCTGACCGACTCCATCCGATGCAGGCGCTTCATGTTGTAGGCGAGCGTTACCAGGTTCCATTCGATACCCACTTTCTCGATGCCGCGCATCAGGAACTGGCGGAAGCCCAGCCTCGACTTGATGATGCCGAACGCGGGCTCGATGGTCTCCTTGCGCTTCTTGTACTGGCCATGTCCTTCCGGAGTCTTAAGCCGGTGCGCCATCTTTTCCTTGATCGTGGCGGTCTCTGCCGGAACCTCGGGTAGAGGCTTCCGTTCCAGATCCGCGACGGTCCGGTGGTGTGACTGTCGCTCGATCGCGCAGTACACTGTCGGAGCCCTTTCAGTACCCTCGATGGCATTCACGGCTTCTTCGCTGAAATATCCGGTGTCCGCGCAGACCGTGCTCGGTTGTCGCACCTGAGCGTCCACACATGCCACGGCAGGGACCAGTTCACGCTTGTCATTGGCATGGTTGGTCACGTACTGCCCCAGGATCAGCATGCTGCCCTCGGTGTCGATCGCCGCCTGCGCGTTGAAGGCCTGCTCGACATGTTCGCCGCTCCCGGCCTTCATGATCCGGCTCTCGCTGTCGGTGAAATTGAACTGAGATTTATCGGGAGGGCTCTCGGAGGGTGGCTCGGGTTCCCGGCCTCGGGGTTTCTTTCCCGCTGCGCGCTGGTCGTCGCGGGCCTTCTTTTTCTCCTCGTAGTCTTCCTGCTTCTGCCGACGCACTTCCGCGTACCGCTCCTCGATGACCTTGCGCGCCGCAAGGAGCTTCGCCTTGCGGTCCTCCCGGCGCTTGATCTCTTCCGGAATGGAGAGGCCTGTATCGAGGGGCACGCTGTCGGCCTCCTCCGCCTTGCGCGTGAGTTGCTCGATCTCCAGCTCAAGTTGTCTGACCATTTCCTCGGCCCGCTTGTAGCTGACGGCGGCATGCTTGCTGGCGTTGGCTATGATCTTCGTCCCGTCGACGGCTATCCCACCAACTTTCTTCAGGTGGCCCATCTCCTGCGCCAGCATCAGGACCTTGACGAAGGCTTCCTTGAACGCCTCGCGGTTTTTCGTCCTGAAGGTGCAGATCGTGTCATGGTCAGGATGCTGGTCCCCGCCACAGAGGTAGCGGATGGCGACATCATAGTACGTGGCCTGCTCAATCTCCCGCGACGAGAAGCGCCCGGTGGCATAGCTGTAGACCAGAAGCGCCAACATCATCGCCGGAGGGTATTGGGGACTCCCGCTGCCACGATCGTTCACGGAGAATCCCTGAATGTCCAGCGATTCGACGGCGTCGATGATGAAGTGGACCATGCTGTCCTCCGGCACCCACTCGCGGAGGTCCGGAGGCAACAGCATCAAGGTTTCTCGGTCTATCGTTACAAACTGGGCAGCCATTGCCTGAGAATATCAGAATTCGACGTACCTGGAAATTCCTTGTTCTCAGCCCGACAGGCTGCTAGCGTGCGCTGTCGCATCGCCTTCGGGTTCGCCGCGCTTCTCGCCGCGATCGCGGCTTCGGCTATAGCCTGCTCGAACTTCGTGCTCTATGACCTGTTCAGCGGCAAGACCACGGTGGCGCCGACCGCGCCGCCCGCCGCCCTCGCGCTCAGTCCGGCCGCGGTCGAGGTGTACACCAGTTCCACGCTGAACCTGGTCGCGACGGGGGGTACGCCGGGTTACGTCTACTACTTCAAGAGCGGGACCGGTTTGGGAACGATCAATTCGCTGACGGGCGTTTATACGGCCCCGAGCGTCGCCACGACCGGCACGAGCGACACGATCGAGGTGACCGATTCCTCCGGCGCGAAGGCAGACGCGGTGATCAGCCTGATCTCTCCGGCTGGGCTCGCGATCTCGCCGACGAGCTCGAACGTCGCCCTGGCCGGCTCGTGCCAGTTTGCCGCTACCGGCGGCATACCCCCCTACATGTGGACGGTATCGGGAGGTGCAGACCCGGGAAGTATAAATTCGACAGGGCTCTACACCACGGGCGCGACGACGGGGAGCTACACCGTGAAGGTCTCGGATTCCCTTTCGACGGTCAGCTCCAGCGTCAACGTCGTGGCCGCGGGAGCCCTCGCCCTCAGTCCCGGCAATGCCATGGTGGAGGAGGGCGGGGCGGTGAATTTCTCCGGGCAGGGAGGGAGCCTTTCATACAGCTACAGTCTTGTCGGGGCATCGTCAAGCTCGATCAATGGAATGACAGGCGTCTACACGGCTTCCCATCTCGTAGGCACGGTGGACACGGTGAAAGTCACCGATACTGCATCCAGCTCGGCCTCGACGAGCGTCACCGTACTGCCCGCCCGGCCCGCGAATCTCGTCGCGGACGGCAGCGCCGGAGGGCCGACGGAAATCGCTATTTCGTGGACGAACCAAGCGAGCTCGGCAGACGGCTTCCGCATCGAGCGGAAGCTGGGCTCGACCGGGACGTACGCGATCGTGGCGCAAGTCGGATTCGGCGTCACCACCTATCCCGATATCGGCCTTTCTCCCAACAAGCTGTACTACTACCGCGTTCTCGCCTACAAGGGAACTCTCGACTCCCCTTACTCGAACGAGGTGTCCGCCTTGCCGAACTGAGTCCCTCGCGGGGCCGCCATCATTTCACGCTCGCGCCGATGGCGTCGAGCAGCTCGCCGAGGGCGTCGAGGTAGGCTCGCTCGGCATTCGCGCCGAGGCCCGGGCCGCCGGCCGAGGCGCTCATCCTGCGTTCGCCGCGGCCCGGCGGGGTTTCGATCCCCGCGGCGAGGCTTCGGACGATGGCGGCGGCTTCCCTCCAGGCCCGTTCCTTGCCGGCGCTCTCGCCCTCCCGGTTAATGGCCGCGAAGAGCAGGTCGAGCTTGGCGTAGAGT
>DATKVK010000047.1:0-28590 GCA_035530095.1 Rectinemataceae bacterium | reverse complement strand
CGGCCCCGATTCGGCGCCGGAGGCCACGACCTTCGACCTCGAGGGCGGCTTCGAGCGTCTGCTTTCCCCGGAAGCCCTGCCCTCGGCTCTCGCTTCGCTCATCCGCTCCCTGAGCCTGCGATCGGGCGGGGAGGGGAACCTGCTCTCACTTTTCAACCACCTGCGAGGCCCCGAAGGATCCTGGGTCCACGTGCCTTTCGCCTTCGATCTGGACTCGATTGCATTCTCGGGAAGCTTTCGGATAAAATTACCTTACGCTCTCGGCGGTCCGGGCAGGATGGAGGCGCGCTTCGAGACCTCGCGCGGCGGCGAGGAAGAGAAGCGGGAGTGGAGGGCTTCCCTCTCATTCGGCGGAGGCCGGCATCCGGAGCTTAGGCTCGCCGTGGACGAGCCCAGGTACTACGCCGCGGCGAAGCGGCTTCTGGGCGGCCTCGAAGACGAGCTCTCCGCCTTTGAGTGTCCGGTCTCGCTTGCCGATCCTTATGAGCAGACGGAGGCCGAGTCTCTCGATGTCGATGCGTGATCCCAAGGCCGGCGGACCGCGGTCCGACAAGGCGGTGGCCCTGCGCTACTGGGCCGGTCTCCCGGCGCCCTTCGTCGCGGCCAAGGCTTCCGGCCCGGCGACCGCGCGGCTTCTGGCCATCGCCAAGGAGGCGGGAGTGCCCATCGTGGAGGACGGCGTCCTGGCTCAGGCGCTCTTTCCGCTCGACTTCGGGGATTGGGTGCCCGAGGAGTATTACGGGATTGTAGCGAGGGTTTTCGCCTTCGTGAAATCGATAGAGGAAACATGAAGAAGAGAATCGCCCTGGATCAGATCAAGGCAGGCACCCGTTTCAGCGACGACGTCTTCGTCGACGACAAGAATCTCCTCGTGCCCGCGAGGATCGCGGTCAAGCAAAAGGACCTGGACGTCCTCAAGCGCTGGGGCGTCTCCTTCGTCCTGACCGAAGGCGGCGTGCTCGAAGACGAGACCCCTCCGAAGCCGGAGCACGGCCCGGCTCCCGCGGCTGCGAAGCCCCAGAGCTTCGCCGGGAGCAAGGAACTCTACCTGCGCTACACCGAGCTCGTCGATCGGCTCACGCAGGTGCATGCCCGGGTCAGGAAGAACGAGCCGATCGAATCCAAGGCGGTGGACCAGATATCCCTGGGCGTGCTGGCCTTGGTGCGCGAGGAGCGGGACGAGGCCATCTCGGCCATTCTCGGCTCGGAGACGAGCGGCTACAATTTCTCGCGCGCCGGCGTGAACACCGCCATCCTCTCCTGCGTCGTCGGGGGCACGCTCAAGCTCCCTCCCTACCGGCTTTCCTACCTGTCCACGGGCGCCCTCTTGCACGACATCGGCATGCTGCGCATACCCGACTCCATCGTCAAGAAGCAAGGCGGGCTGACCGAGGACGAGGCGCAGAAGATCAGGGCCCATCCCCTCCTGTCCTATCGCATCATCACGAAGGAACTCATGTACCCCGACGACGTCGGCGTCACCGGGCTCCAGCACCACGAGCGCTGGGACGGGGAGGGCTATCCCCGGCGCACCGCGGGGAAGGAGATCGACGTCCTCGCCCGCATCGTCTCGGTCGCCGACGCCTTCGAGGCCATGGTCAGCGACAAGCCTTACCGCAATTCCATGATAGGCTACGCGGCCATGAAGGCCCTGCTTTCCGACAATTCGCGGCGCTTCGATCCGGAGATCATCAAGGCGCTCATCAGGAGCATGGGGATCTATCCCCTGGGCTCCACCGTGCTCCTGAACAACGCCGCCATCGCCCGGGTCATCGAGACCCATCCCGACTCGCCGCTGCGGCCCAAGCTGAGGATCATCGTAGACGAGTTCGGCAAGCACTACGACCAGGACGAGGGCGACCTCGTCGACCTGCTCGCCGAAAAGACGCTCTTCGTAGCGCGGGCGATCGACCCCAAGGAGCATGTCGGAGCGTGAGCGGACCCGACGGCTCGGTTTCTTCCTCTTCGGCCGGCAGGAGCGGCGAGGAAGAGGCCGCCGGCTGGCTCCTCGCGGAGGGCTGGCTCGTCGTGGCGCGCAATTTCCGCGCGGGTCCGGGGGAGATAGACATAGTGGCCGCCAAGGACGGCATACTGTGCTTCGTGGAGGTGAAAAGCTGGGGGCGGCTCGGAGCTGCGGAGCTCGCCGATTCCATAAACGCGGCCAAACGCCGAAGGATTCTGGAAACGGCTAAAATCTTCCTCGCCCTGCATCGAGAATATACTAGCTGGCGGATCCGTTTCGATGTGATGCTCCTGAGGGGCGGCGTCGTCGCGGAGCGTTACGAGTCCGCGTTTACGGGAGAACTATGACCGGCAAGGCATTGTCACCTGCATTCGATACAGCCCGGACGGCCCGCTCCATGTCGGGCCTCGAACGTGCGGAGCGCTCGGCGAGGATCCTGGAACTCAAGACGAAGCTGGGCGACGAGGAATACATGGCCGGGGCGATCTTGAGAATCGCCACAGTGTTGAGCGCGCGGCTCACGGAAGGATATTTTGATGGCGGACGAGCGACGAGATGACAAATCCCCCGCTCCCGAGCGCGGGAAAGGCGGCTCGGAGCGGGGCGACAGGGAAGGCGGACGCGAGGAAGGCCGCAGGCACTTCGGGCGCCGGCGTTCCTTCCATGGGCGGGGCGGCGGCCAGGGCGGACGTCGTCAAGGCGGCCCCGGCGATCAGAATAAGCCCGAGGAGAAGCGCGAAGCGACGACCTGCCCCCTCTGCGGCAAGCCGGTCTACGACCTCGCGACGGCCCTCTGCGCGAACAAGGACGGCTGCGAGCCCGCCCACTTCGACTGCGTGCTCGAGCGCGTCCAGGCGGCCGAGAGCATCTCCCCGCAGGAGCGCCTCGTGTACCTGGGCTCGGGCAACTTCGGGGTCATCGAGTTCAAGGACAAGAGCGAAAGCGCCTTCGTCGTCAAGCGCAAGATCCCCTGGGAAACCGAGGGCGAGAAGAAAGACTGGCGCAAGAGTCTCTCGTCTCGGATCACCAACCTCTAGCGAGCGCCGGCCTCGATGCGGGACCCCGGTTTCATCTCCCTCGTCGCCAACCGAGCGCTCCTGGCCGCGCTGGCGGCGGTGGCGAGTTCCCAGCTCGTGAAAGTCCTCGCGCCGCTCGTCCATGGCCGCGCTCCCGACCCGCGGCGCTTCGCCGACTACGGCGGCTTCCCCTCGGCCCACTCGGCTTTCATCTCGGCCTGCGCCTTCGAGATCGGCCTCGTGGACGGCTTCTCCTCCGGCCTCTTCGCGCTCGCGGTCGTTTCGGCCGCCGTCATCATCTCCGACATCCTCAGGCTGAGGAGCACGGTTGAGCGCTCCAAGGCCGACATCGACATCCTGTTCGAGCGGACCGGCCTCGCCCGCCCAGGCACGGCGCCGCAGTTCCGCTCGCACAGTCCTTTCGAAGTCGTCGCCGGGATAGTCTGGGGATGTCTCTGCGCGTACGTGGTTTTCGTTTTTGGCTGAGGCTTGTTCGGGGAAGGCCGGCCAGCTCCGATAAACGATCGCTGCGATTGGAGAAAAGTTGACGGTTTAGATAAATCATGTATACAATCTTGTATGGCACTAGAACATAACTCGAGCGGCGAAGCGGATGACGATCTATCTTCCGTGCTGAACGAGCGCTTTGGCGCTTTCTCGGCCTTTCATATGAAGCTTTCGGGCTTTTTGCACGACCTCAGGCAAGTGTCCGACCTCAATTCATTTTTCATAAAGAAGATACTCGACTCGGGAAGCGCGAACGAGCTCTCGCTCGGGGATGTGGCTACCGAGCTCGACCGGATCGGCAAGAGCTCGCTCCAGGTGCTCACGGACCTTGAGGCTGCGGGCGGGGTCATCGCGGAATCCCGGCACGAGGCCGAGGAGAGCGTGCAGGCCATGGGCCAGGCCAGCTCCTCCATCGAGGCGATGGAGGAGACGTTCAAGAACGTCATCAGCCTTTTCCACAGTATCCGCTCCGAGGCCGCCTCGATCCTCGAACAGATCGCCGATATCGTCGATATTTCCGAGCTGACCAACCTTCTCGCGCTCAATGCCGCGATCCAGGCCGCACGGGCCGGCGAGCACGGGAAGGGCTTCGCCGTGGTCGCGAAGGAAGTGCGGACCCTTGCCGAGCGGACCAAGCACATCACCGACGAGCTGTCGCGGCGCGTAGGCGCCCTCCAGGCCAGCCTCGCCGATTCCGAGGACTCGCTCGAGCGCTATCGCTCCATCAAGAGCGAGGTCGTCTCCGGCGTCAAGCGTTCGGCCGATCGCCTCACCGCATCCTCGAAGGCCCTCTCCGCCGCAGCCTCCCGCATGTCGCGCGTCAGGGACCTCTCCCGCGAACAGGCCGACAGCTCCGAGCACATAGCGGGCAAGGTCTCGACGCTGAGCTCGGGGACGCGGTTCCTCAACTCGAGCTCCAGCCACATCAAGGCGAGCGGCGCCTCGCAGGCCGCCATTCTCGGCGACCTCGCCGGCCACATAGCCGAGGCCTCCCGGGACTGGGACCAGGCCGAGGCCGCGCTCGGCCGGCGTCTGGCCGCTGCCGGCGGGGCCTCCGCCTCGTCCGATCACCGGATCACCGTCGGCCACGACGTCACCTATCCTCCCTGGGTGTATCTGGAAAAAGGCGCCTCGGCCGGAGTCAGCATCGAGGTCTTCCGTCGGATCTGCTCCCAGGCCAGGCTGCCCTATGTCCTCGTCGGCGATCAGTGGGACAGAATTCGCCGGGACTTCGAAGGCGGGAAGATCGATGTGGTGCTGAATGCCGGCTGGCCGAACGCGGCCTTCCAGGGCTCCACGGTTCTGCCCACCATGCCCTACGAGCGCTTCGAGGTGCGCGTCTTCGTCCACCAGTCCAAGGCGCCGGCGACGGGCGAGATCGCGGCGCAGGACCTGCGCGGCATGCGGATCGCCGTGCAGCAGGGCTCCTACGTCGACCAGGTGGTGAGGGCTGCCGGCTGCGAACTCGTGTACATCGAGAACGACCTGCAGAGCATGGTCCAGCTCATCTGGGAGGACGTCGACGGCGTAGCCACCGAGTCCAGGGTCGGCGCCTACCTCTCGGGCCGGTTCTTCGGCGGCAGCATCGTGCCGGCGACGGGCGTGCTCGGCACGATGGACGTCGTCATGCTCCTGCGGTCGGGCTCCGAGAAGCTGCGCGATGCGCTCGACGAGGCCATCCGCGCCTCTGCCGGGCGGGCTAGGCCTTGAGCCAGTAGCGCGCGACGATGTAGAGGATCATGGCGCCGGTCACCGCCAGGATGACCGCCCGCACGAAGGCCGCTCCCTTGCGGAGCACCATCCGGCTGCCGGCCCAGGCCCCGCCGACCTCGGCCGCGCCCATGGCTATGCCGATCGGAAAGATGACCGTGCCCGCCGCGAGAAACACGCCGAGCGACACGAGGTTGCTCGTGAAGTTGGCCACCTTCGTGTGCGCCGTGGCGCCCTGCAGGTCGAGCCCCGCCAGGCCCACCAGGGCCATCGCCCAGAACGTGCCCGTGCCCGGCCCGAAGAATCCGTCGTAGAAACCGAGGACGAGGCCTCCTATTATCCAGAAGGGCACCCATTCGACCCGCTTCTCCTCTTTCTGGAGACCGAAGCGCGGCCTGAGCGCGAGAAAGACGAGGATGGCGAGCAGGAGCAGCGGAATGAAGAGCCGCAGGAAGCCGGCGTCCACCGCCCCGACGGCGAGCGCCCCCAGCCCCGCTCCGACGGCCGTCGCGGCTATGCCGACTATCATGTCGCGGAAGCGCACGATGCCCGCAGCGCGGTAGCGCAGCGAGGCCGTGAGGCTGCCGAAGCTGGACTGCAGCTTGTTGGTGCCGAGGGCGAGGTGGGGCGGCAATCCCGCCACGAGGAGGGCCGGCAAGGTGATGATGCCGCCGCCTCCGGCTATGCTGTCGACGAAGCCCGCGAGGCCCGCCGCCGCGACGAGAAGCACGAAGGCAAGAGGTGTGAGGGCGCTGTGCATGGGGCGGATTGTACAGGAAGCCTCCGGCTCTGGCCAGGACCGGAGCGGGGCTATTGACCCCGGGCCCGCTGAAGCCTAGCCTCTTCCCGGAGGCTCGAAGCATGAACAGCGAGTACCAGCATCCGAGCGATCAGATCGCCGAGATCATGGAAAGGATCTACCGCTACGGCATGACCACGACCTCGGGCGGCAACCTCTCCATCCGCGACGGCAACGGCGACATCTGGATCAGCCCGGGCGGAACCGACAAGGGCGTCATGCGGCCCGAGGATGTGGTGCGCATCCGCGACGGCAAGAGCGTCGAATCGCCGCACAAGCCCTCGAGCGAGCTTCCCTTCCACCGCGCGGTCTACGAGGCGCGGCCGGATGTCGGGGCCGTGCTCCACGCCCATCCGCCCGCCCTCGTCGCCTTCAGCGTCGCCGGGGCCGCGCCCGACACCCGCGTCATCCCCCAGGCCTTCGACGTCTGCGGCAAGGTGGGCTTCGCGCCCTACGCCGTGCCCGGAAGCGAAGCCTTGGGCCGCGCCATAGCCCGGAAGTTCGTCGAGCGCTGCGACGTCGTCGTCCTGGAAAACCACGGCGTCGTGGCGGCGGGTGCCACCCTCCTCGAAGCCTTCCAGCGTTTCGAGACCCTGGAGTTCTGCGCCAAGACGATCATCAACGCCTCCGTCTTCGGGGGAGCGCGCTCGCTGTCGGACGGGCAGCTCGACATGTGGCGGCATCGGGCGTCCTCGTTCTCCGAGACCTTCGATACCGGGGCCAGAAGCTCCCACGAGCGGGAACTCAGGCGGAGCCTCGTGGAGTTCGTGCACCGCGCCTACGACCGCCGGCTCATGACCAGCACCGAAGGCTCGTTCTCCGCCCGCCTGGGCAACGACTCCTTCCTCATCACGCCCTACGGCATCGACCGCAGGAACCTCGAAGTCCGCGATATCGCCCTGGCCATGGGCGACCGCCGCGAGATCGGCAGCGTGCCCTCGCGCGCCTCCTCGCTGCACCGGCTCATCTACGCCGATCACCCGGGCGTCGGCGCCATCGTCACCGCCCAGTGCCCCTACGTGACGGCCTTCATCGTTTCGGGCACGAGCCTCGACTCGCGCACGATTCCCGAATCCTACATCAATCTCCGGGACATGCCGGTGCTTCCCTACGAGACGCAGTTCTACGACGAGGGCAAGGTGAGCGCGGCGATCACCGAGCGCAATCCCGTGGTGCTCCTCGAAAACGACGCGGTGCTCTCCACGGGCCGCACGATCCTCGAAGCCTACGATCGGCTAGAGGTGGCCGAGGCCACGGCCAACGCCCTCATCGCCGCGCGGCGCCTGGGAGGCTTCCGGCCCATAGACGACGCAGCGGTGCGCGAGATAGAAGAAGCCTTCCATGTGCCGCCCAAAACGAGTTGAAGCCGAGCCATGACCTCGAGGCTCTTTCCTACGAATTCGTAGGCAGGTCCCGGGCTTGCTACGAAATCGTAGCCGCCTGAGGGCAGTGTCGCGGAAATCGGCGATGACTCCGAATGGCCCCCGCCTGAGGCGGCTTGACCTGGGCGGTGCTTGGTCGGTTGCGTCGTCCACAAGCTTCGTCGCACTCATGACATGGCACGGCTTTTGCTACTCCTAGCGCAAGTTCACCTGCGGTAGTTCATGGACCGCAGACATCGCAAGGAGTCGTCCATGTCAAAGAGACTGCTGATCTTGTTCACCCTAGCTTTCGGCTTGGCTTCCCTATCCTCGGCCCAGGCGGTAGTCCATTCGACATCCCCGGCCTTGAGCCTCGGCAACACCGCCTGGGTCCTGACGGCGACGGCCCTGGTCATGTTCATGACCGCTCCGGCGCTGGGCCTTTTCTACGGCGGCCTCGTGCGGAAGAAGAATGTCCTGAGCATTCTCATGCAATGCTTCACGGCCCTGGCCATCGTATCGGTCGTCTGGGTCGCCTGCGGGTACAGCCTGGCGTTCAGCGATACGGAGCTCATCCCCGGCGTGCTCGGAGACTTCAAGTGGGCGTTTTTCGCCGGCATCTCCTCGGGCCAGCTGAGCCCCTATGCGATTTCCGAGCCGATGGCGCGGATTCCCCACATCGCCTTCGCGATGTTCCAGTGCATGTTCGCGGTGATCACGCCCGCCCTCATCACGGGAGCCTTCGCCGAGCGCATCAAGTTCTCGTCCTTCATCCTCTTCACGGTGCTTTGGGAACTCTTGATCTACGTGCCGCTGGCCCACATGGTCTGGTCGGTCAACGGCTGGCTGTACAAGCTCGGGGTGCTGGACTTCGCGGGAGGGACCGTGGTGCACATCAACGCGGGCTTCGCCGCGCTCGCCGCCGTGCTCGTCATCGGCAAGCGCGCGAATCACCGCACCCTCCCTCCGCACAGCCTGCCCTTCACCATGATGGGCGCGGCGATGCTCTGGTTCGGCTGGTTCGGCTTCAACGCGGGCTCGGCCCTCGCCGCCGACGGACTCGCGGCCAACGCCTTCATGACGACCAACACGGCCGCGGCGGCCGCGGCCCTCGCCTGGCACCTCCTGGACTGGGTCGTGAACCGCAAGCCGACCATGCTCGGCGCGGTGACCGGGGCGGTCGTGGGGCTCGTGGCCATCACGCCGGCCGCGGGATACGTGAATGCCGGCGGCGCGATGGCCATAGGCGCCGTCGCGGCGGTGGTCTGCTTCTTCATGGTCAGCTTCGTCAAGGAAAGGCTCGGCTACGACGACGCGCTCGACGCCTTCGGCTGCCACGGCGTCGGCGGCCTCGTGGGCGCCGTCCTCACCGGCGTCTTCGCCGACCCGGCCGTATGGAAGGCCTTCGGCGCTTCCTACGCCGGGGCGCTTTACGGCAGGCCGTCGCAAGTAGGCATCCAGCTCGTCGGCGTCGGGGTGAGCGCGCTCCTGTCCTTCGTCGGGACTCTCGCGATCTTCAAGCTGACCGATCTCATCCTCGGAGCGCGCGTGGCCCTCAAGGACGAGGCCATCGGTCTCGACATCACCCAGCATCACGAGCGCGCCTACACCGTGATCGACTGACAGGCGGAGGAAGCAAGATGAAGATGATCGTGGCGATAATCCAGCCCCATAGGCTCGAGTACGTGAAGGAGGCGCTCTACGCGGCGGAGGTCAGGCTCATGACGGTGTCCGAGGTGCTCGGGCACGGCCGCCAGGGCGGCACCGAGGAAGTCTACCGCGGCCTCAAGGAGACCGGCAACCTCCTGCGCAAGATCAGGCTCGAGATAGCGGTCAACGAGGACTTCGTGCAGCCGACGATCGAGGCGATACTGCGCGGCGGCCGCACCGGCGAGGTGGGCGACGGCAAGATCTTCGTCTACGATCTCGCGGAGGCGGTGCGGATCAGGACCGGCGAGCGGGGCGGGGAGGCGATCGGCTGATAGGCGGGATCCCTGCCCCGCCGGCCTGAGCTGCGCCGTCGCGCCGGCCCGACCCGCGCCGGCCCGACCCGCGCCGTCGCGCCGGCGGCTCGGCCGTCTCGCGGCTCGCCCGCCTAACTTCTCCCGTAGATCCCGCCGGAGCGCAGCCTCGCGTAGAAGGGCAGGAGGAGGGCGGTCCCTCCCAGCTCGATGAAGAACGAAATGAGGTAGATGGTCGGGATCTTGACGTGGAGCCCGGAATAGAGCCAGGTCCCGACTACGGGGCCGATCATGCCGCGCAGGCCGATCAGGGTGCTGTGGAAGCCGAAGTAGAGGCTGAGGCGCTCGCGGCGCGCGAACAGCATGAGCGAGAACATGGGGATCAGGTCCCAGCCGGCGTTGGCGATGCCGTTCAGGAAAGCGCCCGGTATGAGCTGGAGCGGCGCCAGCGCCAAGGCGGTGTTGAGGTAGCGGGCCGAGGACAGGAGCGCCGTGGCCATGAGCGCCACGAAGGGGCTTATCCTGTCGGCGAGCTTCGCGTACACGAAGTAGCCGAGGAGGGCCCCGGCGAGGGGAATCGTTCCCTGGATGAGGCCGGCCGCGGCGTAGTCCATCCTCAGCTCGTCGACGAAGCGGATGGGCTCGAGGGCCACGACGATCTTGTCGGGGAAGCCGATGACGAAGTAGATGGCCATGTAGGCCATGAAGAGCCGATCCTTGGTCATGTCCTTGAAGGCCGGGAGGAAGCCTTCGGGGGCCGCATGGTCGCCGGTCTTCCCGGTCCGCGCCTCGGCCGAGTCCTCGGCCGGGGCCGGCGGCACGCGGATCCTGCGGAAGATGACGCTGCTCGCCACGCCGAAGGCGGCCGCCACGGGGAAGAGCGCGCGATCGGCGCCCGGCAGGGCCTGCATGAGCGCGCCCGCCAGGGCGGCCGAGAGGGCGGTGCTGATCTGCATCCCGATGCGCACGTAGCCCATGAGCTCGCCGCGGTATCGGTCGGAGTAGTTGGATCGCATGATGCCCGTGTAGGCGGGGCCGCCCAGGTTCGAGAGGACATTGTAGCCCGACATCACCGCGAGGTAGAGCCAGGGCGAGATGCGCACGAGGGCCGCGCTCACGGCGACGCGCGACACGACGGAAGGCCAGAACACCCAGGCTTCCTTGTGGCCTCGATCGGAGAGATGGCCCGTCCAGACGTTGAGGAAAAGCCCTACGAAGGCGCTGATCGACAGGATCGCGAGCATGTGGGAATCGAGGCCGATCTTTCTGCCGATGATCCCGATGAAGGTGATGGACAGGCCGTTGAAGACGCCGAAGCAGATCCCCGCGGGTGCGTCGACGGAGAAAGTCTTGCGGTCGCTCGGGGGGTATCGCGAGAGGAAGTCCCTGAGGGATTTTGAATTGCGCATTGCGGAACCAGCGCCATTCTATCCGGCGAGGCGGGACTTTATCAAGCGACCCGGGCGCGGCTATACTGCCGCACCATGCCAAAGAGGATGCTTCCCGGCCGTCTCGAAACCCTGATCGCGCCCTACCGCTCGCTGGGCATGTCGCTCTGGGCGATGTTCTTCGCCACCATGATCAACCGCTTCGGGGACTTCGTCGCGCCCTTCCTGGCCCTCTACCTCTCGAGGGGGCTCGGCTTCGACCCCGAGCGGACCGGAGTCCTGGTGGCCGTGACCTTCGGCTCTTCGACGTTAGGCGCCCTCGTATCCGGCCGCCTGGCCGACGCGCTCGGGCGCAAGCGGAGCCTCCTCGCCTTCCAGACGGCCGCCGCGCTCTTCAATCTCGCCATGAGTTTCCTCTTCCGCAACGCCTGGGCTCCCTGGCTCATCGTGGCCGGCAGCTTCTTCAGGGGGGCGGCCCGGCCCCTCATCGGCGCCGTGCTGACCGACCTGTCCCCCTTGGGCAGACGGAAGGAGGTCTTCGGGCTCCAGTACTGGTCGATCAACGTGGGCGTGGCCGTGGGGCCGCTCGTCGCGGCTTTCCTCTTCAATTCGCACCTGCCCTGGCTCTTCCGCGGCGACGCGCTGTCCACGCTCCTTTCCGTCGCGATGGTGGCCTGGGGCGTCCGCATGCCCCCGCGACCGGCCTCGGCGGCGGTCGGTCTGGAGCGGCACGACGAGCGCGGAGCCCTGCGCGCCTTCTTCGCGAGGCCCATCCTCCTCGCCTTCTGCGCGGTATCGCTCCTGAACAGCGTGACCTACTCCCAGACGGGCTTCGCCCTCCCGCTCACCCTCTCCTCGTCGATGGGGTCGCGGGGGACCACCTTCTTCGGCGCGCTCATGTCGCTCAACGCGGTAGTCGTCATCCTCCTCAGCATTCCCCTGGCGCGTCTCCTGCGGGAGCGCGCCCCGCTCTGGTGCATGGCCTTCTCGGGGCTCTTCTACGTGGCGGGCTTCGGCATGATGGCGTTCAGGCTGGGGCCCTGGGGCTTCGCCGTCTCCACCGTGGTCTGGACGACGGGAGAGATCGTCGCAGCCACCAACGTCGGCGTCTTCGTCGCCAAGCATTCCCCGGCCAATTGGCGCGGCTCCTTCCAGTCCTTCACGGGCGTGTTCGCGCAAGGAGGCTGGTCGCTGGGACCGCTGATCGCCGGGCCGGTGCTGCGCTCGGGCGGAGCCTCGGCCCTCTGGCCGGCCGTGGCCGCGCTCTGCGTGCTCTGGGCCGCCGGCGCACTCCTCATAGACCGCTGGGACTCGCGGATCGGAGCCGCGCCGGACCGCCGAGACGCTTGAGCGAGCGGCTCAGGCCGCCCCGAGGAACGCCGCGGCCACGGCCACCGCCACGATGGAAGCGAGCGCGTGGGTCGACAAGGTCGTGGCCACCCGCCGGTTCTCGATCTCGTCGTGCTCGGGCATGAACACGGCGATGACGAAAGGCGGCGGCAAGAGGAAGAGCACGAGCACCGCAAAGCGATAGATATCCGGCAGACCCAAGACTCGCCGGGCGAAGAGATCGCCCACCACGAAGGCGAGGGCCGCGAGCAGCACGATCCTCGTCGCCGTGAGCTTGAGGGCGAAGGCCAGGTTTTCGCGGTCGAGTTCGATGCCCGAGCCGATGACGAAGCAAATCAGGGGCACGGTCAGCGACTTGAGGATCGCGACGAGATGCCAAAAGGGCTGCGCGAAGAGCTCGACGCGGCCGAGGGCTGATCCGGCAGGGGAGCCCGAAGCGCCGGCTGCGATGAAGGCCGAAGCGCCCGTCGAGCCCGAGGCGGCGAGAGCGCGCAGGACCAGGCCCGATGCCAGCCCCAGCACTATCGCCAGCACGATGGGGGAACGCACGAAGTTGCGTACGAGGCTCCTCGCCCGCAGTCGCGCCGTTTCCAGATCGGCGCCCGGATCGACCTCGCCTCGCGCGGGACCCCGGGCATTCGGCTTCGAAGCGAGCCGTGCGGACAGCGATAGGAGCTGGGTCTGCAGCACCGAGAACACGAACAGCACCTGCCCCAGATCGCAGGCCGCGAAGAAAGGAAGATTCGCGTCGCCCGCGATGCCGAGGAACAGCCCGTAGCCGAGCATGCCCGCCTCGAAACCCTCGAACATGAGGGGGGCATAGGGGCTTTTGAGCCCGACGACTCTGCTCGCGGCGCGCCCGACGAAGACCATGAGTACGCAGGAGGCGAAGACCGCGGCGACGAGGAAGATGGTGCGCGAATCGGGATGGAGGCGGAAGAAGGCGTCGAAAAGGAGGATCGGGAGGGTGAGGTTGACGACGATGCTTTTAAGCCCCGCCGTCGCGGCGGCGTCGAGTATCCGCCACGATCGGAGTCCCACGCCCAAGGCGAAGAGAAGCAGCACCGGCGCCACATCAAGGAAAGTTTTGAATGCGTTCATTGCCAAAGAGATACCATATCCGGCCCCTGCGCGTGGAGGGATGGGCGACCATCGCGCTGGGGTTTCACAAAATTTATTTGACTTGTATACAATCAGGTATATAATGCCACATACATTTTGTGTGCTGGACTCCGGACCGTCGTTCGGGCCGCAGGTGTCGAGGAGTGCGTCGTGAAGAAGGCAATCGTACGCAAGGATTCGTACTTCGATTCCGTGTTCCTTATGGCCCTGAGCAAGAAACTCAAGGAACAGCCCGGCGTGGGCGATGCCGTCGTGGCCATGGGTACGGCCATGAATCTCGAGCTGCTCGGTTCGCAGGGCTATGCCGCCGCACAACTCGCCGGGGCGACTGCCAACGATCTCATCATGGCGGTGGATTGCGTCGACGAGGCGGCGGTCGAAGCCGCCCTCGTGGCCGCGGCCGATCTGCTCGCCAAGAAAAAGACGAGCTCGTCCGCCTCCGGCGCGGCCTTCGAGCCCGCCAGCCTCGACGCGGCGATGGAGATGTTGCCGGGCGCCAACCTGGCGATCGTATCCCTGCCGGGCGCCTACGCGGCCCGCGAAGCCCGCAAGGCTCTGGAGCGCGGGCTGCACGTCATGCTGTTCTCCGACAATGTCAGCCTCGAGGACGAGATAGCCCTCAAGGAACTCGGCCGCTCGAAGGGCCTCCTCGTCATGGGGCCGGACTGCGGCACGGCCCTCATCAACGGCTATCCCATCTGCTTCGCGAACGTGGTCAAGCGGGGGCCGATCGGCGTAGTTGCCGCTTCGGGCACGGGCCTGCAGGAAGTGACCTGTCTGGTGGACCGCTACGGCTCGGGCGTCAGCCAGGGCATCGGCACGGGCGGGCGGGATCTCAAGAACGAGCGCATCGGCGGCATCACCATGCTCATGGGCATCGCGGCCCTCGCCAAGGATCCCGCCACGAAGGTGCTGGTCGTCATATCCAAGCCGCCGGCCGCCGACGTGGCCGCCAAGGTGGTCTCGGCCCTGGGTTCCTCAGGCAAGCCCTCGGTCGTCCATTTCATCGGTCTCGATCCGGCGAAGGCCGGGAAGCTGCCGCCCAACGTGCGCTTCGCCTCGAGCCTGGAGGACTCGGCCGCCCAGGCGGTCGCCTTGGCGAACGGAAAGCCGCTCTCCCAGGCCGCGCGGGGCGGCGACGAGGCCGTTATCGCCGCCCTCGCCGAACGCGAGGTCCGGCGCATATCCAAGGCGCAGAAGTACCTGCGCGGCTACTATACGGGCGGCACGGTGGCGGACGAGGCCCTGATCCTCCTCCACGGCCTGACCGGCAAGGTCCACTCGAACAACCAGACCGACCCGGCCTTCGTCCTCAAGGATCCCAAGGTCTCCGTCGGACATACGATAGTCGATCTCGGAGACGACGTATTCACCGTGGGCAGGCCGCATCCCATGATCGATCCGAGCACGCGCACCGAGCGCGTCCTGGCCGAGTCCGGCGACAGTTCCGTGGCGGTCCTCCTCGTCGACGTGGTCCTCGGCTACGGCTCGCACGAAGATCCCGCCGGCGCCCTCGTGCCCTCCCTCGTCGAGGCGCGGCGCGCCGCCGAGGCCAAGGGCGGCTACCTGCCCGTGGTGGCTTCGGTCATCGGCACTCCGGGAGACTACCAGGGCTTCGCCGGCCAGGTGGCCAAGCTTGAGGCCGCGGGCTGCGTGGTCATGCCCTCGAACTACCGCGCCGTCGTCCTGGCGGCCAAGATCCTCGAAAAGGCGGCGGCGAAATGAGCGGAACGATGAACGATGCCATGTTCGTGGACCCGGTCCTCGACCTCTTCAAGGGCGAACTCAAGGCCGTGAATCTCGGGCTCGAGTCCTTCGCCGAGAACCTCCGGGCGAAGGGGGCCGCGGTCCTGCAGGTGCGCTGGAAGCCTCCCGCCGGAGGCGACGCCGCCATGATCGCGGCTCTCGATCGGCTGGCCGCGGGCGCCAAGGTCGACGTCGAGGCCGCCAACCTCGAGGCTGTGTCGCGCATCCTGAAGGGCAAGCCAACGCTCGTGGACGTCGGCGTCGCGCTCGAGGTCGTCCCGGGCATGACCAAGACGACCATCCTGCACGCGGGGCCTCCCATCACCTGGGAGCGCATGTGCGGGCCGGTGCGGGGGGCCGTCATCGGCGGGCTCATCTACGAGGGCCTGGCCAGGAACCGCGAGGAGGCCGAGTCCCTCGCCGCCTCCGGCAAAATCCGCTTCGATCCCTGCCACCACCACGGAGCGGTCGGACCCATGGCGGGAGTGGTCACGGCGAGCATGCCCGTCTGGGTGCTCGAGAACGCCGCCTTCGGCAACCGGGCCTACGCCACCTTCAACGAGGGCCTCGGGAAGGTCCTGCGCTACGGCGCCTTCTCCGAGGAAGTGCTCGCGCGACTCAAGTGGATCGAGACCGATCTGGCCCCGATCATGAAGCGGGCGCTCGCCCTGCACGGCCCCTTGGACATGAAGAACATCATCGCCCAGATCCTGCAGATGGGCGACGAGGGGCACAACCGCAACCGCGCCGGCACCTCGCTCATCATCAGGGAGTTCGCGCCCTTCCTCGTGAAGCTCGGCGAGGACCCGGAGAAGATCGTGAAGGTCCTCAACTTCATGAACGGCAACGACCACTTCTTCCTCAACCTCTCGATGCCCGCCTGCAAGTGCACGGTCGACGCGGCGCGGGGCATCGAGGGCAGCTCGGTCATCATAGCGATGGCGCGCAACGGCACCGATTTCGGCATCCAGGTCTCGGGCCTCGGCGACCGCTGGTTCACCGGCCCCGCCTCGATGGTCGAGGGGCTCTACCTGCCCGGCTACGGCCCCGAGGACGCGGCGCCCGACCTCGGAGACTCGGTCATCACCGAGACCACGGGCATCGGCGGCTTCGCCATGGCGGCCGCTCCCGCGATCGTCCAGTTCGTCGGGGGCACGCCCGAGGACGCCCTCGCGGTCACCCGGCGCATGTACGAGATCACGGTGACCGAGAACGACGTCTACAGGATCCCGGCCCTGGACTTCCGCGGCACGCCCACCGGCATCGACCTGCGCAAGGTCGTGGAGACGGGCATCCTGCCGGCGATCAACACGGGCATAGCGCACAGGGACGCAGGCGTCGGGCAGGTCGGAGCAGGCCTCGTCAAGCCGCCCGAGAATTGTTTCAAGGATGCATTGGCCGCCTTCGCGGAGGCCTACGCACGATAGGTTCGCGGCGAGCTGTTCCGCGACACGTCCATACGGATTTTGAGGAGGCATCGCATGAAGATCATCGATTTGACGATTCCGCTCGGCATCGGCACCCCGCCCTGGCCGACCTACATTCCGCTGCAGGTCCAGTACTTCAAGCGCCTCGCTCCCAACGGCGCCAACGGCCAGGTGGTCACGCACTCGAACCACGTGGGCACGCACCTCGACGGCGAGATCCACTTCTACACGCCCGGCAAAGACATCGCCAGCCTCGACATGGACTTCCTCGTCCACGAGGGCGCGGTAGTCGATCTCTCCGACGTCTGCTCCGACTACGACGTCTACACTTCCAAGATGGTCGAGGAGCGCGTCGAGGTGAAGGAAGGCGACATCCTCATCATCCACACCGGCTTCCACCACTACGGCTGGGACCAGCCGACGGCCGACGAAGTGCGCTACATGATCAAGCACCCGGGGCCGGACCGCGAGTTCGCCGAGTGGGCCAAGAAGAAGAAGCTGCGCTGGATCGGCGTGGACTGCGGCTCGGCCGACCACCCAATGAACACGAAGATCAAGGAGTGGATGCCGGTGCAGGCCAGGGAATGCGACGCGCACTTCAAGCAGAAGTACAAGAAGTCGCTCGACGAGGTCTTCACCGAGGACAAGTACCAGCTCATGCACATCGAGATGTTCAACAAGGGTCTCATCCACGCCGAGTGCGTCGGCGGGGACATCGACCTGCTCCTCAACCAGCGGGCCACGATCGGCTGCTTCCCCTGGCGCTTCGTGGACGGCGAGTCGAGCATCTCGCGCATCGTCGCCATGGTCGAGGACAAGCGCTACGACGAGCTCATGGCCAAGAAGAAGAAGGCCAAGCTCACGAAGTTCGGCGACGTCGCCGGCGCCAAGAACGCCTGGCTGCATGAAGAGGCGAAGAAGGTCAAATAGAACGGAGGCTCGGCCGCGGAGGCGCGGAAGAAACGCTAGAGGATGATCGAGGACGAGGGGGAGAGAGGCGCAGAGGTGAATGGGGAAGAGAAAGACGAGGGGAAGAGAGGCGCAAAGGCGCAGAGGTGAATAGTGAACGGAAGAAGAATTTGGACGAGGGCGAGCGGATTTCCTGTGCCTGAATTCCTTCGACCGTCCTTCTTCGCTTCCTCCGCCTCCACCTCCACCACCTCCTCCTCCCTTTGCTCCTCTGCGCCTCTCTTGCACCTCCTGGTTTTTTGAAGTTGAAGGCACAACGAACCGGCGCGTTAGGCGCGCGGTATCACGTTTCAGGAGAACAGCATGGCTATCGACGAACTTGAAAAGAAGCTTAGGCCGCCCGAGGTTCAGCTCGCGCCCTATCCAGCCAAGGTGATCACCCTCGCATCGGGCGAGACCATGGTCGTCCGTGAGTGCAGGCGCGAGGACGTGCCGGCCCTGCTCGGCACGGTCTATCCCCTCATCGAGGTGGCCAAGGACTACTACGACGTCGTCGCCTGCCGCATGTACAACGAGATCCTCTCGTGGTACCGCTACCGCATCGCGAACATGTTCACCCTCGTGGGCTCGATCGACGGCGAGATCGCCGGCATCGTCACGAGCCGCCACGTCGACTCCCACCTCGGCATGAGCCTCCATACCCTCACGATCAAGCGCGGCCTCAGGGTCGGCGCCCAGCTCTTCGCCGCCAAGATGGAGCACCACCTCGAGTTCCTCAAGGAGGACGAGGTCTGGATCGTCGCCGAGAGCCCCATCGGCTTCAAGCGCTGGATGATCGAGTACGAGCTCGAGGACCGCTCCGCCCAGTACCCGGCGGTGCGCCACGAGCTCGGCGGCGTGCCCACCTTCGTGCTCACCCGCAAGCTCTGGGACGCCGTCAAGGCCGTCAAGAACACCGGCACCCGGCCGGTTCCGCCCGAGGTCCTCAGGACCTCGGACAAGCTCAAGATGCCGAACGAGTACGTCCAGCTTCCCGGGTGGAAGAGGAACGCCTGATGGCTCCACGCGTGGGAATCGTAGGCATCGGGCATTGCCGCTTCGGCAATTCCAGCGACTACGACCTCGTCGATGTCATAGCCTACTCGGCCAACGCGGCCTTCAAGGACGCGGGCGGGCTCGCGCTGCGCAAAGAGGTCGACCAGGTCATCGTGGGCAACATGGCCAGCGGCCTCTTCAACAGGGAGACCGCGGTGGCCTCGGCCCTCGTCAGCCGCATGGACATGGAGCCCTGCCCGGCCGAGCTCGTCGAGAACGGGCCGGCTTCGGGCGCGAGCGCGGTCAAGATGGGATACATGGCGATAGCCTCCGGCATGGCCGACGTCGTGCTCGTCGCCGCGGGCGAGGTCATGCGCGCGGTCACCGGCTGGGAAGCCACCGACATCGTCGCGACCATGGCGCACAAGGAGGCCGAGTACAACATGGGCCTCACGCTGCCGGGCTTCGCGGGCATGGTCACGCGGCTGTACATGGAGAAATACGGACTCACCGAGCGCGACCTCGCGCTCGTCGCGGTCAAGGACCACGCCAACGGCGCGAAGAACATCTATTCGCACGTGCAGCTGCCGGTGACGATCGACGCGATAGCCGACGGCCCCAGCGCGGGCGTCGTGAACAACTACGTGGCCGAACCCCTGCGCATGTATTCGACCTGTCCGGTCACCGACGGCTCGGCCGCGCTCATCCTCGTCAACATGGACTCGCCCAAGGCCAAGCTCTTCAAGCGCAAGCCAGTCCGGATCGCCGGCATCGGCTCGGCGACCGACACCCATGTCGTGCACAACCGCGAGGACCCGCTCGTGCTCAAGGCCGTGAAGATCTCGTCCGACCGGGCTTACAAGATGGCCGGCATCGGCCCCAAGGACATCTCCTTCGCCGAGCTCCACGACGCCTTCGTGATCTTCGAGCTCATGAACTCGGAGGAGGTCGGTTTCTTCGAGCGCGGCAAGTCCTTCCTCGCGGTGCGCAACCACGAGACCGACATCGACGGAAGGCTGCCGATCAACCCCTCGGGGGGCCTCAAGGCCAAGGGGCATCCCGTCGGCGGCACGGGCGTCTCGCAGGTGTTCGAGCTCGTCAGGCAGCTTCGCGGCGAGGCCGAGGAGGGGCGTCAGGTCAAGGACCCCAAGTACGGCATGGCGGTCAATTTCGGCGGTTTCGGCAACAATGTCATAACCACGATTCTGGCCAAGGATTAGGGGGCGAGCGATGATCGATTTCAGCGTATACGGCGAGCAGACGCCCCATATCAGCGGCTGGCGCTGCCAGAAGTGCGGCACGCTCTATTATCCCGCGCCCATGGTCTGCAAGAAATGCGACTCGATGCGCGACCCCACGACCGACAAGGGCTGGGAAGAGTTCGATCTCGAGGGACCCTGCACGCTGCTCACCTGGACGCGCGTGTGGAATCTGCCCGAGGGGTTCAACAAGAAGTTCCTGCTGTTCGGCATGGTCGAGTTCGGGAACGGCCTGCGCGCCTCGGGCCGGATCGAGATGGAGGGCGACCCCAAGATCGGCATGAAGCTCACCGCCAAGACCATCGAGGCCGACGAGCGGCCGGGCAAACCGGTCAAGGTATTCGTCTTTTCGTGAATATTGGGACTACCGCTACGCTTGAAGTGAACGTAGTATAGGCGGCAACCGTGCGGTAGGCGGCGGGCATCGTGGATGATCGCCGCCGGCCGTCGCTCAAGCGAGGAGCGATCGAATCTGTCGCTCGCTCCTCCCGAGGAGGGGAACGGAAACTCGTGGGCTAAGGAGGATAGGAGGTTCGAGAGCCGTTCCTTTGATCGGGACGGTTAAACGCGCCGGCGCGGCAGGACCGTCGACCGGCGCAGAAAGACGGAGGCATCTATGGCTCAATTCGCCAAGATTTACGACATCGAAGACGTGCCGCCCCTAGGCAAGGCTATTCCCCTGTCGTTCCAGCACGTCTTCGCCATGTTCGGCGCGACCATTCTCGTTCCCCTGCTGACCGGGCTGGATCCCTCGGTCACGATCTTCTGCTCCGGTGTAGGCACCCTCATCTTCCATCTCGTCAACAAGGGCAAGGTGCCGGCCTATCTCGGTTCCAGCTTCGCTTTCATAGCCCCCATCATCGCCGTCTCCAAGACCTACGGCGCCCAGGGAGCCTTCACCGGAATGATAGCGGCCGGCTTCGTCTATATCCTCGTCTTCGTCATCATAGCCATCGTGGGCCTCAAGTGGATCAATCGGGTGCTGCCGCCGATAGTCGTCGGCCCGATAGTCATGATCATCGGCTTGAGCCTCACCCCGGTAGCCATCAGCGAGGCCTCGAAGGGACTCGTCACCGCCCTCATCACCACGCTCATCGTCATCGTGGCCAGCATCTTCGGCAAGGGATTCCTCAAGATCATCCCGATCCTCCTGGGCACCGTCGGCGGCTACATCGTGGCGATCATCTCCGGCCAGGTCGACTTCACGTCTATCAGCAACGCCGCGTGGATCGCCTTGCCGCGCCTGACCATAGTCACCGGCCACATGCCCGTGCTGGCCTGGGGGGCGGTCGCGATGATCGCACCTGTCGCCATAGCGACGATGGTCGAAGACGTCGGTCACCTTCTCGTGATCGGCGACACGGTCGAGCGCGATCTCATGCACAACCCCGGTCTGCACAAAGTGCTCCTCGGCAACGGCCTGGCGACCTCGGTGGCCGGATTCCTCGGCGGAGTTCCCGAGACGACCTACGGCGAGAACATCGGCGTCCTCGCGATTACCCGCGTCTTCTCCTCCCGCGTCATCCAGGGCGCGGCGGTCATCGCGATTCTCCTCTCGTTCATCCAGAAGTTCGGCGCCGCGATCCAGACCATACCGCAGCCCGTTCTCGGCGGTGTCACGATCATCCTCTACGGCATGATCGCCTCGGTCGGCCTCAGGACCCTGATCGAGAACAAGGTCGACATGGCCCAGAACCGCAACCTCCTCATCGCGTCGGTCATCTTCTCCTTCGGTGTCGGCGGCATGATCTTCAAGTTCAGCCCCGATTTCGAGTTCGCGGGCATCGCGTCCGCGGCCATCTCCGGCATCATCCTCAATCTGATTCTCCCCATGGAGAAGAAGAAAGAGGCGGCCAAGTAGCAAGAGTGTCGCTCGCGGCGGCCCGATGCGAAAGCTCGCCGCCGCGGCTCACGCTTCCGAGATTTCCGGCGCCTCGACCTCCGGCCTGGGGCGCCGGCCGCATCCCATCATTTTCGGAGACCGAATTCGGAACCCCACTATGGCCAAGAGCAACCTGAGTCAACCGATCTACGCGCAGCTTTCGGAGCGCATTCTCCGCTGGGACTATCTTCCGGGGCATCGCTTCACGGAAGAGGGACTGTGCGAAGAGTTCAACGTGAGCCGGAGCCCCGTGCGCGAGGCTCTCAACACTCTCGTCGAAAACGGCCTCATCGAGAAGAAGCCCAATCACGGCTATAGCGTCAAGCTTCTCGACTTCGACGAGATCAACGAGCTCTACGACGTCAGGCTCGCGCTCGAAAGCTACGTCGTCGAGCTGATCTGCGCGAGCGGCATGGACGAGAAACGCCTCAAGGAGCTCCACGCCTTCTGGGTGGACATAAGCTCGCGCCTGCCCGAGACTGCCAAGGCCGTGGCCGCGGCCGACGAGGAATTCCACGAGACCCTGGCCAGGCTCGGGAAGAACAAGACGCTCCTCGCCTTCCTGAAGAACATAGACCGGCGCATCCACTTCGTGCGCCTCGCGGATATCACGAACGAGCAGCGCGTCCGAGCCACCTGCCTGGAGCACATCGAGCTCCTCGAAGCCATCGGCGAGCGGGACAAGGACCGGGCCTGCGCCGTGCTGAGAAAGAACATAGACGGGGGACGCTCCTCCGTAGAGCATGCGATCAAGGACGCATTGGCCCATGCCTACCGCGCTCGCTAGCGAGCTCGCAGTCCGGGCCGAGTCGATCGGCGCCGCGGCCTCGGAGGCGCTCGAGGCGGCAGGGAGGCGCCCGATCGGCCTTCGCGTGCACAGCGTCTTCTCCTCGACGATCAATCTCGAGGTCGAGGGATCGGATATCCTGGTCGCGCTGAGCGGACCCTCGGGCGCGGCCTACCCCTATACGATCTCGCTCGGCCGCGGCGTCGACTTTCTCTCCTGGCCGCTCGGGCGGGGCGAGCCCGGCGTTTCGGAGGATGGGAGTCTGAGCTTCGAGGGCGGGGCGGCCGGGCCGCGCATCGATCTGAGGCGGGCCAGGTCGCGCGGCCGACCCGAGCTCTCGCCGGCGACTCGCCTCGGCGGCGCCTTCGCCCTCTGCGAAGGCGAGCTCGCCGCGCTCCAGCACCGCAAAGGCTTCGACCTGCGCCTCGCGCACCTGGAGGAAGGCGCCCGAGCCGAGTCGCCCATGGGCGAGGAACTCAGGCGGAGCGTCCTGGCTTTCGGAGCAACCGCGCTCGAGTGCCGGCATCTCGGGGCGGCGCCGGACGGGTCGAAGGGAGCGACGGCCGCCTCCGTTTCGGCTCTCGTGGGAAGGGGAGGGGGGCTCACCCCCTCGGGCGACGACTTTCTGTGCGGCTTCCTGGCCGCCGCGCGCTGCGCCGCGCCGGAAGGCGCGGCGGCGCCCGACCTTCTGTCGGAGACGTTGCGCGAAGCCGTCGGGGCGAGCCTCGCCTCGACGGGCGAGATCAGCGCCTCGCTCCTGCGCTGCGCCATGCGCGGCCACTGGCCGGGGCCGCTCGCCGAGCTCTCCCGGGCGATCGCCCTGGACCTCGGCTTCGACTCCTTGAACTCTCTGCGCGAACTCTGCGGCCTCGGACACAGTTCGGGAGCCGATATCGCCACGGGCTTTCTCTACGGCCTTCGCCTGCTCGCCGGATCAGGCGGCGGCCGGGCCGTGTCCGTCACCTAGAAAAGGAGGCACTATGCTGCAACGATTCCAGTATGCGGCGCCGACCACGCGAGATGAGCTCCTCGGCCTTCTGGCCGAGCGGAAAGGCAAGGCGAGGCTGCTCGCCGGCGGCACGGATCTGCTCGTCAACATCCGCAACGGCGTCATGAAGCCCGAGCTCGTCATCAACGTCAAGAAAGTCCAGGGCTATTCGGGCATCACCTGGAGCCAGTCCGAGGGGCTGATCCTGCGGCCTGCCACCACGATCAACGACGTGCTGCGCGACAGGCAGGTCCGCGAGCTCTTTCCCCTCCTTTCGGAGTGCGCGCACGACCTCGCGTCCTACCAGATCCGCAACAGAGCCACGGTGATCGGCAACGTCGTCAACGCCTCGCCCTGCTCGGACATGGCGCCAGCCCTCCTGTGCCTGGGCGCGAAGGCGGTGATCGCCTCGAAGCGCGGCGAACGCGAGGTGCCCTTCGGAGAGTTCTTCAAGGGCGTCAAGAAGACCGTCGTGCAGGACGACGAGATCCTCGAGCGCATCGTGGTCCCCGCCTCCTCGGCCGGGGCGCGGGGGCTCTATCGGAAATTGAAGCGCATAAACGGCCACGACCTCGGCATAATCGGCGTGGCGGTCATGAAGAAGGACGGCCTCGTGCGGCTGGGCATCAGTTCCTCGGCCCCGACGCCGGTCCTGGTCGACGGCCTCGGGGAAAAGGACGATATCGAGACGATCGTCGCGGCGGCGCGCAAGGCCATCAGCCCCATCAGCGACGTGCGCTGCTCGAAGGAATACCGGCAGTACATGGTGGAGGTCTTCGTCAAACGGCTCTTCGCGGAGGTGGAATGATGCAAGTGCGAGTCACGGTCAACGGCCGCGTCTTCGAGCGCGACGTGGAGGAGCACCAGACCCTGCTCCGTTTCCTCCGCGAGGACCTGGGTTTCACCGGCACCAAGGAAGGCTGCGGCGCGGGCGAGTGCGGCGCCTGCACGGTCTTCCTCGACGGCAAGACGGTCAACTCCTGCATGGTGCTCGCCGTCGAAGCCGACGGATCGTCTATCGAGACCATCGAGGGCGAGGCGAAGGAAGGCAAGCTCTCCGTCATTCAGGAGGCCTTCGACCGCCACCACGCCGTGCAGTGCGGTTTCTGCACGGGCGGCATGGTCATGTCGGTGCGCGAGCTTCTGCAGCGCACGCCCAAGCCCTCGGTCGATCAGATCAAGGAAGGCATCGAAGGCAATTTCTGCCGCTGCACCGGCTATCAGCAGATCATCGAAGCGGTCCTCGACGCATCGGGCCAGAAAGAGCTCGCCGACAAGGGAGGTCTGAAACATGCTTGAGAACACGAAGAGCGAAGATCTCGTCCACGTCGGCAAGTACGAACGCCGGCTCGAGGCGGTCGCCAAGGTCACCGGCGACGCCGTGTACACGAGCGACATGGCCATGCCCGGCATGCTCCACGCCCAGGTGAAGAAGAGTCCCCACGCGCGGGCGAAGATCCTGAAGATCGATGTCTCCAAGGCCGAGTCCCTGCCGGGCGTCCGGGCGGTGCTGCTCGGCGCCGAACTCGACTACAAGCTGGGGCTCTACGTCGTCGACAAGGACATCCTGGCCAAGCACGAAGTGCGGCACTACGGCGAGGCCGTGGCAGCGGTCGCCGCCGATACTCCGGAGATCGCCCGCGAGGCGATCGATCTCATCCAGGTGGACTACGAGGTGCTCACTCCGGTCCTGAATCACCTCGACGCGCTCAAGCCCGACGCGCCCCTCGTGCACCCCGACCTGGGCAGCTACGACTTCGTGCCGGTCTTCAGCCCCCAGGCCGGCACGAACATCCCCAACATCTCGAAGGTCCGCAAGGGCGACGTCGACAAGGGCTTCGCCGATTCGGAGTGGATCGTGGAGCGGGAGTACACCAACCCCTCGGTCCAGCACGTGCCCATGGAGACCCACGTAGCGATCGTGCAGTGGAAGCACGGCGACAATGTCACGATCTGGACGAGCGCCCAGTCGCCCTTCACCGTGCGGAACCTCTTCTGCTACACCTTCAAGCTGCCCCTGAACAAGGTTCGCGTCGTCATTCCCAACGTCGGCGGCGGTTTCGGCGGCAAGGCCGGCATCATGCTCGAGCCCCTGCTCGCCTGCCTCTCGCGCAAGGCCGACGGCCGGCCCGTGAAGATGCAGGCCTCGCGCGAGGAAGAGTTCAGCCTCCTGCCCTGCCGCAGCGCCCTCACCTACAGGATCAAGACGGGCGTGCGCTCCGACGGCAGGATCCTCGCCCAGAAGCTGACGCTCTACTGGGACGCCGGCGCCTACGCCGACTACGCGGTCAACGTGACCAGAGCCTCATCCTATTCGGGCGCGGGCCCCTACGAGATTCCCAACGTCTGGCTCGACGCCTACACCATCTACACCAACAAGCCCTACGGCACCGCCTATCGCGGCTTCGGCCATGTGGAATTCTTCTGGGGCCTCGAACGGCACATGGACCTCGTGGCCCGGGCTATCGGGATGGATCCCTACGAGTTCAGGATGAAGAATTTCCTCAAGCCGGGTTCGAGGTCGATCACCGGAGAGCTCATCGCCGAACATACGGGAAGCCCCCAGAAGTGCCTGGATGCGGTGGCCAAGGCCATCGGCTACGGCAGCCTCAGCGAGGAGGAGGCCGAGCGCGAGAGGCGCACGGGGCGCAAGATCGGCAAGGGCATCGCGGCGCTGCACAAGGCTCCGGCCATGCCCTCCTTCACCGCCACGGCCGCGGTCGTCAAGATGAACTCCGACGGCACGGTCAACGTCAACGTGGGCCTCACCGAGATAGGCCAGGGCTCCACCACCGCCCTCGCGCAGATCGCGGCCGAGCGCCTGCGCTTCCCCGTCTCGAAGGTCAAGGTCACCGTCGAGAAGGACACCGACCGCGACCCCTACGACTGGCAGACCGTGGCCTCGAAAGGCCTCATCCTCTCCGGCAACGCGACCATCCTGGCCTGCGACGACCTCCTGCGCCAGGCCTACGAGGTGGCGGCCCAGGTCCTGCGGGCGCAGAGCGTCGATCTCGACCACGACGGCGAGAAGATCTTCGTCAAGCACCGGACCGAGAGCTTCGTCAGCTTCGCGCAGATATCCGTCGGCTACGCCTTCCCCAACGGCAACGCCATCGGCGGGCCCCTCATCGGAGTGGGGCGCTATGTCGCGCAGGGCCTGTCCAATCTCGACAAGGAGACGGGACAGGGCCTGCCGGCCCTCGACTGGACCTACGGAGCCCACGGCATCATCGCCGAGGTCGACCCCGACACGGGCGAGTACAAGATCATCAAGGTGGCCTCGGCCTTCGACGTGGGCAAGGTCATCAATCCCGACCTCGTGCGCGGCCAGGCGGTGGGCGGCATGATCCAGGGCCTCGGCACGGCGGTCTGCGAGGGCTACATCTACGACCAGCAAGGCCACCTCCTCAACCCCTCGTTCACCGACAACAAGATCCCCACGGCCAAGGATCTGCCCGAGGAGATCGAGACCATCGCGGTGGAAGTTCCCCAGCTCGACGGTCCCTACGGCGCGCGCGGCGTGGGCGAGCATCCGATGATCTCGGTGGCTCCCGCCCTCGGCAACGCGATCCAGCGCGCCGTGGGCGCCGAGCTCATGCACATGCCCATACGCTTCGAGGACGTGTGGCGGGCCCTGCAGGACAAGGAGCCCGTCGACAACTGGATCACGAAGACGCCCTCGGGCTCCTGCCGCTCGGACCCGGCGACGAGAAGGCACTCGCCCGACTCGGCCGCGGCGCCGTGACCGAAGGCCCCGGGGCGCCCGCGAAACGGCCCTACGACTGCATCGTGCTCGCGGCGGGCGCCTCGCGCCGCATGGGGCGCCCCAAGCTCTACCTGAGCTTCGGCGACCGCACCCTGATCGAGACGACCGTGGGCAACGCGCTCGGCGCCGGCGCTCGGGTGATCGTGGTGGCGCGCGCCGGCGAAGAGCGCCTGGCCGAACTGCTCGCTCGGGATGCCGAGATCGTGGTCAATCCCGATCCCGAGCGCGGCATGGTCTCCTCGCTGCGCGAGGCCCTGAGCCTGGTCTCGGCGGAGCGCTTCTTCTTCATCCCCGCCGACATGCCCCTCGTGGGAAGCGGCGTCTACCGCGCCATGGCCGCGTTAGGCGCCGAAGGTCCGGTGATTCCGCGGGCCCGGGGGAGGAGCGGCCATCCCGTGCTGCTCCCTTCTTCCCTCATCCCGGCCATCATGGCCCTGAGCGAGGGCCGTACCCTCAAGGGACTCATCGCCGAGAGCGGCGCGACCTACCTGGACCTCGGGGACGACTCGGTGCTCGTCGACATAGACACCGCGGCGGACTACGAGGCCGCCGCGGCCAGGCGCTATTTGTACTCCTCGCGCTGAGGCGTGAACAGGTGCAGGAGCCTGCCGTCGGCGAGGCAGAGGACGCCGTGCTCCACCTCGGGACCGGCGTAGAACGAATCGCCCGGGCGGAGGCTTCCCTTGACTCCCCCCACGAGGCACTCGAACTCCCCCGAAAGACAATAGGTGAGCTGTTCCTCGGCGTGGGCGTGCGCCGCGCTCCTGGAGCCGGCCTCGAACTCCATCTCGGTGAGCATGAGCCCGCCCCCGTACGCGAGCAAGCGCCGCGAGAGATTGCCCTCGCCGAGCGCGACCTTCTCGTAGCGGCCCCTCCGGAAATATGTTTCGCTCATCGCAACCTCCGATCTTGGCGCTTGGAAAGCGGCCATAGTATAGCAGCTGCCCGCATCGGAGGTGAAGCGCGCCGCCGTGCGGGCCCGCGCCTCGGCCCGCCGGGATCAGCTCGGACGGGCGGGCGCCGCGGCGGGCCTGAAGTCGCGGAGGCGCCGGCCCGCCTTCATGTGCGCCGAAAGGCGCCCGAGCTCTCCGGCCGCGTGGCCGAAGAAGGCGCGGTAGGCGGGGCAAAGATAGTTCAAGCCCCTCTCGCCTTCGCTCGTCGTCAGGAAGCGGTCCTTGGGGCAGCCGCCGTTGCAGAACGACAGGAACTCGCACTCCCGGCACATCCCGGGCAGGGAACTCCGCTTCGCCTCGCCGAAGCCGCGCATGAGCGGATCGGCGGCGAGTCCGGCGAGATCCCGCTCCCGCAGGCCGCCGATGCGATGCGCGGCATCGACGAAGTGGTCGCAGGCGTAGAAGCTTCCGTCGCGCTCGAGCACGGCGACGTCGCCGCAGGTCTCGCGGTGCACGCAGAGGGCGTGCTCGGCCCCGTGGATGGGCCGGAGGGCCTCGTCGAAGGTCTGGATCACGAGGCGCCCGACATCCTCGGCTATCCAGCGGTCGAAGACGCGGCAGAGGAAGGCCCCGATCGCCTCTGCTGGCGCCGTGGCCTCGCTCACGGCCGCCATTGCGGCGCCTGCGCCGGCCATGCCGACCTCAGGGGCTTCGCCGCCGC
>DATKVK010000046.1:0-112530 GCA_035530095.1 Rectinemataceae bacterium | reverse complement strand
GGCTCCGGCACGCCGACCGCCCGCCCGAGGCCGAATCCCGAGCGAGGAGGAGCCCAGATTGAAAGTCCGCGGCTCGCTGGCCCAGGCGACCAAGAAAAATCTCAACGAGTCGCTCAACGCCGACATGCTCGAGCGCATAGCGAAGGACATCTTTCCCGACTATGACCTCCATGTCCGCACGGGCTTTCCGCCGAACATCCCGCTCACCGGACAGGTCGCGGCCGGCCGCATCGTCGACGACGCCGTCGACGAGGGCAGATACCTCCAGCTCATCGAACGGCTGGCCCGCCTGGACCGCGAGGGCTTCATGGGGCGGGCTTACCGCATCAACGGGCTGTACGACCTCATCAAGGCGGTCGAGACCGAAGGCTACATATGGGACGCCGAGACGGGCCACCTCATGGAGGATCCGCGCATCAGGCGCACGCCCAACTGGGGCCGCCTCTTCGAGGGCGAGGAGTTCCGCTTTTCGCTCCTGCGCATCGATGTCGTCAAGAACTCCCGCATAGTCAAGGTCCACGGCGAGAATCTCGCCCGCGACGCCTTCGACGACCTGCGCGGCATCTTGGCCAGGGTGGTGGAGCGCCGTTCGGGGCGCGTCTGGAACTGGCAGGGCGACGGGGCCCTCGCCGGCTTCCTGTTCGGCCACTCGACCACCGCCTCGGTGCTCGCCGGGATGGCCTTGCTCCACGAGCTGTTCCTCTACGATCGGCTCCACAACCGCATCGGCGAGCCGCTCAGGGTGCGGGCCGCCGTGCACACCGGGCCGCTGCGCTATCACGAAGATCCGCGCGAGATCCTGAAGCAGGAGACGGTGCGAGAGGTCATGGAAATCGAATCGCGCTGGACTCCTCCCGGATCGCTGGTCATCAGCCCGGCCGTCGCTCCCACCCTCGACCGCGTCATCCTCGACAGGTTCAAGTCCTCCAGCGGGGATTCCTCCCGCTATCTCGCCTACGAAATCCGCCTGGGGGGGACATGAAAATCCTCGCCTATATCGCCGACGAGGGATTGTCCAGGCTCGCTGCCGTCCTCGAGCGCGCCCTCCCCGCCGATGCCGAGCTCGAAGTCCTGCCGCGCTCCGGCCTGGGCAGGAATGGCCGCAAGAAGGTGCCGAAGACCTTCGTCTACCTCGACGCCGAGGGCCTCACGCCGGAAAAAATTCTCGAACTCGGCTCCCGGCTGGACGACTACGGCTGCTCGGGCTGGGGAGTCCTGGACCGGAGCGGAACGGTGGAGGATCCGGCCGGCCTCTTTTTCGCGGGAGCCGGCGATTACGTGGGGCCTCCCCTGCTGAAAGCCCCGACGGCGCGCGCGGCCGGCGCGAACAAGCGCAGGTCCGCCTTCGACGCCGACCGGGTTTCGCGAGCCTTGGCCGCCGCCGGCATCGCGGGAGAAGAGCCAGCCGCCGCCCGCCCTCCCTTCCCGGGCTGGGACAAGCTCGAAGAGGGCACCGGCGTCGCCGTGCGATTCTGCTACGCCGCCCTCGCCAATCAGCGGGAACTCCTGGAGAGGATCGGCGAAACGCGCCTCAACAAGCTGCGCGAGGATTTCGCGGCCTTTCTCGGCCCCTGGGCGGCCGAATGCGGCGGGCTGGTCTGGATACGCGAGGGCGGCGGGAACCTGCTCCTCTTCCCCCCGACCGACGAAGGGATAAACCCGGTGCTCGCCGCCTTCCGCCTCCTCCTGGATCGGGTCCTCATCGGCTACGAGGTGTTCCGGCTGGAGACTCCGCTCTCCTTCCGCTTCGCCTTCCACGCCGGCCGCACCATGTGGCGCAAGCCCGGCTCGACCGGCGACGTCGTCTCGGAGGACGTCAACTTCATTTTCCATCTCGGCTCGCGCGCCTCGCCCGACGGCACCATCGTCGTGACCGAGTGCGCCGAAAACCTCGTTCCGCTCTGCCTTCGCGATCTCTTCTCGCCCTCGGGCGACTACGAGGGCCGGCAGCTGCTCGCCTCCAAGCGCTTCCGGGACTAGCGCCGCGGTCGAGACTCGATCAGGAGAGCCGGCGCACGAAAGGCACCAGGAGCGAGACGTAGCACGCGGCCAGGCCGAAGGAGATCAGCGTTCCCCACCAGGCGCCGAGCGCGGGGAAGAGCAGCCAGACCGCCACGGCGTAGACGATGATATTGGACGAGGAGAGGATGAGGACCTTGCCCGTCGCGCGGGCGAAATCCTTGCCCTGGCTTCTGACGAGAATGACCATCGTCGACAGCAGCACCGCGGGAAAGGTGGCCAGGATGCCCGTGGCGTAGGGCGGCGCATACTGGGCCACGAGCACGGCGGAGGCCACGATCGTTCCCGCGAAGAGAGCCCGCACCGCCGCCGTCGAGGGCTTGAAGCGAGCGCTCTTCCTGGGCACCGCGCGCACTCGCAGCGCGAGCTCGATGAGGGCGAGCGCGAGCGCGCAGACGAGGACGTAGACCAGTATGCCCGCGCCCAGCGAAAGCGGCGGCAGCAGTATGGCCAAGGCCGCGGCGGCTATCCACGCGGCCAGCGCGGCGCCCAAGCCCAGCCACGTGCCGAGAGGCAGGGCCGCTATGAGCGTAAAAAGGAAAAGCGTATCCACCACCATGCCCACGGGCACCGAACCCGAGGCTTGCGCCGCGTAGCTCCTTCCTTTCGTGAGGGCCATGAAGAGGAGGGAGATGAGGATATTGGACGGCAGATTGGTGACAAGCCCGCCGACGCGGGAACCCAGACGCTCGCCGGCCATGGTGGCGAGGCTGATCCAGCTTCCCGCTATGAGGAACGAGAGTGCGATGTGGAGAATCGTCGATCCGCTCATGCGCCTAGTATAGCCGCGGGCTCCGGACTCGTCATGCGGAGCGAGGCTTCTCGGTCGTTTCACATAGTGAAATCATAATCAACCTATCGAAATTCGCTCGCCAAATTTGAAAAACCGGGGTATAATGAATCTATGGAACAGAACGACGACATCGTCTCCGCCAATTTCGCGGAGATGTCCCGCGCCCTCTCCGCCGCCGAGCCGCAGCTCATCCAGGACTTTCTCTACAGCCTCTTCACTCCCTCCGAGGCCGATGAGATAGCGAAGCGCTGGGCCCTGGTCAAGGAGATCGCCAGGGGAACGCCCCAGCGCGAGATCGCCCGGGCCCTGGGCCTGTCGCTGTGCAAGATCACGCGCGGCTCTCGCGAACTCAAGAAGGAAGGCTCCTCCTTCCGCCGCATGCTCGCCCTGGCGGGTTTCGACCTGGCCGAGGCGACGGCGAGTCTTCCCGCGCGACGCCGCAGCCGCGAGAGCGGCAGGAGTCGCGCCATGGTTCAACCGCTGCCGGCCTCGGCGCGGAGCGACGGTTTCTCCAAGGCCGCCCAGGCCTAGCGCGCCGTCCGATTCAAACTGATTTGAGATAAAAGCAAGCCCGATCCGCGCGGCAGGGAGCGGATCGGGCTTGCGCATTCCGTATCTGGCGGCGCGCCGGTCAGTCCAGGGCGGCCGCCTTCAGGAGCACGATGTCCTCCTTGGGGACGTCGTCGTAGGGGGGCCGCCTCGCGCGCGGTTTGGCCGCCATCGCGTCGGCCACGTCCATGCCTTCGACGACGCGGGCGAAGGCGCAATAGCCCGCGTTATGCGGCGCGACATGATCCAGGCTGCGGTTGTCCGCCAGATTGATGTAGAACTGGGATGTGGCGCTGTCGGGGTCCTGAGTCCTGGCCATGGCGAGGGTGCCGCGCACATTGGGCGGAGCCGAGGCCGCCTCGTTGACTATGGGCGCGCGGGTCTCTTTGCGTTCCATCCCGGGCAGCATGCCGCCTCCCTGGGCCACGAAGCCGGGAATCACCCGGTGGAAGATCGTTCCGTCGTAGAATCCCGATTTGACGTATTCGAGGAAGTTGCCCACGGTGACGGGACATTTTTCGTCGAAAAGCTCTATGACCAAGGCCCCGAGGCTCGTCTCGAGGCGCACTTTCGTGTTCGGCATTTTTCCCTCCGCGTTCAGAGTACTAAAGGAAGGCGGGGACGGGCAAGCCGAAGGCCGCCGAGACGCGGCGCTTGAACCTCGCGCCTCTCCCGGTTATCTTCTGGATATGGAACTTCCACTCCGGCTTCTCCGAACCAAGGACGGCAGACTCGTGTATTCCGTACCGATCTGGTATAGGGTCTGCATGGTCGTGATAGCGGCGACCGTAGCCGGCGCCATCGCAACGGCGCCCGGCAGGCCGGCGCCGCTGGCCTGGATCATACTCGTGCTGGCGGCGCTGGCGGGGCTCTACGAAGAGCGCTGGAGCTTCGAGCCCGCGAGCCGGCGCGTCGTGCACCGCGCCGGCCTGCTCGTCGCGGCGAAGACCCTACGCGTTAACTTCGACGAGATCGAGCGGTTCCGCCTCGTGCCGCAGGTCCGCGGCACGATCCCGGGCAGCGAAGACGAACGCCTGCAGAACGCGGCCGCCCTGCGAGCCGGCCGCAGCGACGACTCGTCCCGCCGGCGCTCATCTTTCAAGAAGCCCTACGTGAGCCTCGTCTTCGACTGCGCCGACGGGACTCGCTACCTCATCGACAGGACGGGCGCCCGCCGCATCAACCTGCTGCGCCGCGACGCGGAGAGCATGGCCTCGCTCTGCGGGAAGCCCCTCCTGGAAGGCTGAGCTCAGTCCGGCTTGTTGTACAGGAAGCACGCCACCTGGTGTCCGTTCTCGACTTCCTTGAGCTTGGGCACGTTGGTGTCGCAGGTCCCGGTCATGCGCTTGGGACAGCGGTCGTAGAAGTAGCAGCCGGTGCGCAGCTTGTCGGGCGCCGGCACGTCGCCGGTGAGGATGATCCTCTTGCGCGTCCTCTCGATCGCGGGATCGGGAATCGGCGCCGCCGACAGGAGGGCCTGCGTGTAGGGATGCAGCGGCTTCCTGTAGAGATCGGCCGCCCCCGAGATCTCCGCGATGATGCCGAGGTACATGACGGCGACGCGCGTCGAGATGTACTGGATCACCGCGAGATCGTGCGCGATGAAAAGATAGGTCAGGCCGAACTCGTCCTGGAGATCCTTGAAAAGGTTGAGAATCTGGGCCTGGATCGAGACGTCGAGGGCCGACACGGGCTCGTCGCAGAGCACGAGCTCGGGCTTGAGCGCCAGGGCGCGCGCTATGCCGATGCGCTGCCGCTGTCCTCCCGAGAACTCGTGGGGATAGCGGTTGCGGAAAAAGCGCGAAAGCCCCACTCGCTCCATGAGCTGCTCGACCCGCTCGTCCATTTCCCTCCGGGACATGGACAGGATTCCGTGCTGCCGGTAGATCTTCATGGGCTCGGCTATGATGTCGCCCGAGGTCATGCGGGGGTTGAGCGAGGCGTAGGGATCCTGGAAGACCATCTGCATGTTCTTGCGCGCCGCGATCAGGTCTTTCGCCTTGAGCTTGGTCAGGTCCTTGCCGTTGAGCACGACCTCGCCAGCGGTCGGCCGGTACAGCTGGGCCACGGCTCGCGCGGTGGTGGACTTTCCGCAGCCTGACTCGCCCACGAGACCCAGGGTTTCGCCCTTGCGGATCTGCAGATCCACGCCGTCGACCGCGTAGATATAGTTCTTGTGGCCTCCGAACACGGCGCTCGACCCCGTGTGGAAATGCATCTTCAGTCCCTTGACGTCGAGCAGGACTTCTTTTTCGGCCATGGTTACTTGCCCTCCGAATTGTACAGCCAGCAATTGACGGTCCTGTTCTTCCCGAACGTCGTGGCCGAGGGATATTTGCGCTTGCAGATGTCCATGGCCTTGTCGCATCGCGGGTAGAAGGGACAGCAGTCGGGCAGGTCGATGACGTTGGGCGGCTGGCCCCGGATCGAGAAGAGGCGCTCGCTCGAGGCCTTGTCGAGGCGCGGTACCGACTTGATGAGCCCCTGCGTGTAGGGATGCTTGGGCTCGGCGAAAAGCGCGTCGGTCGGCCCCCGCTCCACGATGCGTCCGGCGTACATGACGCAGAGCGTGTCGCACATGCCCGCCACGACGCCCAAGGAGTGGGTGATCATGATGACCGCCGTGCCCAGTCGGGCCGACAGATCCTTCATGAGGTCCAGGATCTGGGCCTGGATGGTGACGTCCAGCGCGCTCGTGGGCTCGTCGGCGATGAGGATCTCGGGATTGCAGGAGAGGCTCATCGCGATCATCACCCGCTGGCGCATGCCGCCCGAGAACTGGTGCGGATACTGGTCGATGCGCTTCTCGGGGGCGGGTATGCCGGCCATCTTCAGCATCTCGATGGCCTTGGCCTTCGCGGCCGCCTCGTCCAGGCCCTGGTGGAGCACGATGGTCTCGACCATCTGGGTGGACACGCGCAGGAAGGGATTGAGGGAGGTCATCGGATCCTGGAAGATCATGGACACCTTGTTGCCGCGGATCTTCCTGATCTCGGCCTGCGGCATCGTGAGCAGATCCCTGCCGTGGTAGAGCACCTGGCCGCCCGCTATCTTACCCGGCGGGTTCGGGATCATGTTGATGATGGACAGGTTGGTCACGCTCTTGCCGGAGCCGGACTCCCCGACGATCCCCAGGGTCTCGCCCTTGTGCAGATCGAAGGTCACGCCGTCGACGGCCTTGACGATCCCCTCGTCGACGTGGAAATAGGTTTTCAGGTCTTTGACCTGCAGAATGACTTCATCGGTCATGCTTGTCTCTCCTAGGGCTGCCTAGGCCCGATTCTTGCTTTGCGGGTCCAGCGCGTCGCGCAGGCCGTCGCCGAGGAAGTTCATGGCGAAAAGGAAGATGGTCATCGCGATCGCCGGCACGAGCAGGCGCCAGGGGTAGAGCTCCATCGCCTGGACTCCTTCCGAGACGAGAGTTCCCCATGACGCGTCGGGCGCCGAGACGCCCAGGCCCAGGAAGGACAGGAAGGACTCGCTCATTATGAAACTCGGCAGCAGCAAGGTGGTGAAGATGATGATGACGCCGAGGGTGTTGGGCAGGAGGTGGCGGAAGATTATCCGCCCCGAACTCGCGCCCATGGAGCGGGCCGCCTCCACGAACTCGGAGTTCTTGAGGCTGATGATCTGGCCGCGGACGACGCGCGCGATGTCCAGCCAGGAGACGAGGGCGATGGCTATGAAGAGGATCACGATGGAGCTCGCCCCCTCCTTGCGGAACATCGACATCATGATGATGACGATGAGCATGTAGGGCAGTCCGTACATGATGTCCACGAAGCGCATGAGCAGATTGTCCAGACGCCCGCCGGTGTAGCCGGCCACCGCCCCGAAGAGGATGCCCAGGAGGACCGCGGTCACGGTACCGATCAGGCCGACCATCATCGAGATGCGGCCGCCGTAGATCGTCCTCGCGAGCATGTCGCGTCCGAGATAGTCGGTTCCGAGCAGGTAGACGCGCTTCTCGGCGGGATTGGTCAATATGTCGGCCTCCACCTTGGCGTAGTCCGCCTTGGTCTTGTCCAAATCCGCCTGGAGATCCGTGCGGCCTTCGTTGATCAGACCCTGGATCTTGTCGATACGGGCCTGCATGGTGGTGAGGGCGACCGCACCCGCCGTCCTGAAGCTGGGCGGAAGATTGGAATGGTACAGATCCAGCTTCGTATAGTCGTACAGAGGCAGGATGGGGGCGGCCACCGTGATGGCCGCCATGATCACGATTATCCAGAGACCCAGCAGGGCCATGCGGTTCTTCCGCAGGCGCTTCCACGCGTCGGCCCACAGCGAGACCGGCTTGACCTGCTGGTTGAATTCGTTGATCGCCTGGTTGTTGTTAGAGGGCATTGCCGTTCTCCTATTTATAGGCGATTCGCGGATCGAGGAATCCGTACACGATGTCCACGAGGAAGTTCATTCCGACGAGAAGAAGCGAATACACAATGACCTCTCCCATGATGAGCGTGTAATCCCGGTTGAGCGCCGACTGGACGAATATCTGTCCGATGCCGGGCACCACGAAGACCTGCTCGACGACCAGGGACCCCGTGATGATGCCCGCGAAGGCCGGGCCGATATAGGACACGACGGGCAGGAGGGCCCCTTTGAGCACGTGCTTCCAGATCACGACCGACTCGCTGAGGCCCTTGGCGCGCGCCGTGCGCACGTAGTCGGAGCGCAGGACCTCGAGGATGCTGGCTCGGGAGAGGCGGGCGATGTAGGCGAAGTAGGGGAAGCCCAGCGTGAGCGCCGGCAGGACCAAGGCGGCGAGGCCGGCGCGTCCGGTGATCCATCCCGTGACCGGCAGCCAGTGCAGCTTCATGGCGAAGACCAGCTGCAGCACGGGTCCTATCACGAAAAGCGGAATCGAGATGCCTATCACGGCGAACGACATGGCCGTATAGTCCTGCCACTTGTTCTGCTTGAGCGCCGAACCCACTCCCACGCTCAGCCCCGCGATCAACGCGAACAGCAAGGCCACCGAACCGAGGACGATGGAGGTCGGGAAACTCTCGCCGATCAGCTCGTTGACCGAGCTTTCCTTGTAGCGGAAGCTGGGTCCGAAGTCGCCGCGCAGGACGTTGCCCAAGTACTCGAGGTATTGCTTATACATAGGCTGGTCCATGTGATACTTTTTCATGAGGTTCTGGATCACCTGCTCCGGCAGCACCTTTTCGCTCGTAAAGGGGCCGCCCGGGGCGAAGCGGATCAGAAAGAAGCTGAACGTGACGATGACGAGCATCGTCGGGATCAAGCTCAGAAATCTGCGGATGATGAACTTGGTCATCGTGTCCTTTTCCTCCGGTGAGGGTTTACCCGCGCGAGGTGGGGCTTGGTAGAAACGCGCGGAGGCGGGGACCGGGCGTAAATCCCGGACGCCGGCTTCGGGCGTCTCGCTCTAAAAAGGCCGCGTAGAACACCGGAGTGTCCTCCGCGGCCTTTCGTCGAACGTCTCCGAGCCGCCGAAAAGCGGCCCGGGATGGTCAGACTACTTCTTGTAGATGTACTTGAAGGGGTGGAACCCGAGAGGCGTGGAATACCAGCCGCCCCACTTGTTCGTGTCGATCAGGTCCTGGTTGGCGTAGAAGTAGAGGGGAATGATCGCCTGGTCCTTGAGCAGGAGGCTCTCGGCCTGCTCGAGCAGCTTCATGCGCGCGTCGCCCTGGGTGATCGCGGCCTGGGTGATGTCCTTGTCGTACTGGGGGTTGGAGTACGCGCAGTCGTTGTTCCCGGCACCGGTCGTGAAGAGGTCGAGGAAGGTGTTCGGGTCGAGGTAGTCGCCTACCCAGCCGGCGCGGGCGACCGTGAAGTCATGCTTCGTGCGCAGGTCGATGAGGGTCTTGAACTCCATGTTGCGCAGGGTGACGTTGATGTTGAGGTTGGTCTTCCACTGCTGCTGGATGTACTCGGCGATCGCCTTGTGGGTGTCGTTGGTGTTGTACACGATCGTGATCGTGGGGAAGCCGCGGCCGTTCGGATAGCCCGCCTGGGCGAGGAGCTTCTTGGCGAGCGCCACGTCGTAGCCCTGGCCCTGCTGCTGGGTGTAGCCGGCCATCGGCGGGACCATGGAGTTCGTGGGAATCTGGCCGCTCTTGGTGACCTTGTCGACGAGGGTCTGCTTGTCGATGGCGGCGGCGAGGGCCTGGCGCACGAGCGCGCTGTTCACCGGCTTGCGGGTCACGTTGAACTCGTAGTAGTAGGTCGCGACCTGGGCCGAGGTCTGGTAGTCGGGGCGGAGCTTGATCTGGTCGATCTTGGCGTTCGTGATGCCGAACATCCAGTCTACGCTGCCGCTCGTGTACATGTTGTAGTTCGTGTCCTGGTTGTCGCTCGAGAGGATCTTGATCGAGCGCAGGTGCACGTTCTTGGCGTCCCAGTACTTGTTGTTCTTGACCATGAACACGTACTGCTGCGGCTTCCACTCCTTGAGGACGTAGGGGCCGTTGGTGACGATGTTGCCCGGCTTGGTCCAGTTGTTGCCGTTCTTGTCGATGGCCCACTTGGGGAGCGGCCAGAAGGCGTTGTGGCAGGTCATGTCGACGAAGTAGGGCGTGGGCCCGATGAGGGTGTACTGGAGCGTATGATCGTCGATCGCCTTGATGCCGACGTCGTCGAAGTTGGTGTCCTTGCCGGAATTGAAGGCATCGGCGCCCTTGATGACCATGGCGGGCATGTAGGCGTAATCGGACGCGGTGGCGGGATCGAGAATCCTCTTCATCGCGTACACGAAGTCGCCGGCCGTGACGGGGTGCCCGTCGGACCACTCGGCCTTGCGCAGCTTGAAGGTGACGGTGATACCGTCGGGGCTGACCGTGTAGGACTCGGCCATGCCCGGATCGCCCAGGTTGGTTTTCGGGTCGTACTGCATGAGCCCCTCGAACAGACCGAGGTCGACGTTGGTGGACGCGATGTCGTTCAGGAGCGACGGGTCGATCGTCGGCTCGGCGCCGTTGGACATGACGAACTCGGCATGGTCGGCGCTGAGTCCCTGTCCGCAGGACACGAACAGCAGCGCCGCCGTGGCCATGAGGGCGAGAAGGACCGGAAGAATCCTCTTCATACTACCTCCTAGAGATGGTATTCCTTTCGAGACTTAATCGTTTATAAACCGATTTCCCGGAGAAGGCAACTCTTTTTTTCTCCAAACCCGGGAAAAACACCAGAGTATGATGACTCGGTAGAATTTAAGTAACTAATTTATATACAATAATTTATTAAAAGTGTATTCGATTTTTCCTTCACAAACATCCCAATTGACTATATCAAAAATATCCGTTTTCTAAAAAATTTGCCGGGAATAAATCCTTGCTTATCCCGTGCTTAGGCTTAAATGCCGTCCAGTCGGGCCGCCATCCTATACAGCTCGAATCGGTCCCGCGCCCCCAGCTTGCCCGTGATGTTCGAGAGGTGGTTTTCGACCGTTTTCTGGCTCAGTTCGAGACTCGCCGCGATCTCATCGGCGCGCTTCCCTGCCGAAAGCAGCCTGAGGACGGCCAGCTCGCGCTCAGAAAGACCGGAGAGTCCCGAGCGCCCCGAGGAGGTGGGCTGGGGCCCGAGTGTCGACTCGTCTATGAAAAGCTTGAGAGAAACGGGATCGAGGTAGTAGGTCTCCGCGACTGCCGCATCGAGGGCGGCTATGACGCATTCGATGCCCGCGTCCTTGGCGACGTAGGCCGAGGCCCCCGCGCGAAAGGCGCCCGCGATGTAGTCGTAGCGCCGATGCATGCTGACGACGACGACCGGACTGGAGCGGATCTTGCGCAGCCGCGAGGTGAGATCGAGTCCGCTCGCGCCGGGAAGGCTCACATCGATTATGAAGAGATCGGGATCCGCAGCGCCGCTCTCCAATAGGCCGAGAGCCTCCTCGGCGCTGGACGCTTCGCCGTCGGAGACGTAGCGCGCCGAGCGTTCCAGTATCGCCTTGAAGCCTTCCCTGATGGCCGTGTGGTCGTCGACGATAAACACCTGTTTCATGCGTTCCCCTTTCGGCGCGTGGGTGCGGTAACCCTGAGCGAGGAGCCTCCCCAGGGGCCGAACCCGAATCTGAAGCTGCCTCCGATCATGCGGGCGCGTTCCTCCATGCCGGTGCGTCCGAGGCCGGGGCTCGTCCCCCCGGGCCCCTTTCCGTCGTCATCGACGCTGAGCTCGACGTAGTTGCCGAAGCCGAAGAGCATGATGTGGACGTGCTTGGCCTCGGCGTGGCGCTTGACGTTGGCCAGCGCCTCCTGAAGTATGCGGTACAGGTTGATCTCGGTCTCCGGCTCGAGGTCCAGGTTCCCCATGCCCTCCGAGACGAATCTGATCTCGATGCCCGTCTCCCGGGAGATCTCGGCGCAGAGCCGCGAGGCGGCCTCCGAGATGCCCAGGCGGTCGAGTTCGGCCGGCCTGAGCCCGTAGCAGATGCTTCTCACTTCCTCGATGGCCCGCCCGAGCAGACGGGATGCCTTGTCCGACTCGGGACTGCCGCCGAAGCCGAGGTAGAGCTTGGCGGCGGCCAGATCCTGCGCCACGGCATCGTGGAGTTCGCGCGAAAGGCGGAGCCGCTCCCCTTCCTGGGCCGCGATGAGGGCGCGGGAGAGCGCCCGGTTGCGCGCCTCGAGCGCGCTCGAGGCGCGCAGGCGCAGTTCGAGGATGACGAAGCCCACGATCGTCAGCACGAGACCGACGCCGACGAAATAGAAAAACGTCACGAGGGTGTCGAACTGGTTCTGGGCGTAGTCGCCGACCCTCGCCGCCATGCCGGACAGGGCGGAGTCGAAATCCGAAGCCGCCTGGGTCGCTCCCAGGTCCCCGCGCAGTTCGTCCGTCTCGAGGCTGGAAAAGGCGTAGTTCGCCCGGGAGGCGAGAGAGGCGAAACCGGGATCGGACAGGAGAAGCTTGTGGACCGAAGGACGTGAAGTGAACGCTTTATAATCGTCGAGGAAACCCTCGCGGGGGCGAGGAGTGCTGCGCAGCCCGAACCCGGCCGCCGCCTGGAGCCACTCGTCCCTCAGGGACATGAGCGCCACCCGATCGCTCGCGAAGGCCATCTGGGGCCGCAGAAGGACCTCGAAGAACACGAGGAGGGCGAGGAGGGTGAGAACGGCCATGGCGATTTCGACCAGGGTCCGCGCCTCGATGCGCCGAGGCGGAGCTATGGGGGAGATCGGAGCCGCGGCTCGCCTTCGATTGAATGGCAATCCCACCGGCAGAGTATAGACCGGGCGCGGCCGATCCGAAAAGCGCCGCGATCCGAGCGTCCCGCTCAACCGACTATCCGCAGGGTCGAGCCGTCCCGACCCTTCGTCACCTCGATACGGGAGGGAATCCGGCTCCGCAGCTCGGCGACGTGCGAGACGATGCCGATGACCCGCGCGCCCCGGACCTCGTCCAGGGCTGAGACCGCGCGGTCGAGCGTCTCGTCGTCGAGCGAGCCGAAGCCCTCGTCGATGAAGACGGCCTCCAGCGAGGCGCCTCCCGATCGGTCGCGGATGGTGTCGGCCAGGCCCAGGGCGAGGCCGAGCGAAGTGAGGAAACGCTCGCCGCCCGAGAGTGTGCCCACCGATCGGTGCTGTCCCGTGAAGGAATCGCGGACGAGCAGGTCGAGGCCGATCTTGCCCTTGCCTACGGCCACGCCCTCGTCCGCGATGAGGGCGTAGCGCCCGTCGGAGAGCTGGGCGAGCCGGGCGCTGGCCCGCTCGGCCACCACCCGGAAATACGCGCCGAGGGCGTAGTTCTTGAATGGCAGACGCCTGCCGGGCAGCTCGCCGTTGAGGAGGGCCGAGAGGGCCGAGAGCGAAGTCCAGCGCCTCTCGAGTTCGGCCCGCTCGTCCTGGAGCCGCCCGCGTTCGGCGGACAGGGCCGAAAGCCGCGTCCGCTCGGCCCGAGCCGCTTCCAGCCGCGACTGGCTCCGGTCGTAGGCCTCGCGGGCCGAGCGCGAGCGCTCGGCGAGGGTCTCCAGGGCGGTCGCGTCGGCCTCGTCCCCGGCGAGCCCCGACTCGAGGGCGGCGCACTCCGCCCGGGCCGCGGCCAGGCTGCGGCCGTAGCGATCCGCGGCTTCTTCCAGCTCTTTCAGGACGGCGGCGTCCAGCGCCGCCCGGCGAGCCGCGGCCGCGTCGGCGAAGCCCGCCGCGGCCAGGGCCGCGCCCTCCTCGGCGGCGGCGGCCGCCGAGCGGCTTTCCAGCTCGGGCAGGCGCCTGGCGGCCTCGGCGAGGAGGGCGGCGGCGGTACCGCGTTGTTCGGACCAGGCGGCCAGGCTCTTTTGCAGACGGTCGAGCTCCGCGGCCGCCGATCCCCGGTCGGCGCGGGCGGCGGCGAGCAGGGGCCGCGGGTCCGCGCCGCCCGAGTTGGCCGCGGCGGTCGCGAAGGCCGCCTCCCGCCCGGCGAGTTCCTCGCGGCGCCTGGCTCCGGCTCCGGCAGCCTCGGCATGCAGGAGCCGAGCCTCCTCGAGCCGGACGAGCAGCTGGGAGGCTTGCTTTCTCCGCTCCTCCATGCCGCGCAGGGTTTCGGCGGCGCGCGCGAGCTCGGCGCCGAGCGCGGCCACGCGGGCCCCGGTTTCCTCGACCGAAGCCAGCCCCTCTCCGCGCTCCGCTCGCAGGAGCTCGTAGGCTTTCCGAGCTTCTTCCGCCGCTTCATGCGCGGCCTCGGCCCTTCCCGCGGCCGCGGAAGCCCGGGACAGGGCCGCGGCGTGGACAGCGCGCGCCGCCTCCACATCCACGTCGGCCGCCCCCTCGCCGCGGGCCGGCTGGGGGTGCGACGTGGAACCGCAGACCGGGCAGGGCCCGCCGTCGACGAGGGCAAGCGCCAGCCGCGCGGCCGCCTCGTGCGCGGCGAGAGCCGAACGGGCCTCGAACTCGGCGGCGGCGGCGTCCCGTTCGCGCTCGGCTTCCTTCGCCGCGCGAGCGAGCGAGGCCGCTTCGGCCAGCCGAGCCGAGGCCGAGGCCGCCGAGGCCGCCAGCTCCTTGGCGGCCCGCAGCTCGGCCGCCGAAGCCTCCGCAGCGGCGCGCGTCTCCTCGAAATGCAGGCGGACCCGCTCCTCCTCCTCGGCGCCTACCTGCGAGGACTCGACCGCCCCGCGCAGCGCGGCCTCGGCCGCGGCCGCCTTCGCCTCTGCCTCGCCGGCGGAGGCGGCGGCCGCGCGCGCCGCTTCGAGCGCGGCCCGAGCCGCCTCGACGCCGGCCCAGGCCGCCGAACCGCGCTCGAGTTCGCCGATTTTCTGGTCGAGGGCCGACAATTCCAGCGCGAGGCGTCCGGCGCGCTCCCGCTCGGCCTCCCGCCCGGCCGCCTGCGCCTCCAGGGCTTCGACATCGGCGCGGCGGCCGGCCAGTTCGGCGGCCGCGGCCGCGAGCTCGCGCTCGGAGCGCTCGCGGGACTCGACGCGGTGGATCGCTCCCTGGGCCCCGCGGGCCGCGGCGATCGCCTCCAGCCGCGCCCCGGCCTCCGGAGCCCGGGCCTCGAGCTCGGAGAGGGCGCGCCGCGCCTCGGCGGCCTGACGGGCCCGCTCGAAGGCGCTCCGCGCCGCGCGAAGGGCCGACTCGGCCGCCGAGAGGCTTTCCAGGGCCGCTTCGCGCTCGGCCTCGAGCCGGCAACTCTCCTCCTCGGCGCGCAGCAAATCGGCGGCGGCCTCCTGGGCCGCCTCAGCCCCGCCGAGCCGCGCCAGCTCGGCATCCACCCGCTGCACGGCCGCGAGCGCCGACTTCGACTCGTCCTTGGCGAGGCGCGCCACGGTGTCGTGCACAGCCACGGGGAAAAGCTTTTCGAGCACGCTCACCCGCTCGGAAGAGTCCATGTCGAGGAAGCGCTGGAACTCGCCCTGGGGCAGGAGAATGATCTTCGAGAATTCCTCCTCGGTGAGCCCGATGCGCGACTCGACGGCCGAGTCGACCTCCCCGATCTTGTCGGCGAGAAGCTTCCAGCCGCCCGAGGCGGGATCCTGTTCGTAGAGCGAGGCCTCGGCCGGCGCGTCTCCGAGCTCGCCGTTCCGCTTCTTCTTCCTGTAGGGCGGGCTGCGCACCGCCCGATACTCGCGCCCGGCCAGGGAGAACTCGAACTCGACGAGGGGGCGTTCTCCGACCTGGGCGTACTGCGAGCAGAGCTGCCGCTCGAGCCCTCCGCGAGCCCCGGGGGCCTTGCCGTAGAGGGCGTAGGTCATCGCGTCGAAAATGGTCGTCTTGCCCGAGCCGGTCTTGCCCCACACCAGGAACAGGGGGTCCAGGCCGTCGAAATCCACCTCCGCCCTGCGGCGGTAGGCGCCGAAGTTTTCGAGGACGAGCCTATGGGGTCTCACGCCGAGCCTCCTCCAGAAGCGCCGAGAAAACGAGGCCGGTCGCCTCGTCGGGATCGACGCCCTTCATCTCCCTATGGAAGGCGCGAAAATCCTCGGCGATGTCGGCTCGGCCATCGCCGGGCTCGCCAGCGGAGTCGCCGGCGACAGGCGCTCCCGCCGGCCTCGGCGAGGCGAGGATCTCGAAGGCCGCCTGCCGCACCGACAGGAGATAGGGGAAGTTCAAGCGCAAAGGATCGACGGGGTTGATCACGGGGAGAGGGTCGGTGAGTCTCGCCTCCAGGTAATCGCCGCGGCACTCGGCGAGGGCCCCGGGTGCCGACAGGACCGAAAAGGGCCCCTCGATGCGCCTGACCGCGTGCAGCGGCTCGAAGGGCTCCAGCTCGGCCTCGAATCCTCCCGGATGCACATCGACGAAGAGAAAGCCGCGCTCGGCCCCGGTCCCGCCGCCGCGCTCGGCCCCGCCGTCGGGCGCGGCCCCGGTCCCGCCCCCGCGCCCGCCGCCGCGCTCGGCCTCGCCGAAGGAATAGGCCAGGGGCGAGCCGGGGTAGCGTCCCCGCGTTCCGGCCGATTGATGGCGATGGAGGTGCCCGAGGGCGGCGTAGTCGAAGCGCTCGAAGAGCCCGGGGTCGATCCGCTCGGCCGTCCCGGAGAAGACGCGCTCGGACTCGCTCTCGGCCCCTCCGGCGGCGAAGCAGTGCGCCAGGAGCACGTTGGCCGAATCGGGAATCAGCCCGCCCTCGATCCTCGCGAGGGCCTCGGCGAACAGCTCGCTCTGCGAACGGAGGCCCGGGAGCCCCCGCCCGCCCTCCCCCTCCCGAGCCTCGCCTTCCGAGGCCTCGGCCGGCGCGCCGAAATCGAACTCGAGTTCGCCCTTCGGGGCGCCCGCGTCGGCCTCGGCTTCGGGCGCCGGGCTCCCGAAGGCTCCCGGGGCCAGAAAAGGCAGGGGCCAGACGGCGAGACGCTCGCCCCCCCGCTCCACCAGCACCGGGCGGCCGCAGTCCTCCGCCCGCGTCCGCAGGTGGACGCCCGCCCGCTCGAAGAGGCCCGCGCCGAAGGAGAGTCGCGCCGCCGAGTCGTGATTGCCCGGGATGACGACGATGACCAGGCCGGGGTCGGCCTCGATCACGCGGTTCAGGAAGGAGTCGAAGAGACCGATCGCCTCCGGAGAGGGGATCGAGCGGTCGTAGACGTCGCCCGCGACGAGGAGGGCGGCCGGGCGGCGCCTCGACAGCAGTTCGAGGAGGCCGTCGAGCATGGCCGCCTGGTCGGGCAGGAGATCCCGCTCATGGAAGATCTTGCCGAGGTGGAGATCGGCGACGTGGGCTAGCAGCATGTGAGGAAGCTAGAATAGAGCCCGGACCGGGCGCGGTCAAGGATGGGCAGACCGAGGATGGGCAGACCGAGGATGGGCAGGCCGAGGATGGGCTGGTCACTTCATCGACAGCGTGAAGACCCCATCCCAATTCGCGGCTGGCGGTTTGGCCTCGTATTCGGCGCAGCGCTTCAAGAAAGTCTCGGAGGGCCCATCGCCCGGCAATACGCCCAAGGCTTTATGGAAAGCCGACTTGGCCCTGCGCCAGTCTTTCCGCTCGAAGAGCTCGAGCCCCTCGTGGAAGAAATCCATTCCCTGGATCTGGTCCTTGGTGGCCGCGGACTTCTCCTCGACTATCTCGTAGAGCCGTACCGGGTTGTTGATGCCGACCACTCGCACGCGGTCCAGCTTGCGGGCGAGAAAATCGGGGCCGGCCGCGTCGAAGGTCGAGCTGCTCGCGAGTATCCAGGTCCCGTATTGCTTGTTGACGCCCTCGAGCCGCGCGGCGAGATTGACCGAGTTGCCCATGATCGTATAGTCCATTTTCTTCTGCGTGCCCATGTTGCCCACGACCATCGGACCCGTGTTGATGCCGATGCGCGCCAGCAGCGGCGACGGGCTGATCCTATCTTTGAGGAATTTCTCGTTCAGCGCGCTCTCGGCCCGTTTCATCCGGACGGCGGCGAGGCAGGCCCTTCGGGCGTGGTCCGCGTATTCGATGGGAGCGCCGAAGAAGGAGATGATGGCGTCGCCTTCGTACTTGTCGATGGTGCCCTGGAGATTGAGGATTATGTCGCTCATCTCCGTGAGGTAGAAATTGAGCAGCTGGACGAGGTCCCTCGGTTCGAGCGCCTCCGAAATGGTGGAGAAGCCCCTGATGTCGGTGAACATGGCGCTGAGGTTCTTCTCGTCGCCTCCGAGCTTGAGGCGCTCGGGATCCGAGACGATCTGGCTTATCACGTCCGCGTTGAGATAGTGCGAAAAGGCGCTGCGGATGAAGGTCTTCTCCCGGGCGGTCCTGAGGAAGCTCAGGACGGCGATGCCGAGGAAGGTGAGAAGCACCGCCAGGCCCGGGGTCGACAGGGGCAGGTAGACGCCCGTGAGGAAAAAATAGGCGCTTCCGCCCGCGATGATCAGGACCACGGCGCCGAGGCCGACGAGCATGGTCGGGATGGGCTGCATGGCCCTGATGATGAGCGCCACCACCAAGGCGGCCGCCGCCCCGACGAGAAGGGACATCCACCAAGGCAGCTCGTTGAGGAACATACCCTGCAGGATCGTGTTGGCGACCGCGGCGTGGGTTCCCACGTTCATGTATTGGTTTTCGAAGGGAGTGACGCCGATATCCGTGGTCGAGGTCCCGATCTGGCCGACGATGCAGAAGGCCCCGCCGAGCTGCGCCGCGAGCCTGGCGCGCTGGGCGACGAGACGGTCCGAGATGGCTTTGCTGTCCGCGAAGGACTTCACGACGTCCGAGCGGATGCCCGCGACCGAGGCGCGCTGCTGGTCATCGAGCTTGCCCTTGGCGGCGGCGTCGAGGTCCGCGAGGATCGCGCCTTCGGCGGGACCGCCCAGGAAGAGCGCGGCGGCGGCGAAGAAGTCCCGGCGCTTCGCTATGTAGCCGTCCATGAGTTCGGGCTTCTCCTCGGCGAGCGCTTGTTGCCTGAGCTCTTCGGCCTGGCGGTAAAGGCCGAGGAAGCCCGGCGCCGTCGTATCGTAGGCGAGGTAGCCCGCGCCGTCCATGGCGCTCAGGTTGTGCACGAGGTCCCGCTCGAGCTCCCGAGGGTAGAGCAGTTCGTAGAACGAAAGATGTCGGAAGCTTTCGAGGAATTTCCTCTTCGGCCAATTGATGACGAGGTGGCTCTCGGCGTCGAGGGGGATGCGGATGTCCCTGACCGCCCCCGAGGGCAGCCTCGCCGATCTCAGGATGATCAGGTTTCGCCGCACGTCCAGCGCGGGGTCGCCCAGCCAGTCGAGGAGGGCCGAGAACCCGAGCTGGGCGAACCAGGCGCCGCCGTAGCCGTACACGAGACTGATGCGGCGGCGCACTCCGTCCGGGTCTATCACCACGTTCGGGAAACCGGCTCCCGCGGCGCGGGAGAGGATGGGCGCGATGGCCGGCCTGATGTCCGCGGCGACGAGTGGATAGTCCGGCGCGACCTTGATCCGCTTGAGCGACGCGTCGCTCACGGCGAGTTCGCGGAGCCCGGGCGGCACGTCCTTGTCCGCGTAGGGGAGCATGTTGACGGTGAAAAAAGCCTTGCCGAAAAGCTCGGCGGCCTTGCCGAGATAGGCGTCGTTGTCCCTCGCGATCGAGCCGATCCGCGCGAGGAGCCTCGAGCGGGATTCATCGGTCAGCCTCTGGAGATCCTTGACATAGTCGCCGGCGTCCTTGAGGGGAATCTGGCGGGCCTTGAGCGCTCCGACGAAGTCGGCGATGTTCCGGTCTATCGAAGCGAACTCGATGTTGAAATCGTCGGGTATCCGCGTGTCGAGCAGATCGGAGTCCACGCCGACAGGTCCCTTGTCCGTGTACTCGATATCGAAGACCGTCCTGGCCGCGCCGAACTCGCGCATGGCGAGGAGTCCTTCGGCTATCTTATCCCTGCCCCAGGGCCACGTCCCGACCCGCGCGATGGCGTTGTCGTCGATATCTATAAAGACGATATTTCGATTTTCGGGAATGGACGGCTTGAGATGCAAGAGGCCGTCGTACAGCCTCCGGTCGAGGTTCACGAGGGGGGCCGCGAGGTTGAGCAGGAAGAGAAAGGCCATGACGGCGACGGGGACGATGAGGATTCGCAGCTGATTCTTGGACATATCGAGGCCTCCGATGGCCGCGCCCCGGGGGAAGCGCTATGTTCGACCGAAATCGCGCTCCTCCAATTCTATATCCGCGGCAGGGAATTGCCAGGGGCGAAGGCGGATCCGTCTTGCTCATTTCGTTCCGACAGCGTTCCCGAACGATATGAATGCTATACATTATTATTTTACTCAGTTATTGTATTTTATTTTAACTTACACGAGACTATATTCATCGCGCCTTTACGTAGGCGAAAATGAGGTGAAGCGGTCATGAAAAAACTGGTTTTCGCCCTTTTCATCCTCGCCGGGGCCGCAGCCTGGGGACAGTCGGCCTCCTTCATGGATCGGGTCCTGTCCCAGGATCAGGTCCGATACGGGGACAGCGCCTATCTGGTGCTCGCGGCCGCGGGACTCATCCCGGATACGGCCGCGCCGGAAGAGGCTGTGGCCTACCTGGCCAAGAACGGCTGGGTCCAGCGCCCATCCGCGACGGGGCCGACGAGCCTGGGCCAGTTCAGCCATCTCGTCATGCGCGCCTTCGGGCTGAAGGGCGGGGTCATGTATTCCCTCTTCCCCGGAGAACGCTACGCGGCGCGCGAACTGGTGTATAAGAAAATCGTCACGGGCGTTTCGGAGCCGGGCAGCCTTCTTTCCGGCGAGGAGGTTCTCCGCTTCCTGGGACGGGCCGCCGAACTCCAGGGGGGCAGGTCATGAGCATCCGCGGCACGCTCCTCGCCCTTTCCCTCATTTCGACTTCCGCGGCCATGGCCTTCGATTGGGGGGGAAGCCTCAACAACTTGAGCTCCAGCCAGTCTCCCGTCCAGGAAGACATAGTCTCGCTCTGGATCGGCCAGGACTTCTCGCCCGCCCTCGCCCTGAAAGCCCAGGGCAGCTACGCCTACCTGAACGAGAATCCCCACTTCTTCGACATCGCCGAGGTCTCGGCCCGCGGCACGCTGCCCCTCTCGGGAGGCTCCTCCGGCGCGCTCTCCTACGCCTTGGGGCGCATCCAGGTCGCCGACAGCACCAGCCTCGTGTATTCGGGCGACATCGACGGGGCGAGCCTCGCCTACGCCGGCGCCCTCTGCACCATCTCGGCCTGGGGAGGCTATACGGGACTCCTCTTCGGCGGAAGCACGCCGGTGGCCATGAGCGCGGCCGACCGGGCCCTCGTGGTCATCGGCGGCGATGACCTGGGCGGCAAACGCATCGTGGAGGCGCTCGGCATCGCCTTCCCCGAGCTTTTTCTCCGGCAGGACCTGAGGGTCGAGGCCGTCGCCGAGCAGGACCGCAATAGCGGCCTCGCCGCCGCGGGCGAGACCGCGGTATCTTCGTCGGCAGTCCCCGTGAACAGCCAGTTCTATACCTTGAGACTCGCGGGCCCCCTCGTCTTTCCCCTGTACTGGGACGGATTCTTCACTCTCGAAAACGGCACGACGCTTACCCCGGGTCCATCCAATGTCTACGCCGATTCGAGCCAGCTCGCCTACATGGGCGGCCTGGGCTTCAGGCTCTACCTCGAAAGGCTCCTCGGCTCCCGCCTCGAACTCTCCTGGCTCTATACGAGCGGCGATACGGACGCCACCGCCTTCGCCTCATCGAACGGTTCCGGAACCTGGAGCCTTTTCGTGCCCGTGACCAACACCTATCTGGGCGAGGTCTTCCAGATCGCTCCCGGCAACGTGTGGCGCATGCTCCTCTCGTACTCCATAAAACCCCTTTCCGGAGCCTCCGCAGACAGGCTGCAGCTTGTGGCGAAGGGCACGGCTTTCTTCAGATCCACAGCGGGGCCGCTCTCGCTGCCGGGCTCCAATCCCGCGACCACCTCGCCCTACCTCGGCACCGAGCTCTTCGGCGAGATCGACTGGCGTCCCTTCTCGGACTTGGGTCTTTCCCTGGGAGGAGGGTACTTCTTCGCGAACGACGGGCCGGACGGCGCCCTCGTGGAAAGCCTACTCCCGGCGAACTATCTTATACACGTGACAGCCTCCTTCAGTTTCTGAAAGGGGCGAGGGGAATCGGATGCGCAGAAAAGTGATATTCGCGTTCCTGTTGGCCGCCTCGCTGGGCTTGAGTCTCGCCTCGGCGCAGGCGAGGATAACCGCGCTCCACGGCAAGGTGGAGTTCCGGGTCTCGGACCACTCGGCGTGGCGAGCGGCGACGGTCGGCGCGAAGCTGCCCCCGGGCGGCTCGATATCCACGGGCTTCAACTCCATGGCCGTGCTCGACCTCGGGCATTCCGTGGTCACGGTCAAGGCGCTCACGAGAATAAGCCTCGCCGAGCTTCAGCAGGTCGGCACGAAGGTGACGACCCGGCTCGCGCTCCGCGTGGGCAGCTTGAACGCCTCCATCAAGACCGGCGAGGACATTTCCCAGGACTTCACCGTCAAGAGCCCCGTGTCGACCGCGGCCGTGCGCGGCACCCAGTTCGACTACGATGGCGAAAATCTCAGCGTGCAATCGGGAACCGTCTCGTTCAGCAACCTGATCGGCGCACACCATTCGCTGGGCCCCGGCGAGCGGAGCGCGACCGGAGGCTACACCCCGCCGAGCTCGGGCGGCGAGAGCTTCGAGGCCGCGAGCACCGTGCCCACGATCACCGGCCCGACCCTGCCCACCGGCGCGGCGGGAGGCGGCGCGGCTCAGCCGACACAGCTGTACATTATCCTGCAATTCAACTGAATGATTCCATGGGAACGGATTCTCCGGAGATAGGCGACGCAAAGGAGAAAACGATGAAAGTTAGGCGGAGTTTTTCGATGCGTCCGGCGGCGAATCTTTTCGCCGTCTCATCGCTGCTCATGATCCTCGCATCATGCGCCCTCCAGCCGGCGCCGATAGGCGGTTCGATCAATGTCGCTATTCCGACGGCCGCTCTGTCGAGAGCGATAGGGGCGGGACCGTCGGGGAGCAACTGGGTGCTCTACTACGCGATAATCCCCGACGCTGAGTACGCATCGATAATTACAGCAAATCCGACAAATGGCTTAACACAAATAGCGCGCCCGGTCGTCAGCGAGTTTTACGGCAGCAGCCCCTACGTCATGGGCGAGGTGGCTGTCGGGTCGCAATTCGACGATACGAGCAACACGAACGGTACCCCCAACACGCAGTATGTCGCCATCGAGGGCATCCCGCCGAGGAAACAGGTCAATCTCATCATTCAGCTCTGGGATGCCAACAATGCGTCGTACCCGGACTATTGGGTCTATAGCTGCGGGTATGGGAACACCTATGCTTGGATCTATCGAACCCAGACCCACTTCGACATCACCGAAGGGGCGCTGACCACGGTGAACCTCACCAACTATAGTTTCGCTTATTTCAGCGGCAACAACTACACCTGCTGAATCGCCCGATCAATCGCGCGCCGCCGCCCCGCTATCCGAGCGAGGCGGCCTTCTTCATCAACTCCGGCCAGGCCTCGAGGAGAGCTGCGTAGTCGCGGCCGAGCGATACGACGATGTCTGCCCAATCGGGCCGGCGAACCAGCTCGTTGGGAATGAATCGCTTTCCCGCGATCAGTCGTCGGCGAAGGGCGACGGCGTCCAGCATGCCGCTCCGCAAGTATTCCGGAAGGGAATCGTCCTCGGCACGGCGCTCGAGCATCTCGATTCGACCGGCGTAGGCGTCGATGATTCCGCCATGGACGAACTCCATCGCCCGCTTCCTTCCCTCACCCACGGCGGCTCTGATGTGAGCGCCGAGTTCCGCGAAACGCGCTTCGCCTCCCAGGGACATCCAACCCGGAGAGGGGCGCAGCTCTTCGACGAGGGCCACGAGGATGTCGTCCAGGCCGGGCACGTAGGCCTCGTCCCCCTCTCCATAGAAGGGAGGGTTGGCCGAGTCGTGCCGAAGGGCGAAAGGCAGGTGGCCGATCGCTCCTCCCGGATTCAACTTCAGATAGCTCGCCGCGAAGAGGCCGTCCTCGTTGTGAAAACAGGGAAAGTGGGGAGGCAGCCCCAGTTCGGGCGCGAGGGCCGCGTTCATGCTCATGAAGGAGGGGTTGCGAGTCAGGCCGGCCGTCGTCGAGCGACGCCAGAGCGCGCGGGAGCGGAGGGCCGAGGCGAAGGAGGCCGCATCGGGGAAAAGCGCGAGGAGATCCGGAGTCGGCACAACTTCCCAAATAGAAGGATTTCGCATGCCCGAATCGCCATAGCAGCCCACCGAGACTATGGCGGGCCTGAGTTCGGCGTGCGCGAGACGATGGACGAAGGCCGGAGACAGGGCCTTCAGTCGGACCCGGCTCTCCGGCCCCGCCACGCCGATCAGCTCGCCGGCCTCGCGCCCGAGGAGCTCCTCGAAACGGGCCAGGACATCGACCGGCTCGGTGGTGACGGCGGCGGCGAGCTCGGCCTCGGATCCGAAAAATCGGAACCCGCCCAGGTGGTCGCGCTCGCTCACGACGAAGCCGGGCTCCGCGTTCGGGGAAGGCGCCGGCTCGCAGAGTATGTCGTCGTCGCAGTGCAGATAGGGCCGGCCTCTCGAAAAGAGAAGGGCCGCGTTGTGGTTGGCGCCGATGGTGGGCGCGTCCAGGCCCGGGCGGCCGAAGAGCGCGAAGTCGATGACCCGCCGTTCCACGCCGCTGGCCGCGGCCAGCCGATCCGCGTAGACCCGCTTTTCCTCGTGGCCGGCATATTCGATCGTGAAGCCGCTCGCGCGGGCGAGGGCCGCGAGCCGGCCGCGGCAGGAGACGCGCTCCCGGGGATCGGGCGAGTCGTCGAAGACCCGCAGAAGCGGGCTTCGGCCGGCTTCGGCGAAATCGCGGATGAAGCTCGCCATGCTCCGCTCCAGGGAGCCGTAGCGCGAGCGGGTCAGCCACGAGGCCGCTTCGATGCGGAGAGGGAGCCGTGCGGGGAACGCGGACCGCGAGGCCGCGAGCTCGCTCCGAAGGCGATCCGCGCCGTAGACGAGCCCCTTGGCCTCGAGTTCGGCGAAGGCCGCGCGCAGGATTTCCTCGCCCAGGAAATCCGCGGCGGCCTCGGGAATCGAAGCGAAATGCTCCTCGAGCGGCCTGAAGTCCGAGAGCAGGCCGAGCAGGGCCGCGGCGGCCGCCGATACCCGCTCCAGGCGGCCGTCGGTCAGATTGTGCACCAGGGCGACGCCTTCGTCCGTAGGCACGAGGAGGTGATCCACGGCGATCACGGGACGGCTCGCGTCGAGCCCGGCCGCGCTCATGGGGCGATCCTCGACGCGGAGCCCGCCGACGCTTCCTCCGCCGCCTCGAAGATGCCGGGCCAGGCCTCCATGAGCGAGCCGTAATCGAGGAGGAGGCTCCCGAGCCGCGCGTAGCCCAGGGTCCGGCCGCCGGCGCCGAGGAAGTCCTCGGACAGGCAGGCCTCGCGGAGGGCCGCGGCGTAGCGGAGAAAGTCGTCGACGAAGTACTCGGGCCAGTCGCCGCTCGCCGCGAGGCTTCGGGCCTCCCCGTCGAGGGAAGCCCAGGCCTCCAGGTGGATCGCCATGACGAGGTCGCGCAACTCGCCTTCGGGCAGGGAGCCCAGCCCCGCGAGGGCCCGGCCGAGCGAAGCCATGGAACGAGGCGGCGCTCCGGGGGCCAGGGGCGCCCACGCGCTCCGGAAGAGGCCGAGCAGGGTCGCCGTCGCGTCGCACGGCTCCAGGAGGAAGCTCTCGGGTTCGAGAGAGCGCGGGCCCTCCGGCTCGTGCAGCAGGAGGAGGGGCAGTCGGCCGATGGAGGGGACGGCCCCGCCGAGAACCGCCCAGGCCGCACCGAAGAGCGTGTCCTCGCCGCGGAAGACCGGGAAGAACGGCGGCGGCGGCGCGCGGCAGTCGATCCCCAGCTGCATGCCGGTGAGGAGCTGGCCGCGCAGGTCGACGGCCAAGGCCGGCGAGCCGCGATGGACGCTCCGCGAACTCCGGGCAAGCCGGTACTCGCCGCGGTCCCTCGCGAGCTCTCTCATGCCCGGAGCGAGCAGGGAAAAGAAATAGCGGGGCCGGTCGTGGCCGAGGTCGCCGTAGCTCCCGGCGCTCGTGAGGCGGAGGGGAGGGCTTCCTTCGGCGAGTTCGCGCATCGCGTCGAGGCGAAGGCCGCCGATGTCGAGCCGTCGGCCCGGTCGCGCGGCCTCGAGCATCGCGGAGGCGAGGCTGCGTCCGAGGAGCCGTTCATGCTCCTCGAGGAGGCAGACATCGACCTCGGAATCCGGGCGGAGCATGGCCTCGATCGAGGCGTAGGGAAAGATGCGCTCGACGGGCCGATCCGAGGAGACCGTCAAAAGATCGCTCTCGTAGCCGCGGGGCCTCCGCGGCCGGCAGAGGATGTCGTCGTCGCTCGAGAGGAATGCCGACCCGGCGTTGACGAGGAGGGAGGCGTTCCTGTTGGCGCCGTGCGTGGGCCCGAGAGCTTCCTCGGGGCCGAACAGGGCGAAGTCGATGAGCCTGCGCGGAACCCCCTTCGCGGATTCGGCGATGCGGGAGGCGAGGCCCGCCTTCTCCTCGCGGCCGTAATACTCGATCTCGACGCCGCGGCCGCGGGACAGCGCCCCGAGCATGGACCGATAGCGCTCGCGCTCTTCGGGAGAAGGCGAGTCGTCGCAGACCTTATAGACAGCCTCCCTGCCGTGGCGCTCGCAGTTGTCGATGAAGCTCTCCATGCTCCGTTCGAGGCTCGCGGGGCGCGAGCGGGTGACCCAGCAGAGGCTGCCGATGCGGGCCCCGCGGCCGCCCGGCTCGCCTAGCCCCGGGCCCGGCTCCCCTCGCTCCGCGCCCGGCTCGCCTAGCCGCCCGGCCGACTCGGCCAAGTCCGCGATGAAGCTCGAGCGCGCGTACAGAAGGCCCTTCGTCCCGAGCTCGGCGAGAGATTCGAGGAGGAGCCCCGACCCGTCATCCTCCCAGCCGGAGTTCGCGAATGCCTCGATGTGTTCCTCGGTTTCGCGCATCGCGTCGAGAGAGTCGAGCACGGCAGCCGCCTCTGTGGGCAGCTCGACCACGAGCCCGCGCCGCAGGTCGTGGACGAGCGCGACCCCGGTCCCTGCCGAGCGGGTCCGATGCGGGACGGCCGAGAAAGCCTCGGCGGGCAGCTTGGCCCCGGCGGTCGGAAGATCGCCGTCGGGATCATCCGACCCTACCGCGATGGAAGAGGAGGCTTCTGTCTTCCTTTTGCGAAAGATACCCATCTCAGGACAGCATACTCCAGGCCGGAGGCGGGAGCCAGAGCGCGGGTCCAAGCGGCCGAGCAGGGGCCGAAATCCCGGAGAAGCACCCGGAAGCGCCGCTCCGCGACGGCCTTCGGAAGGCAGGGCGGCGTGGGAAATCGGATTTGACCGCCGAAATCCGCCCCGCGAAGCGCCGGCGATAGTAGATTTGGAAAAGCATGGCGGGCGGGGGAGACTCGGTCCGCGGCGCGGGAGGAACAATCATGGAATATCGCAGACTCGGGAGCGCGGGGCTGAAGGTTTCCGCCCTTTCGCTCGGTTCCTGGGTCACCTACGGACCGCAGGTGGATGTGGATGCGTCGGCGAAGATGCTGAAGGCGGCCTACGACGCGGGAGTCAACTTCTTCGACAACGCCGAATCGTACTCCGGCGGCAAGTCCGAGGAGATCATGGGAGCGGCCCTCAGGAAGCTCGGCCTCCGGCGGGCGAGCTACGCCGTATCGAGCAAGTTCTTCTGGGGCCTCAACGAGGGTCTCAACGAGAAGAACACCCTCAACCGGAAATATCTCATGCAAGCCATCGACGGCTCCTTGAAGCGCTTCGGCCTCGACTACCTGGACCTCGTATTCTGCCACCGGCCCGACCGGGATACCCCCGTCGAGGAAGTCGTCTGGGCGATGAGCGACATCGTCGCCTCGGGCAAGGCTCTCTACTGGGGAACCTCCGAATGGAGCGCCGAGGAGATCCGCGAGGCCTGGGAGATAGCCGACCGGCGCAACCTGCGCAAGCCGCAGATGGAGCAGCCGCAGTACAACATGCTCACGCGCCAGAAGGTCGAGACTGAGTTCGCGCGGCTCTACGAGGGGATCGGTCTCGGACTGACCACCTGGAGCCCTTTGGCCTCAGGCATCCTCTCCGGCAAATACGGCAAGGGTCTGCCCTCAGGTTCGCGGCTCGCCCTGCCCGGCTACGAGTGGCTGAAGGCCGCGGTCTATCACCCCGAAACCGTCAAGGCCGTCGAGGCCCTCGGGCCGATAGCGGCGGAGATCGGCGCCACGGTGCCCCAGCTGGGCATAGCCTGGTGCGCCCGCAATCCGCGCGTGAGCACGGTGATCACCGGCGCGAGCAGGCCCGAACAGGTGACCGAGAACCTCAAGGCCCTCGACTTCGTCGCCAAGCTCAGCCCGGAGATTCTCTCGCGCATCGACGAGGCGGTGAAGCCGGCCTTGGGCAAGGTCGCCGGCTAGCCGAGGCGGAAAGTCCCGGGGAGCGGCTCCGGACGACTTGCAGGATATGCGCCGCGAGTCTACCTTTGCGGTCATGCGCATCGGCTTTTCCCGAGACTGGACGATCATCCTGCGCCGCGACGGCGGCGCAGCGTCGGAGCCCGAGCTTTTCGCGGTAGAGGAACTGTCGCGGATTTTCGAGAAGTTGGGCGGCGAGGCGCCCCGGATCGGCGGCGACGGATCGGGCGAGCGGCTCATCATCCTGGACTGCGGCCGCCCGAAGGAGCCTGCGGCCAGGCCGCGGGGCTTCTCGTGGCGCGCCGCGCCGGAGCGGATCGAGCTGTACGGGGACGATCCGCCCGCGCTCCTGCGCGCGGTCTACGACTTCCTCGGCTCTTCGGGCGTTTCCTGGCCCTACCCGGGCGAGGAGGGCGAGCGGCTGCCCCCCTCCGGGAGCGCGGAGCCGAGCGAGGACTCGGACTCGGGCTCAGGCTCGTGCCCGGACGGCCGCCCCGGCTGCAGCCTGATACTCGGACACGGCGCCTACATGGAGCGCTGGGACGAATACCTGCTCTGGGCCGCCCGCAACGGCTACAGCTCGGTGTTCTTCCACACGACCGACGAAGAGCTCGCCCTGGGCGCGATTCCGGCCTCGGCCTACGAAAGCCGGCGCGACGGCGTGGCCGCGCTCGCGCGGCGCCTCGGCCTGCGGATCGAGCTCGGGGGGCACGCTCTCTCGACCCTCCTCCCGCGCCGCCTCTTCCGCCGCGAGAGCGAGCTTTTCCGCATGGTCGACGGAGCGCGCCGGGAGGACGGCAATCTCTGCCCCTCGAACGGCCGGGCTCTCGAAATCGTCTCGGCAGCCTTCGCCGATTTCGCGATCGGACACCCCGAGGTCGGCGTTTTCCACGTCTGGCCGGCCGACCTCCCCGAGGGCGGCTGGTGTTCCTGCCCCGACTGCGCGGCCGCCGGACTGAGCCCCGCGGCCCAGTCGCTGAAAACGGCAGTCGCCATGGCCCGAGCCTTGGCCGTCGCCCGTCCCGGCTGCCGGCTCTCCTTCCTCGCCTACCACGATACCGAAAACTTCGACGCCCGCAGCCTCGGCTCGCTGCCCGGAAATCTCGATCTCCTCTGGGCTCCGCGGCGCCGTTCCTGGGCGAAGGCCCTCGACGATCCGGACTGCGAGCTCAACGCCGCCTCGGCTGCGGCCTTCCGCGCGGCCTCCACGGCCTGGCGAGCCGCGGGCGGCGGCGCTGTCGCCGTGTTCGAATACTGGGAAGACGCATTGCTCTTCAAGGGAGCGGTTCCGCCCCGCCCCGCGGCCCTCACCGGCGACGCGGCCGTCTACGCCCCCGCGGAAGGGGGCGCCGACCGGATCGGCATCCTCATGACGGGCGGCCGCCTGCCCCTCGCGCCGCGGCCCAACCCCTGGCTCCTGCCCCGCATCGTCGCGGGAGGGAATGGGCGGGCGCTTGCGCCCGTGTGGGTAGACGGGGTCTACGGCCCCGCCGCCCGGGCGATGAACCGGTACTGGGAAGCCCTGGAAGAGGCCTGGACGATCGGGCTCGACGCCGAGCCGGGCGACGCCGAGCTGCAGTCGCCGCGGCGCCGCGCCGAGGCCGCGGACATGCCCCCCGCCGACTGGGGCGACCCCTGGAAGGCCTCGGCCGAACGGCTCGCCGCCTTGCGCGGCAACTGCGAGGCGCTCTTCGACTGCCTGCGACATTGCGAATCCGCGCTCGCCGACGCCGAGAAAGTCATCGACCAGGCGGATCGCGCCGAAATGCTGGCCTTCCGGGGCGAGCAGGGCGAGTATCGCATAACGGCCGCCCACCTGGAGCTCGACTGCGCCAGGCTCGCCGTCTATCACGAGCTGGCCTCCGGCGAGATCCGGGACGCCGCCGATCTCTCGCTCCTCGCCCAGGCGGCCCTGGATGCCTATTGCGCATCGCTCGCCTCGCTGCCGGACAAGCGCTCCCGCCGGGAGCTCCGCTACCTCGCCTTCCTGTTCTACGGGCTCAGGCTGCGCCTCATCCGCAGATCGGCGTCCCGCAACCCGCTGCGCCGCGTCCTCGACAAAGCGCTCTGCCTCGCCCTGCTCGCTTTCCGCGCCCGGCCTCTGCGCGGCGCATGGGACCGCGGCCGGCGAGCGGAGGCCGGCAGGCGCCGCCTTCGCTCGACCTGAATCCGGATGCCTCGATTGCGTTCCCGGCCCGGGGCGCGGTATTGTAGGGAACGATGATCGAAAGCGGCGCCCTGGGCAAAAAGGTTTTCTTCCTCTACCCTCCCCCAGTCCTGACGGAAATCGTCGAGGAGCTCGCCCGGCGCGAGTTCGAGGTCTATCTCGTACGCGACCACGAACGGCTGGCCCGCGCCCTCGCCAAGGACGCCGACGCCCTCCTCTTCATCAATCTGGACGACGGCCTCGACGAGCCGGGCTGGGTGAGCTACATAGAGCGACTGCGGAAAGACGATGGCGCCAAGGCCGTGCGCATCGGCGTGCTCACGTTCAACGAGCGTCCTCCCGAGGTCCGCTCCACCTATCTCATGGACCTCCAGGTCTCCTGCGGCTTCGTCGTGCTCAAGCTGGGGACGGCGAAGACCACCGAGATACTCGTCAAGACGCTCGAGGCCAACGAGGCGCGCGGGCGGCGCAAGTTCGTCCGCGCGATCTGCCAGCCGGGCTGGGGCCAATGCGCCCTCGACCACGAAGGCACCCAGCTCCGCGCCCAGATCGCCGACCTGAGTTCGGCGGGCATGGCGATCGCCTTCGATGGCGACATCAGCCTCCGCATCGGCACCATGCTTCGCGACATGACCATCACGGTCAAGGGAACGCGGGTCACCCTCTCGGGCTTCGTCGCGGCCCAGCGGACCGAGAGCTCGGGAGCCCGGACCCATGTCGTGATGTTCGATCCCGCCTCTCTCGACGAGTCGCGCCGGGAGCGGCTCAAGATCAGCGTCTTCCATATCAACCAAGCGACGATGGAACAGGTGCTGGCGTCGGTATAGATCCTCGGCCGAGGATCGCCCGCAACTTCCGCGCGGCTTCGGGGTCTAGTTCCATGCGGCGCGGGCGCCGCATGGAGTAGCGATGCGAAACACGGGAAGCGAGGCCGGAAAAGACCGCCGGTTTTCGGCGGGCGAAGAGATAGCGAACGCCGTCACCCACGGCACGGGGGCCTTGCTGTCGGTCGGAGCGATGCTCCTCCTGGTGCTGGCCGCGATCGCGAGGGGAAGCGCCCTCACCGTCGCGGCCTACGCGGTATTCGGGCTCTCGCTCATACTGCTGTTCACGATGTCGACGATCTATCACGCGCTCGCCCAGGGCCGGGCCAAGAAAGTGTTCGAAGTGCTCGACCACTCCTCGATCTACCTGCTCATAGCGGGGACCTACACGGTCTTCTGCGTCGGCCCCCTGCGCCAATCGGGCGGCGGGAATCTTCTCGCCCTCGTGTGGGCGATCGCGGCTGCCGGCATCGTGTTCAAGTCGCTGTGGATCGATCGCTTCAAGCTCGCCTCGACCCTCGCCTACCTGGCCATGGGCTGGCTTCTCGCCCCCTATTTCGGGGCGCTGCGCGCGAACCTGAACGGAACCTCGATGGCGCTGCTCCTGGCGGGCGGGCTCTTCTACACGCTCGGGGCGGTTTTCTACTCGCTCAAGCGCATACCCTGGTTCCACCCGGTCTGGCACCTCTTCGTGCTGGCGGGCGCGGCCTGCCATGTGGCCGCCGCCTTGGCGGCCCTCAGCCCGATGGTCTAGGGCCGAGGGCCCGCGCTCCTAGGGGACAATCGCCCCGAGGAGGGCGAGCAGGAGCCCCACGATGCCGCCGACCACGGCTCCGTTGACGCGGATGTACTGCAAGTCGTTCCACACGGCGTCCTCGACGCGACCGACGAACTCCTTCGAATCGGTGGCCTTGAGCAGGCCGGTGATGTAGTCGGTCAGGGAATCGACGATGCGCGAGCGCGCGATGAGCGCCGCGGCCGTCTCGGCCAGGGCCTGGTTGAAGCGCGCGCGGAACTCGGCGTCCTCGCCGAGCCGCGCCGCGAGCGAATCCTCCACGCGCCCGAGGCCGCCCATGAAGCCGCTGTCGGGCTTGGCGAGGTCCTCGCCCAGGCTCCCGAGGAGGCTCGCCAGGGAGTTCGAGAGGCCGCGCAGGAAGCCCGGGTCGCGGAGCGCGTCGCGGACCATGGCGGAAAAGCGGCCGCGCTCGTCGGAGGGGTCCGGCGCCTCCCCGGCCAGCTGGGAGGCGTAGCGCTCGAGGCTCGAGACGAGGAAAAGCCTCAGCTCGTGCCGGCGGTCGGAACGCAGCTCGCCCAGCTCGTCCTCGACCCCGCGGAGCAGCCCCTCGATCGTGCCCCGTCCCACGAAAAGCCCCTGCCAGCCCGCGTTGCGCTTGACGATGGGCGTGATCGAGGCGGCCAGCTTGTAGCGGTTGCGTCCGATCTCGGTGCGGAGAAAGTCGGCCAGGGCCTCGACGAGGCGCTCGTCGAAGCGCTCTTCCCGGGCCCAGCGGAGGATGCCGGCGAAGGCCGCCGCGAAATCCGTCCGCTCGGCCGCGAAATCGGCCAGCCGGGTCACTCCCTCGCGCAGGCTTTCGGAACGGCCTCCCTCGCCCTCCCCGTAGCCGAGGAGAAAGGCCGAGGCCCGCGACCGCAGAAAGTCGTGCAGCTCGCCGCGGAGGCCCCCGGCGGCCAGGGCGGCCTCGAACTTCGAGGCGAAGTCGAGCCGCCTCAGCTCTTCGGAGATGCGGTCGTCGCTCACGAAGAGGGTGATGAAGCGCGGCACAGCCTCGGCGATGGCATCCTTGTTCTTGGCGAGTATGTTGGTGTGCGGGAGCTTCAGGCCGAGCGGATCGCGGAAGAGGGCGCTCACGGCGAACCAGTCCGCGAGGGAGCCGACCAGGGCCGCGTCGAAGAAGGCCCTGAGCAGGTGCTTGAGCGTGAGACCGTGGAAGAGGGTGACGGCATCGAGGCGCAGCCAGGGCTGGAAGCTCACGAGCAGGAATCCGCCCGCGGCGATCGCGAGCGACACGGCGCCGATCCGATTTCTTCGCTTCGTCATTCGTTCACCCCACGCTCTCTTCGGTCACTTCGTCCATGGTCTTCTGCATGCGGTAGAGCCGGGAATAGAGACCGCCCCGCTCCATGAGCTCGTCGTGCGTGCCTTCCTCGACCACCCGGTGCTCGTGCATGACGACGACCTTGTCGGCGTGCCTGATCGTGGAGAGCCGGTGCGCGATCACGAAGCTGGTGCGGCCCTTCATGAGCTCGGAGAGGCCGGCCTGGATCCTCGCCTCGGTGAGCGAGTCGACGCTCGAGGTCGCCTCGTCGAGGATGAGGATGTCCGGGTCGGCGAGGATGGCCCGCGCTATGGCCAGGAGCTGGCGCTCCCCCTGGGAGAGGTTCATGCCCCGCTCGGTGAGCGGGGTATCGTAGCCCTCGCCCAGGCGCCGCACGAAATGGTCGGCGTTGGCCTTGCGGGCGGCCTCGAACATCTCGGCCTCGGTGGCGTCCGCCCGGGCGTAAAGCAGGTTGTCCCGGATGCTCATTGCGAAGAAGAAGGGATCCTGGAGCACGACGCCCATGCGGCGCCGCAGCAGGTCGATGTCGATCTCGCGGATGTCGCGGCCTCCGACGGCTATGGAGCCGGAGCTCGGCTCGTAGAAGCGCGACAGGAGGTTGACGAGCGTGGTCTTGCCGGCGCCCGTCGGGCCGACGATCGCCACGATCGAGCCCTGCGGGGCGGTGAAGCTGATCGACTCGAGCACGGGCCGGTCGGGCACGTAGCGGAACGAGAGGGAGCGGAACTCCACGTCGCCCGAGAGCCGCCCGTCGCCGCCCGGTTCGGCTGCGGCGGGAGCGGCCGCGTCCCCTCCGGGCTTGCCCGCCGCGTCCCCGCCGACCTTTCCCGCCGCGTCCCCTCCGGGCTTGCCCGCCACGTCCCCTCCGGCCTTGCCCGCCGCGTCCCCGCCGACCGCGGCGGCTCCGGAGAGCGAAGCTTCCTCCTTCTCGTCGAGCACCTGGAAGACGCGCTCGGCGCCGGCCATCGCCGACTGCAGGACGTTGTACACGTTGGTCATCTGCATCAGCGGCTGGAAGAAGTTGCGCGTGTAGAGGATGAACGATGCCAGGAGCCCGATGGAGAATCCCGCCCAGCTCCGGAGAATGAGCCAGCCGCCCAGTCCCGAGACCACGGCCAGGGCCAGGCTCGTCATGACCTGCATGAGCGGCATCATCAGGGCCGAGGCCACCTCGGCTCGGCCGCCCGCGTCGCGGGCCCGCGCGCTGATCCTCTCGAACTTCTCGAACTCGGCCTCCTCGCGGCGGAAGGACTGGATGACCCGCACGCCCGTCACCGATTCCTCGATCGAGGCGCTCAAGGCTCCCACGTTCTCCTGGTTTTCCTTGAAGGCCTCGCGGATGCGCTTGCCGAGCGAGCCGGCGACGAGGGCCATGACGGGCACCGTGAGCAGCATGAAAAAGGTGAGGGGCAGGTTGAGCGCGAACATGGCGATGAGGACGCCCACCATCGAGAAGAGGCCGCCCGCAAGGTTGGAGAAGCTCTGCGACAGGGCGTTGTAGATCATCTCGATGTCGTTCGTGAGCCGGGAGAGGAGGTCGCCGACGCCTTTCTCGTCGAAGTACGACATGGGCAGCCTCTGGATCTTCTCGAAGGTGTCCTTCCGGAGGCGATAGACGATCGAGTTGCCGACCCTGACCAGCATGATGCCCGAGACCGAGTCGGCGACCCAGGACCCCAGGTAGATGCCGAGCAGGACGAGCATGGACCTGAGGAAGGCCGGAAGGTTCTTGGCTATCTCCAGGTCCCGATGGATCGCCTCGCCGATGAGGGCCGGTCCGAGGGTCTTCAAGGCGACGCTGGCGATGATGATGAGGGTGGACAGGCCGACGAAGAGCGCCTGGGGGCCGAAGTAGCGCAGGAGGCGCAGCGCGGCTCCGCGGAAGTCCTTGGCGTTCTCGATGCGCACCGAGCCGGGGCCGTGGCCCGGCCCCATCCTTCGAGGCATCGTGGAGCCCCGTCCGGGTTGCGCCGCGCCGCGGATGTCGCTCATGCGCTCACCCCCTGGGTCTCGCAGATCCCGCGGTAGATCCCGTTGTCCCGGTACAGCTCCTCGTGGCTGCCGATGCCCGAGACGGCCCCGTCGTCCATCACGACGATGCGGTCGGCGCGCCTGACCGCGCTCGCCTTCTGGCTCACGAGGATCATGGTCTTGCCGCCGAGCTCGGAGAACAGGGCCTCGATGACGCGCGCCTCGGTCTCGGCGTCGAGGGAGGAGGTGACGTCGTCGAAGATGAGGATGTCGGGGTCGGCCGCGACCGCCCGCGCGATCGCCAGGCGCTGGCGCTGGCCGCCCGAGAGGCCCGCGCCCCGCTCGCCCAGGATCGAGTCCCAGCCCTTCTCGGCGACGAACTCCTCGGCGGCGGCTATCCTCACCGCGCGCTCGAGCTCGGCCGCCTTCGCGCCGGGCCGGCCGAAGGCGACGTTGTCGCGGATGGTCCCGGTGAAGAGCACGGTGTCCTGGAAGGCCAGGCAGACGCGCCTGCGGAGGCTGTCGAGCGCGTAGTCGCCGAGGTCCCGCCCGTCGACGAGCACCGAGCCTTCGACCGGGTCGTAGAACCGCGGCACGAGCGATATGAGAGTCGACTTGCCCGCGCCCGTCGTGCCGATCAAGCCGAGGCGCTCCCCCTCGCCGATGGCGAGATCGATGCCGCGCAGCGCGTTCTCGCTGCCGGAGCGGCCCGCTTCGGCGCCGCCCGGGGCGCCCGCCGCCCTGCCGTCGCCGTAGCGGAAGCTGACTCCGCAAAACTCGATGCGTCCCCGAAGCCGCTCGGGCCGGGCGGCGGCGGGCTTTTCCGTCAGCTCGGAACGCTCGGCGAGCAGCCGCTGCAGCCGCTCGGCCGAGGCGGCGGCCATGCTGATGAAGTTGATGACGAAGCCGAGCATGAGAATCGGAAACATGGCCATCATCGCGTAGTTGTTGAACGCGACGAGCTGGCCGAGGCTCAGGCCCCCGACGACGCCCCGCTCCGCCTGGGCGATGATCTGCGTGCCGCCGATCCAGAGCGTGATCAGCACCGCGCCCTGGGCGAACAGGAAAAAGAGGGGGAAGAGGGTCGAAAGCGAGGCCCCCACCCTGAACGAGATCCGATTGAGCTCGCCGTTGCGCAGGGCGAAGCGCCGCCTCTCGGCGTCGCGGCGGGCGAAGGCGCGGACGGTCTTGGCCCCGGCCAGGTTCTCCTGGACGACGTTGTTGAAATTGTCCATCGCGGTGCGGACCTTCATGAACAGGGGCTTCACGAAGCTGGCCACGAAGAGGAAGAGCAGCATCACCGCGGGCATGAAGATAGCCATGATCGTGGCGAGGCGCCGATCGGTCGTGAACATCATCCCGATGCTGCCGGCGATGAGGACGACGGCCTGCACGACGACGAGCAGGCCCATGCGCACGAACATGCGCACGGTATTGACGTCGGAGTTGAGCCGTACGATGAGCTCGCCGGTCCGGTATCGGTCGAGCGTCGAAAAGCTGAGGCCCGAAGCCTTGCGATACAGGTCGTTGCGCAGGGCGTAGCTCATGTCCTGGGCCGCCGAGATGGTGAGCCGGCTCGAAGCGAATCCCGTCACGGCGGCCACGATCCCGGCCGCCAGGATGGCCGCCGCGCCGGCCCAGACCACTTCGGCGACTCCGCGGCGGATGCCTGAGTCGATGATCCATTCGGTTATGCGCGGCTGGATGACGCCGAGGGCGGAGGAGAGGATCAGGAGAAAGAGAGCCAGTACGAGGGTGCGGGTATCCTTCCGTAGATAGCTGAACAGGCGGAAGAGAGCCTTCATTGAAATCCTTTCGGCGTGTCGGCGTATCGGCGATGAGACCGCCCCTGGTCGGGGGCATGGGACAGGCAGATGTAAGATACCTACGGGAAAGCCCGAGGGCAAGGCCGCTAGCCGCACGGTCATGCCCGGCGGCCCCGAAGTGGGCTATACTATAGACAGAAGCCGTCTGGGCGCGGCGCAGTTCGTCGCTCTGCGTTTGCCTGCGGGAGGCTCCCCGTGGATGGACCTTCGGGCGATGAGGGGCTGGATTCGCTGTCTCGCTTCGAACTCGTCAGCGAGTATGTGGAAAAGTACTATTCGCTCGAGCCGCCGCGCAGGACGAGTCTGGAGCGTGAGCTGAAGCGGCGCGGCCTGCCGCTCCCCTCGATGCCGCCCGGCCCGCCGCCGCGGCCCGCCCCCCGGCCCCCGGACGACCGCATTTCCATCGGCTGCTTCCTCGACTATCTCATTCTATTCTTCCTTCCAGCCGGCGCGCTGTATGCGTGGATCTTCCTGCTCGAACGGATCGTGAAGCGGGATTCCGCGCGGGAAGCCCGGCATCGGACCATCCAGATCTTCGTATCGCTCCTGTACGTCATCGGCGAGGCGCTCTGCGCGCGCCTGCTTCTGGACGAATGACCTGCCGACGGCTATCTCCCTTGATACCGCGCCCCGGGCGCGGCATAGTACTGGGCGGAGGCTCGCATGACCGACGACGGACGCGATCCGGATATCGATGATCTCATCCGACTTTCCGTTTTCTCCTCGATCGGCACGAGCATCGTGGCGGAGCATTCGATCCGTGGCGTCCTCGATCGCGTGATGGAGCACATCGGCCTGTTCTTCGGTCCGCTCAATTGGTCGCTCCTGCTCGTCGATGCGGCCCAGGCCGAGCTCGTGTTCAAGCTGGTCGTCGGCAAGTCGGCCGACAGCCTCATCGGCCGGCGAATATCCATCGACCGGGGGGTTGCCGGCTGGGTGGCCAAGAACGGCGTGCCGGCGATAGTCGAAGACGCCCGCGCCGACTCCCGCTGGTCCGACTGGATGGACAAGCTCACCGGCTTCGAGACCAAGTCCATCATCGCGGTGCCGCTCCGCTCGGGCGACAAGGTCTTCGGCGTGATCGAGCTCATGAACCGCCTCGACGGACAGCCCTTCACCGCCTACGACATGCGCGTCCTCTCGACCATCGCCGACTTCGCCGCCATCGCCATTGAAAAAGCCTACTACCTCGCGGAGGCGCGGCGGCTCTCCGAACTCGACCCGCTCACCGGCGCCCTCAATCGCCGAGGCCTCATGAAGGCCATCGAAAGGGAGACCGCGCGGCTCGCGCGCTACGGCGGCGACCTCTCCGTGATCATGGCCGACATCGACAAGTTCAAGTCCATCAACGATCGCTTCGGCCACGCCGCCGGCGACGAGGTGCTCAAGACCGTCGCCGATCAGCTCAGGACGGCCGTCCGGCAGGCCGATTCGCTCGCGCGCTACGGCGGCGACGAGTTCCTCATCCTCCTGCCCGCCACGAGCCCCGAGGAGGCCGAGATCGCGCGGGTGCGGTTCAAGTCGCTTCTCGACAAGGCCGGGGCGGCCCACGATCCGCCCTTCTCCGTGACCCTCGGCGCCCACACCTCGAACGAAGTCGACTTCGACGAGCTTTTCGACGAGTCCGACCGGGACCTCTACCGCCGCAAGGCGACGCCCCTCGCCCTGGGGCAGAACCTCCTCGCCGCCCTCGACGACGAGGCCCGCGGCGAAGCCGAATCCGGGCGCCGGGACCGGCAGCCATGACGGCCGACATCTTCACGCTCTGCGATTTCGCGCAGGAGAGCGACGGCAAGCTCACCGTGGTGGGCGCCTTCGATACGATCTACGCGCGCCGCTTCCCCGCCATGCATCCCTCCATGTGCCTCGCCGTCCGTCTGCGGTTCTTCATCCACGAGGCGGGGCGCCACACGATTCGCATAACGTTCACCGCCCCCGACGGCGTCGAGCCGGTGAAGGCCATAGACGGCGAGACCTCGGTCCAGGATTTCTCCGGCTCCTCGCGCGTGGTGCACAGCGTCTTCACGCTGCTCAATACGCCGATCGAGCGCGAAGGCACCATGGGCATCACCCTCACCGTCGACGGCCGGGAGCTCCTCACGTCGCCGCTGTACGCCAAGAAAGTGACCTGAGCTCGGATCGGGCGCGCGCGCGAGTTCGGCATGCGATCGCGGCGCGGCCCCGTGGACAGCCGGCGCGGCCCCGTGGACAGCCGGCTCAGAGCGCGAGGCGCGGGAGCAGGGCCGCGAGCGCCAGCAGGCAGAAAAGCTCCCCCGAAATCACCGCCGCGCCCAGCGCGTCTCCCGTGAAGCCCCCGAGCCTCCGCCGATAGAGCCGGGCCGACAGGAGCCCGCCGCCGGCCGCGCCGAGAAGCGAGCATCCGGCGGCGACGGCCCAGGTCCAGGGTTGCGCGCCGAGCGCGGCCCCGGCCGCGAGAGGCAGGCTCGCGACGGCCCAGCCCAGCGCCAGCCGCCGTGCGGAGAAGCCGCGCATGAGGCTCCCGAGACCCGAGGGCCTGGCCGGCCGCTCCAGGATCGGGACCAGGGCCGAGGCGGCCCTGCCCGACACGGGGGCCGCGACGAGGGTCGCCAGGGCGGCGGCCGAGTCCAGGCGCAGGATGGATCCCAGCGCCGCGACCGAGGCAGCCAGCGCGAAGAACCCGAAGAAGAACGCATACGTGCCGATCCGCGAATCCTTGAGGATCTCGAAGCGGCGTTCGGCGCCGATCTGGCCCGTGAGGGCGTCGGCGGTGTCGAGCAGCCCGTCGAGGTGGAAGACGTTGAACCAGAAATACTCGGCGAAGAGAGCCCCGATCGCCGCCAGGTACCTGTCGCGGAAAAGGAAGCCGAAGAGGCCCAGGCCGACGAGAGCGCACAACGCGGCAGGCAATCCGATCACGGGCATCCAGAAGTCGGAGCGCGAGAAGTCTGGCTCGAAGGAATAGCGGACCGGCAGGCGCGAGACCAGGGCGAAGACGCTCAGGAAGCGGCGCAGCGGCGGACTCGGGCGGACGCGCATGCGGCTACTTCACCTGCAGGGGAAGGCCCGCGACCATGAGTATCAGGCGGTCGCAGGCCGCGGCCAGGCGCGCGTTGGCCGTCCCGAGCAGGACGCCGTAGCGCCGGGCGAGCGGATCGACGGGCACGAAGCCCATGCCCACCTCGTTGGTCACGACGACGATGTCGCGGGGCAGCCGCTCGATCAGGGAGCCGAGCATCGGCTCGAAGTCGCCTTCGCGCCCGTAGTAGAGCAGGTTGTTGAGCCAGAGGGGGATGCAGTCGAGGATCATGTTCTCGGCGATCCTCTCGTGGATCTCGAGCGGCTCCTCGATCGTCTCGAAGCGTCCTTCGCGCTCGGCCCGGTGCCGGGCGATCTTGTCGCGCATCTCGTCGTCGAAGGCCAGGGCCGTGGCGAGGAAGCGCCGGGGCTCGGCGAAATCGGAGGCTAGCTGGAGCGCGTGCCTGCTCTTCCCCGACTTGACTCCGCCCGTCACGAGTGTGCGCATGGAAGGGTCATAGCGCGGAGCCCCGGCCCCGGTCAAGCTCGGCCCGCGGATCGGCCCCGGGCCCGTCGAGGCCGACTGATTCCCCGCCGCGGCTCTCCCCTTGAAATCCCGCCGAGCCTCGAATAGACTGCGCTCACGTACAGGCGCCGCAAGGCTTAATTGGGAAGCCGGTCCTACTCCGGCGCGCCCCCAGGCACTGTAAGGAGACGTCGAACCCATCCGGAGCCACTGCGTAAGCGGGAAGGCCAGGGCCGAAGGGGTGTCTCCGAGCCAGGAGACCTGCCGTACGCCGTGCCCTGGGCGCGGAATCGCTCCCTTATTCACTGGGTGCTGAATAATGACGGTTCGCGGAATACCCATCCATTCCCCAACTGACAGGACATCGCCCTCCTCCCGACCCTGATGCCGGGCCGCGTGCTCATGGTCCAGGGGACCGCTTCGTCCGTGGAAAAAAGCCTCGTCGCCGCAGCCGTGCCCGGAGGGGAGATAGGCCGCGCCCAGGCCCTCCAGGCGGCAGCCGCGGAAATAGAGCCTCGACATGGTCCAGATCGAAAGGATCGCCGGGTTTCGATGAGACCGGCCGATAGGGCGGGGGCTTCCCCCGCGAGAACCCCGATGCCGGAAAGGGCTTTCGGATAGGAGCGAACATGACAAGGCTTGAAAGAACTATCGCGGCGGTGAGCGAGCCGGACCGCGCCGCCGAAGAGTCCGCGCGCGAGCGGCAGTCGCAGCTCACCAAGCCCCCGGGCAGTCTGGGCGCCTTGGAGGAGCTGTCCGTGCGCATCGCCGGGATGAAGGGCGATCCGCGGCCCAAGCTCGGCTCCGGCGCGGTCTTCGTCATGGCCGGCGACCACGGCGTCTGCGCCGAAGGGGTGAGCGCCTTTCCCCCCGAGGTCACCCGGCAGATGCTCCTCAATTTCGTGCACGGCGGAGCGGGGATCAACGTCCTCGCGAAAAAGGCCGGGGCGCGGGTCGTGGTGACCGACGTCGGCGTCGACGCGGACATCGCGAGCGCGGCCGGGCTCTACCTCAGGAAAGTCGGCCGAGGCACGCGCAACATCGCGTCGGGACCGGCGATGAGCCGGGACGAAGCCAGGCGCTCGGTCGAGGCGGGGATCGAGGTCTTCGAGTCCGAGCTGGCCAAGGAGGAATTCGGCATCGCCGCCACGGGCGACATGGGCATCGGCAACACGACCGCCTCGGCGGCGATCGCGGCGGTCATGACCGGCTCCGCGCCCGCCCGGGTCGTCGGCCGCGGCACGGGTGTGGACGAGGCCGGCCTCAAGCGTAAGACGGCGGTGATCGAGCGTGCGCTGGAGGTCAACAGGCCCGACCGCGCCGACGCGCTCGGCGTGCTCGCCGCGGTGGGCGGCTTCGAGATCGGCGCCATAGCGGGCAGCATCATCGCCGCGGCGGCGCACCGCGTCCCGGTGCTCATCGACGGCTTCATCTCCGGTGCCGGCGCCTTGATTGCCCGCGGGATATGCCCCGCCTGCGCCGATTATATGATAGCCTCGCACGTCTCGGTCGAGCCCGGCCACCGGATCGTGCTCGCTTCCCTGGGGCTCACGCCCCTCTTCGACCTGGGCCTGCGGCTCGGCGAAGGGACGGGCGCCGCCCTGGCCATGATGCTCTGCGACGCCGCCTGCCGGGTCCTCGACGAGATGGCCACCTTCGGCGAGGCGGGGGTGTCCGAAGGATGACCCCGATGGAGGGAAAAGTCATGCGAACGAGTACTGCCCGGTTCCGGCTCTTGTCGATCGTCGCCGCGTCCTTCGTCTTCGGCGGCGTCTTCGGCGGCGCCCGTCTCTGGGCGCAGGCCAAGGGCGTGTCGGCCGTCGACTCGCTCGGGCGGAGGGTCTCCCTGAGCGCCCCGGCGCGGCGGATCGTCTCGCTCTCGCCCGAGGCCACGGAGACGCTCTACGCCGTGGGCGCCGGGCCGGCGATGGTCGCCGACACGACCTACTGCGATTATCCGGATGCGGCGCGCGCGCTCCCCAAGGTCGGAGGCTTCTCGCCCCAGACCGTCAGCATCGAGAAGATACTCACCTTGAAGCCCGACCTCGTGGTGACCGCCGGCCGGCTCCACGCGCAGCTGGAGGCCGCGCTCGTCAAGCTGGGCATCCGCGTCTTCGCCTACGAGCCCGAGAATTTCGTCGCCATAGCCGACTGCATGATGTCCCTGGGCGAGCTCGCCGGCCAGAAAAACCAGGGGATCAGGGCCGCGGCCACCTTCACGGCGGCGATCGAGAAGGTGAAGTACCTCACCTCCTCGCTGCCCACGGTACGGCGCCCGAAGGTCTTCTGGGAGGTGAGCGGCGAGCCGCTCATGACCTGCGGGCGAAAGTCCTTCGCCCATCAGCTCGTCGACGCGGCGGGCGGGCGGGACATCTTCGCCGACCTCCCGGGCCCCTGGCCCGTGGTCAGCGCCGAGGAAGTGCTCACCCGCTCTCCCCAGGTCATCATCGGCCCCGACGATCTGGGCGAGAGCCTCAGCGAGGCCAGGCTCGCGGTCAAGCCCGGATGGAAGGAGATCCCCGCGGTGCGGGAAGGGCGCATCTTCCTCGTCCCGGCCGACCTCGTCTCGCGGGCAGGCCCTCGCCTCGCCACGGGCCTGCTCGCGGTGCTCAAGGTCATCCATCCGGAGCTCGTCCCGTGAGATCCCCGGAGGCCGGCGCCTCCCCCCGGTTCCTCCGCTCCGGATTCGGCGCCGGCCTCGCCGCGGCGGCCTTCCTCGCCGCGCTCTTCGGCAGCCTCTGCCTGGGGGCCGCCCCGATAGCGCCGCAGAAGGTGCTCGCGGCCCTCGCCTCGCGCTTCTTCCCCGGAGTGCACGCCGACCCTATCGCGGTCACGATCGTCTGGGAGCTGCGCCTCGCGCGCACCCTCGTGGCCGGCGTGTCGGGAGCCGCCCTCGGCTGCGCCGGGGCCGTGCTGCAGGGCCTCTTCCGCAACCCCCTCGCCGATCCCTACGCCCTGGGCGTCTCTTCGGGCGCCTCCCTGGGAGCCGTCGCCGCACTCGCCTTCAGGATCGCCTCCCCGATCGCCGCGGTCGGGGCGGTCCAGGCGCTCTCCTTCGCGGGCGCCCTGGCCGCCGCGGCGCTGGTCTGGGCGGTAGCGCGCTCGGGACGCTCCCGGGCGCCCGGAGCCTCGCTGCTTCTCGCCGGGGCGGCCATCGGCTCCTTCCTCGCGGCCCTGGTGTCGCTCATCGTCACCTTCGACCAGCGCGACCTCCAGCGGGTGTTCTTCTGGCTGCTCGGCGGCTTCGGCGGCAAAAGCTGGACCGACCTGGCCGCGGCCCTGCCGGGCACGACCGTATCCATCCTCATCGCCTTGGCCCTCGCCCGGCCGCTGGACATCATGGGCGCGGGGGAAGAAGCCGCGTCTTCGCTGGGGCTCGATGTCGGGCGCACCCGGGCCCTGGCCGTGGCCTCCTCCTCCCTGGGAGCGGCGGCCGCGGTCTCGGCGGGCGGGGTCATCGGCTTCGTGGGTCTCCTGGGACCGCATCTGGCCCGGCTCCTCGTCGGAAGCGGCCACCGCAGACTCATACCGGCCTCGGCCGCCACGGGGGCCGCCCTCCTCATGGTCGCCGACGCCGTGGCACGCTCGATAGCCGCTCCGCTCGAGCTGCCGGTCGGCATCGTCACGGCCCTCGTGGGGGCGCCGCTCTTCCTCCGCCTGCTCGCGCGCCGCGGCCCCTCGGGAGTGGAGCAATGAAGGCCGTTTCCGTCGCGCGCGGCCTCGCCTGCGGCTATCCCGACCGCCCCGTGCTCGACCGCGTCGACCTCGAACTGAGGGAAGGCGAGGTCCTCGCCCTCATCGGTCCCAACGGCTCGGGCAAGACGACGCTCTTCCGGACCCTCTCGGGCGAGCTGCCGCCCTTGGGTGGAGAGGCGCTCCTGGAAGGCCCGAAGGGACTCCTCCAGGCGCAGTGCCTTTCGAGGATGGAGCGCGCGAAAATCGTGGCGCGGGTCCTGCAGACCGAGTGGCCCTCCTGGCCGGCTTCCGTGCGGAGCTACGTCGAGGCGGGCACCTTCGCGGCCACGGGCTGGTTCGGTGCGCCGGGGGCCGAGGAGCGGCGCGCGGTCGACGAGGCCTTGGAGGCCGCCGACCTCGGAAGCCTCGCCTCCCGGCCGGTCACCGAGCTCTCGGGCGGCGAATTCCGCAGGGTGCTCGTCGCCCGCGCCCTGGCCCAGCGGCCCAGGCTCCTCCTGCTCGACGAACCCGCCGCCGATCTGGACCTCGGCCGGCAGATGGAGGTCCTGGGCCTCCTGCGCGACTTCGCCGCCCGGGGCAGGGCCGTCGCCCTCAGCGTCCACGACCTCAATCTCGCGGCCCTGGTGGCGGACCGGGTGGCCCTTCTCTCGCACGGCACCCTGGCGGCGATAGGAGCCCCGCGCGAGGTGATCACCGCCGAGACGATCGCGGCCGCCTACGGCGCCACGGTCCTCGTCGGCGACCACCCCCTGAGCGATCTCCCGCAGGTGATCCACGCGCCCTCCTGGCTCGAGCGGGGCGGCAAGGGCTAAGGGCGCGGCGCGAGCCGCGGCCGGCCCGACGTACGGCCCCGGGGGGCCGCGGTGGCCCGGGATCGGCTGCGTGAGCGGGGCGCCGGCCTAGGCTTCGGCGGGGTCCCGTCCGAAGAAGAGGGCGAGCTGGGCGTGGACCTCGGGATATTCGGAGCGCAGAAGATGGGGCTTTTCGTAGAAATATTCGCAAGCCACCGCGAAGAACTCCTCCGGGGACTCGGCCGCGTAGCTGTCGATGCGCGGCCCCTTGCGCCTGGCCGAGCGCCGGTTCGGCGGCCGCTCGGTCTTGCCCCGGATATCCTCGAAGGCGGCGGAGAAGGCCGTCCGCCAGGCGACGGAGTCCATGCCGGGCCGCAGCGGAGGGCAGCCGTCGAAGGAGCCGTCCCTGCCGTCCAGCTTGTGCGCCATCTCGTGGATGACGACATTGTAGCCGTCGCCCCAGCCCGAGGCCTCCACGTCGGCGCGGGAGAGCGCCACCGGCCCGAGCGAGAAGGCCTCGCCGGCGAACTCGTCGTCGTACTCGTGGACCACCCCGGCCTCGTCCACGTCCTTCTGTCGCACGTCGTACTCGCGCGGCGTGACGATGATCGTGGACCAGTCGTCGTACCAGTCTATGTCGAGGCCGAGGAGGGGCAGGCAGGCCTGCGCCGCTATCGAGACCTTCAGTTCCTCGTCCAGCTCCACGCCGTCCACGGGGTCGAAGATCTTCTCGCCCAGGAAGATCGTCGCGAGCTCGCGCAGCCGGCTCCGGTCCTCGGCTCCGAGCCAGCGGAAAATGCGATGCTCCTTGAGCGCCCAGTCCCACACTTCGTCGGGGACGGGCGAGCGCTCGAGAATGCGGCGCCGGCGCGCGGCGCGAAACGGCCTGAATCCCATGATGGCGGCGAGCATACCTCGGAGCGGATGGCCCGCGCTAGAAGCCGATTCCCTCCGAGCGGACCGGAACCGCCGCCGGCAGGCCTTCGAATTTTCCGCGCTCCGGCGCTATACTTCGTGGGACTATCGACAGGTTGTCGAAATGCCTGAGGCATTCCAACACTTTATCGGCCCGCTGGCGAGCGTCGACGGCCTAGCCGGATACCCAGCGCGCGTCAAGGAGCGTAGACATGAAGCGTCTGTTCATGGGCATGGTACTCGCGGCGAGCGCCTTGGCCGCCTGGGCCCTCCAGAGCGTCGAGCTCGGTCGGATCGACTATGTCGAGGGGACGGTCACGATCAGCAGGGTAGGCAGGATCATCTCGAATCCCAACATCGACGATCCCCTGCTGTCGGGCGACCTCATCAGGACCGGCGGAGACGGCCAGGTGGTCATCGCCATGGACAAGGCCACCGGCATGCGGGGCACCATCACGGTCGATCCCCGCTCCACGCTCTACCTCAAGCTCGACTTCATGAAAGGCCAGAGCCGCACGACCGTGGATTTCCTCACCGGATCCATGCGCTCCAAGGTGACCAAGATCGCCGGCGAGCCCCGGGTCAACGTCGTCACCGACAGCGCGACGATGGGCGTCCGCGGCACCGAGTACGGGGTCGCCGTCTCGGTCAACGACGACGTGCTCGTCACCTGCACGCGGGGCGAGGTCGCCGTGACCGACGGCACGAACGAGGTTCCCGTCCCCGCCGGGCACGGTGTCGTGAAGAAGCCCGATCAGGGCTTCGAGGAGATCCCCGTGGCGATTTCCTCGGTCAAGGACTTCACCCAGCTCTGGATGACCGAGGAAATCGACGCGTTCAAGGCCGACGCGCCCCGCGCCCTCGCCGACTACGCCGAGCGCTACCGGAACCTGGAAGCCCAGTTCGCCGAGGCCTACAAGCCCTTCCAGGAATCCCCCACGCCGCGCAAATGGGCCGAGGAGGACCAGAGCGGCGCCAAGATCGATCCCATGTCCCCGGAGGTCCTCCGGGAGAAGAAGGAGATGGCGGGCTACCTCTTCAGCATCCGCAAGGTGCTCTTCATCTTCGAGCGGGTCTACTACCGCGTCGATCAGATCTCCGCCATCGTCGCGGGCACCGACGCGGAAAAGGCCCTCGTGGCCCCGGGGCTGACTGCGGGCGCCTTCATCGCCTCGGTCAAGGCCGACCGCGACAAGCTGGCCGCCGAGGTCGCCAGGTATCGCTATATCGCGTCGCTCTTCGCTGAGCGGGACGCCGGGGGCGGCTTCTTCGGCAACCAGGACGACTTCTTCTCCTCCTCCGACGGCTTCTGAGCGAAAGCCCGCCGGACCGAGCCTCGGCCCGGCGCCCGGCCCGGCGACTCGACGCCCCGCCGCCGAGCGTCCACGGCCGGGCGCTCGGCCGAATTTGCCTTGCGTGGCGCCGCACATTAGGCTTTGGCTTGATGAGCAAAGCCGCCAAGCTCGGTTCGTCGCTTAAAAGGGGTCGCGCTATCGCGGCCCTGGTCGCCGTGGGATTCGTCTTGTTCGGCGTTCTCGGAGCGGAGCTCGGCGAGTCGTACAGAAGTTCCCTCGAAAAGGTTCGGCTGCAGTCGTCGAACATGAGCCTCCTCCTCGCCGAGCGCATCGTCGGAACGCTCGACGAGACCGACTATGTCCTGCGCGACGTCGCCGGGCGCATGCTTCCCCGGGCCGAATCGGCGCCCGTCCCGCCGTCCCCCACCGAGCTCGCCCGCATGCTCGCGCAGAAGGCCTCGACCCTCGAGCAGGTATCGTCCCTCGTCCTGTACGACGCCAGGGGGGACACGCTCGCCTCGAGCGACCGTCGCGCCGATGGAGGCGCCTCGGGCCGGCGGTTCTTCGAGGCCCTCTCGGCTTCCGCGAACCTGGATTCCTATGCCTCGCGCGTGTATCGGGCCCCGAGCGGCCGCCATGTCGTCACCCTCGCGCGAGCCATACGCGACTCACACAGCCGTCTGATCGCCGTGGCCGCGGCGGATATCGACACGGACTGCTTCCAGGACGAGTTGTCCAAGCTCGATGTGGGTTCTCGGGGTTTCGTGACCATCCTCGACGCCGGACTGCGGATCGTGGCCAGCCTGCCCGCCCGAGCCGAGTCGGTCGGATCAATGCCGGCCGATGCCTCGCTGACCGCCCTCCTTGAAAACTTCGCGGCGCACAACGGTCCGGGCGCCGTCGACTACGTCGCCAGCGGCGATTTCCTGTACTCGATTCGCGCCTGCCAGGATTTCCCTTTCTTCGTCGTGGTGGCCGGCGCCCGCTCCGAGGCCCTCGCCCTGTGGACGATCCGCCTGACGGGCTACGGCTTCACGGTGGCGCTCGTCAGCATCCTCCTCGTGCTCCTGGCCAGGAGCGTCACCACCGACCTCCGAAGGAACGAACAGCTCGCGCACTACGACGTGCTCACCGGCCTGCCCAACCGGGTACTGTATTTCGACCGCATGGCGGGGACCGTCGCCCGCGCCAAGCGCGAAGGCAGGCGCTTCGCCCTCCTCTACGTCGACCTCGACGGCTTCAAGCCGATCAACGACCACTTCGGGCACGCGTCGGGCGATTTCGTGCTGCGCGAGGCCGCCCGGCGCATGCGGTCGGTGCTCAGGGATTCCGATACGGCCGCCAGGATGGGCGGAGACGAGTTCACCGTGCTGCTCGAACAGGTTTCGCGGACCGAAGACGCGGCGCTCGTGGCCGAGAAGATCGGCGCGGCGATAGCTGAGCCCATAGCCCTGCCGGACGGGCGGACCTGCAGCGTCAGGGCGAGCGTCGGTCTCGCCATATTCCCCGACGACGCGGGCGACGGAGAGGCCTTGCTCAGGTTCGCCGACGCATCCATGTACGAGCGCAAGCGGCGGAAGGCGGGGCTGAACGGCGCCGGCGCCTGAGAGGGCCGGCGCCTGAGAGGGCCGGCGCCTCGCTTTACCCTCGGCTCCCCAGCCGCTATCATGCCCAACCGGAGGTGGAATGTGATCACCGTGCTATCGCTCGGCGGCTCGATCGTCTCGCCCGAGAGGCCCGACACCGAGTTCCTCCGCGCCTTCGCCGCGCTCGTGCGCGAACACCTGGCCGAAGACCCGCTCCGGCGCTTCATTCTCGTCGTCGGCGGCGGGGGCCCGGCGCGCCTGTGGCAGAAGGCCTACCGCGACTGCCTGGACGGCCTCGAGCCCGGCTCGGACGAGGCGCAGGACTGGATCGGGGTCATGGCCACGCGGCTCAACGCCCAGCTCGTGAAGGCCGTGCTCGGCGAACTCTGTCCGCAGGAGGTCGTCACCGATCCCAGCTCCGTCGGACTCTTCATGGGCAGAGTGCTGGTGGCGGCGGGCTGGAAGCCGGGCTTCTCGACCGACTACGACGCGGTCCTCCTCGCCCGGAAGTTCGGGGCCGAGCGCCTGCTCAACCTGTCGAACATCGCGAAGGTCTACACCGGCGATCCGCGGACCGATCCCGGCGCCACGCCCATAGACGCGATCTCGTGGAAGGACTTCCGGTCCATCGTGGGCGAGGACTGGACGCCGGGCAAGAACCTGCCCTTCGACCCCGTGGCCTCCCGCCTCGCGTCGGAACTCCGCCTCGAGGTCGTCTGCGCCGCAGGCCGCGACCTGGACAATCTCCGGGCCATTCTTTCCGGCAGGTCCTTCCTCGGGACGATCATCGGCCCGGACTGAGCTCGGCGCCCTGGGCGGCGTCGAGCTTGGCGAGCATGGCGGCGTAGCGCGTCTTGTCCGCAGCCTTTCCGAGCTCGTCCGCCAAGGCTACCAGGGCGGTCAGAGCCTTTCGGACCTCGACCGGCTCGCCGTTGGCCAGGGCCGAATCGAAGCAGCGCCGCCAGTAGTCCCAGGCCTCCGACTTCCTGTCCATGCGGGTCGAGATGCCGGCGAGGGCCGCCAGGTCTCCGGCTATGCCTCGGCCGTTTTCGGCCCGCTTGTCGGCGTCGAGCGCCGAAAGCGCCATGGCCGAGGCTTCCTCCAGGCGATTCTCGGAGACGAAGAGCGAGGCCATGACGTAGCGGTTCGCGGCCAGCTCGATCCAGCGCCTGAGGCCGAGGTTGATCGAGGCCGCGCGCTCCAAGTCCGCCAGTGCCTCGGGCTTCCGGCCCAGGGCGGCCTTGGCCACGCCCTCGTCGTGGAGCGCCACGGCCAGGGAATTCCCGTCCTCGCCCGCGAGGGCGGCGGCGCGCTCGAACAGCGCCAGCGCCCCTTCCTTGTCGCCTTCCCGGTAGCTGACCTCGCCGAGCCCCGAGGTGGCGAGCGAGGACGCCGGCCCCGAGCCGGCCATGCGGCCGTAGTCGAGGGCGCCGGCGAACTGCGAGCGGGCCTCCTCGGGCTTGCCCGCCGCCAGATAGGCCCGTCCGAGCGAGGTGTGCGACTTCGAGACTCCGTCGAGATCGTCCACCGACGAGTCGGCCTGGAGCGCCTCGCGGAAGTATTTCTCGGCGAGATCGTACTGCCCCGTCGCCATGAAGCCGTCCCCGAGCTTGGCGTAATCGGCCGCCTTGTTCCGTATGTCGTACACGGCGTCGGGCGGCTTGGGCGCCGAAGAGCAGGAGGCCAGGGCGCCGGCAATGGCCGCGGCGGCCAGAACGGCGGTCAGCGCCGCCCGCCGGGGTGGAGACGAGATCGAGGCCGGGCGTCCTGCGCGCGGCGGCCGGGCAAGGAAGGAAGTCGCCGGGAAAGCGGTCGCGCGCATCAGAATTGCCCCTCCCTCATGCTCTGGTAGGTCGAGTCCTGCTCGGTCCTCTTGGGAATCCCTCCCCTCAGGAGCGGATTGTTCTTGAGGCCCTCCAGGACATCCTGGGCCTGCTTGATCGCCGTGCGCCCCTCGTCGAGCGTCACCGCGATGGAGGGCATCTGCGCGTTGAGCGACGCCGTCATTTCCTGCACGTTCTTGAGGCTGGCCTGCAGTTCGGCCAGGCTCGAGGAGATGTTCGAGTAGAGCGCGCCCTTGTCGTCGAGGATGGTCTTCAGCGAGCCCTTCGCGTCGAGCAGCCGCGGGATGAGGCCCGTCGGATCGCGGATCGCCGTCGTCGTGGCGCGCAGGTTGTCGGCGATGACCCCGATCGAGCCGGTGATGCCGTCGATCTTCGTCATCGTCTTGGAGGTCTCGGCGAGGATGTTCGCGAGCGGCGTGTCGCTGCGGCCGGCGACGGCCCGGTTGACCTCGGTGAGCGTCCGATCGACCGTGATGACCGTCTTGTTGAGGTTCTCGAGGAGGGGGCTGACGTCGGCCAGGAGCCGCGTGATCGTGTCGTCCTTGGGCGGAATGTCGACGAGGCCCTGCTCGATGAGCCCGCGCCCTTCGGGGGAGTCGGCCATCGGGATGAAGCTCCCCTCCTTGAGGACCACGTCGCTCTTGCCCGGGTCGAAGAGCAGCTGCGTTCCGAGCCCGATCGGCGAGGTCACGAGCTCGAGCACCGAGTTCTCTCGGACCTTGGGATAATACTTGTCGAAAATCGCGAAGTCGGCGTCCACCTCGTTCCCGTCGTTGAGGCGCAGGCGCTCCACCTTGCCCACCTGGAAGCCCTTCAGGTAGATGGGCGTGCCGGGCGAGGCGCCCGCCGCCGAGTCGAGCCGGGTCGTGAAGCGATAGTCGCGCGAGAACCACCGCTGGTTGGCGCCGAGCAGGATGATTCCCGCGGCCAGGGCGAGCAGCGCCACCATCACGAAGAGTCCGACCACCCGGTCGGCGTATCGTATCCGAAACTTCATGTCCGCTCCTCCCCGCCGCCCCGCTCCGCTTCGTCGCCCTCTTCGGGCAGGGCGTTGATGATGTCGCCCAGGATCGCTCTTCCGCCCCCGCCTTCTCGCGACGGCCTTTCGGCCTTCTCCGCCTTCTCCGACTCGAGCACGGCCCCGTCCTCGGCGAAGGCGTCGGCCCAGGCCCCGGCCAGGCCCCAGGACTTCTCGCTCGCGGGCGCGGCGCTCCGAGGCTTCAATCTGCCCGTGAGGGCGCGCACCGCGCCTTCGCTCCACCCGACGGCCTCGTCGTAGGAACCGAAGGCCATGAGCCCGCCCGAGCCCAGGACCGCGATGAAGTCGGCGAATCTGCCCACCAAGTCCGAGCGCGAGGTCACGACGACCAGGCTGCGGCCCCGCTCCTTGAGCGCCGCCACGAGGCCCACGACCCGCTCGGAAGCCGCCTCGTCGAGGTTGGCGAAGGGCTCGTCCATGAACAGCAGCTCGGGGTCGAGGATGAGGGCCCTCGCGAGAGCGATGAGGCGGCGCTCTCCCGACGAGAGATCCGAAGGTCTCGCCTTGAGGTCTTCCTCGTATCCGACCAGCTCCACGACGCGGCGGACGGCCCTCTCGACCTCGGCCGGGGAAGAGCCCGGCTCATGCACCCGCACCGGCAGGGCGAGGTTGTCGAAGAGGCTCTGGTTGGCCCAGAGCGCCCCGTCCTGGAAGACGAAGGCGCTCTTCCGCCGGAACTGCGCCTCCTCCTTCCGGGACAGGTGAGCGAGCGATTTCCCCCTGTAGAGTATCTCGCCGGAATCGGCCGGCCGCAGCCCCGCCGCCGTCTTCAGGAGGGCGGACTTGCCCGAGCCCGCGGCGCCCATGAAGAAGGACGCCCGGCCCTCACTCAGCGCGAACGAGACGTCGCGGAGGATGTCGAAATCGCCGCGGCGCGCGCCGACGGAGCGGAACTCCAGGACAGGCGGTTCGCTCACGGCCCTAGCCCACGTACTGGATGGTCGTCAGCACGACATCGGCCAGTATGACGAGCATGAAGCTCGAGCCCACGGCGCGGATGCCCGCCACGGGCACCTCGGTGGAGGAGCGCTCCACCGAGAAGCCGCGGTAGAGCGAGACCACCGAGACGATGACCCCGAACACGAAGGCCTTGAGCAGTCCCATGCCCAGGTCGCCGGGCCGCAGCACGGCCGCGAGGTTGCGGAAATATTCCTCGAAGGCTATCGGCTTGATGAGCTGGACCACCGCGAAGGAGCCCAGCAGCCCGAAGAGGTTGAAGTAGACGTCGAGCACGAGCATCGATATCACGACGCCGAGAAAGCGCGGCGCCGCGAGGTAGGAGATCGGATTGACCCCGACGGAGACGTAGGCCTCCATCTCGTGGGCCACCACCATGCCGCCCAGTTCGGTGGCTATGGCGGTGCCCGAGCGGGCGATCACGATGAACGCGGTCAAGAGCGGCCCCAGCTCCCGCGTGATGACGATGAGCAGCATGGTGTACATGAGCCTGCTCTGGCCGAACTCGGCGAGCAGGGAGGAACCGATCAGGTTGATGGCGGCTCCGATCGCTATGGCCACGACCGCGGAGATGCGCAGAGCCTCCACGCCCGTGAAGAGGATCTGCATGACCAGGACCTTGAAACCGACCTGGCGCCGCCGCACGAGGAGGGCCGATTCCTTGACCACGCTGACGAAAAATCCGAGGCTGTAGAGGAATTCCCCGGCTCCGCGCCGAACGTTTCGTCCCAGACGGTCGAGCATACACCCTCCGGCGCTCGCCCGATCGGGGCGGCGCCCATTGTACCTGTATCGGCGAAAGCGGACGGCGACTCGACGAGACGGCTCAGTCCGCGCCGAACAAGCCCGAGAGAACCTCGCGCGTGATCGCGTAGAGGGGCGGAATGCCCTCCCGGGGGCCCATGCGCTCGGAGAGGCTCTGTCCGGCGGCCAGGGGCAGATCGCTCACATAATATAGAAAGCGGCGCCGCGAGGAGGGCCGCAGCACTCCCAGCTCCTCCGCTTCGAGCAAGGCGCGCAGGTACCAGATGCCTTCCATCTCGAGTCCGATGCAGCCCCATATTCTCCGGTAGAATTGTAGCATATCACGGTTCTGCAGGAGCGTCCCGCCCACCGTCAGCAGGGGCCCCGCGTGGACCTCGCGGCCGGGAAGGGCCGCTTCCAGGCGCGCGACCGTACGCCCGTCCTCGCCCGGCAGGGGCTGGAAGGCGTCGTTGGCCTGCTCGACGAAGGCCGTAGGCAGGAGGAGGTCGCCGCGCGATCCCACGAGCGAGCCCGCCTTGCCCAGCACGTTGACGCTCCGCACATTGCGCCCGAAGAGGAGCAGCAGGCTGCGCATGATCTCCTCGGCCTGCTCGCCGAAGGCGTAGTCGATGTTGACGATGAGCGCTCTCTCGGGGCAGCGCGCACGCGCCACCGCGGGGTCGAAGCCGTGCCCGCAGACCCGCGGGGCGTCGATGAGCTGCACCTGGATGCCGGTGGTGACCGTCTCGGGCAGGCGCACGATGCCGCATTCCTCCTCAGTCGCGGCGAGTTCGGCGCGGCGATCGGGAAAGGCGCCCAGGTACCGGCGCGAGAAATTGTAGACCTCGTCGAAGGGGTTGTCCCAGAGCGGCTCGCGAAGCCCCTCCCGTTCGGCCCAGGCCAGGATCTCGTCCTTTCGGCGGACGAAGAAAGGATTGAGGCAATTCGAGACCGAGTGCGTGTTCGACGAGACTATGTGGACCTCGAGCTCGTCGGGAAAATCGCTGGGCCGCGCGCCGAGGAGAGCCTCGGCCGCTCCGCCGACCTGGCTCGCCCAGAGCTCGGCCAGGCGGCTGTTGTAGTTGTTCGTCTGCTTGCGCACGTCTATCGAGAAGGCCTGTCGATGGAACACGATGTCCCGGATCCTCGCGGGGGCGTCCGCGGGCCAGAGCCTGCGCAGCTCGCGCCGCTCCTCTTCGCCGAAGGTGAGGCGGCCGAGCAGCTCCTCCATATCCTCGTCGTCGGCGCACTCGCCGTCGGCGCCGACCTGGTCCGAGGCCCGCCGGCCGCAGCCCGAGCGCGCCGCGGGCCGCGCGCCCTCCGGGGCCGGGCCCGCCGGGGCGGGGTCCGCATGGACCGAGGCCGCCGACTCGGCCGCGGCGAGGATCAGGTCGGGGTGGTTCAGCCGATAGCGGATCTTCCGCGCCTCCACGGCGAAGATGCACAGGCAGGTGACGAAATCGACGAGATCCGAGAGGCCGTCCCGGATGAGCACCATGTCCTTGCCGCACATCATCTCATACACGAAGCGATGGCGCGCCTCGGTCGGCACGAAGGGGAAGAGCCGCTCGGGGCTCGCGTAGACCGTGGGCAGATTGTCCGTCAGCAGGAAGACGAAGGTGCGCGTGAGATTCTCGGGGAGGCGGCGCACGGCGTAGGCCAGGGCCGCCCAATCGATGTTCGCGCCGTCGGAGGCGAGCGGATGGAGGGCCGGATCGATCGCCTTGTAGTGCTCCACGAGGCGACGGATATCGATGTTGCCCACGGACACCGAGCGGAGGATCTCGGCATTGAAGCGGTCGAAGGCCTCGAAGAGCCCCAGCCCCTCGCGCAGCTTCACGCCGAAGGCCTGGGCGAAGGAGCGCGACTCGGCGAGCAGCCGCAGGAAGCGCTCTCCCGGAATGACGAGGCAGGTCGAGGCCTCGAGGGCCCGCATCTCCAGGAGGCGGGGGTGTCCGAGCAGGCTGGACCGTTCCCCGAAATAGGAACCCGCCTCGATCACATTCATCCGGAAGGGAGGTATCCTCGTCGTATCCACCGATTCGACCGAGCCTTCGAGGAGCACGAACACTTCCTTCGATATCGTGTCGCCCTGCCGTATGAGGACCTCGCCGGGCCCGAAGGCGCGCCGCTCCGATTCGTCCATCAGGCTTCGCAGCTCCTCGCTCCGCAGGTAGCTGAAGGGAATTATCGCCGAGATTCGATCGACCGTACGTTCATCCATGAAATCCAGAGTAATGCCCGGGCTCATCCAGGCGCAAGCTCCGGCACGCGGAGGCGCCCCTAAGCTATTGCCGACGCGAGGACGGAGCGGGTAGTCTATCCGAAGCGCCGCAGGCGCGCAAAACATGAGCATCGACCGAGCGACCTACAAGTCCGACGGACTGCTTCTCCTCACGGCGGCCATCTGGGGCCTCGCCTTCGTCGCGCAGCGGAGCGGCATGGCCTCGATCGGCCCCTTCGCCTTCAACGCGGCGCGCTTCGCGCTCGGCGCCGCTTCGCTTGCGCCCCTCATTCTCGCCGGCCGGCTTCGCGCCCGGAGCGGCAGGCCCGGAAGGAGCGGCAGGCCCGGCAAGGCAGCCCACGCCCCGGCCGCGAAGGGACCGGTCCCGCACGGCGAGGCCCTCGGCAGCCCGCTCGGCGCCGCGGCGAAGGCCTGGCGCATCGCCGCCGCCGGAACGGTGCTCTTCTGCGGCGCCAGCCTCCAGCAGGTGGGCATCGTCACCACCACCGCGGGAAACGCCGGCTTCATCACGAGCCTCTACGTCGTGCTCGTGCCCATACTCGGCTTCGCATTCCGGCGCTCGTCCGGCACCGTCTACGGCCCGGGCATCTGGGTCGGCGCCGCCGTGGCCTTGGTCGGCCTGTACCTGCTCACGGTCGGCTCAGGCCTGCGCATGGCTCCAGGCGATCTGCTCGAGCTCGTCGGCGCCCTGTTCTGGGCCGTGCACATCCTCATCCTGGGCCGCTTCGCCAAAATCATGGACGCTCTCGAGCTCGCGGCCGGACAGTTCGCCGTCTGCGCCGCCCTGAGCCTCGGCGGCGCCCTCCTCTCCGAGCCCGCTCTTTTCGGGGGCCTGGCGCCCGCGGCCTTGCCCATACTCTACGGCGGGCTCTTCTCCATCGGCATCGCGTATACGCTGCAGATAGTGGCCCAGAAGTCCGCCCATCCGGCCCACGCCTCGATCATTCTCTCCATGGAAGCCCTCTTCGCCGGCATCGGAGGAGTGGTCATACTGGCCGAGCCGCTGACCTGGCGTTTGGCGGGAGGCGGCCTTCTCATGCTTTCGGGCATGGTCGTGTCGCAGCTCGGGCCTATCGGAGCGCCGACATCCCGGGCGAAAAGGAGAGACGCATGACGGACGACGACATCGAACGCAGAAGGGAAGCGGCCCTGGATCGGCTCACCGAGGCCTTCGCGGCCGACAGGATCCACATGGAAGACTACGAGTCGCGCGTGGCCGTCGCGCAGAACGCGCGCGACGATGCCGAGCTCGCTCGCGCCCTCGCGGGGTTGCCCGCCCTCGGGGGTGCGCACTCGGGATTCTCCGCCGGACGCGCCGCGGCGGAGGCGCCCGGCAACCGGATAGACGCTCGCCTTTCGGGCGGCTCGAACATCGCCTGCGTCATGGGCGAGCGCCGGCTCGAGGGCGATTGGCTTTCGGGCGACCGGGTGAGCAGCGCCACCATCATGGGCAGCACGAGCCTGGACCTCCGCGGCACGGCCCTGCCCCCGGGACGGCTCAAGCTCGAGGCCTTCGTCTTCATGGGAGAGCTGAGCATCGTGGTTCCGCGCGGGCTGGGCGTGCGCCTCAACGTCTTTCCCTTCATGGGCGACGCGCGCATGGACCGCGACGTCGAGACCAGGATCGAGCCGGGCAAGCCCTATCTCGAGATCGGCGGCTTCGCCATGATGGGAAGCATTCGGGTAGTGTCGGGCGACTAGCCTCGGCCCTGCCCCGGGCTCGACCCGGATCGACGACTCGGGTCCGCCCTATATCTTGTCGATCAGCATCGAGCACTTGCCCGAGGGAATGGGGAGTGTCTTTTTCTTCTTGCCCAGCACGTTGATCGTGAAGTAGTAGAGCTTCTCGCTCTCCATGTGGATCTCCCAGCCCCGACCCGACTTGTTCGAGAGAATCGTGACCAGGTTGCGCTTGAGCGAAAGGTTCTCGATGCCCATGATCTCCAGGTTGGGTATGATCCAGTCGACCGTCTTGCGCGGCAGCGAGATGTACAAGCCCACGATGTTCTCGATCATCATCGAAATGGTCGAGAGTCCCGTGTAGGCCAATAACTGCGGCCTCGGCCAATCGGTCCGGCCTTCCCAGACCGCCTTGCCCTCGTTCTGCGGCTGGTACGCCTCCCAAAGGACCGACTTCTGCTCGCTTGAGCGGTGGGCGCCGTGCTCCTTTTCCTCCCCGTTCAGGTGCATCGAGTCGAGGACGAAATACAGATGCCTGATGGCGCAGTCGCGCGCGAACTCGTACTGATTGTACTTTTCGAGCCCTTTGATCACCATGTAGGTGAAGGGCGGCACCACCGATCCGCGATATCCGCCTCCCTGCCTGTCGTAGTCGGGATGATCGGCCGAAAGCGTCGGGAAGGGATGCTCCGTCCCGAAGACCGCGGGATCCTTCAGGTGGGCTATGAGCCGCTCGGCGCGATCCTCGTTCGGAATCTCGGCGAGGAGGGGCCAATACCCGCCGATGGTCTTGGTCTTGATCTGTCCTTCGTTCCTGTCCAGATCGTAATAGAAGCCGTCGTCGTGATCCCACATCTGGGAATTGATGCGGGTCTTGAGGGAGAAGTAGCTTCGCTTGAACTGGAACGAGGCTTCCTTGTCGTTGAGTATGTCGCCCAGCGCGGAGAGATAGAGAGCGTTCATGGCCATGGCCGCATTGAAGTCGGAGAGATAGAAGGCGTCGCCGCGGGGAGAGTTTTCCATGCCGGAGGCCGAAAGCGGCACCCCGTACAGGCCGTTCTCCCGTTTGAAGGTCTTCTCCATCCATGCCCAGTGCCGCTGGAGCGTCGGCATGACGTCTTTCACCCGCTTCTTGTTCGCGGTCTTGTGGTAGAGGTTGTATTCGGCCCAGGCGAAGAGGGGGAGACCCAGGCCTTCGGGATTGTCCTTCGGCAGAATAGGCTTGGAGGTGGCCGCGTCATAGCGCGAACGAATGGCCCCGTCCGGTTCCTGCAGGGCATACAGGGCATCCAGACCGCTCGCCGCGGCGTAGATCCGGTTGGAATAGACGAGGAAAAAAGAGGAGAATGCGGCTTCCATGAGATCAATCGCCGGCTGCGGCGGATAGTCGAAAAATTTGAGCTTTTCGACCGGGGTGCCCGGGGCTCCGGTCGTCCAGCAATCGGTAATCCACGCCCACGTGCGATCGTATATCTCGACGAAATCCTGGTCATAAAAATGCACACGTGGAAAATCTCTTTTATTCAACGACAACCCCTTGTTGAACCCACACTGACCACATTTTAGGGCCGCGAAATGCGGTAAACTTTTCAATCAATTTCAACAAATTGAGGTATTTTGACTAGCTAGTCACTATAACGTCCTTTACGCGCCTTGTCAAATTGAAGGCATCGCAGAGTATCCAACCGCAAGGCTCTCCATCGCGGCACAAGCGTGCCAATTTGGCCATAGGAATAAAATAAGAAATTTTGTGGCCGGCGGCTTTGACTTTTCGCCCTTGTTGAGTAAATTTATTTATAGGAATGTGAGTCGGATCAGGGTTGTTTTCGACCATTCGGCAGCACTTCCTCGACTCCATGGGGATAGAGGAAGCTGGAACGGAACGGTGAGGAGGGTCCTTCATGGAAACCCCGCCTGAGAGTTCCAGGCCGGCCTCGAGTTCGTAGACGGCAGGCTAGGTACCGCGTCACCAACCCCGAGGGAACCGGCCCCGATTCGGACCCCCGCGAGGAGCCGTCAGGAGCCCTCGGAGCTGGTCCGATAGAGGTAAGCCGGCGCGCAGGACGCACAGGGCTACGCGTCGGGCACACGAGGGATGGGTCGAGCCATAGCAGCTCGAGAATGCTTTTTTCAAAGCATTGCACTCTGCGCCGCCATACGGCACGGGCTCCTAGAAAGCCTTTTACGCAGAGCGTGCAGACCAAGGGAGCCGGACGAGTCTTCGTCGGCTCCCTTTTTTTATCTCCGCGTCGACCGCAGCCCTCCGCGGCACTTCCTCGATCAAGAGCGCTTATATCTCTTCCGATATATGAAACGCCCATGATTATCACCCTGATGAAGAACGCCAAAGACGGTCGCCTCCACTATTACACCGTCCACGACCGCCAGCCCGTCCTCGATGCGCCCTACGCCCTCTGCTCAGCGTGGAGAATCGGCATAGGGCGGGAGCGGGAGCGCCTCTACCGTTTCCAGTCGGTCGTCGAACGCGACAAGATGATCAGGACGCTCGTCTCTCGACGCCTGCACGACGGCTATCGCCTGATCTACAGCTTTTCGCGGGCGGGATTCGCCGGCGAGACCGATATCCTCCTCGAGGAGGCCTTCGTCTCAACGGGCGGCGGAGCTAAGGGAGAGGCCGCCCGGAGCACGAAGCGCGGAAGCTCGGGAAGGAACTGTCGGCCGGAGCCGCCGGCTGCCGCCGAGGGCTGAAAGCCGGCGGCCGGATGGGCTCGCTCCAGTCGAGAGGAGAAAGCAGCTCGATAGGAGCGACGCCGCGCGGCCGACGAGGGACCGTCAGCTCGCGCCGTGAAATTCGCTCTCTCGCCACGAAAGGGTCTTCGACGGACAGGGGTCCGCCCACACAGCCTGCGGGACAGGCCAAGGCCTCGATGTAACGTATTTCTGCAAGCTCCCCCCGTTCGAGAGCCTCGAAGGTTTCGATCACCTTCGCTATACCCTCTACCTTCATCGACCTGCCATCGCCCGAGGCTTCGCCGGCCTCATAGGGGAAGCCCCGGCCCGGAGCGGGCGAATCCGGCCGGGACGCGCGGGAGGACAGGATGGCCTTGAGCGGCGGGTAGATGTCCTTGAAGCCGATGACCCCGTCGATGGCCGACTTCCCGTAGCCGAGGGGGGCGCGGGTCACCGACACCTTGCCGGCGCAGGGCGTTATGAAAAAAACGCCGAGCCCTTCCTCTCCGCGGTGCATCGTCTCCTTGACCATTCTCGCGGCGACCTCCATGGGAGGTATCAGGGCTACCACATGGGGGATGAGGGCGGGAAAGCGAAGCTGGACGATTCGGACCACCGCGGGGCAGGCGCTCGAGATGAGCGGGAGGGGCGAGTCGCCGTCCCGAAGCTCGGCGAGAAGGGCCTCCGTGGCTCCGGCGATCAGCTCGATGGCTTCGGAGACTTCGAAAACTTCGTCGAAGCCGAGTTCGATGAGACCGGCCAGGATCCCGTCGACGCTCTGCGCCTCGTCGAACTGGCCGTACAGGGCGGGCGCCGGGATCGCCACCGTGCGGCGATAGCCTTCGATCATCGAAAGACAGTCGGACACGGCCGTCTTCGCTCCGCGCGGACAGACGCGAACGCATTCGCCGCAGTCTATGCAGCGTTCCGGATCGATGAAGGCCAAGCCCCGCTCGACGAAAATGGCCTCGGTCGGACAGCTCTCGACGCACAGCGAGCATCCCGCGCACTTCTCGGGTTCCAGCCTGACGGCATGGAAGGAGGGATCGGGGGCTGCGGCGCCGGAGTTCTTCGGTTGGTTCGTGGACATCAAGACTATGCCATCTCCCGCACGCCGCCAGAGCGCAGCCCCGCTTCATAGAGCCTGCCGCAGACAGAGGAGACCTCGAGATCGGGCCGTTCCCCGCCGACGACCAGCCGCGCATCGAGTACTTCTTGAAGCTGCCGAAGAGTCATGGTGTTCGTCGACTGTAGCACGAAGGCTCGCCAACCTCAAGCGCCGCTTTCTCTAAAGTGATTCCCTGCCATTCCGATACTCTGATCGTAGGAATTCCACGCCGATGCGCAACGTTCGCTGAGGCAGGGAGGCCCTATTCGTCGACTCGGGCGGATGGAGTCGCGGGGGAACGTACGCAGAACCGGCGCCTAATGCAGCCGGCAAGGAAGCCGAGACGGCCATTGTGCCGCCCTTAGCCCGGAAAGGAGTAAGGCCATGATCATTAATCACAATCTCAGCGCCATGTTCGCGGAGCGTTCGCTCCAGAACACCAATCAAGCCATCGACAAGGATATGGAGAAACTGTCTTCGGGGATGCGGATCAACCGCGCGGGGGACGACGCCTCAGGGCTCGCCGTTTCCGAGAAGATGCGGTCGCAGATTCGCGGTCTCCAGCGGGCGTCGAAGAACGCGCAGGACGGCATCTCGTTCATTCAGGTGACGGAAGGCTACCTCCAGGAGTCGCAGGACATAGTGCAGCGGCTTCGCGAGCTCGCGGTGCAGTCGTCCAACGGCGTCTACACGAGCGAGGACCGGATGATGATCCAGGTCGAGACCAGCCAGCTCGTCAGCGAAATAGACCGGATAGCCAGCCACGCGCAGTTCAACGGGCTCAACCTTCTGACGGGCAGATTCGCCCGCCAGGGGGCGACGAACGTCGTGACCGGGTCCATGTGGTTCCAAGTCGGGGCCAACATGGATCAGAGAGTCCAGGTCTTCGTGGGAACCATGACAGCCAAGGCCCTCGGCGTGAGGAACATCGGCGACAACTCGATCATCTCGCTCGAGACGCCCGACGGCTCCAATCGCGCCATCGGCACTCTCGACGAAGCGCTCAAGCGGATCAGCAAGGAACGCGCCAATCTCGGCGCCTACCAGAACCGCCTCGAGTACGCGATCCGCGGTCTGGATGTCGGCGCAGAGAACATGCAAGCCGCCGAAAGCCGCATTCGAGACACCGATATGGCCAAGGAAATGGTCGCCTACACGAAGAACCGGGTGCTCGCGCAGGCCGGAAACGCGATGCTCGCCCAGGCGAATCAGAAGACTCAAGACGTGATGGCGCTCCTCCGTTAATCTCCCGTCCGACGACGAAGAAGAGCGGTGCGGCGAAAGTCGCGCCGCTCTTTTTTTTGGCATTGTCCACGGCGAACGGCGCGCTTATAATCCCCTCGATGGACGCGCTCAACAAAGAGAAGAAGCACGAGCTGATACGGCGCGTCTTCCCGGATCTCCGCTACGGGGGCGACCCCGATATCGAGCGGTACTTCGAGCTTCGCCGGGATCGCCGCCTGGCCGATGCGCTGTCCGTATACAACGGCAGCCTCCGCGCCCGCTATCCCGACGACGCCTCCCGCGTCACGCTGCTTCGCCTGTACCGTGAGGGCGACCCGCGCTACGCGAGCTACCAGGAAGGCCTCATCCTCGAGCTGGCCGGCAAACTCGCGCAGAGGATAGCGTCCAACATCGACCTCGTCGTCGCCCCGCTGGAGCGAGCCGATCTGTCGAACGCCTTCACCGCGCTCAAGGCCGTGGAGTCCGTGCTGGCCCGCTTCGGCGGCGATTCCGAGGCCGCGCTCTCCCAGCTCACCCGCTACGAGGAATTCTCCCGGATACTGGACCATCGCAGCCTGCTGTCGCACCGCGCCCTCGAACTGGTGCGCGAATACGACGCCGTAGCCCGCGCCGACTCCCCGGCGGACTACGACTTCATCGCGCGGAGCGAGGCGATCGAACGTCGCAGGCGCGCGGGCGGAGCGCGGCCGAGCGCGGCCGCTCCCGACGAGCGCTACGACTTCGTGGACATGAGCCGGAAGAGGGAAGAGGGCCGCAAGGCGAGAGAAGGCGCGCGAACCACCTACTTCGATCCTGCCAGAATCAAGTTCACGGCCGAGGACCGCGCCCGCGTGGAAATTCCCTCCACCATCCGCCGCCGCGAAGACAAGGTGCTCCTGTTCTGCGCCAAGTACTGGAACCAGGCGCGGGACCCGGCCTTCGATCGGCTCGTCTTCCTCTATTCGCGGAAGTACGGCAGCAACCATTACGAGATTTTCCGCGCCGTCAAGCTCGGCCGCCAGCGCGGCGCCAGCGACGACGAAATCCTGAGCGCCGTCTCGGGCATCCTGACCACCAGTTACGACTATTCCGTCTCGGGCGACCTCTACATGCAGGTCATGTGGCGCCGCCTGCGCAAGCGCATGGAGGCTCGCGCCACCGAGCACCGCCTGGCCGCGCCCGGCCCCGAATCGCGCGTGCGCGCGGCCCACGCCGAGCGCCGCAAGGTCCTGGGCTCGGGCGGCACGGAGAGCCGCGTGAGGCAGGAAAGCCCTTCCGGCGCGGAAAGTCGGCCGAGAAAAACCGAGCCGCCCCAGCGGTCCGCGCCGGCGGTTCGGCCGATCGCCTCGCCGCCTGCGCCGGAGCCTCGCGCCTCGGTTCACGGAGCGCGCGCGTCGGCTCCCGAAAATCGCGTCCCGGCTCCCACGCCGGGCTTCGCTGCGCGAGCTCCGGATTTCGCCCTCAGGGACGCCTCGGCCAGAGCCGAGCCGCCGGCCGAGCCCCGCTCCCGCGGCCCGGCCGGCGGGAGCGGACTGAGGACCACGCTGCCTACTGCGCCGGCGCCCGAGCGAAGGACCCCGGCTAGTCCTTCTCCGGTGCCCGTACGGAGGGCGCCGCCCTCGCCTTCTCCCGCGCCCGAACGAAAAGTCGCCCTTTCGCCCAGCTCGGCCCCGGAAAGGCGAGTGCCGGCAGCTCGGAGCGACCCGCCCGAACGCCGGGCGAGTTTCGGGGAAAGGGCCGCAGCACAGCCGGCAGCCGCCTCGCCATCAGCCGTCGGCCTCGCGGCCCTCGGCATCGCGGCCGCAGGTACCGACAGCGCGAGCGCCGCCCCTGTCGGGCGCGGCGCGGCCGGCTCCCGACACGGGCGGGCGCTGCCCTCCGCAGCCGCGGCGAGCCAAGCCGGGAAGGCAGCGCCGGGCCCGCGAGGGGAGCCCGCGCGAGCCGCGCCCGCCCTGACCAAGGCGGCGAAGGCCAGCGGTTCGCGCCTGCTCGCGGCCGCCCCGGCCGCCCCGGAACCGGTGCCGCGCATCGAAAGCCGCGGCGGCTCCATTTCGGACAGAATACGCGCGCTCTCCGGCAAGGCCTACGATGTCTATCGCGAGATATTCCTGGAGAACGTGCGGACCCACATCCATCGCCACCTCCTCGCCCATCAGACGAGAAGCCACGGACTCTTCGACACGGCGGCGAACGACGCGGAAGATCAGGTCTACGCCTTCATGGCCGCCCACTACGACGACCCCTTCATGGACTGGGAGCGCTCGGCCGAGCGCGGCGCCGTCGAATCCTTCGGCTTCGAGCTGCCTTCGCTCGACCCCGTCATCGAGGCCTGCTTCAGACGGCTTTGAGACCCTTGCCGTGAAAATCGCCGGTCCCGCTCGGCGGCGACCGACGCCGATTCCGGCCGAAACCTGACGATATCCCTCGGCTCGGCCGACGCGGCCTTGCCTCTCGGGGAAGAAAAAAGATATATTTTTCATCTTCACGCGAAAATCGCGAGAGGAGAAGCCGTCTGTCGGCGTTCGCATCCGTCGCCCAAAGGAACCATGAATGACCGTAACCAAGGATCGAGTTGTCAGCATCGACTACAATCTCAAGGACGCCGAGGGAGAGCTCATAGACTCATCCCCGAGCGGAGAGCCGCTCGTATACCTCCACGGGAACAGCAATATAATCAAGGGTCTCGAGAAGCATCTCGAGGGGAAGTCGGCCGGAGATCAGGTAGACTGCGTCATTCCCCCGGCCGAAGGCTACGGGGAGCGCGACGAGAGCCTCGTCTTCAAGGTCGACAAGAGCGAGTTCGGGCCCGACGCCGAGGTGGATGTCGGCATGCAGTTCGAAGCCCACGGCGAGGACGGCACCCAGATCGTGACCGTCGTCGGCGTCGAGAAAAGCGAAGTCACCATCGACGCCAACCACCCGCTCGCCGGCGAGGAACTGCATTTCTCCGTCAAGGTAGTCGAGGTCCGCGAGGCCACCGCCGAGGAAATCCAGCACGGACACATCCATGACGCCGGGGGCTGCGACGACTGCGGCTGCGAAGACGGCGATTGCGAAGACGGGAGCTGCGGTTGCGAAGGCGGAAGCTGCGGCTGCGAGGACTGACGCAGCCGGACTCCTGACATGCGTCTTCGCCCCCTCGATGCGGCGGCGGTGCTGCTCGCCGTCGCCGCGACAAGCCTGGCGGCGCGCTGGGCCTAGGCGCCGTGGCGTCGAACGCCGTGCAGCTCGGCCTGGCCCGGTTCCTCGTGTCCGGCGAGGCCGCCAGGCCCGTCGCCCCTCTTTCTCTCGCCATCCTTCTCGCATCGATCGGCCTAGGCAAGGCCAGCATCCTGCCCGGCATTCGGCTGCCCGGGCGCTTCGGCTCGATTGTCGCTTCGGCCTTCGTCTAGTATGATAAAATCGATGAGTATTCCGGTATGGTACGCCCCTCGACCCTGTTCGAGGATCCAGATACGCTCATGCTCAGGGTTTCCGACGACCAAGCCGTCGTCGCCCCGGGTCCGCGGCGAGCGCATCTACCGAGCAGAATCGCCATCCTCGCCGCCCTGACCGCCCTCGCCTACACTGCTTTGATTCTCGCCCGGTTTTGGAGGTAGTATCGTGAAGCTCAGGACCAAACTGGTCGCCCTCACCCTCGTCCCCTTGGCCATCGCGCTAGCCCTCGGCTCCCTGTTTCTCGTGCAGCAATCGCGGGACTTCAGCGAGACCGGCGCCACGCTCGCCAATCTCGGCTATCTCCGGGCGGCCAGCGCCTTCATCAGCGCCATCCAGGTGGAACGCGGGACGGCCAACCTCATACTCTCCGGCGGCGCCGATCCCGGCCAGCTGGACTCCCAGGTCAGTCGGACCGACGACGCCGAGAAAGCTTGGCGCAAGGCGCTCGCGGGCGCCAAGCTGCCGAAGACCTCGATCGATACGGTAGAGCAGGCCATGACCTCCTTCAAGAGCTTCAGGTCGGACATCAAGAGTAAAAACGCCGATTCGAAGGCCGCCTTCGCCGCCTATTCGACCACGATCGACAGGCTGCTCGACTCCTGCGAGATGGCGGCCTCGACCGCGGTCTCCAGCTCGATGCACCGGCTCTTCGGACTGGTCATCCTGGAGGAGGCGAAGGAGCAGACGGGAGTGCTCCGAGGACTGCTTTCGAGCTACGTCGCGGCGAGAAAGCCGATCGACGACGCGAGCGTTCTCGGCCTGACCAGCGACTACGGCGCCATTTCGGCGCTGCTGGACTCGCCGGCCCTCGCGCTCGATCCGGAAGACGCCCAAGCCCGCGACGCCATACTGCAGTCGCCGGAATACTCTTCCCTGGGATCGGACCTTCTCGACGCGGTGAAGAATGCCGGAACCGGGCGCTTCTCCCGCGGCGGCACGGACGTCTTCGGCGCGGGCACGGCGGTCATAGGAAAGATCCAGGAAATCATATCGGACGAGCAGACCACCATCGGTTCCGATCTGACGGCGAGCCTCTCCGCCCTCCGCGCCTCCTTCATCACCGTGGCGGCGGCCCTCGCCATCGTGCTCTTCGGCATCATGGCGGCGGCCATCGTCGTGATGCGCTCGGTCCTGCTGCGGATCGGGACGTTATCCTCGGCCTTCCGGGATATCGCCGCCGGGGAGGGCGATCTGACCAAGACCGTCGACGCGCGTTCGGGCGACGAGCTCGGAAGCCTCGCCCTCGACTTCAACGCCTTCGCCGGCGCGTTGCGCGAACTCGTCGATCACGTCAAGGCCGAGGTCAAGACTTTGTCGAACGGGACCGAGGAACTCGCCGCGAACATGACCCAGACGGCGAGCGCGGTGCAGGAGATAGCCGCGACCATCGATTCGATCAAGCAGCAGGGCCTCAATCAGAGCGCTTCGGTCACCGAGTCATCCGCGACGATCGAGGAGATCACCAAGAGAATCGCCACGCTGGGCCGGGCGATCGAGCGGCAGGCCGAGAACATCGCCGTCTCGGGCTCGTCGATCGAAGAGATGGTCGCCAACGTGCAATCGGTCACCGCCAATATCGAGCGCATGGGCGCCTACTACCAGCGCCTCGAGTCGAGCTCGGGCGACGGGCGCGAGGCGATCGTCCGCGTCGCGGCCCAGGCCAAGGACATCGTCGATCAGTCCGAGAACCTGCAGGAGGCGAATGCGCTCATCGCGGGCATAGCCGCGCGCACGAACCTTCTCGCCATGAACGCGGCGATCGAGGCAGCCCATGCCGGCGACGCCGGCAAAGGCTTCGCCGTAGTCGCCGACGAGATCCGGAAGCTGGCCGAGAACGCCGCGGCCCAGTCCAAGACCGTGGCCCGCAACATCGGCTCGATCCGCAAGGTCATCGCCGCCGTGGTCGAGTCCTCCCAGGATGCCGAGCGGACCTTCCAGGACATCGTCGAGCAGATCGGCGTGCTCTCGCGGCTCGAGGAAGAGGTCAAGTACGCCATGCAGGAGCAGAGTTCGGGCTCGGCCCAGATCCTCGATTCGCTGTCGAAGATGAACGAAGTGACGAGCGAGGTGCGCTCCGAGTCATCGTTCATGAACGAAGGCGGCGCGACCGTGCTCGAGGAGATGCGGCGGCTCATCCGGCTCACGGCGGAACTGGAGAACGGACTCAACGAAATGGCCGCGGGCGCCACGCAGATCCGCGAGGCCGCCGCGGCCACGAGCGAGCTGACCCTGCGGGCGGCCCAGTCGGTCAAGAACCTGGGCGCCGAAACCGAGAAGTTCAAGACCTGAGATAACGGTCGCCCCTCGGGGAGCGGCCGCGGATGGCGGCCCCGCCGGGGCGCTCCCTCAGATCGTGAACTTGTCGGTGGCTTCCTTGACCTCGGCGATGAGGGCCGAGTTCTTCGAACTCAGCTCGATGGTCTGGGCGATGGCGTCGTTGATTTCCTTCGTTCCGCGGGTGACTTCCTCGTTGTTCTGGACGACGACGGTATTGACGTTGCGCAGGCGCTCCACCTGCTCGAGGATGGCCTGATTGCCCACGGCCATCTCCTCCGAGCCGCGGCCGATCTCGCGCGTTATGTCCTTGAGCCTCACCAGGCCTTCGAGGACGTGGCGGCCGCCCTCGCGCTGCTCCGACATCGCCGCGCCGATCGTGCTCACCGCCTCTCCCAGCGCCCCCGATTTTTCCAATATCGAAGCGAACGAGGTCACGGCCGAGGAAGACGCGCTGCGGACCGACTCGATGGCCTGCGACACCCGCTCCAGATCCCCGGTGATGTCCCTGCCCTGCGAAGTGGATTGCTCGGCGAGCTTGCGGATCTCGTCGGCGACGACGGCGAAGCCCTTGCCCGCATCGCCCGCGTGGGCTGCCTCGATGGCGGCGTTCATCGCGAGCAGGTTCGTCCGGTCGGCTATCTCGGTGACGAGCCTGGCCGCCTCGTTGAGGTTCTCGGAATAGCGGACGATCGCGGCCACAGCCTCCCCGACCTCGTCGATGCGGGTCTTGCCTTCCGTTCCCTCGGCGGCGAGGCGCGCGGAGGCCCTCGCGGAAGCCTCCGCGATCGAGGCCACGGATTCCACGTTCGCTATCATCTCCTCGACCGAGGCCGAGGATTCGGCGATCACGGACGACTGGCTGGAGATCATGGTCGACAGAGCGTCCACCGAGCGGGCCAGCTGCTCGATCGCGGCAGAGACTTCCCTCACCGCCGCCGATTGCTCGTCGAACTGCCCCTTCGTGTTGCCGATGTTGCTGTTGATCTGGATGACGGCGGCGCCCGTCTCTTCCATGGTGGCGGACAGGCCCTGTCCCGTCCGCTCGAGTTCGGCGAGGCGCTCCTTGATGATGCCGACCAGGCAGCGCAGATCGACCACGAGCCCGTCGACGCAGGCGGAAATCTCCCCGAGCTCGCCGCCGAACTTCTCTCCGGCTTCGACAGTGAAGTCGCCCGAGCCGACCTTGGAGACGGTCCGGACGACGCTCGTCAGCGGCCTGGCTATCGAGCGGACGGTGAGGAGCACGAAGGCGAGCACGAAGAGAAGCATGGCGATCGACACGACGGTGACCACGCTCGCCGCCTGCGCGGCGGCGTCCCGGCCCTGGGCTGCCGCGTTCTGCGCAATCTCCTTGGCCTTGCTGTTCAAGTATACGAGATTGGCCGACAGAGCGTCGAAGCGGAGGGCCGCGACCTGGAAGAGATCGCTGGCGTCGGCCTCACCAGCCTGCATGGCGGAGGAGGCCTTGGTGGCGGCATCGGTGAAGACGCCGTACGCTTTCCGGATATCGGCGAACATCGAGGTCACGTCCGCGTCGGCCTGGAGCGAGGTGAGGTTGTCGAGCGAGACCTTCGAGGACTTGAGCGCATCGACGAAGGTGGCGTCGGCCCCCGCGAGCTCGTCCGAGCGTCGGAGCAATGCGGTTTCGACGCGATAGAGCGCGATCCAGGCCGTATAGGCCCGCTCCTCGAAATCGGTGTTCGCGAGGAGGAGGGCGGAGTTGGACGCCTGCAGGCGGACCGTGCCCGAGAGGCCGTTCAGCGAGCCCCAGGCGATGTAGAGATTGACCGCCATGCCCGCGGCGACCACGATCGAGATCACAATGAGCTTGGCCAATATGCTCATGTTGGAGAAGATGCGCAGTTTCATCGGAACTCCTGGTCGCGCATATATGTTCGCGAGAGAAGCGCTCTGACAAGGTGAGCCACGTGCAAAATGCGGAGGCATCCTGCAGGTGCCACCCAACCCTCGGTGCTAAAAAGGCAAGGCCTGTCTTAACACTACCATATTTCCGGAACGATGGGACTCCTGCAAAATGCAGCTGCATTTTGCAGGAACCACCTAAACTTGCGGTGCATGTAGTATTGCACAGCCCCGCTAAAAGTCAAGTTTTCGTCATGACAATATTGACGAGTTTGTCCTTCACGACGATCACCTTCGCCACGGCCGCGCCTTCGGTCCATTCCTTGACCTTGGGGCGGGCGAGCGCCGTAGCCTGCAGCTCCGGCTCGGCCGTCCCCGCGGGGGCCACGAACCGGTCCCGGATCTTGCCGTTCACCTGGACCACGATCTCCTTCTCCTCGTCCGCGCAGAGCGCCTCGTCGAAGCTCGGCCAGGTCTCGCGGGCGAGCGTGCGTGCCGGACCGCCCTTGTCCAGCCGCTCCCAGAGCTCCTCCGCCAGATGCGGGGCGTAGGGCGCGAGGAGGAGGACGAAGGGCTCCCACAGGGCGCGCGGCAGCGTCTCCAGCCTCCCGAGTTCGTTCGCGTAGATCATCATCGCGGAGATCGCGGTGTTGAAGTTCAGGGTGGCCGTGTCGCCGGTCACTTTCTTGATCGTCTTGTGCAGGAGCTTGAGCTGCTCCGCCGCCGGCGCCACGGAGGCCGCGTCGCCGCCGGAGCGCTCGCCCAGGGCCCAGACCTTTTCGAGGAAACGGCTCACGCCGACGAGGCCCGAGGTGGCCCAGGGCTTGGAGACCTCGAGCGGTCCCATGAACATCTCGTACACCCGCATCGAGTCGGCGCCGAACTCGCGGACGATCTCGTCGGGATTGACGACGTTGCCGCGCGACTTGGACATCTTCTGGTTGTCGTCGCCGAGGATCATGCCCTGGTTGACGAGGCGCATGAAGGGCTCCGGCGTATTGACGAAGCCGAGATCGAAGAGGACCTTGTGCCAGAAGCGCGAATAGAGCAGGTGGAGCACCGCATGCTCGGCGCCGCCCACGTACAGGCTCACGGGCATCCAGTACTCGATGCTCTCCTTCGAGGCGAAGGCCGCGTCGTTCCTGGGGTCGAGATACCGCAGGTAGTACCAGCAGGAGCCTGCCCACTGGGGCATGGTGTTCGTCTCCCGCTTGGCGGGGCCGCCGCACTTCGGGCAGGTGGTGTCCACCCACTCGGGGACCTTCGCGAGCGGCGATTCGCCGGTGCCCGTGGGCGCATAACTCTTCACCTCGGGCAGGAGGAGGGGAAGCTCCGACTCGGGCAGGGGGACGATGCCGCACGATGGGCAGTGGACGACGGGAATGGGCTCGCCCCAGTAGCGCTGCCGGCTGAAAAGCCAGTCGCGGAGCTTGTAGTTGACCGCCCGCTTGCCTATGCCGCGCTCCTCGAGCCAGGCTGCGATCGCCCGCTTGAAGTCCGCGGTGACCATGCCGGTGAAGTCCCCGGAGTTGACGGCCACGCCCTCCTCCGTGAAGCACTCGTCGGGGTCGCCGCAGGTGCCGATCTTGGCCTCGGGGCTGCCTTCCTTCGCCACGACCTGGAGGATGGGCAGGCCGAAGACCTTGGCGAAGGCCCAGTCCCGCTCGTCGTGGGCCGGGACGGCCATGATCGCTCCGGTGCCGTAGGATATGAGCACATAGTCCGAGATCCAGACGGGAATGCGCCGCCCGTTGACGGGGTTGATCGCGTAGGCGCCGGTGAACACGCCGGTCTTTTCCTTGGCCAGGTCGGTCCGCTCGAGATCGCTCTTGCCGGCGGCCGCCTCGACATAGGCCTCGACCGCCTGGTGCCGCTCTTGCGTCGTGATGGCGTGGACGAGCGGATGCTCGGGGGCGAGCACCATGTAGGTGGCCCCGAACAGGGTGTCCGGCCGCGTGGTGAAGATCTCCATCGTCTCGGTCCTGCCCTCGATCCCGAAGACGACGCTCGCCCCCTCGCTGCGGCCGATCCAGTTGCGCTGCATGAGCTTGACGGCCTCGGGCCACTCGACCAGGTCCAGGTCGGAGAGCAGGCGGTCGGCGTAGGCCGTGATCTTGAGCACCCACTGCCTGATGCGCTTGCGCGTGACCTTGGTGCCGCAGCGGTCGCAGGCGCCGTCCTTCACTTCCTCGTTGGCGAGCCCGGTCTTGCAGGAGGGGCACCAGTTGATGGGCATGTCCGACTCGTAGGCGAGGCCGCGCTCGAAGAGCTTGAGGAAGATCCACTGGGTCCACTTGTAGTAGTCGCTCTCGCAGGTGGCGATCTCCCGGTCCCAGTCGTACGAGAAGCCCAGCGACTTGATCTGGCCGCGGAAGCGGTCGATGCTCGCGTGCGTGGTGACCGAAGGATGGGTGCCCGTCTTGATCGCGTGATTCTCGGCCGGCAGGCCGAAGGCGTCGAAGCCCATGGGGTGGAGCACGTTGTAGCCGTTCATCCTGAGGTAGCGGCAATAGATGTCCGTGGCGGTGTAGCCCTCGGGGTGGCCGACATGGAGGCCGTCGCCCGAGGGATAGGGGAACATGTCGAGCACGTAGCGCCGCTTCTCGCGCGGCACCGCGGGATCCTCGGTCGACTTGAAGGTCTTGTCCCGCTCCCAGCGTTGCTGCCACTTCTGCTCTATCTCGCGGAATGGATACTTGGCCATGAAGATGCTCCCCCGGACTTTCGATGCGGACGATTGTTCGATGCCGCTCGCGGCGAAGTCATTGTAGCGGAGCGAAGGCGCGCCGTTCAAGCTTGCCGGAAGGGGCTTCGCGGGCTGAGGCCCGGAGCCGCGGCGCGGAGGAGGGAGCCAGGGCGGCTCCTTCCCCGGGTCGGGGAAAAAGGCCGTCCCAGAGCCCTGCCGGGCCTCGGGACGGCCAACGCGCCGCGAGGCGGCGCGTTTCAGTCCAGGATGCAGGCCGAGAAGTGCCCCGGCGCGACCTCCTTGAGCGGAGGCCGCCCCTCCGAGCAGGCCGGCATGGCGAAGCGGCAGCGCGGATGGAAGTGACAGCCCGAGGGCGGCCGGATCGCGCTCGGAATTTCGCCGGCGGGGAGATCCCGCTCCTTCGACACCCGCGGATCGGGCACGGGCACCGCGTCGAGGAGGGCCTTCGTGTAGGGATGGTGCGGGTGGGAGAACAGTTCGTCCTTCGCCGTGATCTCGACGATCCGCCCCAGGTACATGATGGCGATCCGGTCGCAGAGGTATTTGGCCGTGGCCAGATCGTGCGTGATGAAGAGATAGGTGAGGCCCATCTCCTCCTTCAGGTCGCGCATGAGCTGCATGATGAGCGCGCGCACCGAGACGTCGGCCATGGCGATGGGTTCGTCGGCCACGAGGAAATCGGGCCGGGTCACCAGGGCGCGCGCCAGGACCACTCGCTGGCTCTGCCCGCCCGACAGCTGATGCGGGTATTTCCGGTACAGGTATTCCGCCGGCGCGAGGCCCACCTTGTTCATGATGTCGAGCACCATGCCCGGCCGCTCGCGCCTCGAGCCCATCTTATGGATGAGCAGCGGGTGGCCGATGGCCTCTCCCACGCTCATGCGGGGGCTCAGCGAGCTCACCGGGTCCTGGAAGACTATCTGCATTTTCTCCCGCAGGGCCTCGAACTCGCGCGTGGAGTAGGTCGTGATATCGTCGCCGCGGTAGTCGACGCGGCCCGAAGTCAGCTCGATTAGGCGTATGAGCAGGCGGCCGGTCGTGGACTTTCCGGAACCGCTTTCCCCCGCCAGCCCGAGCACCTCGCCCTCGGCTATGTCGAAGCTCACGTCGTCGACGGCGTGCACGGCCAGGCGCTTCTTCGTGAACGAATCGACGAGGTTGCCTTTGACGGGGAAGTTCTTCACCAGATGCTCTGCCCGAATAAGCGTCGCCATGTCACACTCCCCCTTCATAGAGCCAGCACGCGGTCTGTCGCCCGCCGTAGTCCTTGAGCGGCGGCACCCGCGAACGGCAGATGTCCATCGCCTTGGGGCAGCGCGGCGCGAAAGGACAGGACTTCGGCTCGCCCACCAGGTCGGGCGGGCTTCCCGGCATGGCGTTCAGCTCTTTCTGCTCGAGCAGGATGTTGGGCACGCAGTTCATGAGCCCCTGCGTGTACGGATGCAGCGGCTTCTCGAAGATCTGGTTCACCGTCGCCAGCTCGACCAGCCTCCCGCCGTACATCACGGCGATGCGGTCGGCCATCTGCGCCACCAAGCCCAGGTTGTGCGAAATCAGCACGACCGTGAGGCTGTACAGCTCGTGCAGCCGGATGAGCAGCTCGGTGAAGCCGGCCTCGACGATGACGTCGAGGGCCGTGGTAGGTTCGTCGGCGAGGAGGATGTCCGGGTGGAGGATGAGGGCCAGGCCGATCATTATCCGCTGCCGCATGCCGCCCGAAAGCTGGTAGGGGTACTCCTTGAGCCTGTTCCCCTCGATGCCCAGATCGGACAGGATCTTCTTCGCCCGCTCGATGCATTCCGCCACGCCCGTATGGGGCTCGTGCACCTGTATGGCCTCGATGAAATGCCGCTCGACCGACATGAGCGGATCGAGCGAAGTCAGCGGATTCTGGAAGATCATGGCTATGTTGCGCCCGCGCATATCCAGAAGCGCGCGATCGTCCATGCCGAGGATATCGGTACCCTTGTACAGGATGCTTCCCGAGCTGATCCTCCCCGGCGGCTTCATGAGTTTCAGTATGGACAGGCCGAGAGTGGACTTGCCGCAGCCCGACTCGCCGACTATCCCGAGCACCTCGCCCTTGTAGAGCGACAAGGTCACGTCCTGCACGGCGTGCACGGTGCCGATGGAGATTGGATAGATGATGGACAGGTCCCGGATATCCAGGATCGGTTCGTTCGCGGAATCGGGCATCTTTAGTACTCCTGCAGCCGCGGGTTGAGTATCTCGGAGAGGCCCTCGCCGAGCATCGTGAATCCGAGCGCCAAAAGCATGATCATGAGGCCGGGATAGGTGATCATCCACCAGACCCCGGAGGGCAGGAACTTCTTGCCCATGGAGAGGTCCATGCCCCAATCGGGCATGCCCGCGGGGAGCCCGAGGCCGATATACGACAGCGCCGCCTCGGTCATGATCGCGTCGGCGATGTTGAGCGAGAAGACGACGACCACGGTGGCGATGACGTTCGGGAAGATGTACTTCGCGAGCACCGTGGGCCTGCGGGCGCCGATCGCGTGGGCCGCCTCGACGTAGAGCTCCTGCTTGATCGAGAGCGTCTGCCCTCGGACCAGCCGGAAGTAGGTCGGCACGTAGACGACCGCCACCGCCACCGTGATGTTGATGACGCCCGGCCCGAGCATCGCGGCGAAGGCGATGGCGAGGATGAGGCCGGGGAAGGAGTAGATCGAGTCCATGACGAGCGAGAGCGCCTTGTCGCCCAAGCCGCCCGAGAAGCCCGAGACGAGCCCGAGCGGGATGCCGATCAGGGCCGAGGCGAGCGAGGCCGCTATGGCGACGCCGAGTATGGTGCGCGCCCCGTAGACGATGCGGGACCACACGTCACGGCCGAGGTTGTCGGTGCCCATGAGGTGCGCGGCGCTCGGCGGCTTCATCTGGGGGCCGGCGTTCATGTCCTCCGGCCTGAAATGCGTGAACAGGTGGGGGAAAAGCGTCATGGAAACGATGGCCGCGATCACGACGACGCCGGCCACGAGGATCCACCATTCTATGCGGTAGCGCTTGGCGGCTGCGGAGAAGCGGCGGATCAGGCCGGCGGCTATCCCCGCGGGCGAGTACTTGGCGGCCCTGATCTCGGGGCCGCTCGATGTTGCGTTCATTGCCTGCCCTCCTAGAGCTGGACCCGCGGGTCTATGATCGCGTAGACGATATCCACGATGAGCGACACCAGGCTCACGAAGAGGGCGTACACGATGATCACCCCCTGCACCGTCGGATAGTCCCTGAGGTAGATGCGCTCGAGGAGGAGCCGCCCCATGCCGGGCCAGGAAAAGGTCGTCTCCGTGAGGATGGCTCCGGCCAGCAGGGCGCTGAACTGGAGTCCCATCATCGTCACGATGGGGATGAGGGCGTTCTTGAGCGCATGCTTGTACACCACCTTGCGCTCGGGCACGCCGCGGGCCCGACTCGCGAGCACGTAGTCCGACTTGAGCACGTCGAGCATGTTGGCCCGCGTCAGCCGCACGAAGACGCCGGACAGGGTGATGCCGAGCGTGAAGGCCGGGAGGACCAGATGCATGAGAACGTCGCCCAGGGCGGTGAAATTGCCTTTCATGAGCGTGTCGAGGACGTAGAATCCCGTCCTATCGAAGTCCGAAGAGATGATCCGGGCTCCGACTCTCCCCGCGATGGGGAAGAGGGGAAGGAACACGCCGAATACCATCTGCAGGATGAGCCCCATCCAGAACACGGGAATGCAGTACACGATATTGGCATAGAAGCGGATTCCGAAATCCTGCGCGGTGCGCCGTTTCCTGGACGCGCGCACGCCCAGCGGAATGCCGATCCCCAGGGTGACCAGGAGACCGAAAAGGGTGAGCTCGATGGTCGCGGGAAGCCGCTGCGAGATGGGATGGGAAACCCGCTCCACGAAGATCATGGAGTTGCCCAGGTCGCCGTGGGCGAGCTGGCCGAGATAGTCGATGTACTGCTCGAAGATAGGCTTGTTGAGCCCCAGCTCCGCCTTCTTCTGCTGGATGACGTATTCGGGCGCGTGGCCGCCGAGCATGGCCGAGACCGGGTCGCCCGGCATGACCCTCAGGACTACGAAGACCAGGGTCAGGAGCACGAAAAGCATCGGAATGGTCAGGAGCACGCGCATCAGGAAATAGTTGAGAATGCGTCGCATCGGTCCCCTCTTATAGACCGAGCCCTCCCGAGTGGGAGGGCTCGGTCGCGGATCGTGATAACTCCAGGCGCGGCTATTTTACGAAGCGCAGCTGGTCGTAGTTGAAGATGAGGGGCGGCCCGATCTTGACGCCCTCGACGTTCTTACGGGTGAAGATATAGAGGTTGCCCTGGAAAATCGGGACGGTCAAGGACTCGTCCGGCCACATGGCCTGGATTTCCTTGAAGATCTCGCCGCGGACCTTCGGAGACAGGCTGTGCTGTTCCTTGGTGAAGAGGTCGTCCCACTTCTTGCTCGAGAAGTAGATTCCCTCGCCGGCCGAGGCGGCGGTCTGCGCGAAGGCGGCGGTGTAGTCGTCCGGATCGACGTAGTCGGGGTACCAGCCGAGCAGATAGGCGGGCATCTGCTTGTTGTTGAACTGCTGCTTGTAGGTGGCCCACTCGGCGCTCTTCACGGTGACCTTGACGAGCGGGCAGCGCTCGATCTCCTGCTTGAGGACGTCGCCGAGATTGACTTCGGTGTCGCCGTAGTGGGTGGGCGTGTACCAGAGGTCGAAGGCGAAGGGATTGTCCTTGGTGTAGCCGAGCTTGGAGAGGATCTTCTCCGCGAGCTTCACGTTGCCGTCGCCGAGAGCGGCCTTGAAGTTGTTCTCATGGTAGGCCATGCCCATCGGCACCATCGAGTAGAGGGGCTGTGCCTGGCCGAGGAACACCTTCTGGGTGATCTCGGGCCTGTTGACGAGGGCGCCGATGGCCTGGCGAAGCTCCTTGTTCTTGAAGACGCTCTGCGAGCACTCGAAGCAGAGGAAGCGGATGAAGGGGCTGGCGATCTTGAAGGTGTTGAGCTTGGGATTCTTGGCCAGATCGCTGATGTCGGAGGGATTCAGGGTCTTGTAGGCCAGATCGATCTCGCCCCGCTCGAGCGCGAGCCGCATGGTGGTCGCGTCGTCGAAGTAGCGGATGATGATCCTCTTGATGTGCGGCTGGGGGCCGTAGTAGTCGGGATTGGCGTCGAGCACGACTTCCTCGTCGCGCTTGAAGGAGGTGCACTTGTAGGGTCCGAGACCCACGAGGGCGCCGCCCTTGAGCTCGCTGGGGTTGGTGATGAAGTGGTCGGCCGGGTAGACGTTGGGGCTCAGCGGGAAGTAAGGCGGGTTGCCGGCGACGAGAGCGGGGAAGTAGGGAGTCGGCCCCGTGAGGATGAACTTCACGGTGTAGTCATCGACGACCTGCACTTCCTTGACGAACTGCGTGACGAGCCACGAGGGGTCGCCCTTGAGGGCCATGACGCGGTCTATGGACCACTTGACCGTCTCGGCGGTGAAGGGGGTGCCATCGGTGAATTTGAGTCCGTGGCGCAGATAGAAGGTGTACTCGTCACCTGTCTTGTTGATCGTATAGCGCTCGGCGAGGGCGGGCACGACCTTGTCGGTGCCCGGCTCGTAGGCGAGCAGACCCCGATCGATGTTCTGGAAAATGTCCCAGGTGTGCTGGTCGTAGGCGCTGGCCGGATCCATGACGGTCACCTTGTCGGTGGTGCCGTACACCAGGGTGGACTGGGCCCAGGCCGTGCCCGCACAGAGCAGGGCGAAAGCCAGAGCGATTAAAGTAAAACGACGTTTCATAAAGCCTCCTCATGAAACCGCAAGATTCCCGTCATTATCTTTTCGGATTCCGCGGATGTCAATGTTTTTCTCAGAGTGGCGCGCCGGAAACGCCTATCTTCCCAGGTTTCTTCGATGAGGTTATGATATGAAGAGTCTTATCCGGTCGGAGGACCTGTGAGGATTCTCCCGAAGCGTTTCTTCGACGAATTTTTCCTTTATTCGAGTCAATTCGTCGTCTTTTTCATCCTGATGCTCCTGATCACGCCGGCGACGGACTCGCTCAGACCGGCGGCACTCCTCATCGTGGTCGGGTTTCTCGTCATCCAGATACTCCTTCTGGTCGGCCAGGGCAACAAACCCGTCCTCCGCGTGCTGTTTTCCTTCATCACGCCGGCCGGCTACACCCTCGTCAGGACCATCACGGGCAGCTTCCTCCCCTACGACATGGCCAATCTCCTGCTCTGGGCCGCCGCTCTCTATGTCGGACTCTTTCAGGCCGTCGCTCTCGGAGCCCGGAGCCGCAGCGTCAAGCAGCTGGCGGAGACCTTCCTGGCCATCGGGGCCGTGCTCGTCTTCGTCTTCTTCTATTTCTATCTCGACCTCCACCTCAGCCTTTCGCGGCGCCTCGCCGCGGGCGCGATCAGCGCGGCGAAGTATCGCGCGGCCCTCGACATCCGCGCCTTCCTCCCCGCCTTCATCGCCTTCCTCGAATCGCCGCAGAACGGCTTCATGGTCTTCGGTGCGGCCACCTTCGGCATCATGCTGCTCGTGAGCAAGGTGAAGGCGGTCAACCTGCGGTCGCGGATGGAACGGCTCTTCAACGCCATACGTCTCGACGAGAGCAGCCTTCCCGAGCACGCGGAGGGCCAGCAGGCCATCGTCACCGTGCTTTCCGCCGACATCCGGGACTTCACGGGCATAGCCGAGCGGGTGAGCCCCGACCGGGCCGTGGCGATCCTGAATCGCTACTACTCGCTCTGGGCCCTGGCCGCCGACAAGCATGCGGGCAGGGTGGCCGGCATAGTCGGCGACTCCGTTCTCATCGTGTTCGGACTCCTGGGCGAGAAGGACGCGGCCGAGCGGGCGCTGGCCTGCGCCGACGATTTCACCAAAGCGCTGCCGGGGCTCCGCGACGATCTGCAGTCGGCCTCCCTGCCGGCGCCCCAGGAGGTCAGCATCGGCATACACTCGGGCCCCATAGTGGCGGGAGAGCTCGGCATCCAGGGCTCGAGGCGCCTCGGCGTGTTCGGCGACGCCGTGTCCGTGGCGGCGCGGCTCGATTCGCTGTGCAGGGAGTTCAAGCAGGAGCTGATCGTCTCGCAGCCGGTGTTCCGGCAACTCGGCCTCGACAGCCAGGCCCGGCTCGTCCGGATAGGAGAGGTGCTCCTGCGCAACAGCACCCAGCCGGTGCCGGTCTACGGGCACAAATAAGGCGGCGAGCCTGACGATTCGGACAGTACGCTAGACTCCGAGGGCGTGGCGCTTGACCTTCTTGGTCGTCGTCTCCTCCATCCGCTGCCTGAGCACCGTCACCTTGGCGATCTTCTGGTAGGGCAGGAGCTTCTGGTTGACTTCGTCGACGATGTGCCGCAGCCGGGCTTCGGCCGCGCTCCAGTCGACGGCGGCAGGCGCCGAGGTGCCGGCCGCGCCGGCCGCCTTCAGGAGAAATCGCTCGGCGCTCGGATACAGAAGAGCCTCGATCCCCTCGCTCTTCATCTTCGCATCCTCGAGATAGCCGCGCACGAGAACCTGCTCGACCTCGTCGTAGAGCTGGAACCGGTTTTCGATCTCCTCGGGGAAGACGTTCTTGCCGCCCTCGGTGACGATGAGGTTCTTGGCCCGGCCGGTCAGGTACACGTAGTCGCGTTCGTCCAGATAGCCCAGGTCTCCGGTCTTGAACCAGCCGTCCTCGGTGAACACCTCGGCCGTCTCCTCGGGCATCTGGTAGTAGCCGGCCATCACCATGGGCCCCTTGACGGCGATCTCCCCGACACCGTTCTCGTCGGGGTCGAGGATCTTCATCTCGACCCTCGGGACGATGCGCCCGACGCTTGTCTCGATGTAGGCGTCGGTGGGATTGAGCGTGATGATCGGCGAGGTCTCGGTGAGGCCGTAGCCCTGGACGAAGTCGATGCCCAGCTGGTTGTACAGCCGGAAGACGCTCGGCGCGAGGGGTCCGCCGCCCGAGATGCAGATGCGTATCGAGGCCAGGCTCGCCTTGTCGAGCAGCGAATGGAACATGCTCTTGCCGGGATTGACGCCGCTCACCTTCTTGATGAAACCCGATAGCGCCATGAGCGTCCGGACGAGGGCGTAGACGAGAAGCCCCTTCTCCCGCACCGCCTTGAGGATGCCCGAGAGCACCTTGTTGAAAAGCAGCGGCACGCCGAGGAACATCGTGATCTTCGCTTCCTTGAGGTCCTTCAGCACCTGCTTTATGACCATGCGCTTGCCGAAGACCACCTCGGCTCCCACCGAGATGGCCTCGATGAAGACGGCGAGCATCGTGTAGGAGTGGTGGATGGGCAGGAGAGCGTAGAAGACGTCCGTGGGATAGACGCGGAGGTTGGCCTGGGACAGATAGCAGTCCGAAACGAGATTCCGGTGCGTGAGCATGACACCCTTGGGCTTCCCCATAGTGCCGCTGGTGAACAGGATGGCGGCCAGCTCGGCCTCGCCCGGCAGCTCGGCCGAGGCCGAAACCGAGGCCGGGGCGGGAGCGGCGGCCGCCTGGAGCGAGTAGATGTAGTTCTCGCGCCCCGAGGCGAGCGAGAAATAGCCCTTGAGGCCGGGGCAGGAGGCGCGGAGCTCGGAGGCCTTCTCCTCGTCGCTGAAAAGGAGCGAGGCTCCGCCCGCCCGCACGAGGTTGCCGATCTCGGCCGCGCTCAGCTGGTAGTCGATGGGCACGACGACCGCCCCGGCGAAAAGCGCGGCCAGGTAGGCCACCGCCCATTCGGGACTGTTCTTGCCCGTGACCGCCACCCTGTCGCCGCGGCCTATCCCGAGGGATCGTATGACCCCGGCCACGCGCTCCACGACGGCGAGGGCCTCGGCGTAGGACAGGCTGACGCGATCGGGCTCGTAGACCGTGAAGCAGGCGCGCTCCGGCAGGCGCTTCGCCGTCAGCGAAAACAGCTCGGGGAGGGTCGGCCATTCGCCGGCGAAAGCGCTGCCGCGGAACTCGTCCAGGAACTTCCAGGGAGGAGGGGCTTCTGTCTTCATATTCACCTCGCATCGCCGATCCTACGATGCGTAGCGGACCGGCCGTGTGGCGAGTATGATACTTTCATGCGACACGTACCCGCAAGTAACCTTGGGCTCGGCGAATATGTTATTCTCTGCGAGGGAAACATGGGAAAGCCTTCTTTCGTCCGAGACGAGATCACTCCGCGCTCGGTCATCGCGGTCCTGGCCTTGTCCTTCGCGCTCGGCGCAGCCTTTCTCATGCTCGCGCTCGGGCTGGCCTCCTGCTCGAGTTCGGTGGTCGGATCGATAGCCCCGGAAGGCGGCGCGGAGCTCACGATCGACCTGGCGATATCTCCCCCGCTGGCCGACAAGCTGCGCCGCCTGTCGCAGACCCAGCCGGGGAAGCCGCTCTTCGACTCCTCCGCCATCAGAAAATCGATCGAAAGCCGAAGCGACCTTCGGCTCGTCTCGCTCTCCGAGCCGAGCCCGGATTCCGTCCGGGCCGTCGTGGCCGTCCCCAGCATCCTGCGGCTCGCCTCTTCGCCCGAGCTCCGCGGTACGAGACTGATCGCCATCGCCAGGGGGCCCGGCTGGCAAGAGCTCCGCGTGCGGCTCGAGCGCGGCCACGCGGCGGCGCTGACCAGGCTTTTCCCCGGCATAGACCCCGACCTCGTAGACTCGCTTTCTCCGCCCGCGCTCGAGACCGATCCGACATCCGTATCCGACTATCGAAGCATGCTCGCGAGCGTGTTCGGCGAGCGCGTCATGCCCGCGCTCGACTCGGCCCGCCTCCGCGTGAGCCTGTCCGCGCCGGCGGAGGTGCTCGATTCGGGCGGAGGCAAGCTCGAGGGGCGCACGCTCGAGGTCTCGGTACCCGCGATAGACGCGCTCGTGCTCGAGAAGCCCATCGAGTTCTGGCTGCGCTGGAAGAGCTGAAATTTGGAAGGCCGCGCTCTCGCGCGGCCTTCCGTTTTAATAAATACCGGGTTTGCCTAAGATTATTTTTACTTGTCTGTTTTTACCTGTTTTTTCTATTGCGGCCGCTCCCTCGGAAGGGCCGCTATTTTTACCTCGGGCTTTTACATCTCGTTGCCGAGTAGCCTTATATAAGCAAAGCCTGTGCCACTGCGATCGTTCTTTGATAAAATTCGACAAATATTTCTATCGCTCAATTGTTTATTATACATGTACTTATATAAAGCAAAGCGAAGAACTGCTTTTTGCCATTCGGAAGCGATACTCTCCGCCCTGTGAATATATTCGCACTAGTGATGAGTAGGCGCGATGAATAGCGTCTCATTGCCTTGTTTGATAAATATTTAGCAAGGCTGTGCCGCGGCGCGTATCTGTGCAGATATTCACACCCCTAGCCCCTCGATATCCTCCGCCGCATCGCCCTTGCCGTCTGCGCCACCGGAGCTCTTGAGCCGCTTATTCAAGGCGGTCCGCGAAAGACCGAGGAGATCCGCCGCGATGCCCTGATTGCCCTTGGCGCGACGCAGGGCCTCGCGGATGAGCTCGTCGCTCGCCTCTCGGATCGTGGGCAGTCTTTCCCAGGACGAGAAGCGGGTCCGGTCGTCGACGGAGACTCTCCGTGCGCCCTGCTCGCGGCCGGTGCTCCGGATCTTGTCGCGGAAGCTCTCGAGCGAAAGCGTATTGCCCTTGCTCCTCGAAACCGCGTCGTAGACCATCGACTCGAGCTCGCGCACGTTGCCGGGGAAATCGTAGGACTCCAGGAGAATCACGAGCTCGTCCGGCACCAGGGGCGCGGTCCTGCGCTCGAGCCGCTCGGCCGCGGAGCGCGCGAAGTGCTCCAGGAGCAGCGGCAGGTCGCCGAGCCGCTCCCGGAGCGGAGGCAGCTCCACCAGGTGCGTCTGGAGCCGGTAGAAGAGGTCCAGCCGAAAGGCGCCCGAGGCGGAAGCTCCGCGCAGATTCTTGTTGGTCGCCGTCACCACCGCGGCGTTCGAGGCCTTGGGCAGGTCGGAGCCGAGGGGGTAGTAGCGCCTGTCGTCTATGAGCCGCAGCAGCTTGACCTGCGAGCCGAAGGAGAGATCGCCTATCTCGTCGAGGAAGAGCGTCCCTCCCTCGGCGCGCTCGATGAGCCCGCCGCGGTCGGCATCCGCCCCGGTGAAGGCGCCGCGCCGGTGCCCGAACAGCGAGTCCGAGAACATCGTGTCGTCGAGCCCCGCTATGTTGAGGCTCACGAGCTTGCCCTTCCGTCCGGAGAGGATGTGGACGGCCTCCGCGACGAGCTCCTTGCCCGTGCCCGACTCGCCGATGACCAGGATCGGCTTGGGCGAGGCGGCGACCGTCTCCACGTACCGCAGCACGCTCAGCATGCGCTCGTCCCTGGTGACGATCTTCGCGAAGGCGGGCGACTCGGGGCGCTTGGCCGAGAGCAGCGTGTTCTTGAGCGCGGAGTAGTCGCTCTGGAGCTCGCGGATGGACAGGGCGTGGCGGATGCTCGCCACGAGCCGCCCCGATTCCGCCGTCTTGGGCACGTAGTCGAAGGCGCCGTTGCGCATGCACTCGATGGCGCTGTCCAGGTCGCTCACCGCCGTGGCGACGATGACGGGTATCTCGGGATGCCGCTCCCTCGTCTCCTGCAGGATGCGCTGCCCCGGCAGGAGAGGCATGAGAAGGTCCAGCACCATCGCGGAGATCTCGCGTTCGGAGACGATGAGCGACACCGATCTGGGATCGTCGCAGAGGATCACGTCGGGGAAGCCCTCGAAGCGCAGCAGGCGTTCCATGCGCTTGAGCACGTCGGGGTCGTCGTCTACGACGAGGATGGGTGGTCGGGCGGTTTCGCTCATTGTTTCAACTCCTCCGCCGGCGCCGCCGCCGGGAATACTACTCGCACCGTGGTGCCGCGGCCGGGCCGCGAGTCGATCTCGATCTCTCCGCCGCTCTCGCGGACTATGCCGAGCGAGACGGGCAGGCCCAGGCCCGTGCCGCCCGAGTCGCGCTTGGTCGTGAAGAAGGGCTCGAAGAGCCTGCCGCGGATGCCGGGGTCTATGCCCGCTCCCTCGTCCCGGCATTCCAGGACGACCGTACCGCGGCCGGGATCGGCGAAGGTGCGCACGGTCACGCCGCGGTCGGGGTTGTCGAGAGACTGGAGCGCGTTCTCGAGGACGTTGACCGCGACTTGAGTTATTTTCTGATAGCTGGCCCTGACCGCCGGCAGGCCGGCGGGAGCTTCCAGCCGGAAGCGCAGAGTCCGGCGCTCGATGAGCGGAGCCAGGAGGCGGGATGCGTAGGCGACCACGGCCGAGAGGTCGACGTCCCCGGGCGGCTCGGACGAGGAGTCGCGGGCGTAGTCCTTGAGGTCCTCGACGATCTTCTTGATCTGGCGGCCCGCCGCGTAGGTGTCGTTCACGAGCTCGGGCAGGTTCTCCAGGAGCTCGGGCGCGCTCCAGCCCCGGATGGTGAATCCGCCGGACTCCTCCATGAGCCGGCGCACGATGGGCGAGAGTTCGGTCCACACCTCGGCGATCATGGGCAGGTTCCGAAGCACGGCGTTGTTGGGCGTGTTGATCTCGTGCGCCACCCCGGCGGCGAGGACGCCCAGGGTCTTGAGCTTCTCCAGCTCGGCTACCTTGCGCCGCGTCTCCAGGATTTCCTGGACCGCCCGCTTGAGGGCGATGTGCGTGTCCACCCGGGCGAAGAGCAGCTCCCGGGGGGAGAGCTTGGGGATATAGTCGCTGGCACCGACGCGGAAAGCCTCGGCCAGCGACTCGGGGCTCTCGCGCTCGGTCATGACGATGACCGGCAGCTCGCCGAGGGGGCGCAGCTCGCGGATCCGCTCGCAGGCGCGCAGGCCCGAGCGGCTCGGGTCCGTGGCGTCGAGCAGGACGAGATCGAAGCCCTCCTCGTCCCTGGCCAACTGGGCCGCGTGATCGCAGGAGAGGAGAGGGCGCACGCGGTACCCGCGCTCTTCCAGATAATGCTTGAGCGCCTCCAGGAACACCGGGTCCTCGTCGGCGACGAGGATCAGGCCCTTCCGCGAGCCGTCGTCGAGGGTCTCGCCGAGATCCACTTCCGCCCTGGCCATGGCCGCCGGAGCCGCCAGATCGGCTCGCGCCGCCAGGGGCAGGGCATGCGCGCGGCGGCCGTGCTGCTCGAGGGGCCAGGCGGAACGCAAGGGCAGGCGGACCAGGAAGCGGTTCTCGCGGTCGCCGCGCTCGTACTCCAGTTTCCCGCCCAGCCGTTCGACGAGCAGACGCGTCACGAGCAGTTCGAGTCCCGGGCCGACGGTCTCGAAGCCCGCCATGCCGACCTCGCCCAGGCCCCTCGCGATGACCTCCACGGGGAGGGGCGGACCGCTCTCGGCGACGCTGATGCAGACCGTCTCCGCCTCCGACCGCGACTCGAGGTACACCCGTCCGGAGCCGCACCTCCTCAAGGCATCGGAATAGAGATTGTAGACGACTTGCTGCACCGCGCGGATATCGCTTCTCATTTCGAGGTCCTCGAGGGAGCGCTCCAGGACGATATCCTTGCCGGCCGCGAGATAGGCGCTCACCGCCGTCGCCCCGTCCAAGGCTTCCCTGAGCGGGAAGCGCTCGACGGTCAGCGAGATATCGCCGCGGCGGAGCTGCGAGTAGGTCGCGATCGTCGAAACGTTGTTGAGGAGGCGGAGCGCCTCGGCGTGCACGAGGGACACGAGGCGCCGCGCCTCGCTCTCGCCGCGCCCCGCCACGACGGAAGCCAGGCGGCCGAGCAGGCCGATGATGCCGTACAGGGGAGCGCGGAACTCGAGGCTCGTCGCCACGAGGAAGTCCTCCTTCACGGCGTTGGCCCGCTCCAGGAGCTCGATCGAGCGGCTCTGTCCCTCCTCCTTCTCCAGGCGCATGGAATTGACCGTGTCGGAAATGCCGTAGGCGAGGATGAGGACTTGGATGAGCGCGCCCAGCTGCTCTCCCCGGGACCAGAGGAAGCTCGAATAGCCGCCGATGAGGCCGAGCGTGCCCAGCTGGGCGGCGGCCGCCCCGGCGAGGCCGAAGATCCACGCCGCCGTGAAGTAGTTGGCCCGGCGTTCGCGCCGGTAGACGCAGCGGAGGCCCGCGGCCAGCATAGCCGCCAGAGCCGTGAACAGCAGGACCAGGCCGATGCGCATCATCCGGCGATAATCGAAGGCCGCGAGCCCGGCGAGGAACAGGGGAACGAGTCCCACGTAGACGAGGAGCAGCTTGTCGAGAAGCGGAGCCCGTCTCCCGGTTTCCATGTAGGCTCGGCCGAAGAGGAATATGCCGACCACCATGGCGCCGGCGAAGAAGGGCGCGGCGCGGCGCTCGAACCACAGGTTCCCCGGCCAGAGGAACCAGCCGCCGGCGCCGTTGGCCGCCAGCAGATAGAAGAACAGCCCCACGAGATACACGAGGTAATAGGCGTAGGAAAGCTCGCGCAGCGAAATGACCAGGAAGATCGTGTAGACGAACACGGCGATCACGACGCCGAGTATGAGCCCCACGAAGGCGGTATCGGCCGCATCGGCGCGGATGAACCGATAGGCGTCCCAGATCGAGGCGCGGATGCGCAGCGACTCCTGCGAGGCGAACCGGATATACACGGTCTTCACTTCGCCGGGGCCGATGGTGAGCCGGAAGAGAAAATCCGAGACGGCGTGCCCCTGGCCGCCGGAGGGCTCGGCGGCGCCGGCTATCTGCGTCTCCGAGCGGCCGTCGGGATCGACGATGTACACGGTGACCGAATCCGTGTTGTTCGGACCTGCGGCGATGAGCCAGGAGCGGTCAGAGGCGGCGCTCCGCACCGTGAAGCAGAGCCAGACGGCCGTATCGGTGTAGCCTCGGTAGAGGTCGGCAGGCCGGCGCAGGGGCTTGAAGAGCTCGGGATCGGGGACGAAGCCCAGCGAGGCGGGGGCCTCTTCCGGCCGGCGCTCGTCGTACACCAGGGCGAGCCGGGCGACATCCACCCTCGTCGTGTCGTCCCGCAGTTCGATGACACGGTCGCGCAGGCCGGGCGCCGTCTGCGGCCGCGAAAGGTCCGGCGGGACCTGCGCCGCCAGGCCGGGCGCCGCGGCAGGCAGCAGGGCGAGGACCAGGACGAGGGCCGCGAGAAGTCGGCCGGCCGGTCCTCCCCGGAGCTTCGCGCGGTCCCTCATGTCTCCCGCTCCCGGGCGGCGAGGATTTCGGGCAGATCGACGGGGGCACTCACCTTCGGCCTTCCGCTAGGGGCGCGCCGGGAAGGGGCGTATGGGCACATAGGGCATGGCTTTGCCATTATGTGCGGAGCCGGGTGCCGGGACAAGCGGGCCCCGGACCGCCTCCACTCCTCACTTGTCCTTCTGCCTGGACGGGAGCGAACCGATACTGCTACGGAGGTGAACCATGAAGAGATTGCTCTGCGCCCTCCCCCTAGTGCTCCTCGTCCTCGCCTCCGCGGCGAGCGAGCGCTTCGCCTTCCATTATTCCAAGGGAGACAAATTCCGCATCCTCTCGGAGACCGACGAGGACGTCTACATAAACAAGCGACTCTCCCACAGCGCGAAGATCCTGAACCGGATCGCCTTCGGCGTGGACGATGCCGCTCCCGACTCCTCCTGGGGGCTCCTGTCCGGGACCTTCGAGACCTCGGAGCAGGGCACGGGCAGCCGGGCCTACGTGATCTCCGAGCAGTACGACTCGCAGTTCCGCCGCGACCGATTCGGCCGCTACACCATCGCCGACAAGTACTACATGCCGGTCGTGCGCGACGTGCCCGTCTTCCCCGACCGGGACCTCTCGCCCGGCGACACCTGGACCGCCCCGGGCGAGGAGCGGCACGACCTCAGGCGCTACTTCGGCATACCCGATCCCTACGCCATCCCCTTCGTCGCGCATTACAAGTACGTCGGCCCCGTGAAGCTCGACGGCAAGGACCTGCGTCTCATCACGGTGAATTATGAGATATTCACCCGCCCCGGCCCTCCCCGCGCCTATGCCTCGATCTTTCCCGTCGAGATAGCCGGCTTCTCCAACCAGAAAATCTACTGGGACCCGGCCATGGGCCAGAGCGTCGCCTACGAGGAGCGCTTCGACCTCCTATTCAACTGGTCGGACGGGACGAGGATCGAGTACCGGGGCGCCGCGCACGCGAAGATGCTCGAGGCGACCCTCATGGACCGCGACAAGCTGCAGGCCGAAGTCCAGAAATCGGTCGAAGGGCTGTCCAACGTCAGCGTCCAGAAGAACGACAAGGGCGTGACCATCAGCATCGAGAACATCCAGTTCGCCCCCGACTCGGCCGTGCTCATGCCCGCGGAGCTGGACAAGCTCGCCAAGATCGCGGAGATCCTCAAGCGCTACCCCGACCGCGACATTCTCGTCGCCGGCCATACCGCCAAGGCGGGCTACGCCGAGGGCCGCCAGAAGCTGTCGGAGGAGCGCGCCCGCGCCGTGGCCGATCGGCTCATCGCCCTGGGTGTCCGCACGCCCGAGCACATCAGCGCGATCGGCTACGGGGACACCCAGCCGATCGCGGACGACTCCACCGAGGCCGGCCGCGCCCGGAACCGGCGCGTGGAGATCACGATCCTGGAGAATTAAGGTTCGCGGAGGGAGCGCTCGCCGAGCCCGGATCCGCGCTCCCGGGACGGACCGGAGACGATCGATCCGGAGGAGCCGAAGCGGCCGGCCGAAACAGGTTTCGGCTCGGAACTTCGCTCCCCCGGGAAGCTCAGCTCGCCCAGCCGATCGAGCGGGACGGCCTCGGAGAAGAGAAAGCCTTGGAGGAATCGCGCGCCGCCGTCCAGCGCGCGGGAGAGAATCGCCTCGTCGCTGACGTGTTCGGCCACCAGCTCGATCCCGGCCGATCCGCAGAAGGCCGCGATGCCGCCGTACAGGGCGGCGGCCTCTTCGCGGACCGCGATCTCCCTGACTATCTCTCCGGCTACCTTGACGGCGTCGAAGCGGGCTCCGATGAGACTGGCGTAATTCGAATACCCGGACCCGAAATCATCCAGGAAGACCAGGCCCCCGGCCTCGTGGACGAGCGCGACGAATTCGCGGATCCGGCTGAAGTCGGAAAACACCTCGTGCTCGGTCAATTCCACGATGAGCGAATTGCCGCGCGTGCGCAGCTCGGCGCAGGACGCCAGCAGGCGGTCGAGAAAGGAGGGACGCTCGAGATCGCGATAGCTTACGTTGAGGCTCACCGAATGCCCGGTCAGCCTCGCGGCGTCGAGCGCCTCTCCGAGTATGAATTCGGAGATGCGGGAATCGAGCCCGAGCCTGACCGACACGCCGAGGTAGGCCTCGGGCGAAACGTAGGCCCCGGCGTCTTCGAGCCGGATCAGCGCCTCCAGGAAGCCGATTCCGTCCGCGGCGACATCGTAGACCGGCTGGAATACCGCCTTGATGGTCCCTTCCTGGATGTTCCGAAGAAGCACGGGAGCCTTGCGCCCGATCTCGCTGAGCGGAGCCTGGTCGCCCGAGCCCTGACGATGCGCGATCGAGGCACCCGACGCCGCGGCGTCCGCCAGCGCGGTGCTCGCCTCGTCCATGGCGAACCGCGCCGGGCACCGCGCGCGACAGGAGCTGAACGAGCCGAGGCGCACGGCGAAACGAAGCGGGGATCCGCCGGACAAGGGTTCCCGGGCCGCGGCGTCGAGCACCCGCGCCGCCGCGGCCGAGGGCTCGAATTTCGCGGGCAGCAAAAGCGCGAAGTCCGTGGAAGAGAGGCGGAAGGGCTCGGAAGAGGCCGGGTCCGTCTCCCTGAAGGCGTTCTTCAACATGATCGCCGCCTTGCCGGCGGTGTCACGGCCGCCCTGGTCCTCGAGCAGGCCGCGAAGCTCCTCGAAATTCTGGATGCGGACGACGAGGAGCGATTCGCCCGCCTCGAGCGTCTCCTCCGCCAGGGCGTTCCCGTTCGCAAGCCCGCTGTCCTCGTCGAAGTAGTGCCGCCGCACGATCCAGTCCATGTTCCTGGCGTGGCGGCGCTCGTTCGCCTCCGAAATGGCGATCTGGAACAGCAGCGCGACGAAGGCCATCCCGACCGGGCCGTAGCCGACGGCGATCTTCCAGGCCGTCACCAGACCGAGCAGCTTCGCGGCGACCAAGGCCGCGGCGAGCAGGGCCAGGCCGAGCGAAGCGAGGCGTCCCACTTTCCTGCCGCCCATCAGATAGGTGAAGGGCACGAAGCAGAAAAAGATGACCAGGAAGATGCCGCGCCCCCGCGGCAGCATCACGGCGAGCGCGAATCCCCCGTACAAGGCGAGGAGGAGGAGGGCGGTGACCAGCCGTGTCGGGCCGGTCCTGGCGATGAGGAAGGCCAAAAAGAGAAGGTAGGCGATGGGCACGGCATAGTTGACATAGAGCGGCGTCCGGCCGCTCGCGATATCGGCCAGGAAAAAAGCGAAGGGGAACAGCGCGGCGATGAGCACGGTGGAGAACGCGACCTGTTTGCGGTCCGCCCGGTCGACCTCGGCTATCCCGAGCAGCGCCTGCGAGCCGGGGCTCGAGAACCGGCCGAGACCGGAATGACGGTCCCGGCCGGGCTTTCCCCCGAAGAGCATTACTCTCTCCGGCCCGCCACCGCGTAGACCTTGACCGGCTCGCTCTTGCCTTTGATGCGGGCCGTGAACGGCCCCTCGAACAGGTGGTCGGAACAGCCGGCGGCGCAGGCCTCTCCGACCAGGATCGGCCGGGACACGTGGCGCGTCAGCCGCTCGAGGCGGCTCGCGACGTTCACCGCGTCGCCGAGGGCCGTGTATTCCATCCGCCGCTCGGTCCCCACGTTGCCGACGATGGCGTCGCCCGAGTTGATGCCGATGCCGTAGCCGAACTCCCACTCGACGCCCAAGGAGTGCACCCAGGCGTTCATGGTCTTGAGCGCGGACTGAAGCTCCAGCGCGCAGGCGACCGCGGCGTCGCAGTGCCGGGAATCGGACTCGGGCGCGCCGAACACCACCATGATCGCGTCGCCGATGAATTTGTCGATGAAGCCCCCGTGCTTGATGATGGTGTCGATGCAGACGTCGAAGAAGTTGTTGAGGATGACGATGAGGGTCTGCGGCTCGACGCTCTCGGCGAGCGGGGTGAAGTTGCGGATGTCGATGAACATCACCGTGACGTTCCGCTTCTCGCCCTCGAGGGCGATCTCCTTGGCCATGATCTTGTCCACCAGCGTGTCCGAGACGTAGCGGCCGAACATGTCCTTGATCTGCTCCTTTTCGCGCGCCGCCCGGAGCGCGTCCTCGAAGAGCCGATCGAAGCGCCGCGCGGCCGCCCAGCCGATGAAGCCCGTCGCCGCGAGCACGATGGCCTTGAGGATCTCGTTGAACATGTCGTTGCGCATGATGAGCCCGTTCGAGGCGCTCAAGGTGACCCAGAAGGAATGCTCGACCGCCATGTCGACGATCATGGCGCCGTACAGGACCGCGGACAGGATGCCGGTGTAGAGGGTGTTCACCGGATCGTGGCGCCTCACGGAGAAGAGGATGATGGGAAAGTAGATGACGAAGGAACTGGTGGAGACCAGGCTCGCGATCGAGGACTCGGCAGCGTAGCGGGACAGGTAGGTGGAGGCCGAGATGAGGAGGACGTCGACGGTCGCCGAGGCGAAGCCGTACCAGCGGCGGTAGCCGCGGCGCACGATGAGCAGGAGGAGGACTATCGTGTAGATCCCGGCCGCGCCCACCGCGATGAGGTTCGAGGTGTCGGAGACGGTGAAGCCCTCGCCTCCCATCGCGACCATGAGCAGGACCATCAGCGCCGTCGAGGCGATGAGGATGATGCGGAACACGGCGATTTCGCGTTCGCCCTTGAGCCGGTCGGCGAGAAGCAGTTCGTGCATGAAGCCCTCCCTGGTTCGGGGGAGTATATACGATCGTCCCGCCCACGGCGAGCCTCCCCATCCATTCCGGCGCCGGAACGGAAGGCCGGCGCCTAGGAGGGAGGCCGGCGCCTAGGATGGAGGCCTATACTCCATCCAGCTCACGCGACCGGCCTCGATCGTCTCCCGGAGGCTCCGCTCGACCTTGCTCAGATTCGAGCCGCCGGTCTTCACCTCGACGAAGACCACCTCCTCGACGCTCCCCCGCGAGGCCCCGCGGAAGGCCACGAAATCTATCGGCTTGCCGATGAAGCGCAGGTCGCCCGGATCGAAGGGGAATCCCGGCAGGTAGGGGGCCAGCTGCTCGGCAGTCTGGCCGCCGATCACCGCGCGCGAGCGCCGGACCGCGTCCTCGCGCGCGGCGCCGATGCGCTCGGTGAGCGAGCGCTCTATCTCCAGCCTGCCGGAGCGCCTGCCCAGCCTCAGGCCCAGCACCAGTCCCAGGACGAAGAGCATAGCCACGAGAATGGCTGCGACCACGAGAAGGTAGGAAAGCTGCGGAGGAGAGAGGGAAGCGTCATAGACCATGAGAGGAAGATAGCCTCGCCGCTTTTCTTCGTCGAGGCGTGTCGGGCCGCCGCGTATCCTCGCCGCGTATCCTCGCGGTGGCTGACGAAGGGTCGCCGCGGAGCGTATACTCGCATCGATGCCCTTTCTTCCCGCCCATTCCGACGATCTCGCCGGCCGCGGCCTTCGCCCCGGCGACCTCGACCTCGTCATCGTGACCGGCGACGCCTACGTCGACCACTCGTCCTTCGGCTCTTCCCTGATCGGCCGCCTGCTGGAGGCCGAGGGCTACGCGGTCGGGATAGTCGCGCGGCCCGACCCCGACGACGTCGCGGCGTTCCGCCTCCTCGGCCGGCCGCGGCTGGCCTTCCTGGTCAGCTCAGGCGCCCTCGACTCGATGGTCTCGTCCTACACCGCCGGCCGCAAGCCCCGCTCCGAGGACGACTACGCCCCCGGCGGCAAGAGCGAGCTCTGCCTGCGCGGCGACGGGACGATCGGCCCGGGTTGCCGCGGAAGGCGGCAGGCCCGGCCCGACCGCGCCCTCATCGCCTACTCGACGAAGTGCCGGGAAGCGTACAAGGGCGTCCCTATCGTCGCCGGAGGACTGGAAGCCTCGCTCAGGCGCCTCGCCCACTACGACTACTGGTCGGATTCGGTCAGGCGCTCGGTCCTTCTCGACGCGAAGGCCGACCTCCTCGTCTACGGCATGGCCGAGGCGGCCGTCCTCGAGGTCGTGCGCCGCCTCGCCGCGGGCGCCGGGATCGCCGGGCTGCGCGGCATCCGCGGCACGGCCTGGCGCAGTTCGACGCGGCCCGAGCTGCCCGAAGCCTCCACCGTCTTCCTGCCTTCGTTCGAGGAGGTCTCGCGCGAGAAGCGGACTTTCGCCTCATCGTTCAGGATCCAGTACCGGAACACCGACCCGCACAGCGCCAAGACCCTGGTCGAGGAGTCCGGCGGCCGCTGGGCGGTCCAGGAGCCGCCGGCCTTCCCCTTGAGCCGGCCCGAGCTCGACCGAATCTACGAGCTGCCCTTCGAGCGCGAGGCTCACCCGATGTACCGGAGCTTCGGCGGCGTGCCCGCCCTGGAGGAGGTCCGCTTCTCCCTCGTCTCGAGCCGAGGCTGCTTCGGCGCCTGCTCCTTCTGCTCGATCACCTTCCACCAGGGAAGGGCCGTCGCCTCGCGGAGCCGCGCATCCATAGTCAGGGAAGCCCGGCTCCTGACCGGCCTCCCGGGCTTCAAGGGCTATATCCACGACGTGGGCGGGCCCACCGCCAACTTCCGCCGGAGCGCCTGCCCCAAGATGGACCGCGAGGGAGCCTGCGTCGACCGCCGATGCCTGGCCCCCGAGCCCTGCCCCCGCCTGGAGCCCGACCACCGCGACTATCTCGAACTCCTGCGCGAGCTGCGCGCCGTGGAGGGCGTCAAGAAGGTATTCATCCGCTCAGGCCTGCGTTTCGACTACCTGATGCTCGACGGCGACGAGGAATTCTTCCGCGAGCTGGTGGCGCATCACGTCTCGGGCCAGCTCAAGGTGGCGCCGGAGCACGTATCCGACCGGGTCCTCGCCCTGATGGGCAAGCCGGGCAGGGCGGTCTACGACGCCTTTTCGGAACGTTACGCGAAACTCAACCGCGAGCTGGGGCTCAAGCAGTATCTCGTGCCGTATTTCATCTCGGCGCACCCGGGCGCGGGCCTGCCCGAGGCGATCGAGCTCGCCGAGTACCTGCGCGACTCGGGCTTCGTGCCCGACCAGGTCCAGGACTTCTATCCGACGCCGGGCACGCTCGCGACGGCCATGTACTGGACCGGGACGGACCCGCTCTCGCTCGCGGCCGTGCACGTGGCCCGCGGCGAGCGCGAGCGGGCCATGCAGCGCGCGCTCCTGCAGTTCCGCAAGGGCGAGAACCGGGCCCTCGTGCGCGAGGCCCTGATCGAGGCGGGGAGAGGCGACCTCATCGGCCGCGGCCCCCGCTGTCTCGTGCCCTAGCGGACCGGGCCCGCCTAGCCTACGGTCTCCACGCGGATCATGTTGGTCGTGCCCTGCCTGTCGAGGGGCAGGCCGGCCACGAACACCACCCGGTCGCCCTTCTTGAGCGCCCCCGCGGATTTGCAGAGCTCGGTGGTCTCGGAGACGATCGCGTCGAGGCTCTCGGCGGGGTGTTCGAGGAGGAAGGGATAGACGCCCCAGTTCATGGCGAGCTGGTGGTAGACGGTCTCGTCCTTCATGAAGGCGAAGATGGGCATGCGCGGCCGCAGCCGCGAGATGAGGCGGGCGGCGTGCCCCGTCTCGGTGAGGACGAGGATCGCGGCGGCGCCGCACTCGTAGGCGACGGACACGGCGTTGTACGACAGGATCGCCGGCAGGTCGCCCGCCCGCACCTGGGGCGGCACGTTCCGGTGGTAGTCCGTGTAATCGAAGGCCGTCTCGACCTCGCGGATGATGTTGCACATCGTCTCGACGACCTTCACGGGGTAGCGCCCCATGGCGGTCTCGCCCGAGAGCATGACGGCGCTCGTGGAGTCGAAGCAGGCGTTGGCGACGTCGGAGGCCTCGGCGCGGGTGGGCATGGGACTCTCGATCATCGACTCCAGCATCTGGGTGGCCGTGATGACGGGCTTGGCCGCGAGGTAGCCGGTGCGGATGAGCCGCTTCTGGGCGATGGGCACCTTCTCGATGGCGATCTCGACGCCCATGTCGCCGCGGGCGACCATGATGCCGTCGGCGGCCTCGACGATCTCATCGGCGTTGGCCAGGCCCTTCGCGCTCTCGATCTTGCCGATGAGCTTGCAGGCGCTCGTGCGGCCCGAGGCGGTCTTCGAACGCTGGATGAGGCGTCGCACTTCCTTGATGTCGGTGGCCTCGCGCACGAACGAGAGCGCCACGTACTCGACCTCCTGCTCGACCGCGAAGGTGATGTCGCGGATGTCCTTGTCGGAGAGGAAGGGTATCGGGTAGTCGACGTGCGGGATGGTGAGATGCGCCTTGGGCCGCAGCGAGCCCGGATTGCCGATGCGGACCGAGACGTAGCCCGCGCCCTTGGCCACGACCTCGCCCATGAAGTAGCCGTCCATGAGCAGCACGCGCTGGCCGATGGCGCAGAGCGTGTCTATGACGGGGAGGTTGGTGTAGATGCGCGAAGCCTCCGGCGAAACCAGGGACTCGATGCCCTCCGGCGACCGGGACTCGATGACGAGGGTCGTACCGGCCTCGATAGGCAGGGCTTCGGCGTAGCCGTAGACGCGCACCGCCGGTCCCTTGATGTCGGCCATGATGGCGGCGGGAACCTTGAGCTCGGTGCGGGCCTGCCGCACCATGGCGATGGCCGAGCGGGCCTCATCCGGCGTCTTGTGCGAGAAGTTCAGCCTGAAGACGTTCACTCCGGCGGCCAATAGGGCCTTCACCGTCTCGGGCGTCTCGGACGCGGGACCGAGGGTGGCGATAATTTTTGTTCTCTTGTCGAGCTTGTCCATGTAGCGAGTATCTCCTTAAAGTAAAATGATTCTATCCCTAAAAGCGCTCGAGTGGAAAGATGGAGCGCCGATCGCATTCGGCAGTGTTCCGAACCTTGTTGACCGAGCAGGCTATTCGGGCTTGACCAGAGTGGCTGCGTGCATTATATGAATATGTGTTCATATGTTCATTAGAACCGAGGTCACACATGACTACTACCCTGCCGCGGTCCGCCGAGGGCGAAGGATGGCCGAGCGTCGATCCGCCTGCCGGAGGGGAGGCAAGAACGAAGAAACTTCCGGCCGAAGCCTGCGGCTGTTCCCAGATCCACGCCGCCGGCGTGGAGGCTGCCCTGCGAAGCCTCCCGCCTTCCGATCTGCTCATCGGGATCGCCGAACTCATGAAGGTATTCGGCGACGCGGGCAGGCTCAGGATTCTTTTCGCTCTCGCCGCCGCGGAGCTCTGCGTCTGCGATCTCGCCGCCTTGATCGGCTGCAGCCAGTCGGCCGTCAGCCATCAGCTCGCCCTGCTGCGGGCTGCCCGCCTCGTCCGGAGCCGCCGCTCGGGCAAGAGCGTCTTCTATTCGCTCGACGATTCGCACGTCGACTCCCTGCTCAGGCTCGGTCTCGAGCACGCGGCGGAGCGGTCGCACTCCTCTTCCGGCGGCGCCTCATGAGCCGCGACGGCACGGAAGCCGTCCGCCTGGAGCCCGAGGAGGCCGGCTGCGCGGCCTGCGCCGCGGTGGAGCGCGAGGAGCGCGAGGAGCGCGGCTGTGGTTGCGCCGCCTGCGAAGGGGCGGAGCGCGAGGCCCCGGGCGCCGCGAAGCGGAGTCCCAATCAGGCTCTTCGCCGCGAAATTCTCCTCCTTGCCGCCGCGGCGGCCTTGGGCGCCGCGGCCCTCCTCCTCCGCCCTCCCCTGCGGGACATCCTCGCTTCGGCCGCCTACCTTGCGGCGGGATGGGAGGTCCTCGCGGGCGCCGCCCGCGATATCCGCCGCGGAAAGGTCTTCGGCGAGCTGTTCCTCATGTCGATCGCCACGCTGGGCGCCATCGCCGTCGGCTACTACGAGGAAGCTTTGGCGGTGATGGTCTTCTACCGCGTGGGAGAGCTGCTCGAAGAGTCGGCGACCAGGCGGAGCCGCGCCTCCGTCAGGTCCCTCCTCGACCTCAGGCCCGCGCGCGTCCGCGTGAGGAGGGGCGATGAATGGGTGGAGCTCCCGCCGGAGGAGGTCGCGGCCGGCGCACGGTTTCTCGTGAAGCCGGGAGAGCGCGTCGCGCTGGACGGCCGGATCATCGAAGGCGAGGCCTTTCTCGACTGCTCGGCCCTCACCGGCGAATCCCTGCCGCGGCCCGTCGCGGCGGGAGCCGAGGCGCTCGCCGGCTGCATCGCGCTGGACGGCTCCCTCGTCCTCGAGGCCCTGCGCCCCGCGAGCGAGTCCTCGGCCGCCCGGATAGCCGCCCTCGTCGACGAGGCGGCGGCGAGAAAGGCCCGGATCGAGCGCTGGATCACCCGCTTCGCGGCCGTCTACACGCCCATCGTCGTCGGTCTCGCGGCGGCCGTGGCCCTGCTGCCGCCCCTCTTCATCCCTGCGCAAAGCTTCGCGGTCTGGATCTACCGCGCCTTGGTGATGCTGGTCATCTCCTGCCCCTGCGCCCTCGTGCTCAGCGTGCCCCTGGCCTACTTCTGCGGCATCGGCGGCTGCGCGCGCCGAGGCATACTCGTAAAAGGGGCGCAGACCCTCGAGGCCCTGGCCGGCGTGCGGACCGTCGTGTTCGACAAGACCGGCACCCTCACCGAGGGCAGTTTCCGCGTCATGGCCCTGCGCCCGGAGGCCGGCCGGACCGAGGAGGAGCTGCTCTCGCTCGCGGCCGCGGCCGAGGCCCTGTCCACCCACCCCATGGCGCTGTCGATCCGATCGGCCGCGGCCGCTCGGGGGCTCTCCCTCGGGATCGAGGACGAAGCCTCGGAGATCCGCGAGATTCCCGGCTCGGGCGTCGTGGCCCGCGTGGGAAGCATGCGCATAGCGGCGGGCAACGACCGCCTCCTCCACCTGGAGGGGATAGCCCACGCGCGCTGCGATCCCGACGGAAGCGTGGTCAACGTGGCCGTAGACTCGGTCTTCGCGGGCAGCATCCTCCTCGGCGACGAGGTCAAGGCCGACGCTCCCGCCGCCCTGAGGCGCCTCGCCGCCCTGGGGGTGTCGCGCACGGTCATGCTCACGGGCGACGCGCAGTGCTCCGCCCGGCCGATAGCCGACGAGCTCGGCATCGACGAGCTGCACGCCGATCTCCTGCCCGAGGACAAGATCGACCGCCTCGAGCGGATCAGGGCCTCGGGCGGCGCGGGGCGGACCGCCTTCGTCGGCGACGGGATCAACGACGCTCCCGTCCTCGCGGCCGCCGACGTCGGCATCGCGATGGGTTCCGGCTCCGACGTCGCCATCGAAAGCGCCGACCTCGTCCTCATGACCGATGAGCCGTCGAGGGTCGGCGAGGCCATCTTCCGCGCCCGCCGCACGAGGAGAATCGTCGCGGAGAACATCGCCTTCGCGCTGACGGCGAAGGCCGCCCTCCTGGGCTTAGGCGCCCTGGGCCTCGCCGGCATGTGGCTGGCCGTCGTCGGCGACGTCGGGGTCGCCCTCGCGGCGGTGGCCAACTCGCTGCGGGCCATGGGCGGCCGCTTCCCTCGCGGCGACGTCCCCCGCGGCCGCTTCCCCCGCGGCGACTGAAGGCGCCATAACGACGACTGAAGGCGCCGGTCAGGACGTTTCGCGGGGGGCCCAGCGCTCGAGCATCGCGCGCAGAACGTCCGTGCCGACAGGCTTCTGGATGAACTCGTCGATGCCGGTGCCCAGGATCCCCCCATCCTCGTCCAGGCCCGAGAGCGCCACGATCGGCGTACGCCGGCGCCGCTCCCGCTCCTCGACCGACCTCATGGCCGCCGCGACCTCCAGCCCGTCCATGCCGGGCATGGAAAGGTCGAGCAGCACGAGATCGAAGTCGGCGCCGCCGAAACTCCGCAGGGCCTCCGGCCCATCCTCGGCGGCGGAGACCTCGGCCCCGAGCCGCTCGAGCAGGCGCCCGAGTATCTCCCGGTTCTGCCGATCGTCGTCCACGACGAGGACGCGCACCTAGGCCGAGCCCTCCGCGGCTGCCGATCCGCCGCGGAGGCGGGCCCAGGCCGCGGCGAGACGGACGGCGCGGCTTCGCGCTACGGCCTGGTCCTCGTCCTCGAGGGCGAGCACGAGCCGCCGCAGAGAGGCGCCGGCCCGCTCCAGGGCGAGATGCGAGAAGATCGAGTCGAGCTCGCGCGCGACGGCGCGGACCGACTCGACACGCCCGCTTCGCGTCGCCGCGTCGACATCTTCGAGCAGCCGGGGCACATCGGCATCGGCGGCGGAGATGGCCTGCCCCAGCTCGGCCCCGCGGCCCGACCAGATGCTCCGGTACGATTCCGAGTCCAGCCGCTCGCGGAGATCCACCGCCTCGTCCATGCGCTCCAGGAGCTTGGGCACGTCTACCGGCTTGGCGAAGACGGCGTCGAAGTCCACGCCCGAGCGCGCCACCTCCTCGGGATCGAAGGCGGTCAGCGCGATGAGGGGAAGGTCGGGGTCGTAGCGGTTCCCCGAGTAGCTTCGTATCTTGCGCCCCAGCTCGATGCCGCTCATCCCCGGCATCTGGATGTCCAGGATGGCGCAGTCGGGCGGCCTTTCCTCGAGCAGGCGCAGGGCCTCGGCCCCGCTGGAGGCGGTGTCCGTGCGGTGGCCGGCGTTCGCCAGAATGGCGGCCATGTACTCGAGGTTGACCTCGTTGTCGTCGACCACGAGGAGCCGATAGACCCGGTTCGGCCCCGGAACCGCGCTCGGCGCGGGGGCGGGCTCCCCGACGGGGAGGAGAATGGTGAAGGCCGAGCCCTTGGCGACCTCGCTGTGCAGCCTGATTTCGCCCCCGAGCGCGCGCACGATGTTCCGCGCCAGCGAAAGGCCGATCCCCGCCCCACCCCGCTTCGTATAGGGAGAGGCCAGCTGGACGAAGGGGGAGAAGATCCTCCCCTGGTCCTCGGCGGGAATGCCCTCGCCCGAATCGGCGACGGTGACGAGGAGGTAGGGGACATTGCCCGGCCGGCGCTCCACGGCCGCGTCGACGCGCACGAAGCCCTTCTCGGTGAAGGTCACGGCGTTGTCCACGAGGGCCGCCAGGGCCCGCTCGAGCCGGTCGGGGTCGGAGAGGATCGTCTCGTCGGGCACGGGCGCGAGAATGAACTCGAGGCCCTTGGCCTCGGCGGCCGCGCGCGCCGACTCGCAGGCGCGAGCCACGAACGAGGCTAAAGGAAAGGCGTATTTCCGCACCGTGCCCGCGCCCGTCTCGAAGCGCACGAAGTCCAGGATGTCACCGAGAATGCCGAGCAGGCCCTGGGCGCTCGCGATGATGGCCGAGGCTCGGCGCTCGGGCTCCGGGCTGCCCATCTCGATGAGCCTGGCGGCGGCGAGCACGCTGGCCACCGGACTCTTGAGCTCGTGGCTCATCGAGGCGAGAAAGTCGCTCTTGGCCTTGTTGGCCCGCTCCGCCTCCTCGCGCGCCATGTCGACGAGCTCCTCCATGGCCTTGCGCCGGCCTATGTCCTCGCAGATCAGTATGGCGTGGGTGACGCTGCCGGCCGGCGAGCGGACCGGGGAGGCGTGGATGGCCGTCCAGCTTCCGCCGGCCGCGCTTTCGGCGCCGGGGGAGCCGGCTTCGGCGCTCCGGCGCTCCGCCGAGCCGAGCCGCGGCTTCAGGCGCACCTCGTCGCGCACGTCGAAGCCTCCCAGCACGAGCGAGCGGAACTCTTCGGCCTGTCTGGCGTCGATATCGAAGAACGAAAAGAGTTCCGAGCCGAGCACGTCCTGGGGAGCCAGAGCCGAGATCCGGAAAAACGTGGGATTGACGTATTCGACCCGGAAATTGCGGTCGGCCACGAGCACGCCGGCGTTGAACTGGTCCACCGCCTGGTACAGCTCGCGCAGCATCTCCTCGGACTTTCGCCGCAGGGTGATGTCGCGTATGACTCCCACCGAGCCGACGAAGGACGGGATCTCCCCTTCCGGCTCGTACTCGCCGGCGGCCGTCACCTCCCCGTAGGATATGACCGTGGCGATCATATCGTCCGAGCCGGCGCGCGTCCCCGACTTGCGGCGCAGACGGACTTCGAGGTTTTCGGTCCTCCGGTCTATGGCGCGGCGCTCGTTGAAGAGCTTGGGGCTGAGGGCGGGGCCGGTGCGCGCCCCCTTGAAGAGCTCGAGCACGGTGCTGCGGTCCACCACGGCGGCGTCTTCCTCGTTGAGGAGGACCGAAAAGTGCCTGCCGACCAGGTCGGCGGGATCGTAGCCGAGCAGCCGCACCGAGTTGTTGATGAAGGTGAAGCGGCCCTCGTCGTCGAGTTCGTAGACGATGTCGGGGAGGGAGTGCACGAGGTTTTCGTACCTCCGTTCCAGCGAGCTGAAGGCCCCCAGGAAGCGCCTCTTCAGCGCCGACAGGGCCCGGAAATAGCCGCCGACGCGCTCGGCCCAGAGTTCGCCTTCGCGCAGCAGGTAATCGAAGGCTCCGGACTCGAGCAAGTTCGCGGCGCTTCCCTCCTTTTCGGGGGAGAGAAGGATGATGACGAGGTACGAGCGCGGAGGCAGGGGCAGAAGATCGCGGATCTCGAGCCACTGCCCCGCGTCCACGAGGAGGAAATCGGCCGACTCGGCGCGGAGCGTGGCGTCGAGCGCCTCGGCCCACCCGGCCGCGTCGAGCCGTTCCGCTTCCTGCGCGAACGCGGGCTTGAGGCCGGCGGCGCCGATCGCGTCGGCCAGGATGCCCCGCTCGGCCTCGTCGGGAGTGGAGATGAGAACGGTAACCAAATCCTCGTTGTCCATAGCTACAAGTCTGGTCGGAATCGCGCGGGAATCAAGAGCGACTTCCCCGCCCTCCTATCATTTGGGCCTCATTTGATGGCGCCTATGCGGGAGGGCGGCCAGATCCTGAACAGCGCGTAGCCCTCGATGAAACGCAGGTCCAGCGCGAAGGGCTCCAGGTTGGACACGTAGAGAATGGAGGTCGGATCGGTTCCGTCGAGCGAGCGAATGCCGGGCCGCTCATGCTTGAAGCGGAAATCCAGGGAGTTGTAGCGATTGTCGCCCATGGCGAAGTACTGATGGGGCCCGAGGTAGCCGGAGCCGGCGGGAAATTCCGGGAAGTTCCGGAAATCGTAGAGCCGCAGATAGGTCAGGAGATCGCCCGCCTCGACCTCCAGGGAGGAACGCGCCTTGTCGGCGAGAAAGTCCTCGATGGTGGCGCCGGAAGCCATGAGCTGCAGGTCGCGTTCGATCCGGGCCAGAAGGTTCGTCTTGATGAAGAGGTCGAAGACCCGCGTGCCCCTCGTGTAGGCGTCCGCCCCGGAAGCCAGGGCCGGCGGGGCGGCGCCGTAGGCTGCCAGCTCGGAGCGGAGCCGCGCCGAGCGCGCCAGGGCCAGGGCGAGCGGCAGATCCTCGTCCCGCTCGCCGACGCCCATGCGGGACAGGGCGTTGCCGCCCTGGTCTCCGGCCTGGGCGCCCGAGACGAGACTGTCGCGCGAGCTCACGACGAGCTGATTGAGGCGCGGCAGCTGCTTGGCCTCGAACGAGGCGACGCCGGGGCGGTCGCGCTCCAGCTCGGCCTGGATGCGCGAAACCGTCGCCGCGAGGGCCGCGCCCAGGGCCGCGGGATCGGCGGCGTTCTTGCGCCGATCGATGGCGGTCAGCATGCTGCGGATCGACTGGTCTATGGGTATCGTGGCTATGTGGGCGCGCTCGGCGTCGGGGAGCTTCCAGAGATCCACCTGGGAATAGGCGCGGTCCGCGGCCACGGGCGCGAAGCCTGAGTCTCCGGCGCGCTTCGAGTAGAGCACGTCGTCCACCATCATGAGCTTCTCGCCGGGCAGCCCCACGATGCGCTTGACGAGCGGATCGGCTTTGGGGCTTCCGTCGGGCAGCTTGTCGATGTTCACCGCCGTGAAGGTCACCATGGACACGAGCTGCGACAGGTATTTCTTGAGATCCACGTGCTGGTTCTCGGGGTAGCGCGGATTTGCGATGGTGACGACGTCGCCGCGCTTCGGCAGGCGCGCGAAGGGCAGGCGCCAGTCGGTCAGGGGAATGCGCGGCCCGGCGATGAATTTCGCGGTGAAGGGCCGGTCGCCCGACAGGAAGACCGGCACCATCGACTCCGAAGGCACGACGTACAGCTGGAAGATGAAGATGTTGACGAGGATGACGGCGATGGCCGCGAAGGCGAGGGCGTCCACCCATTCGAGGACGATGCCGAGGGGGCCCTTTTTGTTGGCGTTCCGATGGGCCCGGCGCAGCGCGCGATCCTCCAGCTCCTCGCGGGTGATGAGCCCCAGGGCGGCGTACACGGGGGGGCGCGAGGCCGAGAAGAAGAGCGCGAGCCCTATCGCGAGGGAGAGGATGGAAAGCGCGAAAAGGAAGACGACGCGTCCGCTTCCGATGAGAAGGAGATTGGACCAATCGACGCGCGGCAGGGCGCAGGCCACGTAATGGGCGACGAGCCCGTAGCCCGTGAACTTCTTGAAGGCGGGAAAGAGCTCGCGCTTGCCGTGCCGGTAGATCGCGTCGAGGAAGGCCAGCTCGCCGGCCGCGAGGCCGAGGCTTATCACGGCGTAGGCGACGTAGTACCAGGTGAATTGCGGACAACCGGAGAGAAGGAGGGCTGCCACGATGGAGGCCGTCCAGACCAGGGCCAGTATCGCAGGGAGTCGGGCCTTCCCCGGATCGAGGGCCTCCGCCGGGGAAACGCTCTTCCTGGCCGGCGCGGCGGGTTTTCGAGTGCTCTTCATGGAACGACACTATCCCGCGCCGCGGCCCCAGGGTCAAGCGCGTTCCGCATCCCCTATCAGATCGTGAAGGTGCGCCCCTCCCGGGCCATCTCGATCTCGAGCGAGGTCTTGCCGCGGATCCTCTCCTGGTAGAAAAGCTCGAGCTCCTGAAGCTCGGCGTCGGTCCGGTTCGGGTCGTGGTGGAAGAGCACCAGGTGCTTCACCCTGGCCTTGTGGGCCACGTTGATGCCGTATTCGTAGGACGAGTGCCCCCAGCCCACCTTGCCCGCGACGAACTCCTTGGCGGTGTACTGGGTGTCGTGGACCAGGAGATCGGCCCCCTGGCAGAAGCGCAGGAGCTTCTCGTTCTCCTCGCGGGCGGCCTCCTCGCCCTCGCGGGCGGCGTCCTCGTCGTAGTTCGGGTCGGCCGGATCCGTCGGAAAGACATTGCTGAAGGGCTCGTTGTCGTAGACGGTGACGAAGGACTTGCCCTTGTATTCGATCCGGTAGCCCAGGCAGAGTATCGGATGGTTCAGGTACTTGGTCGTCACGAAGATCCCGTCGCCGAGGTCCAGCGTCGTCTCCTTGATCTGCTCGTACTCGATCTTCGCCGAAAGCTCCTCCTGGCGCACCGGCCAGTACCGGTAGGAAAGCTGGGAGCCGATGACGGTCTCGAGACTGTCGTCCTCGTAGCTGATGGGGCCGCGGATGCGGAGCTTCGTGCCCGGCACGTAGATGGGCGTGAACATCGGGAAGCCCATGATGTGGTCCCAGTGCGTGTGGGTGATGAAGATGTCCGCCGAGATGGGGCCCTTCTTTATGTCCTCGCGCATGAGCTTGTCGCCCAGCTGGCGGACCCCGGAGCCGGCGTCGATGATGACCAGCCGATCGTCGCAGCGGACCTCGAGGCAGGAGGTGTTGCCGCCGAACTCGACCGTGTCGGGACCGGGCGTCGGCATGGAGCCTCGGTCGCCCCATATCTTCATCGTGAACATGCGAGACTCCGTTCCTCGGTCAGGCGCCGAGCTTGAGGAAAACCTTGGCCTTCTCGATCTCGGCGTTGACCGGTCCTTCGAGCTCCTCCAGGATGCCCTTCCCGATGCCGAGGAGGGAGTAGACTTCGGGGCTCGGCTTCTCCGGATAGAGGTTCCCGGAGAAACCGATCCCCTCGCGGTTGGCGAAGAAATTGGCCACAGCGACCGTGCGCAGGATATCGCCGTGCTCGCCCGAATAGCCGCCGAGATCGTGGTGCCAGGCTATGGTGTCGGCGATGGCCCCGGTGAGCCGCCAGCTCTCCGCGACGATCCTGCCCGCCTCGCAGTGGTCTATCCCCAGGGTCCGCCGCTCGGCCGCGAAGAGCGAGAGGCCCTCCCGGTCCGCGGTCGACATGGTCCTGACGTAATCGTCCGCGAGGGCGTTGTTGAGGGGGATCTTGCCGATGTCGTGCAGGAGCCCCGCGGCGAAGTATTCCTCCACCATCTTGCCGTCGATGCCCCGGCGCCGGGCCAGGAGCTTGGCCGTGACGCCCACGCAGAGCGAGTGCCGCCAGAAGCCTTCCATATTGAGGGCGCGGAAGTCCTTCTTGCTCGAGACGCGGTCGAGGACCGCCGAGCTCAGGGCGAGATTCTTGACGGTGTTCACGCCGAGCATGATGATCGCGCGCACGAGGCTCGTGACCTGCGTGCCGAGCCCGTAGTAGGCGGAGTTGATGAGCTTGAGCACCCGGCCCATGAGGACCGGATCGAGCTGGATGACGCGGTCCAGGTCTATGGGGCTGGTCTTGGGGTTGTTGCAGACCTCGAGAACCTTGCCCACCGTGGTCGGCAGGCTGGGCATGCCGCCGATGTAGTCGCGAACCCGCCGGAGATTGTCAATCAACGTTCCGCCCCTTATCTCGCCGTATGATGTCTATGAGTTTCGCCAGCCGAGGCGAAACGGGCACGCCCGCTATCTCCATCGGCATTCCGTCGGAAGAGACCACCACCGAGGCGGTCTCCGGGGGTATGGGCCCGGAGAAGTCCAGCACGGGAGGCGGCACGCGCCGCTCGCCTCGCCGCCGCTCCTCCGTCTCGCGCCGGTCGGCATCGCCGCGCCGGTCGGCCTTCCTCCGATCCTCGACGCGGCGTTCGAAGTCGGCGCGGCGATCCGTTCCACCGCGCCGCGGAACTGGCGAGCGCCGCGGATCGACGGCGCGATCGGAGCCTTCCCCGACTGTCTGCCGCTTCCGCTCGCCGGAGGCCAGAAGACTCGGTTCCTGCGGCGCCTCGGCCTCGGCTTCCACTTCCGCCTTCTCTTCCGCTTCGGCCCCGGTCGAGAGGGACTCTATGAGGCCGTCGATCTTCCCCTCGAGGCCCGAGGAGCGGAACTCCTCCTGCTTTTCCGGCGGAAGCGCCTCGGACAGCGATTTCAGGTACTCCAGGAGCTGGGCCGTCGGCGTCCCGAAGATGGACTCTTCGCCGGACTGCCCAGGGCCACCCCGGCTCGGCTCGGCCGCTCCGGAATCATCTTCTCCGCCGGGCGAGGCTTCGTTCCGAGTCGCCCCTCCCGGAGACGGTCCTTCCGGTGCAAGCTCTTCCTGCGGCTCTTCGGCCGACGTCGCTTCAGACGACGGCGTTTCAGACGACGGCTCTTCAGACGACGGCTCTTCGCCCGGCCTTTCGGGAACTCCACCGTCCTCAGACCAAATATCCTCAGGTTCTTCCTCGAAGGAAAGGGAAGAATCCGCATCGGCCGAAGTTTCGTCCTCCTGCGGCTCTTCGATGTATTCGGGCAGGTCTTCCTCCGGCGAGGACTCTTCGGCGAGAGACTCGAGCAGCGGTTCCAGCTCGGAAAGTTCGGGCTCGGGTTCCGGCTCGGGGCCTGGCTCCGGCTCGGAGAGTTCGGTGTCGAATTCCGGCCCCGGCCCCGGCCCGGGTTCCGGCTCGGAGAGTTCAAGGTCCTGCGGTTCCAGTTCGAGCTCGACCTCCGGTTCGAGAAGTTCTGGAGCCGGCGACTCGGGCTCGCGCTCGGACTCGCGCTCTGGCTCGGGCATGGCTTGAGGCTCCGGCTCCGGCTCCGGCTCCGGTGCAGGCGGCGGCTGGAACCGGGGCGCCGTTTCGGGCTGTGGCCTCCGAGCCGGAGCCCGCGGGGGAGGCGCAGCGCCCCTTTCCTGCGGCGCTTGCGGCACCTGCGGCTGGGCTTGCGGAGGTTGGGCCGGCATCTGCCTGGGCTGGGCCGGCGGGTGTGGGGGCTGAGGTGCCTGCATGGCGGGCGTCGGCAAAGGCGGCAGCTGCGGGGGCTGGGCCTGCGGCTGGGCCTGCGGCTGGGCCTGCGGCTGAGCCTGCGGCTGAGCCTGCGGCTGCGGCTGCGGCTGCGGCTGCGGTTGCGGCTGCGGCTGCGGCGCCTGCATCGCGGGCATCGGCAAAGGCGGCATCTGCGGCATAGGCGGATAGCCCGAGGGCTGGAATCCTCCGCTCGGCCAGCTCGGGTTCGCCCCGGGAGCCGCAGGCGGCGCCGGCAGCCGGCCGCCGGACTCAAGCGGAGCCGAGTCCGAACCCGAGCCCTGCCTTCCGCCGCTTCCGGCCTCGCGCCGATCGGCACTGTCCACGAGGGCGTCGAGCCCTCGCGGCGCTTCCTCCTCCTCCTCGAGCGAGAAGGAAGGCTCTTCGGCCTCGTCGAGCGGCTCGGTGCCGAAGTCCTCGTCCCGCTCGTCGAGGAAGAGTATCTCCTCCTCCTCGTCGACGGGTATCGGCTCGGCCGAAGTCACGGAGGTGAAGCCCTCGAAGCCCGTCTCAACCTCGTCCCCGGCATGGGTCGTGTCGGATTCCTTCTCGGAAAAAAGGGCATCGCCGCCCGCGGCCGCCCGTAGCACGCGCAGATTCTTGTCCCAGGCCTCGCGGACGTCGGAGGAGTAGTTCTTGACGGCGCCTTCCAGGATGTCGAGGCTGGCGAGAATCGCGTCGGGATCCTCGGTCCCCGACCCGCCCGAGAGGGTCACGAGCCGCTCCGCGGCGGCGACCGACTTGCTCTTCTCGCCGAGCGCCCGGTAGGCGGCCGAGAGCTCCATCTGGATCTTGGCGTCGTCCGGGCGATCGCGCTCGAGCTCGACGAGGGCGGCCTTGGCCCCCTCCCAGTCGCCCTTGCGGGCCCTGGCCTTGGCCAGCTCGAAGCGCGCCCGCGAATCCTCGGGGCGAGAGCGCAGGTACTCCAGGAGCTCGGACTCGGCCCGCGCGAAGTCGCCCCGCTCGGCCGCCAGCCGGGCCAGCTCGACGCGGAAGCCGACCTCCTTCGGGTCGAGCCTGAGTATCTTCTCGTATACCCTTTGCGCGGTATCGGAATCGCCGAGCTTTTCGAGGGCTGCGGCGTAGGGCTTGAGCGCCTTGATGTCGTCGGGGCTGCGCTGGATGATGTACTCCAGCGTCTCCTTGGCCTCGCGGTGCCGCCCGAGATTGCCGTAGAGGTTCGCGAGGTGCAGCCGCAGGTCCTCGTTGTCGGGCATCATCTCGACGAGCTTCGTGATCTCCTGGAGGGCGGCGTCCCAGCGACCCGACTTTTCGAGGAGCTGCTCGATGTTGAGGGCCGCCTTGATGAAGCCGGGATCGGCCTCGATCGCCTGCCGGAACCAGCGCAGGGCGTCGTCGACCTTGCCCTCCTCGGCGTAGACGAGACCGATATTGTTCCGCGCCTCGGCGTTGAGCGGATCGATGGCGAGGACCTGGCTGAAGAGGTCGAGCGCGCGCCTGTGCTTGCCGTTCTGGAGGAGGGACAGGCCGTACTTGCCCATGGCCTCGACCCAGCCCGGCCTCGCCTTGACGGCCAGCTCGTACTCCTTCAGCGCCTCGTCGTGCTTGCCGAGGGCGCTGTAGGCGTAGCCCAGATTGTAGTGGAACGAAGGATAGTTCGGATCGACCTGGAGGCCCTTCCAGAAAACGCGGACCGCGCGCTCCGAGTCGCCCATCTGCCTATAGACGGCCCCGAGATTGTTGTACGCGAGGACGTGCTCCGGATCGAGCTCGATCGCCTTGGAGTAGGCCATCTCCGCCATCTTGAGGTTGCCGGTCTGCCGGTGCGCGTTGCCCAGGGTGAACAGGACCTCGGCGTTGCCGGGGGAGCTTTCGAGGGCGCGCTCGAGGGCCGCGATGGCGTCGAGACTCTTGTTGAGCCGCAGGTAGGTCGCCCCGGCGTTGAGCAAGGCCTCGACGTGGTCGGGGGTCCGGCCGAGCACGCTCGTGAAGGCCGAGAGGGCCTCGCGGGGACGGTCGGTGCGGAGGTAGATCGTCCCGAGAAGGATGCGCGCCTCCTCCGACTCCGGCCGCTCCATGATGAAAGCCCGGGCATGCTTCTCCGCCGTGTCGAAGTCGCGGATCTTGAGGGCCGCCCGGGCGCGCTCCAGGCTGGACGGTTGCGTCGTGACTTTGGCTGTGCTCATGGTGGCGTCCTCGAAGGCCGGGCGGCGACTTCCTCGGAGAGCGCGCCCGCGCGCGATTCGGCGCCGCCCGGGGCGGAGCCTGCGGCCGTATCATACGCTGCGACCGCGAAATAGAGTAGCCTCCCGTTGGGGATGCCCGTGATGGTGATCGTCGTGACATTGCCCGCGTCTATCGGGCTGGGCCCCTCCTCCGCCCCCGTCCCGAAGTACTGCCCGGATTCGTCGCCGTAGTACACGAGATAGCCCGCCAGATCGGCTTCGGGCACGACCGTCCATCGCAGCTTGATCGCTCCGTCCAGGGGCGTGGCGATGAGCCGGGCGGGAGGGGGAGGCGGCGGGTCCTGCACAAAGCGGAGCGTGACCGAGGACAGGGAGGGACTGAGCTTTCCCGAGCCGTCCGGGAAGAGCTCGGCGCGGACCTGGACGTAGCGGCCCCTGGCCGACTCGGGCAGGCTCTCGCCCGGCCGGAAGGGTATCCAGGCCGGATAGTCGAGACGCCAGCGCGACCAGTCCTCCGCCATGCGGTACGAGAGCTCGACCCCCGTGGTGCCGGGAGCCTTGAACTGCGCGTCGATGGCGACGAGCCGGCTGTGCCCGTAGCCGAGGTCGGCCACCGGGCTCAGCACGAGGGCGCTCGCGCGGCCGTAGGGCTTGAGCCGCGGCCGCCGCACGAAGCTCCGCGAAAGCCGCAGCTCGTCGACGAGGCCGGCGAACTCGGGGCAAAGCCTGATGGGCGAGGCCGCCCCCACCGCCGGCTCGTACACGGTCCCGCCCTCGTGGCCCGAGGCCGTGGCGTAGACATCCGCCTCGGGCCTGCCGTCGACCTGGTACTCCAGGAGCCCCGTGTCGCCGTTGAAGCGTATGAGATGGTGCGACCAGACGAGGGGCACGAGGGGGCTTATGGCCCGAAGCTGGAGGGGTTCGCTCGCCCCGCTCGACCGCACGGCGCCGGGCCGGGCGAAAAAACCCGTGAAGGTCCACAGAAGCCGCCCGCCCGCGATGACGCAGGAAATCTGCTGCGGCAGGACCCCCTCGGAAAGCTTGCGCACCGATTGCCACTCCAGGACGACCTCGCCGTTCTCGGCCGCGGCAGGATAGAGCCAGAACTCGAGGCTGAAGTCGCGGAAATGCGAACCCTGCGCGAAGAGCGAGGAGGGTCCGGGAATGAGGGCGAGACTGGATGTGGGGCCGCGGAAGGCGCCGGCCCCTCCGCCGAAGAGGGCGCGATCGTGGTCTATCTCGAAGTCGCGGCCGGCCGATACCTCCCAGTTCCCCGCGGCGTCCATCGGGGCGGCATGGTCGAGATGCAGCAAGAGGTCGGCGCTCGTCCGCGGCGCGTAGGCGTCGTTCTCGAGGACGTAGTCGTTCCCGCCCCGGAAGCCGGGCTTGAGTTCGGCGCCGTCGACGGTCCAGCCTCCGATGGCCCGCGGGATGCCGGCGTCGTTCTGGGCCGCCGGATCGCCCCCGGCCCCGGCATGGAGTTCGAGCCGCTGTTCCAAGGCCAGCGCCGGGACGGCGGCAAGCACGGCGAGAAGCAGTATCGGTATTCCCTTGCGGTTCATTTGTCCGTACATTGATTATCGTACACTATGGCCGATACTGAAGCCGGGGGGAAGCCCCGAAGAGTCCGCGACGAGCGCCTGGTCGCCTTTCGGGCCCTCGTTCGCCAGGCCCCGCTCGAGCCGGGCGTCTACATCATGCGCGACGCGGCCGGGGAAATCCTGTACGTGGGCAAGGCGAAGGTCCTCCGCAACCGGCTTTCCTCGTACTTTTCCGGCCGCAAGGACGTCAAGACCCGCCATCTCGTCTCCCGGATCGATCGCATCGAGTGGATCATCGCCGGCAGCGAGTACGAGGCCCTCCTCCTCGAAAACACCCTCATCAAGCGGCACACGCCCCGGTACAACATCAACCTGAAGGACGGGAAGACCTACCCCAGCGTCCGCGTCACCGCCGAGGACTTCCCCCGCGTGTTCCGGACGCGCCGCATCGTCCGCGACGGCAGCATCTACTTCGGCCCCTTTCCGAGCGCCGAGGTCATCGACACCTACCTCGACCTCATCAAGAAGCTCTTCCCCCTGCGCCGCTGCGCCGTCATGCGCAAGCGCGAGAATCCCTGCATGTACTACCACATCGGCCGCTGCTCCGGCCCCTGCGCCGGCAAGATAAGCAAGGAGGATTACGCCGTCTACGTCGAGGAGGTGAAGAAGCTCCTCTCGGGCGAGACCGAGGCCCTCCTCGCCGAGCTGCGCTCGCGCATGGAGGCGGCCGCCCTCGGCCTGCGCTTCGAGGAGGCGGCCAAGCTCCGCGACGCCACGATCGCCATCGAGCAGTTCGCCGGCCGCTCCAGCGCCGTGGACTTCGATCCCGAGTCGCGCGACTACGTAGCCTGGGCCGCCGACGGCGACCTCATAAGCTTCGTCGTGTTCCAGATGCGCGGCGGCAAGCTCTCCGGCCGCGACCTCTACCGCTCGCGGCTCTACGCCCCCGAGGACGAGGCCCTGCGCGGCTTCCTCATGAGCTACTACGGCAAGGACCGCCCGCCCCCTCCCCGCGTCTTCGTGCAGAAGGCGGCCGAGTTCGAGCTCCTCACCCGCTACTTCGCGAAGGAGCTGGGGGCCGAGGTCTCCATCGAGCTGCCGGTCGAGAAGCGGCACGAGGCCGCGATCAACCTCGCCGCCCAGAACGCCGTCGAGGACCTCGCCAAGCGCCGCCGCGAGATGGGCGACATCCCCGCCCTGGAGGAGCTGCAGAAGCTCCTCGGCCTCGGCTCCCTGCCCGCCCGCATCGAGGGCTTCGACATAGCCCAGCTCTCGGGCAAGCACACCGTGGCCTCCCTCGTCTCGTTCCGCAACGGGGTGCCCGACAAGAAGAACTACCGCTACTTCAAGATCCGCAGCCTCGAAGGCGCGATCGACGACTTCGGCGCCGTGCGCGAGGCCGTGGCCCGGCGCTACACCCGTCTGGTGAACGAGGAGG